>DASYUV010000079.1:0-81969 GCA_036000865.1 Binatia bacterium | reverse complement strand
AAGGAAATAGCCCCAGAAAAGTTCGATGCCACTGATGTAAAGGTCATTATAGATCTCACCCGAAAAGAAAAGCTGAATGGCGGCGTTCCAGATGAGAGATGGAGCGCTCATGAACATGGGATTGATCAACTGAAACGTATTGCCGACCAGCTCCCAAAGAGCCAGGAAGATGATAACCGCAATGCTGCCGAGAATCTTTTTCTCCTGGTTCAGGTAGAATTTGTAGAGGCGAGAGGCATCCGCAACCCTCACGTCAAGGAGCAATTCTTGAGTGGATTCGTTTTGATCAGCCATGGTTGGTATCCTTTCGTAGTTTGTTTGTGACTTTTGCACTGTGTGGATCAGCTCCGCTTTCATGGTGAGCAGCCGCGGTAGATCTTTCGATGAGGCTCTGAAGTATTTTTGCGAACTTCGGTCCGGTGGACTGCAATTCCTGCAGGTGGTGGAGTGAAAGTGTTTTGAGGAACTCTTCGCCATCATGGGTGAGCTTGACGAAGACCTGCCGGCGATCATCGGTTGCCCGCAAACGGGAAAGGAAGCCTCTGTCGACCAAACGATCGATCAGTTCAACCGTGCTATGATGCTGGAGCTGCATTCGTTCCGCCAAAACACCAATGGTCGGTTTGAGGCCGCCAGGGAGCCCTCTCACCGCCAGGAGGAGCTGGTGCTGTTGTGGCTCGATGCCGGCTTCTCGAGCGGCGTTTTCGCTGAAACGCAAGAAGCAGCGGATCTGGTAGCGTAGCTCTGCCATCGCTTTGAAGTCAGGAGTTTTCGGCGGCCGCATATAATATCGCCTTACGATAATATCGTATAACGATGTACATGTAGGGTGTCAAGAAGGGCTGAAGAACTTATAAGACCTGGAATCATCCGATTGAGCTGCTGTCCAGTGGGGCTTTTCAAGCGTGAAGAGCCGTCATGATTCCAGTGTGTTCGTAACGGTAAAGGCGCTTTTGATCTCTATCTTGCGAGCCGATTTCGAGAGAAGTTCCCTAGGGGCTAGAAATGAACCACAGCAGACCACAAGGTTGACTTTGGCCCTATTTTCTTTTACTAACTGTAGTTCAAGAAATTCCTATGAAATATGCGGTAATTAGAACGGGCGGTAAGCAGTATCGCGTGTCTGAAGGAGACGTCGTCAAAGTCGAAAAGCTTCCCGGCGAGGTAGGCGAGAAGGTTACTTTGGCCGATGTGCTTTTTGTCGGTGGCAACGGCGAGGTTAAAATCGGCGCCCCCTTGGTATCAAACGCAACGGTTACCGGCGAAATTATCGGCCAGATTCGCGCTAAGAAGGTGCGCGTTTTCAAGAAGAAGCGACGAAAGAGTTACAGCCGGCAGCAGGGCCACAGGCAGTATCAAACAGCTTTAAAAATTACCTCAATCGAAGCGTAGTCGACGGAGTCGTACGATGGCACATAAGAAAGCGGGGGGTAGCTCTCGAAACGGGCGCGACAGTCAAGGTCAACGACGTGGCGTAAAGGTCTTCGGCGGAGAAACGGTGCGAGCCGGAAATATCATCGTGCGCCAGGTCGGCACGCGTATTCACCCGGGTAAAAACGTCGGTATGGGGCGGGACTACACGCTATTCGCATTGATCGACGGCGTGGTACGCTACGAGCGAAAGGACAGGGAGAGAAAGCGAGTCACGATATTGCCAGCACAGTGACGATGCGCTCTCGCGACAAAAAAGCCCCTTTCGGGGCTTTTTTTTTGCCCGGGAGAAGGGGATTATAAGACAAGGCAATAGGAAGTTGGCAAAGAGCAGAGGGCAAAGAATGCTGCCTGCCGAATCCTGAATCTATCCTGCCATGAAATTTATCGATGAAGTAAAGATTCGGGTGATCGCCGGAGATGGCGGGCGCGGGTGTGTGAGCTTTCGCAGGGAGAAGTTTGTGCCGCGCGGCGGGCCCAATGGCGGCAACGGCGGGCATGGGGGCGATGTGGTGGCCGTGGCCGATCCGCAGCTCACGACACTCCTCGATTTGCGCTATCAAAAACAGTACAAAGCAGGCCGCGGCCAACATGGTATGGGAAGCGACTGCCACGGGCGGCGCGGCGACGACCGCGAAATCAAGGTTCCGGTGGGAACGATCATTCGTGATGCCGCAACTAGTGAGCTGATCGGCGATCTGCAAACGCCCGGCGAACGAGTCATCGTCGCCGCCGGCGGCAGGGGGGGCAAGGGCAACGCACACTTTGTTTCATCGACCCATCGCAGTCCACGCTTCGCTCAACCGGGAGAGCCGGGCCAAGACCGCGAGTTGGAAATTGAGCTCCGCTTGTTGGCGGACGTCGGGATCATCGGCCTGCCCAACGCCGGTAAGTCGACTCTAATTTCGGCGATTTCGGCAGTGCGACCGAAAATCGCCGACTATCCGTTTACCACGCTCGTGCCTAATTTGGGTGTCGTCGGCTATGACGACGGCAAGAGTTTTGTCGTCGCAGATATTCCGGGACTGATCGAAGGCGCGCATGAGGGCCAAGGGCTCGGGCACAAGTTTTTGCGCCACGTCATGCGGACGAATTTGTTGATTCACTTAATCGACGCGTCGAAAATCGACGAGCAAGATCCGCTCGCCGACTGGAAAACCGTGAATCGTGAGCTCGAACTCTTCGATCCAGAGCTCGCCGAGAAGCCGCAAATCGTGGTCGCGAATAAGATCGACTTGCCCGAGGGACGCGCGAACGCAAAACTTTTAGCGAAAAAGTTGGTGAAGGACCATCAACCGGTCTACACCATCTCCGCTGCGACCACCGAGGGCGTGAAAGCGCTCGTGCAAGCCATTGGCGGCAGACTGGACGAGATCAAACGGCAAGCTGAGGCGCCTCGTGACGCAGCTCGATTATAAGAAGCAAATTTTGCGGCGCGCCCGCCGCGTCGTGGTCAAAATCGGCAGCCAGATTCTTTCATCCGAGGGAGGGATCGAGGAAGCCCGGTTGCGCGGACTGGGGCGCGAGCTGGCCGAGTTACACGACCGAAAGAAAGAGATCGTCGTGGTGAGCTCCGGTGCGGTGGCAGCCGGAATGACCCGGCTGGGGCGCAAGGAGAAGCCTAAAACGATTCCCGAAAAGCAAGCGCTCGCAGCCGTCGGGCAGATCAAGCTCATGGCGCTGTACGAGCGCCTTTTCTCCAAGTTCGACAAAAGCGTCGCTCAAGTCCTGTTAACACATGAAGATCTGGCGAACCGACAGCGCTATATCAACGCGAAGCATACGTTTCAGGTGCTGCTCGAGTCGTCAATCATTCCGATCGTCAATGAGAACGACACGGTGGCCGTGGAGGAAATGAAGTTCGGCGACAACGATCATCTATCCGCGTTGGTGGCGACGCTGCTGGAAGCCGATTTGCTCGTCATTCTCAGCGACGTCGAGGGGGTATATGACAAAGATCCGCGCGCGCATGCGGACGCTCGACTGATTTCGCTGATCAGCGAGTCCAAAGGACTGAGTCAAACCATCGCCGGGAATAGCTTGAGCACCGTTGGGACGGGCGGAATCGTAACCAAACTGGGCGCCGCAGAAAAAGCCGCGCTTGCCGGGATTCCGACAGTCATTGCGAGTGGTATGCAAAGCGGCGTCCTCGGCAAAGTATTTGCGGAGGAGGAAAGTTGCGGCACTTTGATTTTGGCGGAAGCGAATCGGCTGACCAGCCGGAAGCATTGGATCGCTTACAACTTGAAAACGGCCGGCGTGATCGTCGTCGATCAAGGCGCCCATGATGCTGTGGTGCAAAAGGGCAAGAGCCTCTTGCCGTCGGGATTGAAAGAGGTTCGCGGTGCCTTTGGCGTCGGCGAGTGCGTCAGTTGCGTCGATCTCGAAGGTCGTGAGTTCGCTCGGGGTCTGGTGAACTACAGCGCGCAGGAGTTGAATCAGATCAAAGGATTGCATACAAGCGGGATTGAAAAAGTTCTGGGCTACAAGGCATACGACGAAGTCATCCACCGAGATGATCTCGTCGTGTTATGAGAATCGCCATGTCAGGTCATAAGCAAACACTCAAACAAGAGGCGGTCGAACTGGGAAAGCGCGCCAAAAATGCAGCGCGGCAGCTGGCGCCGTTATCGTCGGAAGACAAAAATAAAGCATTGCTTATGATGGCCGACCAGCTGGAAGCTCAGAGCCTGTTCTTAATCGAAGAGAACGAGAAAGATTTGGAATTTGCCAATAAGGCGGGAGCGTCGAGCGCCATGCTCGACCGCATCGCGCTCAATCCCAGCCGCGTGAACGGTATGGCTAAAGGTCTCCGCGACGTTGCTGCGTTGCCCGATCCGGTGCGCGAAGTGATCAAAATGTGGCGCCGGCCCAACGGATTGCAGGTCGGGCGCATGCGCATTCCACTGGGCGTCATCGGTATTATCTACGAAGCGCGCCCCAACGTTACGGCGGACGCCGCGGCGCTCTGTTTGAAATCCGGCAATGCGGTGATTCTCCGCGGCGGCAGCGAAGCGCATCATTCCAATCAGGCGATCGGGGCTGTGTTGCGTCAGGCGTGCGCGGAGACACGCGTACCGCAAGATGCCGTGCAAGTCGTGGAGCGCAAAGATCACGCTCTGGTGGACGAGCTACTGCAGCTCGAAGAATATATCGATCTCATCATTCCACGCGGCGGCGAAGAGCTGATTCGCGCAGTGGTGGCGCACTCGAAAATTCCGGTGATCAAGCACTACAAAGGCGTGTGCCATGTATACGTGGACAATGAGGCCTCGCTGGAGATGGCCGAACGGATCTGCTTCAACGCGAAGGTGCAGCGCCCGTCGGTGTGCAACGCCATGGAGACTTTGTTGGTGCATGAGGCGATCGCAGCCAAGTTTTTGCCTCCGATGATCTCTAAATTTCAGAGCGCCGGCGTGGAAATCCGCGGCTGCGAAAATACCCGCGCGTTGGTTCCGGGATTAAATAAGGCTACGGAAACCGACTGGTCCACTGAATATCTCGATCTCATTCTCGCCGTTCGTGTGGTCAAAGACATGGACGAAGCCATAGACCATATCGAGCGCTACGGCTCGGAGCACACCGAAAGCATCGTTACAACGAATTATCAAAAGTCGCGAGAGTTCATCGATCGAGTCAACTCTTCAGCGGTCATGGTCAACGCCTCGACGCGTTTCAATGATGGCGGGGAGCTGGGCTTGGGCGCGGAGATCGGCATCAGCACGAGCAAGATCCATGCGTTCGGCCCGATGGGGTTGGAAGAGCTGACGACGACGAAGTTCGTTGTGTTTGGTGACGGGCAGATACGGGAATGAGTGTGACGGGAGCGGCGTATCGGTTATCCATTGCGGGTTTCGGGTTTCAGGTTTCGGCTTTCAGCCTCGCGGGAGTCCTGACACCTGAAACCGCAAACCGTTCAGTCGCCATCCTGACTCGCGGAGTGAATTCGACTTTTCTTTTGAATGAGCCGCCGAAAGGCCTCTTTCTCTTCTGATGAAGATCGGTCTCTTCGGCGGCACCTTCGACCCGATCCATTGGGGCCACCTGCGCAGCGCGGAAGAGGTGAGCGAGGCTTTCGGCCTCGATCGCGTTTATTTTATTCCCGCTTTTATTCCGCCGCATAAACGCGGTCAAACCACCACGCCAGCACAGGACCGGTTGCAAATGGTGCGTCTCGCCGTCAGCGGCAACCGTCGTTTCGGCGTGTCGACGGTGGAGATTTCCCGGCTCGGCGTTTCTTATTCAATCGATACGATCCGCGAATTCGACGCGAAAAAACGCCAAGGCGATTCCATCTATTTCATTATCGGCTTGGATGCCTTCCGGGAAATCGCCACGTGGAAGGATTTCGCGGCAATTTTTCCACTTTGCAATTTCATTGTGACTTCGCGCCCCGGCAGCAAAGAAAGCGATCCGCTAAAGGGAACCGGCGTTGCCGTCAAAAAACTCTTTTGTTATGATTTTGAACAGAAGAATTATCGTCACCGGAGTGGCACGCGTATCTTTTTTGTCGAGCTCACGGATATCGCGATATCGGCTTCGGAGATTCGTACGTTGGTCAAGCACGGGAAATCCATTCGTTACTTGGTGCCGTCATCGGTAGAGAGATACATCAAACGGCATGGGCTTTACGGAAGCCCGCGCGAGGAACGGTAGACACTTTGGCAGAAATCAGCTCCTGGGATAAAGCTCTACTCCTGACGCGTTTCGCCCTCGACAGAAAAGCTTGTGACCTGGTAGTGTTGGATGTCCATGAGCTGACATCCATCGCGGATTATTTCATCGTCTGTTCGGGTCGTTCAGACCGTCAGGTACAGAGTATCGCGCAAGGGCTGGAAGAGAATTCAATTGAGCTCGGCATCAAGCCCTATGCGGTCGAGGGAACGCAGCGAGGCCATTGGGTGTTGATGGATTTCTCCGATGTGATCGTGCATGTCTTTTATGAACCGGTGCGCGAGTTCTATGATCTCGACGGCCTGTGGGGCCACGCGCCGAGACCTAGACTTCCTGAGCCGTATGCAAAGCTAGTCGACCAGTTTCAGATTGCCAACGAACAGTTATCGTAGTGCGGGTGTCTCGGAAGTTCGCTGGGACACTGCTGTTCAAATTAGCTACAAATTCCGTTACTGAGAATTGACTTGGTTATGATACTCTCACGTTGGTGTACTTATATTTCCCGTTCGCTAAGAAAATCCCCCTTAATCCCCCTTTGCAAAGGGGGAAGAGAATTTGCCCAGCGAGAATCGCTTCCCCTCTTTGAAAAAGCATGCCCTGAGCGTAGTCGAAGGGAGGGGCCAGGGGAGATTTTGGCCGACAAGGAAAGGAATTCAACTTGAGCACAAGCCATCCCGTGATTCTCATCATCTTGGATGGATTCGGCATCAATCCGAGAAAGGAAGGCAATGCCGTGGCAGGTGCGTCAAAACCCAATTTGGACGCATTGCTGCGAGATTATCCGAATTCCCGTCTCTCCATGTCCGGTGTCGACGTCGGCTTGCCGGCAGGGCAAATGGGCAACTCGGAGGTCGGCCACATGATTCTCGGCGCCGGTCGGATCGTTTACCAAGATTTAACTTTGATCCACAAAGATATCGACGATGGGAATTTCTACAAAAACCAGATTCTGTTAGACGCCTTGCGGAAGACCAAAGAGCAGGGCGGCCGGTTGCATCTCCTGGGCCTTTTGGGTGACGGCGGCGTGCACAGCCACCAGCGCCACTTGGAAGCGATCATCGCGATGGCGGGTCGAGAGAAGATCGGCAACGTTTATCTCCATTTGTTCCTGGATGGCCGGGACACGCCGCCGAACAGCGCGGAACAATTCATGCTCGATGTTAACGAGAAGCTTAAGGCTTATCCCAACGTTAAAGTTGCGACGGTGAGTGGACGATATTACGCCATGGATCGGGACAAACGATGGGACAGAGTCGAGAAGGCATATCTTTGCTTGACGGAAGGGATCGGCAACAAAGCGTATTCCGCGCTCGAGGCGATTCGCAACAGCTACAAAGAAAAGGTGACAGATGAGTTTGTTTTGCCGACGGTAATCAACGGCGCGGTGCCAGAAGGATTAATTCGCGACGGCGACGGGGTGATTTTTTTCAACTTCCGCGCCGATCGCGCTCGCGAGTTGACTCGTGCGTTGATCGAGGAGAACTTCAAAGAATTTTCGCGTCAGCGCCGCATCAATCTCTCGACCTATGTGACGATGACCCGGTACGACGAAACTTTCAAAGTTCCGGTTGCCTACCCGCCGCGGGAGATCCACAGAATTCTGGGAGAGATTGCCAGTCAAGCGGGCATTCGTCAGCTGCGCATCGCCGAGACCGAGAAATATGCTCATGTGACTTACTTCTTTAACGGCGGCGAAGAGAATAAATTCCCCGGTGAAGAGCGCATCCTGATTCCCTCGCCGAAGGATGTAGCGACCTACGATCTCAAGCCGGAGATGAGCGCGCGGGCGGTCACCGACGCGCTGACAAAATACTTGCGCGATCAGGACGTCGGGCTGGTGATCGCCAACTATGCCAATGCGGATATGGTGGGCCACACGGGCAATTTTGACGCGTCAGTGAAGGCCGTCGAAGTGATCGACGAGTGTCTCGGTAAAGTAATCGACGCAGCGATCGGCAAAAAGGGCAAAGTCGTGATCACCGCGGACCACGGCAACATCGAGCAGTTGATAGACTACGATACCGGCATGCCGCACACGGCGCACACGACGAATCTCGTTCCGGTGATCCTGGTCGATGAAGAGCGAAAAAAATGCCGGCTCAATCAAGGGTCCGGCGTCGACATAGCGCCGACCCTCTTGCACCTCCTTGGTCTCCCTCAACCACAGGAAATGACCGGTCACTCGCTGATCGTCGAGTCGTGAATTTTATTGAGGAACAAGAAGCCCCACTCGGAAATTTTCTGCCAAAGCCAACTACTAAGTAGTGGGTACCGGTAGTCGTCATTCCGGCGAACGCGGGAATGTTGGGGGGATTGAAATCAGCCTCCACAGCTCCTTTTGTCATTCTCTAGTGCTGCGTCTTTAGAGTTCGTTAAATGAGTAATTCATTTCTTCTTCGTCATGCCGGCGAAAGCCGGCATCCAGAAGGGTTGAAATTCCTGGATTCCGGGTCGCGCTAGCTAACGCCAGCTTGCCCGGAATGACGTTCGAATTACGTTACGAATTGGTGGAACAGGGCACTGGCTCTTTGTTAAGGTGCATGTGACTTATGCAGCTTACGCAAGCTCCATCCCTCGCCGACCGTTTTGATTGGGTCGTCGACTGGCTCTATCCGCCGCGTTGCCGCGCATGCGGCGGCAGGATAAACGGACGAGACTCGGTGTATTTTTGCGCGAGTTGCAAAAAAAATATTCAGCTCGTCTCCCACCCTTTGTGCAAAGTTTGCGGCAGGCCGTTTCCAGACGCGAGCGGAGACGATCACATCTGTGGCGTCTGCCTTGCGCGTCCGCCCCACTTCGCGTGCGCCCGAGCTTGGGCCTGCTATCCCAGAGAAGAACTCGACGAGCAACCGTTGCGCCAAGTGATACAAAAATTCAAATACGGCCGGAAAGTCTCTCTTGGTAAACCGCTGGGACAGCTCATGGCGCGCGGCTGTGAGGAATTTCTCAGCGAGTGCCAAGTCGGCTTGATCATTCCCGTACCCCTGCACCCCAAAAGGCTGCGCTGGCGCGGCTTCAACCAATCCGTGCTTCTGGCGCGGCAGATCAGCCGCGATTACAAAATTCCCATGGACCCTTTTATGCTGCGGCGCAACAAGGAGACACCGGCGCAGACGCAGCTCACCGAAGAAGAGCGACGCAGAAACGTTCGTGCCGCTTTTGCGTTGAACCCCGAGAACTCCGTTGAAGGCAAGAGGATCTTGCTGGTTGACGACGTCTACACATCCGGCGCGACGGTGAATGAGTGCAGCCGAACGTTGAAGAAACATGGGGCCAAAGAAGTCTACGTGTTGACCTTGGCGCGGGCGGTATATTGAATTCTTCTAGGATTTTTTCATGTCGCTCGATGATCAGGTTAGATGGGATCGACAGCATGCGGAAACACTGGGAGCGGAAGCGCCATCGAGCTTACTGCAGCAGATATTCGAGACCGGCGCTTGGCAGCTCCCTGCCGGCCACGCTTTGGATATCGCAGCAGGAAAAGGGCGCAACGCGCTGTACTTAGCCGGTCGGGGTTTCAAAGTCGTCGCGGTGGACATCTCCGGCGTTGCACTCGACGCGGCGCGACGGCATGCTGAACAGAAGCGTCTTCATGTTGACTTTCAACATTTGGACCTCGAGCAAGGCGGTTTTCCGGAACGCGAGTACGATCTGATTCTGAACATCAATTATCTGCAACGATCACTGATTCCGAAGATTAGAGCCGCGCTCAGGGTCGGTGGGCATGTGATCTTCGAAACCTACTCAATCGACCAACAAGTGATCGGCCATCCGAAAAATCCAAATTATTTACTCGCCCATAACGAATTGTTGGATCACTTTCGCGACTTTCGGGTTCTGTATTACCGCGAAGGGAAGTTTTCCGACGGCGGCGAGCCGTCCTTTCGCGCCGGCATCTTTGCTCAAAGAATGTGATGATGCTTGCACGCCATTCGTCTGTGTTGACTGTTACCTGCAGCCAATAGTTCTTTGCGCTTTTGGACATGGGGCGACCAGCCGGTCGCCCCTACATCTGACCGACCGCAAGCCGCCCGCGGCTCAGAAGAACTCCGGTTCTTGTATCCATCGCAATATTTAAATACAATGATTGTTTTACGATGGAGTTTGTTCGTACCCTCAAAGCATTAGCCGATCCATTGCGCTTGCGGGTCTTGGCCGCGGTCGCCGAGGAAGAGCTGACCGTAGGCGAGGTGCAGGAAGTGGTGGCGTCGGTGCAGTCTTCGGTGTCGCGCAACCTGGCGATTCTTCGCGAGGCGGGCTTCGTCCAAGACCGCAAGGAGGGCACGAGCGTTTACTTTTCCGTGCGGCCGAATATGCCTGAGCCGGCAGGGGAGCTGTTCAAGTCGCTGCAATCGCGACTGGCCGAAATTCCCGAAGTCAAAGAAGATCAGGCACGTTTGGAAGAATGCCGTCGCCGTCGCTTACAGCGGTCACAGGGCTACTTCGAAGCCGTCGCCGGCGACTGGGAGAGAATTCGCAAGAGTTATTTTGACGATCGGGTAACGTCGCTTGCGATTGAAAAGTTACTTCCGCCGGATCTCACGCTTGCCGATATTGGCTGCGGCACTGGCAGCTTGACCTTCGAACTGGCCCGTTTTGCCCGCAAGGTTATCGGTGTCGATCTCTCAAATGAAATGTTGCGCCGGGCGCGGGCCGTGGCGAAAGAACGCGAGGTGCATAATGTCGAGTTTCGTCAGGGCGATGCCCTGAAGCTGCCACTGGATTCTCGCAGCGTCGATGCCGCGTTTTGCGTCATGGTGCTGCACTTCCTGCCCGACCCGCAGCGCGCCATCGAGGGACTTTGCCGCGTCACGCGTCCGGGCGGGTCGGTCATTCTAGTCGATTTGGTCCAGCATAAGCAGGAGTGGATGCGCAAGCAGATGGCCCACCAGTGGCTGGGCTTCGACCGCGCTTTGATTAATAGATGGTTTCGCGAAGGCGGAGCCGAATCGGTCGACTACGGTCTCACCGGTTCCTTCGCCGGTGAAAAAATGGCGCGAAACGGCAACCGGCCGGTAGAAATTTTTGTGGCGCGAGCCTCATTGCCCGCCGCGACCAAGCGAAAAATGCCAAAGGCCTACAGATGACCGATAGCGATAAACAGCTACGCGAACTTCTCGACCGGCGCATTGTTATTCTCGATGGCGCCATGGGAACGATGATTCAAGCGCGCAAGCTCGGCGAAAAAGAATTTCGTGGCGAGCAGTTCGCGCGCCATTCCCACGACCTGAAGGGATGCAATGACGTGCTGTGCATCACGCAGACCGACTTGATAACGGAGATCCATGTTCAATATTTCGAAGCGGGCGCCGATATCGTCGAAACCAACACGTTCAATTCCACGAGCGTGTCCATGGCCGACTATAAGCTCGAGCCGCATGTTTACGACCTAAACGTTGCCGGCGCCCGAGCCGCCAAAAAAGCCGCCGACCTCGTCATGGCCAAAGATCCGTCGTGCCGTCGTTTCGTCGCCGGCGCGATCGGTCCGACCAATCGCACCTGCTCGATCTCCACCGACGTGCACAGCGCGGCGACGCGTGGCGTGACCTACGACGAATTGGTCGATGCCTACTACGAGCAGGCGCGCGGTTTGATCGATGGTGGCGCGGATATTCTGCTGGTCGAGACGATCTTCGACACGCTGAATTCGAAGGCGGCATTCTTTGCGATTATGAAACTCTTCGATGAGCGCCAGATCCATTTGCCGCTTATGGCGTCCGTCACATTCATCCAGCCGGGAAGCAATCGCGGCGTGACGGGGCAGACTGTTGAGGCATTCTGGAATTCGATATCCCATGTGCCGCTGTTGAGCGTGGGCATGAACTGCGCGTTAGGACCCAAAGAGATGCGCCCGCTGATTGAAGAGCTGGCGCAGATCGCGCCGATTTATATCAGCTGCCATCCCAACGCGGGTCTTCCCGATCCGCTTTTGCCGACCGGCTTCCCCGAAACTCCCGAGACTTTAGCGCCGCAATTGCGCGGGTGGGTGGACAATGGCTGGCTTAATATCGTCGGCGGTTGCTGCGGTACGACGCCGGCCCATATCGCGGCGCTGGCGGCCGCCGTTACAGGGAAACCGCCCCGGCGTGTGCCCGAGGTTGAGCCTTATCTGCGCTTGAGCGGCCTCGAAAGTGTCACAGTCAGGCCTGAGTCAAATTTCGTCAACATCGGCGAGCGAACCAACGTAACGGGATCGCCGGTGTTCGCCAAGCTCGTCCTCGCCGATGACTATGAAAAAGCAGTGAGCGTGGCGCGGCAGCAAGTCGAAGGCGGCGCGCAGATCATCGATGTCAATATGGACGAGGGCATGCTCGACTCGAAAGGGGCGATGGAGAAATTCCTGCGGCTCATTGCCGGCGAGTCGGACATCGCCCGCGTGCCGGTGATGGTCGATAGCTCCAAGTGGGAAGTGATCGAAGCGGGGCTCAAGTGCGTGCAAGGCAAGGGCATCGTCAATTCGATCAGCCTCAAGGAGGGCGAGGAAAAATTCATCGCACAATCGCGACTGGTCCGCCGCTATGGCGCGGCGGTGATCGTGATGGCTTTCGACGAACGGGGCCAGGCGGACACGCTCGAGCGAAAGATCGAGGTCTGCGCGCGAGCCTACAAAATTTTGACCGAACAGATCGGCTTTCCGCCGCAGGAAATTATTTTCGACCCGAACATCCTCACCGTCGGCACGGGTATCGAAGAGCACAACAACTACGCCGTCAATTTCATCGAAGCGACGCGCTGGATCAAGCAGAACCTGCCGCGGGCAAAAGTCAGCGGCGGCGTGAGCAACATTTCGTTTTCGTTTCGCGGCAACAATCCCGTGCGCGAAGCGATGCATTCGGCGTTCTTATATCACGCCATCAAAGCCGGTATGGACATGGGCATCGTCAATCCCGGCATGCTGGCGGTGTATGAAGAAATTCCCAAAGATTTGCTGGAACTGGTCGAGGACGTGCTGCTCAATCGCCAGCCCGACGCGACGGAGCGGCTGGTTACTTTCGCGGAAACGGTCAAAAAAACCGACAAAACCGTCACCAAGGACGATGGCTGGCGCTCCGGCACGGTCGACGAGCGGTTATCCCATGCGCTGGTCAAGGGCATCATGGATTTTATCGATCAAGACGTCGAGGAGGCGCGGCTCAAGTACGATAAGCCGCTATCAGTGATCGAAGGGCCGCTGATGGACGGCATGAATGTTGTCGGCGATCTGTTCGGCTCGGGCAAGATGTTTTTGCCGCAGGTCGTAAAGAGCGCGCGCGTCATGAAGAAAGCGGTCGCGTATCTGACACCGTTTCTCGAGGCGGAGAAAAAAGCCGCGCGGGACACAGCCCAACGCACAAAATTGGTCTTTGCCACGGTCAAGGGCGACGTCCACGACATCGGCAAAAATATCGTCGGGGTTGTGCTCAGCTGCAATAACTACGACGTCATCGACTTGGGTGTGATGGTTCCGGCGGACAAGATTATCGATACTGCGATCGCAGAAAATGCCGATATCATCGGTCTAAGCGGGCTGATCACGCCGTCTCTCGATGAGATGGTTCATGTCGCCGGCGAGATGACCCGGCGCGGCTTAAATATTCCACTCCTCATCGGCGGCGCGACCACCAGCAAGCGCCACACGGCGGTCAAGATTGCCCCAGCCTATGAGCACGAAACGATTCACGTCATCGATGCTTCGCGCGCCGTGCCGGTGGTCGGCGCTCTCGCAAAACCCGATGCGCGCAAGGCGCTGGACGGGCAGAACCGCAAAGAACAGCAGGTCATCCGCGAGCAATTCGAAAACCGCGTCGCCACGCAACTGCTCACGTACGAAGAAGCGACACGCCACAAACTGCACACCGAATGGGATGAGCAGCGTATAGCCACACCGGAATTCATTGGCCGCCGCGTGCTGAAGGAATTTTCGCTTTCAGAGCTTGCGCCGTTTATCGATTGGTCGCCGTTCTTCCACACTTGGGAAATGCGCGGGCGCTATCCTGATTTGCTGAGCGATCCGACCCGGGGACCGGCTGCGCGCGAGTTGTTCGCCAACGCGCAGGAACTTCTCAACGAGATCGTCGACAAAAAATTGTTTACGGCTCATGCTGTCTACGGATTTTTCCCAGCGTATGGCGACGGTGACGACATCGTGGTGTTTGACGACGTAACGCGAAAGCGGCAAGTCACGCGGCTGCACACGCTGCGCCAGCAGAAAGGTAATCAGCGCGGCAAGCCGCAGCTCGCGCTCGCGGACTATATCGCGCCGCGCGAGAGCGGGCACGTCGATTACATCGGCGCGTTCGCCGTTACGACAGGCCATGGTTGCCAGGATCTGGCCGAGCGCTTCGAAAAAGACCATGACCAATACAATTCCATCATGGCCAAGGCGCTGGCGGACCGGCTGGCGGAGGCTTTTGCCGAGTATTTACATCAACGGGCGCGGGCCGAGTGGGGCTACGGCAAAGGCGAGAAACTCAGCATAGAAGATCTGATCGCCGAGAAATATCGCGGCATCCGTCCCGCGCCGGGTTATCCGGCCCAGCCCGATCACACGGAGAAACCGCTCATCTTTGATTTGCTCCAGGTCCACGAAGCGACCGGAATTACACTCACGGAAAGCTTCGCCATGTATCCGGCAGCGTCAATTTGCGGTCTGTATTTCGCGCATCCCGAATCGCAATATTTTGCCGTGAGCGCTATCGGCAAAGATCAGGTGGAGTCTTACGCAGCAAGGAAAGGTATGAAAGTCGCGGAAGTGGAGCGCTGGCTCGCGCCGATTCTCGGCTATGATCCTGCGAAGAAGTAACTGACGCAATACCCTACCCTATGAGTTTGCGATCTGACCCCTCAGTCGCTCGCGAAACAAAATTGTTAACGCACCCGGCGAAACATTGACAGATTCCGTGAGCGGATGTATCTACGCAAACCTACGCTTGTAAAGCGATCGAGATAGTGGCTTGGTTTAACAGGCAGCAGCTTTAAGATTTCAGCCGCAAATTAGGGCATTCTTGCTACTCCCCACTGCCACGCTGCAATAAGGAGGATCCGATGCAACAGCAGGCGAAAATCATTGATGGAGACGGCCACGTTTTTGAGGACGCCGAAGCCATCGCGCGACATTTTCCCTACACCATCGAGCCGGCCCGCCTGAGAGGCGGTGTGTTCCCGAGCCAAAGCCACATCCAGTTCTCTCTGACGCGCAGACCTCCGGGCGCCTTCGGCATCCGTCCTGACGGTCGCTTTCAAAACCCCGGACCCGAAGGATGGCTTGAGTTCATGGATGAGATCGGGTTCGAGTATGCGGTTCTCTTCCCTACCACCGGCCAGCGCATCGGCCGCCTGGTGGACCGGGACTACGCCGTAGGGGCCGCTCGGGCCTACAACGACTGGCTCGCGGAGGCCTATCTCAGGCGGGATTCCCGCTTCAAGGGCATCGGCATTCTGCCGATGCATGATGCCGAAGCGGCGTTGGAAGAGTTGCGGCGGGCATATACAGAGTTGGGCATGTGCGGGATGCTTTTTCCCGCTACGGGTGTGCACCTTAATCTTGGCGCCAAGCCCCTCTGGCCGCTGTATGCGGAAGCGGCGCGCTTGGGCTGTCCCGTGGTCGTCCATGGGGGCGGGCATTGGGACTTAGGTATGGAGACGATGAACGTTTCCACCGGCGCCAATGCATTAGGACATCCTATGTCTCTCGCGATCGCCATGGCCGAGATGGTCTTCAACAACCTGTTCGAGCGCTTTCCTGGTCTGCGTGTGGCCTACCTGGAAGGCGGCCCACTCTGGTTTCTCATGGCTCTGGAACGCTTTTCCCGTTCTTATGAGAGCTCGACTCCGATCAACCCGCGAGGCGAACTGCTGCAATTGCCGGAAGGCCAGACGGTGAGTGACTACATCCGCGGGCTGATTAAAGCTGGTCGTCTAGTGGTGGGCATCGAAGGCGGTGAAACAGACTTGTCCTATGCCATCAAGGTAGCAGGCACCCAAGCCTTCATGTTCTCTTCGGACTTCCCGCACGAGGTCAACGCGCAGACGGTGCAAAAGGAAATTAGCGAGCTTCGGGAGCGTGAGGAGATTGGCGAAGAGGCCAAGGAGGCAATCCTGCGCGGGAATGCCGCCCGGTTTTACAGACTGGCCGCAGCCTAAAGTTAGTTAAAAAAGGAACATGGCAGAGAAAGTACTCGTCGTGCAGGGTGGAAGACTGATCGATGGCACCGGCCGGCCGCCGGTCGAGAATTCCGTCATCGTTATTGAGGCAGGCAGGTTCCGAGCAGTCGGTGGTCGCGGCGCAGTCTCTATTCCTGCCGACGCGCAGGTGATCGACGTCAAAGGCAAAACCGTTCTGCCGGGCTTCATCGATGGTCATGGCCACATGGAGGATTTTCATGGAGAGCTTTATCTCCATCTGGGAATTACCACCTGCGCAACGATCGAACTCTACCAGGATGGCCCATGGACCCTGGCGCAAAAACAGGGAACCAATCTGGGTAAAATCCGCGGGCCGCGGATTTGGATGTCAGGCCGGGCGATCGGCGGCGTCAGCACCGGTCACGATGCATTCGGCTCGCGCACAGCCCGCGACAACATCATTGTCACAACGCCGGAAGAAGTGCGTCAAGCGGTGCAGCGAAAAAAAGAACTTGGCTGCGACATCCTCAAGGTCAACGAGTTTCTTTCTATGGAACTGGTGAAAGTCGCCGTCGACGAAGCGCATCGGCTGGGCATGCCGGTAGCCGCCCACAGTTGGGACGTGATCGGCTCCGCAAACGCCGGCGTTGACGCCATCGAGCATATCTGGTCGGTGGGTTACAGCTCCATCCCGTATGCCCCCGGCAGGCGCAAGCTGGCCCAAGATCGGCTCGGTGGCGTGATCGATCAGGAGCTCGCCGGGGCTTATTACCAAACGGAAAACTTCGACGAGGTGATCAATGCGATGGTGGAACATCACGTCGCGTGGACTCCGACCATTGCCAAGTGGCTGCGTCCGCTTTCGCCGAGCGCTGAGCGCTTCAGAGAAAGAGAAAACCAAATCTTGAACGATCCCAATGCCGATCTCCCCGCTGCGGTCCGGGCGGTCACCGACAACGCCTATGATAAGTTGCTCAAGCGCTACACGCCCGAGCAGCTCGAGCGTGCCAAAATCGGCTATGAAAAAGCGAAAGAATTCATCCGGCGTTTCGTCCAGGCCGGCGGCATCCTGAAAGAAGGCTCGGACCCGCCCCGCGGCATGGCGGCGTTGCTGATGCATCAGGCGCTGGTGATGGATGTCGAGGCGGGTGTGCCGCCGATGACGGCGATCCAAGCGGCCACGCTCAATGTCGCCAGGACTTTCAAGAAAGACAAAGACTACGGCAGCATCGAGCCCGGCAAGGTCGCAGACCTCTCCATCGTCGAGGGCGACCCGCTGCAAGACATCTGGATGACGCAAAACGTCAAGATGGTCGTCATGGACGGGAAGGTCATCGATAGCGGATTCCACAAATACAAGAATCCGATTCCGTCCTTTTATTCATACCAGAGCTTGCCGCTCGACCTCGAAATATCGCCGCTCTTTCTGATCGAGGGTTCCGGTTCTACAGTATTGAAGGTAAGAGGGCAGGGAGGCATGTGGCCGTTTCACCGCGTCATGCTGAACGGCGAGCCGCTGCCGACGAGTTTCGTCTCCAAGGACGAGCTGAAGGCAATCATTCCACCTGAGGCGATCGCCAAGGCGGGCACATACATCGTCACGCTCAAGTGTGAAGGAGAAGCGTTCCCCGAGTCCCACCGGGCCCATCTCGTGGTGGGCTTCAAGCAATAGTCATCGAAGACATCGGTCCAGCCTTTGCCAAATCAACAAAGAAATTCTAATCGTACAAGTGTGACTCCAGACACTTCATTGATTCACGCGAGGTTTAGGTTAGTCTCAAGGAAATCAGTGGTATGAAATTGAAAACCCGGCTGTGCTTATCAATCGTCGCGTTTCTAATGTTGCTTTGTAGTGGCAAATCGGCCAACGCCGGCGAGCCGACTGAAGCAATTCGCGGCGCGGTAAATCAAGGTGTCGAAATTCTCAAGAGTGCCAAGCTCGACAATCAAAAACAACGTGTTCAAGTCATCGACCGATTGCGGCAGATTGTTTACCCGCTGTTCGACTTCAATGAGATGGCCATGCGCTCACTAGGGGCAAATTGGCGCCGCCTCAATCCGCAGCAGCAGAAGGAATTCGCGTCCACCTTCACCGCTTTGTTAGAAAAGACCTATGCGGATCAGATCGATCTCTACGACGGGCAACAAGTGGTTTACACCGGCGAAAGCGTCGATGGGGATTACGCGCGAGTCGATTCCCGAATCATCGACAAGAACGGCCAAGCTTATTCCGTCGTTTACAAGCTGCATAAAGTTGACGGGAGGTGGAGAATCTACGACGTCGTTGCGGAGAATATCAGTTTGGTCAACAACTACCGCGCGCAGTTCAATCGCGTGATCGCGAGATCGTCATTCGAGGAACTGTTGAAAACCATGAAACAGCAGGTGAATTAGGCCGTGGAGTTTCGAACGTCTTGAACTGCTTGAACGTCTTAAACGATTTGAACGCCCGCTCTATTGACGCGCCCCAAGCAGTTTCTCGATCTGCGCAGTAACCTGGCGATCCTCGGGCTCGACGGCGCTTTCGAACACGGCTACGGGCTGTCCCGCTCGGTCCAGGAGATACTTATGAAAATTCCAGCGCGGCGGTTTCCCGGTCTTCGCGGCGAGCTCTTTAAAAAGCGGGTTTGCCTTTGCCCCGACGACCGGCGTCTTCGCGAATACTGGAAACGTGATGCCGTAGTTCACCCGGCAGAATTGCGCGATCTCTTTATTCGATCCCGGCTCCTGGCCGCCGAAATCGTTCGCCGGAAATCCCAGGACCGCGAATCCTTTGTCACGATAGCGGCGATATAACTTTTCCAAGCCATCGTACTGCGGCGTGTAGCCGCACTCGCTCGCCGTGTTGACAATTAGCAGCACTTTGCCCTGGAACTGGCAGAGCGAGATGGGCTCATCCATCAGATTCGCAAATTTCTGATCAAGAATAGCGGGACACGGAGATTCTGCTGCGATACTTGGCGCTGGAATGACGAATATTGCAAGCGCGGCGACGAGAAGCGAGTAAATCGATCGAGCGAGCATATTTTCCTCCTATCGCTATTTTCTACCACAGTTTGCACTCAATAAACGAGTTCGCCAGCGGAGTACGGGTTCAAGCCGTTTCATCCGCGATTTCTGGCCACGACTTGAGCGATCACATTAATGTGGGCTACTATAGCTATATTGATAGCTACCCGCAGGAGATCCACTTATGAAGACAGTGCAAATGACGTTGGATGAACAGCTCGTAAAGGCCGTGGACAGCGCCGCAAAGAAGTTGGGGACGACACGATCCGGCTTTACCAGGGAAGCCTTGCGTTCTGCCCTTAAGGAGGTTCGCATAAAGGAGTTGGAGTCCAAACATCGCCAAGGCTACAAACGTAAGCCGGTCAAGCGCGGCGAGTTCAGTGACTGGGAATCGGAACAGGTTTGGGGTGATTGATGAAGAGAGGCGAGGTCAGATGGTATGTGTTTTCCCGACCTGACAAGAAACGGCCGGTTCTGATTCTGACCAGAGATTCGGCATTGGAATTTCTCGGAGAAGTGACCGTTGCGCCGATCACCTCGACCATTCGGGATATTCCATCCGAAGTTTTGTTGACGAAGGTAGACGGGATGCCAAGGGACTGCGCCGTCAACCTTGATCATCTTCAAACCGTTTCGAAAGGAAAAATCGGAGCGCTGATCACGACTCTGAGCATGAGCAAGATGCAACAGATGAGGCCAAGTTTACTCTTTGCCCTGGGATTTTGAACGCAGATATCTGGCAGTTCCTGTGGGCGGGATTCCAATTGCAGAATCGAGAGTTAAGCACGACTTCAATGAAAGGGGACCGACATCGGCACCTTTAAGAGCGAAGGAGAAGCATTGGGTTACGTTATTGGGGTTGCCCGGTGGAGACGACCGGAGCATGCAAAATTAAGAATCAATAGCCCCGATCCTCTAGCCCCCCGCTAGCTGGAGGGTGGTCGGACGATGTTCGTCCTAAAATTAAAAGGCAAAGATTAGGCGTCACGCGCAGCGTTGCGCTCGCCGCCTACTCAGCGAAGGATCAATTGTGGCGACAACGGGTTTCGGACAAGGCGACCTCACGCAACCTCCCCCGGCACTTTCCTATGATATCGTCTCTTGGCTGCTCACGGGTGTGGCACTGTTTCTCGTGCTGCCGCTGCATTTGCTGCCGGCGCTTGTGGCCGGACTCGTTGTTTACGAGGTGGTGCACGTTCTCGCGCAGGTCCTAAAAATATTCCGGATTCATCACCAGCGAGGCCAGCTTGTCGCGGTCGGCATCGTGGCCTTTGGGGTTGCCTTACTTCTCACGATTGCCGGCGCAGGAATCGTCGCCTTTGTTCAGGCGGATAACCTGTCGACGCTTTTTAATACGATGACCGATAGCATTGACAGATGGCGGGCGGTGCTGCCGGACTTCATCGCAGAACAGTTGCCGGTGGATGTGGAGGAGCTGCGGCAGGCCGTGGTGGCCTGGCTCGGTCCACACGCCGCGGAGTTGAAGCAGGTTGGGGCGGAGGCGGGGCGCACGTTGGCACACATTTTTTTCGGGTTGGGGATCGGGGTGTTGGCGTCACTGCATGACGTGCAGCCGCATGAACCCGTCGGACCGCTCGCAAGGGCGATGCGAGAGCGCGTGGTCCGCGTCGGCGAAGCGTTCCGCCGGGTCGTGTTCGCCCAAACTCGCATCTCGGCCGTCAACACCTTCCTGACCGCGCTGTACCTGTTCGTCGCGTTGCCGTTGGCGGGCGTACATCTGCCGCTGGCCAAAACAGTGCTGGTCATCACCTTCCTCGTTGGGCTGCTCCCCGTAGTCGGAAATCTCCTTTCCAATGCGATCATCGTGATTTTGAGTCTTAGCGTCTCGCTGCCGGTAGCGATCGCATCGCTGATATTTCTGGTGGTCATCCATAAGCTCGAATATTTCTTAAACGCGCACATGATCGGCGCGCAGGTGCACGCGCACGCCTGGGAGTTATTGCTCGCGATGCTCGTCATGGAGGCAGCTTTCGGCATCCCCGGTCTCATCGCCGCACCGATTTACTACGCCTACGTTAAAGATGAGCTTGTGAGTCGGAGGCTCGTTTAGAAAGACAGGCTCGGAGACTGGGAGAGTCGGAGAAAATTAGCTATCGCGGCCGTTGGTTAATAAACTCGTCCTGGATCATTAAGAATCTCCGACATTTTCGCGATCGTGGCGGAATCAAGTTTAAACAGGCCGGCGACGATCTTTTCGACTTCCTCGCCGCTCACCGGATCGACATCCAGTTTAGATTTAATTGCCTCGGCTAAAAAATCTTTATCCTTCAGGGTTTCTCTGAAGGCCCTGCGCAACATTTGAACCCGATCCTTGGGCGTGCCCGGAGGCAACGCATAGGGACGGGTGATCGCCGCGGTGTCATGGATGCCCACCTGAATTAGCTTGCGCGCCTCCTCTGTCTTTGCGAGTTCAATGGCCACGGGAACTTTAGGGAGGTCCGGGACTGCTTTGGGCACAGCCTGCAGCACGATATTCGCGTCGCCGGCATCCAGGCCTTGGCGCCACATCACTTTGATCGACTCCCAAGCCCAGCACCCGCCGTCGATTTCGCCGCTCTCCGCGGCCAATTTAATCGGCGCCGTGCCCTTGTAACCCGTCACCAGCTGAATGGGCAGCCCGAGGGCTGCCTTGAGTAATTTGGCAACGTCGTCATTCGTGGTCCCCGGAGCGCTACCACCCAATTTGACCGGGGCCTTCGCCGTCATCCACGCATCCACGCTGGTAATCCCGCTTGCTTTTGTGAGGGCACAGACGACATGATCCTTTACCGGCACGCCGATCCATTCAAACTTTCTCGCATCGAACTCGATTCCATGACCACCGAAAAGTTGTTGCGAAATCAGATTGCCGATAAAATTCCCGATGGTCAGACCGTCAGGCTTGGTCGCTTTGTAAATCGTGTCGGCGGCAACGAGACTGCCCGCTCCGGTGACGTTATCAACAACGACTGTCGGGCTGCCCGGTATATATTTGCCAATATGGCGCCCCATGATGCGGGAATACGTGTCGAAGCCGCCTCCCGCGGGAAACCCCACCACGATTCGGATCGTTTTCCCTGCATAGAAATCCTGAGCATAGGAAACATGCTCCGAACTCCACATCGAGGACAGAACGATTCCGATCAGGCTGACGTAAGAAATTACTTTTGTCATGGCTGAGCCTCCGAGAAAGCTAAAGATTCGCGGCAACCACCGCAGTGCGTATGACCGGCCGTTGACCGCAAAACGCACGAAATATCGCTCACCGGGATAGAAGCTGTCAACTGTAATGGAAGACAGAGGCTGCGGGTAAAAAACAGTAAAGGTCAATCTTTTGACCCGTGCAGTCTTTGTTTCTCATATGCTGCGTGCCCACAGCGTAATTCAAAAACTATCTCTGTTGAGACAAATCAACCGAAGTTCAAACCCCATCAGACAATTGATTCTGAGCGATGTTTTTATGTGCTGGGAGCCCATCATTTCGGCGTAAATCCTGACATGTTTGTAGCAAATTTACTGCCATCCTAGGCTGGAACTGGCCAAGGCCGAGTAAGAGTCGCGACTAATTAAAGAAAATCTTGTTCTGTCGGCAATGGCATGAGCCTTGCGCTATTGCCTAATCGACATGGCGAGAATCTCGCAGGGAGGTTGAACATGAAGAAAACAATTTTGGCGCTAGCACTTTTGATCGGTCTCACTCAAAGTGGTTGCGCATTCCTCGGTGGAGCGGCGGTGGGAAGTTTGGCGACCGGAGCAGGCTACGAGGTCAACGCTCATCACCAAATGGAAAAACTGGACGCCGACTATAGGAACGAACGAATGTCTCGTAGAGAATATGAGGCTCGTAAGGCGCAGATCGAGAAAGGCTCGATTCTCTACTAGCAGCTGCCGGTGAAGCTCGTGGATCGCGCGGCCGCGCTTCTGGCGCTGGGAATGCTTTTGATCGGCGTTCCCGGCTGCATGGAAAATATCGCGCTCATCGGTCGACCGACGATTGAAGAAGGCCAGGATGACGTCGTCGGCGAAGTCGAGCGCGTGGATCTTGCTTCGGGGCGGATCTACTTACGTCCAAACAAGAGCGATCGGCGCGTCGTTGCATTCAGCACCGATGCGCCGGTGCTCTATCGCGGCCGCGAATATCCTGTGGCGCGACTAGAGCCAGGCGACGTCGTAGCCATGCAAGTGAAGCGGAACTTGCGCGGTGAGTGGTATGCTGACCTGATTCGTCTCCAAGAAAACCCCGCGAGCCAGACTCGACGCGACGTTCCAAGCTCAGCGCCGCGCATTGAGACTCTGGCCGGGAGAGTGGAGAGTGTAAATCGGCGAGACAATTCTTTCGAGCTCGATGATCAGTCTGGCCCGCCGGTGTCGGTGCGTCTTTCAGAGTATGTGCGAGAGTCCGATCGGGATCGCTTCCGAACTTTGCGAGCGGGCGCCCGTGTCAGGATCGAAGGTAAATTCACTGCGCGCGATCGCTTTGAAATGCTGAGTTTTCTGAACGACGATTCATAACGATCGAGCGAAGAATGGCGCCTCTCTATCTCCTTTCAATAACCGAGTTGAAAGCGCCTCCAACCGGAACCCCCCGGCTAATTTTCCGTTGAAATGGTCCGTTTGTATTTGTCGATCGTATCTTTCTGGCAAGGATGCCATTTTTTCATCCTGGGCAGTGGTTAAAGGGGAGAGGCTTACTTTTTCTCCGTTGCGATCACACGCCTGGATCTCTTCTTCACGCCTCGCATGGTTGGTCGTCATCATCCCGACTCCTATGGAATCGACTCTCGTCGCGCCGGCTACGGCGCCGCGTGCGCTGTGAGCTATATGCGTTGGGGCTTAGTACTTCATAACCTTGCCGCTCAAGAATTGATGGTGGCGAAAGCTGCGGCGATGCGCGGCGGCGCATTCGGACGGGCGTACATCCGCTTCATGTAGGCCAGGAGCTGCGGGCAGCCGTCCAGCAACTGGTCCTCGTTGGCCCAGTCAAGCGTGTAAGCCGTCACAAAATCGGCGACCGTCACGCTATCGCCGACAACGAACTGCCGCCGTTGCATGTGCTCCTCCAACACGGATGCCATGGCCTTGAACTCCTCGCTAGCGAGGATCACGTCCCCAGGCAAGCGCTGGTCTTCTGGATACAGCACCGTATGGCGAGAGATGCGCCACAGCGGCTGCTCCAACTCCGTTGCCGCGAACAGAAGCCAGCGATTGACCTGGGCTCGCTCCTTGAGGTCGGTAGGGATCAGGCCCTTGTTGGAATACTTGTCGGCCAGGTAGAGCACGATGGCCACAGACTCGGTCAGCGCTAGATCGCCGTCGACGAGCACGGGGATCTTTCCAGCGGGATTGATCTTGAGGAACTCGGGGCGGCGGTGCTCGCCGGCCACGAGGTCGACGCGGATGGGCGCGAAATCCACGCCCAGCTCCTGGAGCGTCCAGCGCACGCGGATCGATCGGGTAGGGCCGAACTCGTATAACTTCATCTTCATCGCTAGCTCCTTCTTCGGCCGCGCGTGGCGGCCGATTGGAATGCTTCAATCTAAGCTCTCGGCGAAGAACTATGGCTTGAGATCGACCGCGGCTTTGAAGCTGCCGTCCATGTAGAAGGGCACGGAGCTATGCTCATGTGTGATCGTCCACTTGCCGTCGATTTTGCGGAAGCCGAGGGTCTCGCGAAACCACAAGTCGACTTTCGCTCCGTCTTTCGTCGTTAGCTTCATTTGGTTGAGACTGTGGCAAAAGGCCACGTCATCGCCTGTCGTGATATTCAGGTCGCGGATCTCGTAGCCAATCGGGCCTTGGAAAGAAGAGAACCACTGCTCCAGGCCCTGTTTTCCAAACGGATTATCCCGCGTGTATTGCAGGGGAGGCGCGAGGGTAAACTTAACGTTGTCCGCCGTATATTGTGACACCACGCCGTCGGCGTCTTTGGCGCGGAGTGCGTTCGCCCAATTGTCGATCAACTTGCGGATCTGGGCTTCTTCAATTGCTTTAGTGTTTGCCGTGGTCATTTTTTTTCTTTCTCCTTTCTCTTCGTGCGGATGCTCTAGGCGCCAACTCGTCCTAGGTGCGGATCCGCTCTACATTCTAGTGTTTCCCGGAGTTGCAGCAGGACTCCTATCTCTCGACGTCCTCGTATTTGTCGTGGCGGCGCAACCATTCCATGGGATACGACAAATTGTCTTCATCACGGCCCTTGGGGACCAAGTCGAGGTAATGGTAGGCGCCATTTAACATGTCGAGCCCGCGTGCATAGCAAGAATAAGTATGAAATATTCCGCCTTCGTCATCTCGGTAGAAGACACTGACGCCGGGCGCCTCCTCCACCGGGAACTTCGTCGTCGTGTAGTTGTAATACATCTCGCCCTTTTGCATTTCTTCGGGAGTGAAAGACACGTGATAATGGCGGTTGAAATCGCTGCCCGAGGATGAGACCCATTTAAATGTCCAACCCATCCGTTTTTTGTACGCTTCCAACTTATCGAACGGGGCTTTAGAGACCGCCACCATAGTTACATCGCGATGGTTTAGATGAACGATGATCCCGTTAAAATTGTCCGCCCAGAATGAGCAACTCGGGCATCCTTCGCTCCAACTCGGAGGAAACATGAAGTGATAAACGATCAGCTGGCTTCTCTTTTCAAACAGCTGCGATAAGCTCTCCTTGCCGTTCGGTCCGTCGAACACATAGGGCTTTTCGACTTTGACCCAGGGCAATTCGCGGCGCTCGGCGCTCAATCGGTCGCGCGTCTGGGTGAATTCTTTTTCTTTAATCAAGAGTTGCTTGCGCGTAGCGAGCCATTCGTCTCGCGAAACGACCTTGTGATTCTGCATCTCGAACCTCCTTTTCACCCCCTGATTGATTGTGACATTTCGCAATAGGGACGTCGGTTTTGTTTCGTTTCATTAATACGACGAACGAGGGAGCACTGTTGGGACATGTTTATTGAAACTATTCGGGCTCCGATCAAATTGTGCAAAACTGAAGTGCGAATTTAAATGGCGAATTTAAATGGGCGAATTTAAATGGGACGCAAACCTTTTTTGACCGGATCAACCGGTTCTACGTGGCGTTGGTAATGCCCGACGCGCACGCATCGAGCAAATTCAAAGGCGGCCGCGGAAACTAATTGCGGCGTCGTTCGAAGGCACGTCGTGTAAGGATTTTTGATAATTCAACCATCTGGAAAATCCTCCACCTCAACACTACCGGGTAACAATACCGGTTTTTACCTTAGCGGCATGGTCGCTACAGATATGATCGACAGGATGGAGAGAAGATTCGATAAGTGGCGACCAAAGGTAGGGTCGGATGAGTAGTTTCAACCAGATCGAGAAGTAGACCAGTAGACGTTGTTACCGAAACGCACGAAACGGGGTCTTGCATGGCCAGAGTTTCAGCCATTAACATTTCTCTTAGCCCAGCACTCTCGTGATTCGGATGCACTATTTGCAAGACCCCTTCCCTCTCACATTCAGTCAATCGACTTAGTTGACTTGGATGCTCCGGGAAACAGGCCGTGCTTGGCAAGAAACTCGATCATAAACCGATCAAATAGCCAGGGCTGCTCTATCTGGCAAGCGTGGCCGGCCCCCGGCAAAGTCCTCAACTCGCAATTCGGTATACGCGCTTGAAGCGCGAAGGCCCTCTGATGGCTGCCGTCTTCGCTGCCGGTCAGGATGATCGTCGGACAGGCGATGCGCTCATGATGGCCCTCCGGATACGGCTGCGCGAGCGCTTTGAACTGGTGGATGATCGTCTGCACGTCGGCGTGTTCGTTGCGCTCGGTAAAAAGGTTGGCGAAGAAGTGTGCCATCGGCGTGGTGCGAAACGCCGGGCTTAGATCCTCAAACGTGTAAGCCCAGCGATAGTCGATGCCATTGGCCGTGTAGTTATCGATGCGGCCTTTGGTAAATTCCTTGTTGGGGTTGTAACCGGTGCCCGACAACACCAGTGCCGCGGTTTTGTCGGGACGCTGGTGGTACATTTGGGGAGCGAGCGACGAGCCCACCGAACAGCCGACCAGAATTGCTTTCTCGCCGGGCAACGCGACGTCGATCGCTTCCCAACAGGCCTCGGCCATGTCGGTCATGGTGAGCCCGGCGTCCGCCTTGGGTGAGCGGCCGTATCCCGGGATGTCGATGGCAATGCAACGATACCAGGTCGACAGGTGCGCCATCTGAAAAATCCAGCACGACTGGTCCATCGGGTTGGGATGGATAAAGGCGATCACCGGCCCCGTACGTCCCATCAGTTCATAGTAAAGCGGTCCGTGAATGTGCTGCGCCATGATCCTTCTCCTTCTTTATCTAAGATCGGCTTCCAGTGCGCTTATGCTTCGCCGACACGATTTCGTCATGGGGTCTTACTCCCTAGCTTTGGCCATTGAGCGGTTGGCGATGCTCCTTACGCGACGCGGCGCGTGGAGCTGCTTCGGGAGCCTGGACGCAACACGCCGCTCCAAGCCGTCAGCGGTCGTTGCCTGAGGGCGGCTATCGAGTGGCTTGGATAGTGGCGCGTTGCGCCAAGCCTGACATGCGTGTCATGAAGAATGCGTCATTTTGACAAATCCGACCAAGCCCTTCCCGCTTAATAGCTTAATTTTCAGCTGATTTGCGCCCATTTTGCCGTGGCCCAACCGTTGCTTTATGGAAAGCTGGAGCGGATACAACCATCATCTATCAAGGGGGCAAAGATGTCTGCAGGAATTGCTGCTACTTTACTCATTCCGTTATGTAGTATCGTCGCCTTGTGGCTTGCGGTCGCTACGATCACGAAGCTTAAGCAGCGTCGAATAAAGGATCGCATTGAGCAAGGGCTTGCAGACTACTTGCGCCAAGTAAAACCGCAGCGATTGACTTAACCCCCAATTGTACCGTTAATTTCCTTCATCGTACGGCACGGCCACGAGCTGGTCCTGCGCCGATCTCGCGTCCTCGTTCCACATCTCCAGCAGCTTCTTGGTGACCGCTCCCGGCTTGCCATCCCCGATCTTTTGTCCGTCCCATTCAACCACCGGCGCGATTTTGATCGAGCTACCGATAAGCATCATTTCTGCCGCGCCACGTCCTTCCTCGACCGGAATATCGGCAAGTCGGACAGCCTTTAGCACGCCTTGTTGTACGAGCTGCTGAGCGAAATCGAGAACTCGCTGGATTGTGATGCCCGACAGGATCGCGTCGAAGGGCGGATGGCGGAACACGCGATCCTTGGTCACGAACGCCACGTTCATGTTGGAGCTTTCCGCTACCATGCCGCGTTGGTCGATGAAAACCCCGTTGTCGGCGCCGCGGTCTTTGGCTTCGACGACGACGAGCACATTGGGCAAATAGTTGGTCGACTTGATTCGCGCGAAGAGCGGCGGTTTGATCGGCACCTGGCTGGTGATCAGCTTGATGCCCTGTTGATAGTAACTCTCCGGGTAAGCTTCCTGCTTGAAGACGATCACGTAGAAGCTGCTGCCGACACATTCCGCCGGACCGAGGCCGTAACCACCGGGACCGGCGGAAAGCCAGTAGCGGACGGATCCTTCGCGCCGGCCGCTCGCCGCCGCAGTTTCCAAAATGATCTGGCGCAATCGCTCTCGCGGAAACGGCGACGGAATGCGTGCGCCGTCGGCCGACTTAATCAACCGATCCAAGTGCGGCTCGAGTTGATAAAGCATTCCATGGGTAAGCGTCGCCGTGTCAAAGACGGCGTGTCCGCGGTGCACCATGTGATCGTCGAGCGGCAACACCATGAGCGCGGGGTCGGTGACGATGCCGCCGAGGACACTGGAGTACATCGCGTAAAAGTTGTTCGCCTTGGAATGGACCGTCTGGTGCAGGCGGCGCAAGGCATCGTCGGCGCTAAATAGAGATATTCTCGTTGACTGAGCCATACAAGCTTCTCTAGGGCAGAAAACTCAGATCGATTAGTTGTTGTGGGCTGAGCGTCTTAGCCTTCGGGTCGTCTTCGGCTGCGGCGTCGAGCACCAGTTGCATGCCCTTAACCGTCGGTTTCCCGTCGGTCGGCAGGGTTTTTCGCCGCAAGTCGAAACCGATTTCCCCGACCTGCCGGTCGTCAACTTTCAATAGTTGCATCGATTTCCTGACGGCCTCGTCCTTGTGTGAAAAATAGTAACGGATAGATTCAAGAAAGGCGCGCATGAAGCGCTTGGCGGTGTCGCCCTGAGACTTGAGATAATCGGTGCGCGAGCCGATCCCGACATGCTGGTACTCAATGCCTTTATCGACAAAATCCAGTAGCGTATTGAAACCCAGCTTTCGGCCGATGAAGGCGACGTCCGGGGTTAACACCGTGGCGTCAACAGCCCCGCTCTTCAATGCCACCACTCGCGCGTCCTGGCCTCCCGTCTGCACAATTTGAATATCGCTCTTTGGATTGAGTCCCAACTGTGTCGCGGCAAGCTTGACGACGAAGTCGGTGTTGCTGCCGAAACGGCTAATGCCGACTTTTTTGCCCTTCAATTGTTCCGCGCGAGCGATGCCCTCCCGCGCCACGAGAACATAGGGCAAAAGGTTGTTGACGCCGCCGATCATACGCAAATCGGCGCCCTTCAATTGCGCATAAACCAGGGGCGTGCCGCCGGCTAATAGGAGATCGAGGCTCTTGCCGATGAGCGCCTGCATCGAAAGGGAGCCACCGGGAATATAAATCAGCTCAAGCTCAATACCGTGTTTCTTGAAAATCCCAACTTCGCGGCCGAGATAAAATACGCTCTCGTCTGAGAAACCATTATGACCGACTTTGACCGAGGTCAGCTGGGCAAGTGCACTGCTCGCGATGATGAGTAACGTTAATAAAGGAGAGACGAATAGGATAAAACGCGATCGCATGATTCCCTCCTTAAAATTTACGGTTCTAAAAACCGAATCCGCCGGTGCCTCGCGCGTTGACATCTAATCCCTTATATCCTGCAAAAACCAGTCGGTGGGAATCTGCTGTCCCAGTCCGCGCCGTTTGGCTTCGCGCACGACGTAGCCGGCGGTCGAAGCGAATTGCAGGCCTTGCGTGCCGCTGTTGACGAAGAACGTCACCTGCTCCGCATCGGTCCGGCCTTTGAGCTTACCGGACATGATATCGGTGAGCAGTGGAAAGTCAGCAGAGAAAATATCGATCTTTGGGTTAGCGATGCGTTTGATTTCTTCGGCGTTGCCCGCGACCACCGCCGCTTCGCCACCGATACGGATTTGGCTAACATCCAAGTTGATCGTCCCGCGGCCCATCTTGATGACGAGATCGGATTTGCTGACGATCTCGGGATTCCATTCATTCGCCTTGACGCAGGTGAGATGCATGCCCGGTTGGATCCAGTCCGGGTCATTGACGACAACTTGAATCGAATCCGTGCAGGTGGCGACGATGTCGCAGCCGCGCGCGGCTTCTTCCGGGCGTTCCACAGGCAGGACCTTGATGCCCAGTCTTTCGGCCATTTCGTTGGCATAGCGTTCACGGTTTTGCTTGGTTGGACTGTAAACTTTTACTTCGCAAATCTTGCGCACCTGATTAAAGGCGAGCAGGGAGGTGCGCGCCATGCCGCCGGCGCCATAGATACCGACCACGCTCGAGTCTTCGCGCGACAAATACTTTGCGCCGAGCCCGGCGCAGCCGCCAACCCGCATATGCTGAATGACACCGTCATTGATAATCGCCAAGGGCTCGCCGTTGCGCGTCGAAAAAACCATCACGACGCCGCAAAACGTTCCAGGCTCGATGCAATATTTTTCAACGGTCTTGCCTTCAGGCCATTCGAGCATGTCGGATTTCATGCGAATCGCAAAGGTCTCGAACGAACGGCAGGCGCCTTCCATGGTGCCCCAGCGGTACGTTAACTTCGGATCGTCGTTGGGCACGAACAGATCGTAGCGGCCGCGGTAGACCGCGCGCTCGTTGATGAGGTCGCGATAGCCGATTTCGAGCGCCTCCATGCAACCCTTTATGTCCAGAATTTTCGCGACGGTTTGGTTGTCGATCAAAAGCACGTTGTTTCTCCACTTCGGGACTCTTGGCGCAATCACGAAAATACCGGGATGACATTGCGACCCAGTCTCTTCTATAAGATGTTGATTCTATTTCGTACAAGCGCACTAAATGCAAGCTTGCTGCAACAAGAACGCCGCCTAGGGGCGGTGCTTGGAATTCAGTTTTGCGGGAGAAACTTGATTCGCGGAAGGAAAAATCGAATCCCGCGATTTAGCTATCGAGTTCGGGTTTCGGCAGGGCGGCAAACGGAACGCCTTCTTCGACGAGCTCTTTGGTTTCTTGCGTCGTCGCGGTGCCGTGGATGGGACGCTCGTCGGCATTGCCCTTGTGAATCTGGCGTGCTTCTTTGGCGAAACGCGGCCCGACGTCTTCGAAATTCTCCTTGACGTAATGATGCACGCGAACGAGCATCTCCTTGAATTCGGCTGGCGAAAGCGATGCTGTTGGTGTCTGTTCTGGTTTTTTCACGGGTGGCGCAGGCTGTTCCTTCTTTACATGGACGGCGCAGGCGTGGGGTACTTTCTCGACCTTGGTCGTGCCGCAGGTTGGACAGGAGATGAGCTTCTTTTCCGCTTGTTTCTGGAAGTCCTCAAAGCTAGGAAACCAGCCCTCAAAGCTGTGCTTCTTCTTACAGATAAGGTTGTAGATCACCATAAAGCAATCGTAGGTGAATAATGAATAAGATCACCGAGCGGCGTTGTCAAGAGCAAGCGAAATGCGGTCGTGGTTCAGTTTCGCAAACATTTGTAGGGGCGAGGGCAGACACAGAGGTGCCCCTACATTGACAATTCGTTGAAAATCAAATTGAACCGCCACCGCTTCCCCGCAAAAGTTTGATGGAATTCAGACTCGTGCTAAGATCGGTTTTATGACTGACGCCGTGAGTCTACGAATTGTTCAGAAGATCGCGGAGGTGCCACGCGAGCGTTGGGACGCTCTGGTGGACGGGGCGACGCCGTTCATGAAATGGGATTGGCTGGATAGCTTGGAGCAGTCCGGTTGCGTCGATGAGCAGGCCGGCTGGTTGCCGCACCATGTCGTTGTCGAAAAGGCTGGGAATCTCATCGCTGCCTGTCCGATGTATCTAAAGCTCCACAGCATGGGCGAGTTCGTCTTCGATTATGAATGGGCCGAAGCGGCGCATCGGGCGGGAATTCAATATTATCCGAAAATGCTGATCGGCGTTCCTTTTACGCCGGTGACGGGGCATCGCTTTCTTACCGCTGGAGGCGAGGAGCGCGAACAGCTGATTTCTTTCATGGGGCAGGCGTTGGCGAAAATCGCCGCCGACAACAAGATTTCTTCGGCCCATGTGAACTTTTGCCTGCCCGACGAGCGCGCGGCGCTGGAGCGGGTCGGTTTCTTGCCGCGCACGGGAATTCAATTTCACTGGCAAAATCGCGGTTTCAATTCATTCGAGGATTATCTGGGCAGCTTTCGCAGCGACCGGCGCAACAAGGTCAAACGCGAACGGCGTGAGATGGCGCAACGCGGTATCACCATTCGCGCGTATGAGGGAACGGAGCTGACGCAGCAGCACCTGCGCACGATGTTCCGTCTCTACAAAGGCCATGTCGACAGACTCTATTATGGTCGCCAGTACCTGACGCAGAAACTCTTCGACGAATTACATCGACGTTTCGCCGCCAACGTTTGCCTCATGCTCGCCGAGCGCGACGGCAAGATCATTGCCGGCACCTTTAACGTGCGTGATAACACCGCCCTGTACGGGCGCTATTGGGGCGCCTTCGAAGAGCATCCTTTCCTCCATTTTAATGTCTGTTACTACTCTGCTATCGAACACTCGATTCGCGTGGGCTTGGAGCGCTTCGAAGCCGGCGCCGGCGGCAGCTTCAAACAGCTGCGCGGTCTGGACCCCGAGCACACGACCAGCATGCATTATTTCGTCGATGGCAAATTCCGCCGAGCGGTGCAACGCTTTTTGACTCAAGAACAAGAAATGATTCGGCGCAAGCGCGAAATGCTGCTCGACCACAGCCAGCTCAAACGCGAGCAGCAAGAACCCTGAGCATATGGCTGATAGCTTATGGCGTATAGGTGAAACCCATATGCCATACGCTATAAGCCAACTGGAGCAAGAAGGCGGGCTTTCAATTTTGGTGGAACCGGAATCACTCGCTTTCTTGACACATCCGGTGCTTTCCATTACCGTCGGCGCGGAGTAAGCCGTGAAATTTTCCTGGAAGAATGCCGCCGAGCCGATTTTATTTTTCATTGCCCTCTTGGTGCTTTGGGAAATCCTCGTCGAGGTGATCAAAGTTCCCGCATTTATCTTGCCGCCGCCGCGCGACTTGTGGATCGCGTTCGTGAAAAAGCTGCCGATTCTCGGCAACCACGCCTTCATCACATTCATCGAAGCCTTCGGCGGTTTCGTCCTATCCTTAGTCCTGGGCGTCGGTTTCGCCATCGCCGTGGTCTACTCGCGTCATCTGCAGAACACGATCTATCCATTGATCGTCATTCTCTATGCCATGCCCAAGAGCGCGTTCGCGCCGTTGATGGTTATCTGGGTTGGCTATGGTTTGTTCTCGAAGATCGCCATTGCGTTCTTGGTGGCGTTCTTTCCGATCGTGGTGAATACCGTCGTCGGATTGAAGGAAGTCGAACCGGAACTGTTGGAATTGGCGCGCATCAACCGCGCTTCGCCCTACGATGTTTTCAAAAAAATACGCCTGCCCAATTCCTTGCCTTATATGTTCGCCGGCATCAAAGTCGCCATCGTGCTGTCGGTTACTGGCGCGATCGTCGCCGAGTTCGTCGCCGCCAACGAAGGGCTTGGATATTTGGTTCTGCAAGCCAATTACAGCCTGGACACTGCTTTTGCACTGGTGATCCTCTTGATTCTTGCGGTGTTGTCGCTGGGGCTGTTTTGGTTGGCGGAGATCGTTCAGAGGAAGCTGGCGCCTTGGAGTGCGGCGGTGAGAGAAGTAGAAGGATCTTTTTAGCGGGGGACTGGAGTGGTGGAGTGATGGAGTAATGGAGTGATGCACTAACACCCCGGTACTCCACTATTCCGCCACGCCATCACCCCATTTCAATTGCGCGCCTTGCCGCTGAAGTCTTCGGCAAATTAGGTCTTTAAGAATCAGGTCCATATTATTCCTGGAGGATGAAATGCAATTTGGAATCGAGCGGTTCCACAGCTTAGTCGGCGTCATCGTCGTTGCGCTCATCATGCTCGGCGGTGGAACTCCACTGCAATCAGCTGAGTTGAGCCCAGCGAACATTCGTATGGACTTTATCATCGGCGGCAAGCACGCGCCGTGGTTCGTCGCATTGGAAAAAGGCTTTTATGCCAAGCGCGGCTTGGCGGCGACTATTCAAGCGAGCACGGGATCGGCTGACACACTGCGGACCATCGGCTCAGGTGGCGCGGATTTCGGTTTTGCCGATATGGCGACCATGATCGTCGCCAAATCCCGCGGTACACCGGTGCAGGCAGCGGCTCAGTTTGGCTACGTCGGGGCGACGATTCTATGGCGCGATGAGGGTGTGATCAAAGGAATCAAAGACCTTGAAGGCAAATCTCTGGCGATCAGCCCCGGTCAGGCCCAATGGTTTTTAATGCCGGCGTATTGCCGCATTAACAAGATCGACTTTAGAGCGATCAAGATCCAAGAAACCGCGGCGCCGATTCAGCCCGCGGCGTTGGCGACCAAGAAGGCCGACTTCATCATCATGTTCCGCGCTTCCAACGACGAAGTCGCCGAGCTCGCCGCGTCAAAAGTTGGCGTCAAGCTCTCACGGGTGTTCATGAAAGATACCGGCCTCGATATTTACGGAACCAGTCTGATCGTAAAGGATGAGGACGTCAAAAAACGCCCGGAATTCGTCCGAGCCTATGTCGAAGCGACGTTGGAGGGATTGCGCGACTCCCGTGATCACCAGGAAGAGGCGCTCAAAATTCTTCTAAAGCACAAACCTGAGCTCGATCCGGCGCTGACGACGCTGCAGCTCAAAAATGCCTTGACGGAGGTATTCTTACCGTTCGAGTCGGCGCAGGTCGGCTTGGGTTATATGAAGCCGGAGATCATCGATAAAACAGTAAAGGTGACCAACGAATACTTCGACGTCGGTCGGAAAGTCGCCGTCAAGGAAGTGTACACCAACCAATTCATCAAGCGCTAAGATCGCGCAGTTTCCAGGGTTCCGTAGTGTCGCCGCTGATCGCCGTCGAGAACGTCTCCAGAGTTTTTACCGGCGGGGTCAAGACCGTCACGGCGCTTGAACATATATCTTTTGAGATTCAAACCGGCAATTTTGTTTCCATAGTCGGTCCGAGTGGGTGCGGCAAGAGTACGCTACTGAAGATTATTTCCGGACTGCTGACGACCTCCTCGGGAATAGTTTTGGTCAATGGCGAAGAAGTCAATCGCCCGCTCGAAAACGTCGGGATGGTGTTTCAAGCGCCGGTGCTGCTCAAATGGCGCTCGGTGCTCGGCAACATTTTGCTGCCGGTGGAGTTCGCCAGATTAAACGTCGCGGGCCATTTGAATAAGGCGCGGGCGCTGATTAAGCTCGTCGGTTTGGACGGGTTCGAGGAGATGTATCCGCACGAGCTCTCCGGCGGCATGCAACAGCGAGTCTCGCTTTGCCGCGCTTTGGTTACCGATCCGCAACTGTTGCTCATGGATGAGCCCTTCGGCGCGCTCGATGCGATGACTCGCGACGAATTGGACATGGAACTCCTGCGCATCTGGGAAGAGCGAAAGAAAACCGTGCTGTTCGTTACCCATAGTATTCAAGAAGCCGTGTTTCTTTCCGACACCGTTGTCGTCATGTCCGCCCGGCCGGGGAGATTGCTGGAAAAAATGATCATCGACTTGCCGCGGCCTCGCACGATCGAGATGATGAGCGCGGTAAAGTTCGGCGAATATACCTTGAAAATTCGCGCGCTGCTGGCCGCGGCCGGCGGCGTTCCCGGCTCGACCATGTGAAATTGATGGCACACTACGCTATGATGCCGGGAGAGGCGCATGGCGATACGCCGCATCTCTCCTACGGTCCGAAAAACCAGTTTAAATGGCGATCAAGCAAGGATTAACTTACGCAAAGGCGGGTGTCAGCATCGGAGCCGGCGATGCGCTCGTGCGTCGTATCGGCCCTGTTGCAAAGAGAACGAATATTCCCGGCGTGCTGGCAGGGGTAGGCGGATTCAGCGCACTTTTTGATCTAAAGAGTCGCGGCTATCACCATCCGGTATTGGTCTCGTCCACCGACGGCGTCGGCACCAAGCTCAAGATCGCGTTCATGAGCGGAATTCACGACACCGTCGGCATCGATCTCGTCGCCATGAGCGTGAACGATATTTTAACTCAAGGGGCAGAGCCGCTGTTTTTCCTGGACTACTTTGTTTGCGGTAAGCTCGATGTCGAAATCGCCGACGCCGTGGTGCGCGGCATCGCCGCCGGTTGCCGCGAGGCGGGATGTGCGTTGATCGGCGGCGAAACCGCAGAGCATCCAGGCGATTTCTCCGGCGGCGAGTACGATCTCGCCGGATTCGTCGTCGGGGTTGTGGAGAAAGAAAAAATCATTAACCCTGCCGCGATCGTCGCCGGCGATATATTAATCGGTCTTCCCTCGAGTGGACTGCACAGCAATGGTTATTCACTGGCGCGGAAAGTTTTATTAGAGAAGGGACGCCTGAAAGTCGGTCAGCGAATTGCCGAACTCGGCCGAACACTCGGCGAAGAGCTGCTCGAGCCGACGCGGATTTATGCGAAGGTCACGCGTGAGTTGTTTGCCGAACATGCCATCAAAGGGGCGGCCCATATCACCGGCGGCGGAATCACCGGAAATCTCCCGCGCGTGCTGCCCGAGGGTCGGCGCGCTCTCATCGAGCGCTCGAGTTGGACGGTACCACCGGTATTCAATTTAATTCAGAAGATCGGCGGCGTCGCTCAGCGCGAAATGGACAGCACATTCAACAATGGCCTTGGGATGATCCTCGTGGTCGGCAAAAAGAACGCAGATAGCATCACTCAGACGCTCAAAAAAATCGGTGAGCAATTCTTTATAGTTGGCGAGATTCAAAACGGACCGCGGGGAGCGACGATTCGCTCGTAAGAGAATACTATGGCCAGACAAGTTTCCATCGGGGTGCTGGTTTCCGGTAACGGCACAAACCTGCAATCGCTCATCGACGCCGTCGAAGCAAAGAAACTCGACGCGAAGATCGAGCTGGTGCTGAGCAACAAGGCGAGCGCCTACGGGCTGGTACGCGCGCGGAACCACGGCATCCCAACCGAAGTGTTGGAGCACAAGGAATTTTCGAGCCGGGAAGCCTACGACCAAGCCGTCGTCGATCTGCTCCGCGAGCGCGGCGTGGAACTTGTCGTGCTAGCGGGCTTCATGCGCTTGCTATCACCCGCGTTCGTTAGGGCTTACTCCAACCGGATCATGAACATTCACCCGGCTCTATTGCCGTCATTTCCCGGTCTCCACGTGCAGAAAAAGGCGCTAGAACATGGGGTGCGCTTTTCCGGCTGCACAGTGCATTTCGTCAATGAAGAGTGTGATGAGGGGCCGATCATCATTCAAGCCGTCGTGCCGGTATTTCCGGACGACACAGAGGAAACCTTGGCGGCTCGAATTCTCAAGCAGGAGCATCGGATCTATCCGCGCGCGATTCAGCTCTATGCTGAAGGACGGCTCCATATTGTTGGGCGCACAGTCTTGGTGGATCGACTCGAAAAGAACGATGCGCAAGTACTCATCGAACCGTCACTGGAAGGATGAAAAAGGCCAAACCCGTCATCATCTTTCTTATCAAGCTTCTGGTTAGCGGGGGCCTGCTCGCGTATTTTCTTTCGCGTATACACATCGAGCGGTTCTTTCACACCTTCGCGTCGGCGAAGTTTTCTTATATTGCACTGGCACTCGCGGTTTATCTGGTGGCGCAGGGCGTCAGCGCGATGAGATGGGCGGCTCTGGCCCGACCGATCGGCATCAAAACGCCCTTCAAGGACATGGTTCGTTACTATTTGATCGGCATGTTTTTCAATCTTTTTGCCCCGGGCACGGTCGGCGGAGACGTCAGCCGGGTCTACTATCTTGTTAGAGATGAGCAAGCCCATGCCAAAGGGCGGGCCGTCACCACCGTGCACGCGGCGATGTCGGTTCTCATGGATCGAGCGGTTGGCATGGTAGTCCTGGTTTGGCTGGGAGCAGCCGGACTCTTGCTGTTTCCTGAATATCCGATTCCCGCCCCCGCCAGAACGGCCACATGGCTGCTCGCGCTGGCCTTGCTCATCGCCGCTTTGGCAGTTCCGTTGTTGCGGCGCTTACTGCCTGAGGACGGACATCAGCTCATCGTCAAATTGCGCCTCGCATTACGAAGCTATCGAACCCACTGGCACGCGCTCGGCGCGGCGACTGCACTTTCCGTGGCGGTTCACTTAATTCAGGCTTGGATGCATGTCGCCATGGGGCGGGCTCTCGATTTAGATTTGCCGTTTTCTTTTTGCATCATCGTCTATCCGTTGGTGGGCACGTTTGCCGCGATCCCGATCAGCGTCAACGGTCTCGGGCTGCGCGAGGGCGGTTACGTTTTTTTGCTCGCCGTTATCGGCATCGGCACGGAGAAGAGCGTCGCCTTTGGGATCTTGTTGTTCTTGATCGTGGCGCTCGATAGCTTGCTCGGCGGGCTGCTTTTTTTGCTCCAGAAAAGTCCCGCGCCTGCCGCCGTTGCGCCGGAACAACCGCTGCGTTAGCCGTTGGTCGGCCATCGGTCGAAGCCGAACCGAATTCCATTTGCGAATTTCTCTGCCTTTGCGTAGGAGCGACCGGCCGGTCGCCCTACATTAGTTAGCCGCGCATCCTGAGCTTGGTCGAAGGACGCGTCCTCAGCGCCTCAGCCTTAAAAGTTGTGGCTGATCCGTCCTTTGGCGGATTCGCGGTCAAGCATCAGCGTATAAGAACGCTGTGCGTTAAACCAAATAATGGCGGAAAAGCGTGGCGAGCCCGAGGAATGACAGAAAGCCGAAGGCGTCTGTGAGTCCGGTGACGATGATGCCAGAGCCCAGCGCCGGATCGAACTTGAACGCCTTCAAGAGCAACGGAATTGCGGCGCCGGCAAAACCGGCCATCAAACCGAGATTGAAAATCATCGCGCTCGCCAGCACAATCCCGAGGAAAGGATTGCCTTTCCATAAAGTGGCGCCTACCGCGATCATGCCGCCTGCGGCAAGGGCGATACAAATATTCACGGATACCTGTTTAACGATCGCTTTCCAGGCAGAAGCGAATTCCAACTCGCCAAGCGCGATCGCGCGAATGATCACCGTGGCGGTTTGCGTCGCGCCGTTGCCGCCGACGCCGGCGACGACGGGCATGAAAGTCACCAGCGCGATAATCTCGTGCAGCGTTCCTTCGAACAGGCCCACCACCGAGGCCGCCAGCGTGGCCGTGAGCAGATTCAAAATCGTCCAGGGAAGGCGCATTCTGACCGATCGTGAAATCGGCGTGAACACACGATCTTCCTCGGCCAAGCCGACCATCTTGTACATATCCTCGGTGCTCTCTTGGTTGATGATATCGATGACGTCGTCGACGGTGATAATGCCTTCCAGACGGCCTGCTTCGTCGACGATCGGCAGCGCCAAGAGCTCGTACCGCGACACGAGCCGAGCAGCCTCTTCTTGATCCATGAAAACGTTGGCTTTGACCGGGTCGGCGATCATCATCTCGCTGAGAGTGCGGTCGGGCGGAGCGATCACCAGATTTCGGATCGGCACCACGCCGACGAGTTTGCCGGCGTCATCGACGACGTAGAGATAGAAAAATGTTTCCAACTCGCCGCGCTCGCGAATTTTGTCGATGGCGCCCTGCGCCGTCGTATCGGGGGAAAGCGCCATGAAATCGGTGGTCATGATTCTGCCCACCGTACCTTCGGGATAATTGATCAACTCGCGCACGGCGGCTTGGCGTTCTGGATCAAGCAAGGCCAAGACTCTCTCGCGCCGCTCTTCCGCCAGGCTGTCGATAAACGTTACGGCGTCGTCCGGATCGGCGCGCACGATCAAGCGCCCGACTTTTTCGTCATCGATCAACGCCAGAACGTCGGGCAGGAGTTCAGGCGGAAGCTCTTTCAAAGTCTTAGCGGCTCTGCGGGATGAGAACAGAATGTCGAAGAGCTGGCGCACCTCGATGGGGTCCAGGCCTTTGAACAAAAGCGCGATGTCGGCAGGGTGGCTTTTGCCGATGAATCGCAAGACCCGATCCGGCGTTGCCGTGCGCAGCATCTCCCGGACGGTGTCGTAATCGATGGGGGCCGGTTTCATGTCGTTCCACAAGCGAAAAAGGTCGTTTCTTCATAGCCATTGACCCGCGGATTTGCAAATGTTCGGCGGTATTTAAGCCGCTTTAAATCCATCGGCAAAATTTGCTAGTGTAGGAGCGTGTTGACCAACGCTGGAAATGCGAATGGACGGATGAATTGCCCGACACGGACGTCGTTTTGGTGTGGTTTGAGATGCGGTTTAGGCTTTGTCGTATTCTCGTCGCTGGCGATCGCGCCGATCTCAGGCGCAGCAAATCTCGCCACATTGGAGACCACTCGGCCGCCGTCGTTTGCCGCCATCGCCAAGAAAACCATGCCGGTGGTGGTCAACATTTCGACGAGCTCGCAGCGCTCGGCGCGCTCCGGATCCAACGATCCGATCGAGGATTTTTTTAACCGCTTCTTCGGCGAAACGATTCCCAAGGAGAGTACCCAACGCAGTCTCGGCTCAGGCATCTTGATCAGCAAGGACGGCGAAATCTTGACCAACTACCACGTCGTACGGAGTGCGGACACGATCAAAGTTAAATTGGCTGATCAGACTGAATACGAAGCGCGGCTGGTGGGCAAGGACGATCGCACCGACATCGCATTGATCAAAACTCGAAAATCGCCTGGCAATCTGCCGTTTGCCAAGATCGGCACATCGAGCCAACTGGACGTCGGCGATTGGGTGATGGCGATCGGCAATCCGTTCGGTTTGGAGCACACGGTGACGGCGGGAATCGTCAGCGCCAAAGGACGCGTGATTGGCGCTGGTCCTTACGACAGCTTTATCCAGACCGACGCGTCGATCAATCCTGGAAACAGTGGCGGACCGCTGATCAATGCTGTGGGCGAAGTTGTCGGCGTCAACAGCGCGATCTTCAGTCAGACCGGAGGCAATGTCGGTATCGGGTTTGCGATTCCGATCGATCTAGCGAAGAAAATCGTCGAACAATTACGCAAGAATGGCCGCGTCGTGCGCGGCTGGCTCGGCGTCCGAGCCCAGGACGTGACAGTGGCGATGGCCTCATCGCTGGGCCTTACGCGCAACCCGAGCGAAATGGCGGTCGTGACCGAGGTTGCCGAAAATAGTCCGGCCGCCGAAGCCGGGGTCAAGACCGGCGACATCATCGTCGAGTTCAACGGCAAGGCGGTGCCCAAGAGCCACGATTTTCCCGGTGTGATCGCCGATACGCCTCCGGGGCAGAAGGTGACGCTGAAAATTTTTCGCGACAAAAAAGAGCAAACGGTGGCGGTAAAAATCGGCGAGCTTCAAGACGAAAACGATCCCAATCAACAGACTGAAGCGCGCGACCCGGAGCTAGGGCTGCGGGTTCAGAGAATTACGCCCGAAGCGGCGCGCCGTTTAGGCTTGAATTCATCGAAAGGCGTGCTGGTAGTGGAAGTTCAACCGGGCAGTCCTGCCGATCAGGTGGGTATCGAACCGGCAGATGTCATCCGGGAAGTCAATCAGCGGCCGGTCGGCAATGTCCGGGACTTCGAGCGGGCAACGCGCCAGGGGCGTCGTGGTGACCGTATACTGCTGCTTGTGCAACGCGGCGATAACGCGGTATTCTTCGCAGTGAAGCGTAAGGGGTAGGAGGAAATTATGTTTGGATTGGGCGTGCCGGAACTGATGGTCATTTTGGTGATCGCGCTGGTTATTTTTGGGCCGAGCAAGCTGCCACAGATCGGCAGTGGACTAGGGAAGGCGATCCGCGATTTCAAAAAAGGCGTAACCGGGGGAGACGATGACGAAGCCAGCAAGGACGCGAAGAAAGAGAACTCCAAAGATCTGCCTCGATAACAATCCTCCCATAGCCGTCATCGAAACAGGGGAACGTCGCTTCCCCGACGTTTTTTCTAACAGCTAAATTCAAATTCTATTTTTTCCTGTGCAACTTGTGTTCTCAGGCACAGGCCGGGCGTTGTGTTCTGGAGGGAACTTCCTTGACTTTCAAGAATCGGAGGCAGGACGTGCTTCGATCGAGTCTCAGAGCTCGCGCATGGGGTGAAACTTACGGTTTTCTTTTCGCAACAACAGAACCGTATAGAGGGATGTTTTATTCAGTTTGTAGATCTTTTCGACATTGAGTTTGGCGGTTTCGATGAATGGTTTCAGTTTGAGATCGGTACGCCAACCGAGCCAGCGTGTGATCGGGTCTAATGCTTGTGTGACCATCCCCAGCAGCGGAACGTCGCTGGTGAAGTGATTCACGATGACAATTCTGCCGCCTGGTTTACATACTCGCTTGGCTTCGGCAATCATTCGCTCCGGATCAGGCACGACAGTGACGACGTGAAACGCCATGACGTAGTCAAAAGTATTATCAGGAAAGTCTAGATCGAGGGCGTTCATCTCCATGACCTTGAGATGGGACCAGCCGTTATCCTCGATCTTTTGGCGCGCGCGAGCCAACATGTCGGGGGCCAAATCAACGCCGGTAATTTCACAATGGCTTGGATACGCCGGAAAGGACGTGCCGGTACCGGCGCCCACTTCAAGAACCTTAGCGCCGGGCGGAATGCCAAGATCCTCGATGACCCTTTCCAAGCGGCTATAGAAGATCTTCCCAAAAACCTTATCGTAAAGTGGCGCGAACTCCGAGTAAAGTTTGCTCTCGTGTGCCTCGATGTCTGCCATTTTTCCCCACCCCACGCAAACCTGCCGACGACTATGCGTCGCGGATATCTTTCGGTTGTTTCTTGTAAAAAATTGAAACGTCCCGTTTGCGAAATCTCCACTGCTTGCCTTTTTTGAAGGCGGGCAGAATGTTTTTGCGGGCAAACTCATTCACCGTGTCCGGACTCATGTCCAGAATGACGGCGACCTGCTTGCTGTTAAGCAACTCCTCGTCTCTATCTAACATACACTCTCCCCGGACAAACCCTAGTTGTGTGAAGGCAAAAAGTCTTTTTTCTCTAACAAGTTAGTTCTGGGCTGTCAAGCAAAGAAACACATAAAGTCGCGCGCGCGAGGAATATTTCGTCAAAAAACCCTCCCCGCCCCAGCTCTGGCCGCCTTCCCGTTTGCCGCCAAGCCGGAATTTTTGTGCAATCCGGATAGCTTTTGCTTATGCATTCACCTGACCTTTGGCAAATACGCGAATCGGCAGAATCATCATGTCGTGCCCGGCGAACTGCAATCGCTGTTGCAAGGTAAATGGAGTGTGATTGTGCAGCAATCGAGTAAATAGATTCTCTTCGTCGAAAACGAGATTGCCGCTAAAAAACACCGTGCGAGGAAATTCCTTGGCGACCGCTTCGCAAAGCCGCTCGAGCTCAGTGATCACATCCACCCCAAGCGCGTAGCGGGACTCCGCGTACCACCCCAGACAATTGGCATACTCGACAAAGCTCTTGAGATTCTCCTCGGTTTTGCGTTTGAGACTTTCGATCTCGCTGTGACCTTTAAACTGACCGGTATCGATAACGCCGACGGAAATGAAAACGATATTTTTGAAATAGTTGGGGAAGAGCCGCTGGACGTTAAGCAAGGTATGAACGGAGATGCCATCAAAATCGCGCACGATGAGCGCAGCCGTCGGCGCGCCCGGATTTTTGGCCGGCACCGGCTCGCGCAGATTCGGCTGAAACGGAATATTGAGCAGAGAATCATCAAGGCTTTTGAGCGCGTTTTGGACCCGATCATAGTGAATTCGCACGACTTGGCAGACCAGGACGAAAGCAAGGGTGACAACTAAAGTAATCCAGCCGCCTTCGGTGAACTTGGTAGCGATCGTTACACACAAGATGAGACCGGTGAACGAGAGCCCCAGCCCGTTCACCAATAGCTTGCGTACCCAGGCACGCTCCGATCGCCGTACCTCGAACCAGTGGCGGCACATGCCAAGCTGAGAGAACGTAAAAGTCAGGAATACGTTAATGCTGTACATGACGACGAGGAGCTTCACTTCGCCGCGGGTGTAAATAAGAAACGCTAAGGAGGTCAAACCCATGAACCAGACGCCGTTACGGGTGACGAGCTGATCACTCAAGTGGGAGAGCCGATGCGGCACCCAGGAGTCGAGCGCCATGTTCGAGAGCACCCGCGGCCCATCGAGAAAGCCGGCTTGCGCGGCGACGATCAACAGCGCGGCTTCAGTGATGAGAATCACTACCACTAACGATGTCGTTAACGTCGCATCGCTGCCGAAGAACCCGGCGAAGACACCGGAAAATAAACTGGCGTTCAACGTCCTGCCCGGTTCGTGCTTGACTTGATTCAATAAATAACAGAGCAAGATCCCGCTGGCCGTAAAGGCGAGCGAGGTGGCCATGTAAAGCATGGTTTTCTTGCCGGTTTCGACGCGCGGCTCGCGCAGGATCTGCAACCCATTGCTGACGGCTTCGATGCCGGTATAGGTGCCGCCGCCCAGGCTGTAAGCGTGGAGCAGGATCGCCAACGTCGCCAGCAGTCCCAAGCTTTGAGTGTCGCGCGCGACCTCATTGAAGGAATTGGCGACCAGGGTCGGCATGGTGCCTAAATGAGGAAATACGCCGAGGAGGATTCCGACAAAATGCATGGCGATAAATAACAAGAAAATCGGCAAGAGAATTAAAACCGATTCTCTCACGCCGCGCAGGTTCAAAAAAATCAAACCGAAAATGAGTAGGACTTCAGTGAAAATCTTGAGCGGCTGGAAGGCTATCGGGAGAAAACTGAAAAGGGCGTCGGCGCTGCTGGCGATCGATATCGTGATCGTCAACATGTAGTCGACGACCAGCGCGGCGCCGGAAATCAGGCCGGATTTTGGCCCTAACAATTTCGTCGCGACCAGGTAGCCTCCGCCGCCGGTGGGAAAGAGCTCGATGATCTGTGAGTAGCTCGCCGAAATGACGAATACCGTAAGGGCCATCAGCAAAGCGAGCGGCAAGGCGAGATAAAAGTATTGTCCCAGCGCGAGGTACGCTTCCTCCGGCCCGTACGCTGACGAGCTCAAACCGTCGGCGCCCAATCCAACCCACGCTAAAAACGCGACCAAGGATATTTGGTGAAAAACCTTGGGATCGAGGGGATCTTTGGGCTTGCCGAGGATGAGTTCTTTTAGTGATGGTCCGAGCGTTGTAGCCACTTGACTAGCTTTATCTCAATATCAGGTTTCGCCGCTGCTGTTAACACTCGGCCAGCGTTGCGAAAGCGGACCGGCGAAGTCTTGTGCGGGCGAGCAAATCCCTTGCGCGTCCGACGGAGTTCCTTTAGCATGAGTTCCGTCCGTTTATGGTTTGGATCCTCCCTGGGGTGACAGCAAATCGAAATCCGTCGTATCCTAAGAATTTCCATGAGAAAGGCGCTCAAGCTTCTCGGTTTGCTCAGCGTAACTGTCGTTCTCTTTTTTATTGTTTCGACTTTAGCTTTTTATTATTTGATACGGGTCGGTGAATTTCGCCGCTTTTTGATCGAGGAAATTGAAAAGAACGCCGATCTGAAAGTGCAACTTGGCGCGGCCGATTTGGAAATCGGTTGGATCACGGGCATCGTCTTCCGCGACCTCGCATTATCAGAGCCCGACGCGTCTCAACCCGCCATCACCGCGGCGCAAATCACTGCGCGTGTCGCGCTGCTGCCACTGCTGCATAGGCAGGTGGTCTTTTACGAGATACGGCTACAGCAGCCTGCGGCGCAATTTGTCCGCAATAAGGAAGGGCATATTCCGCTGCTCGACAAGCTGCTCAATCTGCCCTTTCTGAAACAAACGGACAGCGAATTCAGCCTCGATCTGCGTTCGATCAAACTGCAGAACGCCGACATCGACTATGCCGACCAGCGGTCGGAAGGCAGTCTGGGTACGTGGCGGCTCGTCAATGCCGACATCGATCTCGAGCGGCTGCGCGGCCAGCGTTTGCGCGATTTCATGCAGCAGTTTCTCAAGCGCGAGCCATCGGATTATGGCGGGGCGGCGTTGGAGTTCGATCTCCGCAGCGTTGTCGTGAAAGACAATGCCAAGATGAATTTGAAGGCGCAGGGGCGTCTGCTATTTCCCAAAGAAACCTTGGAGTTTCATGAAGCCCGCTGGATCGCAGATCTGCAGCTCGTGGATTTTCCAGCGGCGCTGATCACAGACCATGTGGGCGCGCGACTGCCGATCAAATCAATGACCGGCCATCTCGGCCAGCGCGTCCACGTGGAAGGCAATCCGGGAAAGCAACTCCAGATTAAAAGTGATCTCGATTTCAAGCAATTGGCGATCGACGCGCCCGAGCTTTTTCTCGTGCCACTTAGCGGCGCCGACGGCCGCATGACTTTTGAAGTCGATTGGAGCCAAAATCGTTTGCGAGTGTTGCGCGCGGACTTCCGCGCTAACGATATCAAATTTTCGGTGCAAGGCGATGTTGATGGAATGGACGGTAAGGATCCTCATTTTCGCTTGAATCTATCGGCCTTGTCAGCGCCGGTCTCGGTCTTGCGCAAGTATTTGCCGCTGAAGATCATCAACTCGCCGGAAGTTGAGAATACGGTCAATTCGATGCAGGCGGGTCAGGTGGAGATCAAAAAGGCCGGCGTCAACGCGACGCTCTCCCAACTCCGCCGGCTCGCGCAGAGCGGCATCGGCCCACAGATTTGGTTTGACGCCGAAGTTCGCGATATCGCGGGCACGTTGAGCGCCAGGGGATCATTTCCTTTGCGCGGCGTCGAAGGCCAAATCAGCTTGGCAAAAGGGATTGTCACCTTCCGGAACGTTAGAGGTTTCTATGGCGACTCGCGTTTTACCGACATTGACGGAAGTTATGTTTTGGCGCCGACGGAGAAGGGCAAACTGGATCTGCAATTGAGAGGCGACGTCGACCTGGCCGAACTCAAAGAACAAGTGAAAGCGGGTTTGTTTTCGGCGCGGGCCGCCAAGATTGCGTCGTCACTTCAAGATTTGGCTGGGCGAAGCAAAATCGATTTCGCGCTAAAACGATCTGCCGATGCGCCGCTGCAATTTGACGGCAAGATCGCCCTGGAGAATGCGCGGGTGCGCTACGACGACCATTCCTTCAGTGATGTGCAAGGCGAGGTTAATTTTACGCCGAACGAAATCAAAACTGACAAGCTCAGAGCGCAAGTGAGCGGCTCGCCGATTCAGCTTCAATTGGCTATAAAGGATTACGACAGCGACGACGGCACCTTCGATTTGGGCATCGAATCGCCCGGCGTCAGAGCCGGCGTGGTTACCAGTTTGCTTCTCGACACCGGCACGCTTAAAGATCCCGGCATCGTGCGCGGTGCGGTGCGTTACTCGGGGTCGTTCAATACCAAGATCCGGCGCAAGTTTGCCGGCAATTTGGATTTGCTAAACGTCCAGGTCACGGTTCACCCTCTGCTTCAGCCGCTTCGCGAACTCAACGGCAATATCAAGATCGATGAAGCGGGCGTTGACTTCCAGAACATCAATGCGTCCCTGGTCGGCTTCCCGGCGAGCGCCAGCGGCCGGTGGCGCTACGGCGAGAAAACCCAATTGCACTTCGATTTTTCCGCGCCGAATCTCGACATCACCTATCTCATATCGCAGATCGATCCGGAATCGAGCGATTTTTACGCGAACCTGGTTGCCGAGGGAAAAATCGCTTTGAACAAGGGGCGGATCAAAAATTTTGAATTCGCCGAGTTGAAAACCAATGCGACGATCGACCATCGGGTATGGCGCTTGACCAATCTGACCGGCCGTTCGGCTGGTGGAGCGATCCAAGGCGTGACGACGATTTTCGACAGACCGGATACCCTGGGCGTTTTAGCGGAGCCCAAGATTCAAGGCGTCCCGGTACAGTCTTTCTTGAACTGGTTTGATATCACCAACACTGAGATGACGGGCAAAGTGAATTTGACGGGTAAATTGGAAACGGTCGGCAGGAACGATCCGGAGCGAAAACAAAACTTGAACGGCGCTTTCAATCTGCGCATCGAAGACGGCACGATCAACCGAATGCGCATTATCGTGCAGATTCTTAATTTGCTCGATCTATCGCGCTGGTTCACTCTGCAGCTGCCGGATCTAGCGAAACAGGGAATCCGCTTCCGCAGCATCACCGGCGATTTTAAGGTGAACAAGGGCGTCTATTCCACGGAAAATCTCATTGTCGATAGCAGCGATTTACGCATGACCGGCGTCGGTAAAATTGACGTGCCCAAAGACGAAGTCGATTTCGTCGTCGCCGTGCGGCCGTTCGCCGGCATCGATTCAGCGATGAGTTACCTACCTGTCCTCGGGCGGAGCATCGCCGCCATTAAAAATTCCTTTTTGGTGGCGAGCTTCAACATTACGGGCCGCATCGATGATCCGACGATCACGCCGGCGCCTCTTGGGACATTGACGGAGTGGTTTTGGGGCGTGTTGGGGATTCCCAAAAACATTATCGGTTTCGGCGAAACAGAGAAAACGGAAGAACCCAAGGAACCCACAAAACCGTCGCCAAAATGAAACCCAAACTAACGCTCTATTCGCGCCAGGATTGCGGTCTCTGCGACGAAATGAAAGAGGTCGTCCGCGCTGTGGCGTCGGAGATTCCGCTTGAGATGGAAGAGATCGATGTGGACCGTTCCAACGAGCTTCGCGAAAAGTTCGGCAACGAGGTTCCGGTGCTGTTCATCAATGGCCGAAAAGCGTTTAAGTATCGAGTGAGTACCAACCAGTTGGAAAAACGACTGATGCGCCGGTCGCCAATTTCGTGGTTGGGATCTAGAGCGGGAGGAGCATAACGCATGGAGCGAAGTTTGTTGGTGTCGTGCTTTATCGTCTTAATGATCTGTCCTGCTGCTGTTCGGAGCGCGGATCGTCTTATCGGTGTTCAATCCGCGCGGGTGATGTCGCAGTCGATGCCATGGATCGCGCAGGAGACCGGCATTTTTCGCAAGTACAATCTAGAATTCCCCCTGGTTTACATCGGCACTTCGCCGCTGGCGACGGCGGCGATGCTCGGCGGCGATGCGCAGATCTTGATCGACGGCGGCGTCGGACTCGTACGCACCGTGGTGGGTGGCAACAACGATCTGGTATTCATCGCGGGCATCAAAAATCATCTGACCCAAAGCATTCTCGCCAAACCGGATATCAAAAAGCTGGAAGACCTGCGCGGCAAAAAGATCGGTGTAACGCGCATCGGCGCCACCACGCACTACTTCGCCGTTCAAGCTTTCAAACGGCGCAACATGGAGGCGGGACGGGACTACTCGATGATCCAAACCGGCGGCGCACCGGAAATGCTCGCCGCGCTGCTCTCCGGCGCCATCGACGCCGGCACCATGTCGGCGCCCTGGGACGCGCGCGCCATTTCCCAGGGCTACCACTATGTCGTCTATGGTCCGGATCTACGCATCCCACAGGTTGCGGTTTCGCTGATTACGCGGCGTTCGTTTATCGCGCAAAATTCGCCGCTGATCGGCCGATTCATGCGGGCGATGGCGGAAGCGGCGAAACTCCTGCATACCGACAAAGAAATCGTTCTCAAGGTCTTGGCAAAATACCTGCGCATCGAAGACCGAAAGGTTCTTGACCAGGCGTATATTGCGGAAATCAAGGCGCTGGAGCCGCGCATGGAATTGAAATTGGAAGCGGTGCAAGCGATCCTCGACGACATTGCCCCGACCGATCAACGGGCGAAGAAGTTCAAACCGCAAGAACTTTACGACCGACGCTATCTGGATGAGCTGGAGAAGAGCGGATTTTTCGATAAGCTGTGGGGTGGGATCAATCCGAGATGAAGCTTGATTTCACTTACGAATAGAGAGTTTGGATAAATGTCAAAGAGAAGGAGAATTCCATGGCCAATCAAATCGTGTGGTGTGACATTCCAGTGTTAGATCTAGACCGGGCGATAAAATTTTATTCCGCGATTCTCGGTCAGCCGGTAAAGAAGCAGGAATTTCCGGAGATGACGATCGGCATCTTGCCGCACAACGACGGGGAAGTTGGCGCGTGTCTATTCACCAGCGCGGAGGAAAAGCCGTCGGAAAAGGGCTTGATGATTTATTTAAATGCGAGCGGACGATTAGATGATGCGGTCTCGGCAGTGGCGCCGAATGGCGGCAAAATCGTCAAGCCGAAACACCCGATCGGGCCATTTGGCTTTCGCGCGATTATTATCGACAGCGAAGGCAATCGAGTTGCACTGCACTCGGATTAGTTTTAGGATTTTTCAATCGGGAGGTTGTGAGGGTCAAAACGATGCGCGAGACATTGCCGCGGATCTTGATGCTACTAGTGCTTGTTTGTATTCCCTACTCTGCCCACACGGCGCAAACCGACAAGACAAAAATTTCCAAAGCTCCGCCCGCTAAAGCGGAACCCGCGACCTGGCTGCTCGCGGGACGCGAGGGCGAATGCACGTCGCTGTCGTTACTCTCGAAGAAGGGTCCGGAGTTCAGCGATGTCAAAAGTCCGTACCAGCTGGCCGAGACACTTCAGGCCGCCGGTCACAAGGCGGAAATCAAAGAATTCAAAGCGGGAACCCGGCCGGCGGTCGAGGTTAGAGCGCCTTCGGCGGGGCTGTACGTCATGTTTGTAAAAAAAGAGTTTTGCGACAAGCCCATCCCTCCGCCGGAAAAAAAATGATCTTCTAATCGTCGTCTTCCTGACGGCGTCTCGGACGGTCGGCCTGCTTCAAGAATTTCTTTCTCAGTCGAATCGATTGCGGCGTTACTTCCACTAATTCATCGTCGGCGATCCATTCGATGCCTTCTTCCAGGCCCATTTCCCGGTGTGGAGTGATGATAATATTCTCGTCGCGGCCGGCAGCGCGGATATTGGTGAGCTTCTTCTCGCGGCATATATTGACGTTGAGGTCGACATCGCGCGAATACTCGCCGACGACCATGCCTTCGTAGACCCGCGCGCCCGGCGGAACAAAAATAATACCTCGCTCCTGCAGATGAAAGACGGCATACGGCGTAGTCTGGCCTTCGCGATCGGCAACCATGGCGCCGTTGGTGCGCGATTGAATATTTCCATGCCAGGGCGCCCAGCCGTCGAATAGGGCGTTCATGATGCCCGTGCCGCGCGTATCGGTAAGAAACCGGGAGCGAAAGCCGATCAAGCCGCGCGACGGCACGTTGAATTCCAATCGGACCCGGCTTGAGCCGCCATGGGTCATTTTGGTCATCTTGCCTTTGCGCATTGCCAGTAGCTGCGAGACGACGCCGATAAAATCCTCCGGGATGTCGATCACCAGCAATTCCACTGGCTCGTGGAGCTTGGCGTCAATCTGCCGCGTGACGACGGTGGGTTTGGAGACCATCACTTCGTAACCTTCGCGGCGCATGGTCTCAATGATGATCGCGAGTTGAAACTCGCCGCGGCCGGTGACTTGGAACGAATCCGGCTGCTCGGTATCGGCGATCCGCAGGCTGACATTTTTCTTTTGCTCCAAGAAGAGCCGCTCGCGCAGCTTGCGCGAGGTGACGAATTCTCCCTCGCGGCCCGCCCAAGGTGAGTTGTTCGAGCTGAAGACCATCGTGATCGTCGGTTCGTCGATCCGTAGCGCGGGCAGCGCTTTGGGATTTTCCCGGTCGGCGACGGTATCGCCGATGCCGATGTCCTCGATCCCGGCGATGGCGACGATATCTCCGGCATCGACAGAGTCGATCTCGACGCGTTTCAACCCCCGCCAGCCATAGACTTGAGTGACTTTTACCGCCTGTTGTGTGCCGTCGGCCCGGCAGAGGGTGTAGTTGCCGGCGGCAAGCTTGCCGCTCTTCAATCGTCCGATGGCCACGCGGCCGACATAATCGTTGTAGTCTAAATTGTTCGCTTGAAACTGCGTCGGTAGAGCGGGATCAAAGGCGGGACCCGGCAACGTCTGGACGATCAAATCGCAAAGCGGTTGCAGATCCTTGCCCGGCTGTTTCAGATCCCGTGTCGCCGTGCGCGCACGGGCATTGGTATAGACGACGGGGAAGTCGAGTTGCCCTTCGTTGGCGTCGAGATCAATGAAGAGATCGTAGATTTCGTCCAAAACCTCAGCTACGCGGGCGTCTGGCCGGTCGATCTTGTTGATGCACACAATCGGCGGCAGGTTAGCTTCCAAAGCTTTCTTCAAAACAAAGCGGGTTTGCGGCAACGGTCCTTCGGAAGCGTCGACCAGGAGCATCACCCCGTCCACCATCGCCAAAGTCCGTTCGACCTCGCCGCCGAAGTCGGCATGGCCGGGGGTGTCGACGATATTGATCTTCACGCCGCCATAGCGAATCGTCGTGTTCTTCGCCATGATCGTAATGCCGCGCTCGCGTTCCAAGTCCATGGAATCCATGATGCGCTCGGCGACGTGTTCGTTGGCGCGAAAAATGCCGCTTTGATGCAGCAGTCCGTCGACCAGGGTTGTCTTGCCGTGATCGACGTGAGCGATGATTGCGATATTGCGGAGGTCGTCGCGGCGAACGAATTTCGTTGAAGTCATACTTCAATGTTATTGGGGAGCGCGGCTATCTTGTCAAGCGACGGCCGAACAACCGCAGGTCCGGTGCTCCCGTCAAAGGGGCGTTTCTTGCGAGTGGGACCACCGTAGAGTATTCTATCGGGATACATGGGGCGACTGTCGCAATATATATGGCGTTACTGGCGAAGTTATCTGTTCGGCGGGCTTTGCCTATTCGGGACGGCAACGTTAGTGATGTGGATTCCCTGGTGGATCCGCGAGGCGGTGCGCGTCATCGAGCATGGGGGGGCCATGCGCGACGTCACCTATTACGCCGTGCTCATCATAGCCGCCGCGGTGGTGCAGGGCGTCGTCCGTAGCTACTCGCGCGCGTTGATATTTAACGCCGGGCGCACTGTCGAATACGATTTACGCAACGATCTGTTCGCACATCTTCAGAAACTGCCGCTGTCCTTTTATCATAACCAACGCACCGGCGACCTCATGTCGCGGGTGATTAACGACATCTCCGCCGTGCGCATCATGCTCGGTCCGGGAGTCCTCAATTTTGTCAACGCACCGCTTTATTACGTGTACGCCGTGGCGCTGATGCTGTCGATGGACGTGCGCATGACGTTGGCGGCGCTGGCGCCATTCCCGTTGCTGATGTACGTGGCGGCCAAGTTTCGCGGCAGAATCATGAAAAGCTCGCTGCAAGTGCAGCAACAGATGTCGGTTCTCAGCAGCCACGTGCAGGAAAATCTGAGCGGCATGCATGTCGTCAAAGCCTACGCGCAGGAGCAGTTCCAAGCCCAGCAGTTCATCGGTTTGAACAAGGACTACGAAGTCAAAAGTCTCGAGATGGCGAAAATGCGCGGCATCGTCAACCCCATCATGCAGGGCATCAACGGCCTGACGGTGCTGATCGTCATCTGGTACGGCGGGGTGCGCGTCTTACGCGGTGATTTGTTGGTCGCCGACATCGTCGCGTTCATCGCCTATCTCAATGTGCTGGCATGGCCGACGGCGGCGTTCGGATGGATGCTTTCCCTGGTGGAACGGGGCCGCGCGGCCATGCGGCGCCTCGAAGAGATTCTCGAAACGACGCCGGCGATCGCTAATGAGCCGACGCCGCAAATCGCGTTTTCGCTCAAACAGGGCATCGAATTCCGCGACGTCTCTTTCACCCATGAGCGGCAGAGAAACGGGCACGCGACGCTCGAGGGAATCGACTTCAAGCTGCCGGTTGGACGCTCGGTCGGGCTAGTCGGACGCGTCGGCTCGGGCAAGAGCACAGTGGCGCAATTGGTGCCGCGCCTATTCGACGTCTCGACTGGTGCGCTGCTCATGGACGGCCAAGATATTCGCAAACTGTCGTTGCGCGAGCTGCGCAACATGATCGGCTACGTGCCCCAAGAGCCTTTTCTTTTTTCCACCTCGCTGAAGAACAATTTGGCGTTTGGCCGCGACGCCTGTTCCATGGAAGAGGTCGCGCGCGCCGTCAAAATCGCCAAGCTGGACCGCGACGTGGAAATCTTTCCCCACGGTCTCGATACCATCGTCGGCGAACGCGGCGTGACCCTTTCCGGCGGACAAAAACAGCGGGCCACATTGGCTCGCGCGCTCATCATGGATCCGCCCGTGTTGATCCTCGATGATTGTCTTTCCAGCGTAGACGCGCAAACCGAGGCTGAAATTCTCCATGAGCTTAGGGCGATTCTCAAAAACAAGACCTGTCTGATCATTTCGCACCGAATCTCCGCGGTGAAAGAGGTGGACGAGATTCTCGTGCTCGACGAAGGCCAAATCATCGAGCGCGGCAATCACGACCAACTTGTGCGCCTCGGCGGCGTCTATGCCGAACTCTATCAGCAACAGCGACTGAGCGAGGAGTTGGAACAGATTTAGATGGCGCAAGCAATCTCCCAAGAGGAACTTCTCGGCAAGGCCTACGATTTTCGGCTGATCAGGCGCCTGTGGCAGTTCATCCTTCCCTACAAACGGCTGTTCCTTGTCAGCATGCTGCTGCTGCCGCTGCAGCAGGCATTTGGTTTAGCCCAGCCGTATTTGATGAAGATCGGCATCGATCAGTATATCGCCGGTAAAGACCTCTGGGGCTTGCAGACGGTGATGCTGCTTTTCCTGGGCGCGCTGATCGGCGAGACGGTCGCGATATTTGCTCAGTACTATCTGTCCATGGTGGTGGCGCAGCGTTGCCTCGCCGACCTGCGCGTGGCGATCTTTTCCCACGTGCAAAAACTGCCTATGAGCTACTTCGACCGCAACCCGGTGGGCCGCCTGGTTACCCGCATGACCACCGACGTAGACGTGCTGCAGGAGATGTTTTCTTCCGGAGTCATGACACTCGTCGGCGACTTCACCATGGTCATCTGGATCGTCGGCATCATGTTCTATCTAGACGTCGAGTTAGCGCTAGTGTCGCTGGCTTTGATCCCGCCGATGGCATTCGCCATCAACTTCTTTCGCGTCAAAGCGCGCCAGACCTACCGGCTGATCCGCGAACGAATCGCGCGCATCAACGCGTACCTGGGCGAGGCGATTTCCGGCATGTCGGTGATCCAGTTGTTCGCTCGCGAGGAAAAAACTTTTCGTGAATTCGAAGCGCTCAACGCCGACCATCGCGACGCCTATCATTTATCGAATTTGTACGAAGCGGTGCTCTATTCGATGGTCGAGGCGGCGGGCGCGGTCAGTGTTGGCCTGTTGCTGTGGTACGGCGGCGGCGAGGTGCTGCAAGGCATCATCGGCATCGGCACGCTGGTGGCGTTTAAGGAATATATCCATCGGTTCTTCGTGCCCCTGCGCGAGTTTAGCCAAAAGTACGCAGTCATGCAGTCTGCGATGGCGTCGGCCGAGCGGATCTTTCAGCTGCTCGATACGCCGGTGGACATTCAGAGCCCGAGAAATGCGCAGGTGCCGAAGCCGTTTCGCGGTGAAGTGGTATTTGACGACGTCTGGTTTCACTATCAATCCGGTGACCCGGTGTTGAAGGGTGTATCTTTCCGCATCGAACCGGGAGAGAAGGTAGCTCTTGTCGGAGCGACAGGCTCCGGCAAGACAACCACGATCAAGCTGCTCAACCGTTTTTACGATATCGGGCAGGGCTCGATTAAGGTTAGCGGCCTCGACGTGCGGCAATGGGATCTCCGGGCGTTGCGCCAGCATGTCGGAGTGGTGCTGCAGGACGTCTTCCTCTTTGCCGGCGACGTGCGCGCCAATCTAGCGCTAGGCGATCCGTCGATTCCGCTGGAGCGAATCGAGCGGGCGGCGCAGCTGGCCAATGCGGACAGCTTTATTTGCGCGCTGTCGGACGGTTATCATGGCCACGTGCGCGAGCGCGGCAGCAATTTTTCCGCCGGCCAACGCCAGCTTCTTTCACTGGCGCGAGTCCTGGTTTACCAGCCGGAAATCCTCGTCATGGATGAAGCAACCTCGAGCGTCGATACCGAGACCGAAGCGCTCATACAAGACGCGTTGGAAAAGGTCATGCGCAACCGAACTTGTCTTTTGATCGCGCACCGGCTTTCCACCATCCGCAACGCCGACCGCATCATTGTTCTCCACCACGGTGAAGTTCGCGAAGTGGGTTCCCACGCCCAGCTAATGGGAAAAAAAGGTATCTATCATCGGTTGTACCAGTTACAATACGAGCGCGAACAATTGAAATTCGCCACCCCTGAAACGGCGTTGAAAGCTAATGCGTAATCCCAGTCAAATACGTCTTTCCGAGATCACTCCATTCCATTATCTAACGCAATTGAGACGCAGCCCATACGCATGGCTCATCCTTCTAGGTACGCTGGTTGGATCGATCGTTTCCGGCTGCTCGCCGATTTACGTGCTGCGGGCCGCCTACGAAGAGGGCAAGATCCTCTGGCGGCGCGAGCCCATCGCGAATTTCATTCAAAACTCCGAGGTGCCGCAGGACACCAATGAAAAATTGCGGCTGGTCTTGGCGGTCCGCGAATACGCGCGGGACGTGCTCAAGCTCAACGTCCGCGGCAGCTACTCGAGCTACTCCTATGTTGACCGGCCGGATCTGACTTACATCGTCGTCGCTGCGCCCAAGACTGAGCTGCGTCCGTATACGTGGTGGTTTCTGATCGTCGGCAGCGTGCCCTACAAGGGTTATTTCTCTAAGCAGGACGCTGAAGCGGAAATCGAAAGATTAAAAGCCGAGGGTTACGACACCAATATGCGTACCTCGGCGGCCTTCAGCACGCTCGGCTGGTTCGACGACCCTCTGCTCTCTCATTTGCTCAAATACGACAGGGTGATGCTGAGCGAGATCGTCTTTCACGAGTTGTTTCACAACACCCTTTACCTGAAAGGCGCCAGCGCGTTCAACGAAAGCGTGGCGAACTTCGTCGGTCATCGCGCGTCGATCGATTTTTTCCGCGAACGCTCCGGCGAAGGCAGCGCCGAGCATCTGCGCGCGACTCAGTTGTGGGACGACGAACGCGAGTTCGGCGCGTTCATCGGTGAAGTCGCCGGCACCCTCGCGGAGCTTTATGGCCGAGACATCGTAAAAGATGACAAGTTACGGCTGCGCGAGGAAATCTTTGCCCGCGCCAAGGCCGAATGGGCGCGCCGTATCGCCGATCGGCCGGTCCAACGCTTTCGCGGCTTCAGCCAGCAACCGTTCAATAACGCGGTGCTGATGCATTATCTCGTCTATTTGAAGGACCTCGACTTGTTCGAGTCGATCTACGAGTCCAGTGGTCGCAGCTTGGTACGAACGATCGAAGCCATCCGCACCGCCGTTCGAGACCGCGGCGAGCCGTTCGAAGCCTTGCGAGCCTGGCTGGATAAATCACAAACCCATCAATCCGCCGCTCGGCACTAAACTTCCCAATTACCATTTACTCACCGTGGCGGCCTGGAAGCGCTGGATCGCTGCGATGTGGGCCGACGGTGACGACAGACCGGCTCGCATCGTATTCAAACTCACGTGCGTGGCGCCGAGTTCTTTCCAGGCTTGCAGCTCTCTCAGCCAAGAGTCGGGTGAACCCTGGCCAAAACCAATGCGCCCTTCGATGCCGATATCATCGGGGTTGCGCCCAGCCTCTCGTGTATAGAGTCGGATTTTTTCAATCGCTGTCCGGCATTTCTCATCGGGCGGCAAGAGTGGAAACCAACCGTTACCCAGCTTCGCGAGACGGCGCCACGCGCGCTCGTCGCTGCCGCCAAACCAGATCGGGATCGGCCGCTGGACTGGCAGCGGGTTGATCCCGGCGTCGGTGATCTTGTGCCAGCGTCCGTCGAAGGTGACGAGTTCCTGCGTCCAGAGTTTGCGCATAACTTCGATTTGCTCTTCTGACCGGCGTCCCCGATTATGAAAATTTTCGCCGAGGGCCTCGTATTCTACCGGGTTCCAGCCGATGCCGATGCCGAGGCGCAAACGACCGCCGCTTAGGACATCCAACGCCGCCGCCTGTTTGGCGACTAATACCGTTTGGCGCTGTGGCAAAATAATGATGCCGGTGACGAGCTCGACTTTCTTAGTCAGTCCGCCCAAATAGCCAAAAAGAACAAGCGGTTCGTGGAACGTGTCTAAGTGTGAATAGGCCGGCTTCCAGCCGGGCCGGCTGGCGGGATGGGCGCCGACAACGTGATCGTAGGCCAAAATATGTAAAAACCCCAGTTCTTCCGCGGTTTGGGCATAGTCCTTGATCAGCGCCGGGTCGGTACCGATTTCAGTTTGGGGAAACACGACTCCAACTCTCATGGCTAACTCCTATTTTTATGGTAGATATTAAATAATAGGCGTATTTCTGCCCGTTATAAAAGGAGGGCCCTTGCTTTTTCATTGCCCCGTGCGCAAATTCTCATTGATTATCTGGAGTGATATGGTCTACTCATTTCGTAGGATTTTGCAGAAAAGGGAGGGGGAAATATGAATGGTTTTCGTACCACGATTCTCCTCGCGGCGCTGACCGCGTTGGTCGTCTGGATCGGCCATATGGTCGGCGGTCCAAATGGCGCGGTATTGGCGCTGATCATGGCCGGCGCCATGAATTTCTTCAGTTACTGGTTCAGCGATAAAATTGTGCTCAGAATGTACGGCGCTCAAGAGATCACGGCAAACGATGATCCGGAGCTCTACGGCTTGGTCCAAGATTTAACGACAAGGGCCGGTTTACCCATGCCAAGAGTCTACATCATACCGGAAGAGACGCCGAATGCGTTTGCCACCGGTCGCAATCCTGAACACGCTGCGGTCGCGGTGACCCAAGGAATCCGACGGATCCTTAATAAACGAGAGCTTGCCGGCGTCTTGGGACACGAGCTATCTCACGTCAAACACCGCGACATCCTGATCAGCAGCATCGCCGCCACCCTGGCCGGGGCAATCAGCTATCTGGCTTACATGGCGCAATGGGGGATGCTGCTCGGGGGCGGTCGCGATCGTGAAGAAGGCGGTGGCGGGGGTAACATTCTGGGGCTGTTATTTATGATGATTGTCGCGCCTATGGCAGCGATGCTAATTCAAATGGCGGTGTCGCGCTCGCGCGAATATGGCGCCGACGACGGCGGCGCGAAAGTCACAGGCGATCCGCTAGCGCTGGCAGCGGCGTTGCGGAAACTGCACATGGGCGCGCAAAATATTCCGCTCCAAGTCAACAATGCGACAGCCAACGCGACCGCGCATATGTTCATCGTCAATCCGCTCAGCGGCGGGGGCTTAGCGAATCTATTCAGCACTCACCCGCCTATGGAAGAACGCATCGCCCGGCTCGAAGCGATGGCGAAGGACCTGAGCTATATGCGGAGCTAAAGCGCGCTGTGCTGACATCATTCTTGTAGGGGCGACCGGGCGGTCGCCCTTTTTTTTTCACCTATGCCGAGAGGTCCAATAGACTTTTTTGCCTAAGTTCGAAAGTGTTAATTAAAACTCGACAGCTTGCAAACCTTAGCTAAATAGAGTTTCGCCGTTTCAAAACCGCTGAGGGTTTCAAAGACCCTTGGCGGTTTTTCTTTCTTGGGGCGGTAAAAGTAATCCCTTCTCGCGAAACTTCCCTACGAAAGTCGGGTCGGTAAATTTTTGGTAATCGTCGTGAACACCTGAAGGACTTGTGGCCGCTGAAAGAGCATGACGAAATCTCTCGGGATGCCCAGGTCGGTCCAGCGGCTTATACATGCTCGCCGAAATGAATGGGCCGTAATCCCCGAGTCCTTTAACTTCGCCCGCTCCAACGCGAAGGCGAACGCTTTAGTGATATCACGAATAGGGCGACCGTCGCGCCGCGTGAAGACGTGTCCCTGGATGTTCTCCACTTTGTTTCGATGTTGCTCGTCTTTAACTTCCTCAAGGACTTGGCGCAGCTCATAAGAGATGGAAACACGACGGCCGTATTTTTCTTTGAGGGTGTGGGATGGTAGTTTCAACAGGCCGACTTTGTTGCTTCGATGGCCGACAGCGGACAGTCAGCGAAGCGGCTTTGCGCGACATGTTTCCGCAATTTTCGAAATAAGAGTTTCCTGGCCTACCGCGTATGGGCATATACGCGCCTCCAGCCCCGCCGTTGCATTCGCCGGTTTCGGTTATCGTATGCAGATTTCCTCGGGTCTTGAAAGCCAAGATCAGGGAAGGCGCGGTCATAGTAGTAGCCTGATCCCTGTTCATCCAAGGCGCTACAACCGCTTGGCTAGGGCTTGATGCGCTGCATACACTCCTGAATCACCAATGTTTCGCTTTTTGATAAAATTTTCGCTTCGTCGTACGCCCATTTCCCGCAGATATCCCATGCTTCTTGTCGTCTTTTATAATCGTAGTATTGGCGCCAGATGTACGCGAGGCAAACCAAAGAGACGAGAATCAAAGTCAAGAGCTGGACCGCTTTTATGACCTTATCCATTTCAACGGCTTCCTACTCTTCCAAATTAAGGCACCAAAAACAACGACAATCATGCCGGCCGATAAAACAACAACCAAAATGCACGCACCAATATCGTCCATAAGCGCCTGCGCTCATTCCGCCAAGGAAGGTTTATCCCTTAACCGGCTTCCGTTTAGCTTTGTATCCTTACCAAGTCAACCTTGACCGTTCGTGTTAGACGTTCAAACTCTTTCCGGGTCGGCGCTCGTTGTGAGGAAACGCGCTGACGAACATTAGCGTCACTCATACTCTTTGCCTCGATTCAGTTTCGCCCACCATGCTTCCTTCTTTTTGAAACAGTCTGGGTGATACTCGACGCGGTGGTCTTCGCTGATAAAAAATTCTTGGCACTCTTCGTACCCGCAGGGCACGAGGTACGCGGTTGAGCTGATAGCTCGCCCGTATTTTTGTCCCTTTTGGGGTCGCTTCAAAGGCTGCTTCATTTCAAAGCCGTTTCAAAAAAAATCGGTCCTAATGGGTTTTTGGAAGGGTGGGAGAAAGGCAAAATGAAAACGGGCGGTTAGCACCTAACCACCCGTTTTCGTTACCTTCTCCTCGAGCCAAGCCGAGAGGTCCACAAGACTTCTCGGCCTGATTTCGTGGCCCATCTCGTATTCCCGATAGGTTAGCGGCAAGCGCAGATCGCGCAGCTTTTCCACCGCATCCCTCGCCCGTGCGATTTCGATCATGTGATCTTGCGTGCCGTGTTGTACGAGAGTCGGCAGAGATTGAACGCCGTCGTTAATCGATAGTTGTGCTGCTAATTCCGGGGGAAGCCAGGTACTCAGTGCTACCAATGCGGCAAAGCGCTGCGGGTTCGGCAGTGCGAGACTATAAGCCATCACGCCACCCTGGCTGAAGCCGAGGATAACCAGCTTCTTCGCGTCGATGGGGTAGCGCAGCAAAGACTCGTCGAGAAAGGTTTGCAGCCTTTGCCGCGACGACAAGATCGCCGTGACGTCGGGCGGGCCGCCCAAGCTCATTGGATACCAAGAATAGCCCATCGTGTCTGGAGCGACGGGAGTTTCCAACGGGCCCTGCGGACAAATAATCAGAAATTTGCCGCCACAAATGTGGGGCGCGAGGCCGAGCAGATCGAAGGCGTTGGCGCCCCGGCCATGAAGCGTCAGAATCGTTGGGAAAGGACCCTCGCCGCTCGGTTCGTAGATCGTATGCGCTAGCTGCACGGTACGCCCTCCCTGTGCTAGATTCTCACTGCTCTTTCATTTTCTCTAAATTCCGTAGCCCCAGCCGCAGGGATACGATGACTGCGACGATCGTGAGAGCTAGCACGATCAGGAGCGACGGCGCAATCAGCGATAGTTCAGGCGCGGTCACGGTGCCGCGGTAAAACGTCCTCATCGTCAGGGCATAGATCGGCCAGGCTTCGACCATGACCGCCACAGCAATGAAGCCAACGCTGAAGATCATACAGACGGCGCCGCCAAAGCTGGTCGGAATTTCCGCGGCGTTGTCGAAGTTGAAGTTGGGATAGAGAGCGCCGAGTCCGACGCTAATGGCCGCAATGCCGAAAGTCATCAAGCCCATGGTGATCAGGGAGAGAGTCATCATCCACGCCGGCACGTGAAGCAGGAGATTGCTCAGGAAAACGAGAAGCTCACCTAAGAGAAGCAGCGGCACAAAGTTGAGCCAGAATTTGCTCCACAATAAGGCGCGCAGAGACATCGGCGACGTCTGTAGAATCCAGAAAGCCCTGCCTTCGAGACTCACGGCTGGGAAGGCGAAGCGTATGGCGATGGCGCTCAGAACGAAACCCGCGAGGGCCAAGTTGGCAAAGGAGACGATCGTGCGAATCGTGCCGGCCGGCATGGGCGAGCGATCCAACGGCAAAACTTTGAAATTGTAAAGGTAAACAACAATCAGCGCGACTAGAAGAAAGACCTGCGACCATTGAGTGGTATCGCGCAGAAAAGTTTTCACGTCTTTGACCATGAGCGCGCGAATGATTGCCGGAAAGGGCCGCGTAAGCCCATTCAATAATCGATCCAGCCGATCATGCTTGCGCCGGCCTTGCCGCGATTCTTGGGCCTTGGACCAACCCTCGAGATAGACTGCCCCCGAGACCCAACAGGCGGCGACTGGCAGAAACAGCGCGTAACTCGTCAGCAGCGCAAAGAAAAATACTTGTTCCGTGTCGCGGTTAAACAACGTTCCGGCCAAAATTTCCGCGGACCAGCTGCTCGGCAGGAAAGGCGACGAAGGCGTTTCCATGGCACTCAAGAAATTCAAAAAGCTGCCGAAGGATTCCGGTTGCACGAGCCGCTCCGGTTGGGAGAAGCGAAACAAAAAGTACATGACGACGAAGGCGAACAGGCCGATGAAAAAAAGAATGTCACGAATACGTTTGGCCGGAAGAAAAAAAACCAACAGATGGGTGATCAAGATTCCAATGGACGCCGGAATGACCAGAAAGAGCGGCAAGATAACGGCGAGCCACAGAAAAAGACTCGCGCCGCCGGAAAAAACGGAGCCGTAGGCAGCGAATATCGGCGGGCTGAAGAACAGCACCATCCATGAGGAGTTCAGCGTGGTGCTGATCAGGCGCGCGTAGAAAAAAGAGTGTGGCGAAATCGGCGCGGCATGAACCAAATCCAAATCTCGGGCGAGAAAGAAAGTTGAAAGCGCGGCCACCAAGTTACTGAACAGCAGCATCGACAAAAACGTCAGCAAGATGATCAACAGGAGCTGATAAGCCAGGGCCGGACCGAGTTCGTAAACGGTTTCGAAATAGCGTAGTACGCGGCGGACAACGAGATAGGTTCCTATCCAGAATAGTACGGCAAGGAGCGCGAGCGAGAGCCGGCGGCCCCAAGATCCGCCACCGCGGAAAAATCCATTTTTCCAGGACAAATAGAGTGGGGAAAGCAGAAGCGCAACCGAGCTCATGAAATAGGTTCCGGGTCTAAGCTTTCCGGCGGCTGTTCGCGGGTCAATTCTAGAAACACACTTTCCAACGTGCCGTTGGCGTTGCTCGTTTGCCGATGGATTTCCGCCGTGAAGCCGCAAGCGATCAGGCGGCCCTTCTGGATAATCCCGATTCTATGACAGATCTCCTCCGCCATGCTGATGCTATGCGTCGAAAGAAAGATCGTAGTGCCATTGAGGGCGAGGGCGCGGAAGAGATCTTTGAGCGTGCGTGCGCCCTTTGGATCCATGCCAACCATGGGCTCGTCGATGACGAGAATGCGCGGCTCGTGGATCAGCGCGGCGCAGACGACCAGCCGTTGCTTCATGCCGTGGGAGTAACTTTCCACCAGCTCATCTTTCCATGGGATCAATTCCAATAACTCCAACAGTTCGACGATGCGACGACTGAGGCGTACCGATTCGACGCGGTGCAGTTTGCCGACGAATTCCAAAAATTCATGGCCGCTAAGCTTCTCGTAGATAAAAGGCCGGTCGGGAATGAATCCGGAAATCGCCTTCGCCTTCTCAGGCTCCTTCATCACATCATGTTTGCCGAGCAGGACTTGGCCCGATGTGGGCTTAAGGATACCCATCATGGTGCGGATAGTCGTGGTCTTGCCCGCGCCGTTGGGGCCGAGAAAGCCAAAGATTTGGCCGGCCGGCACTTCGATATTGAGATCGTCGACGGCGGCGAGCTTGCCGTAATGTTTGGTCAGGCTGATGAGTTGAATCATGCCAATTATTGCGGGTTTGATTCCCCGCAGCTTGCTGCTAAAGAGCCATTCCCAGACTTCTTAGAGTCCGTCATTCCCGAATGCTTCTATCGGGAATCCAGGCGAGACCGGAACTGGACCCCCGATTAAAACATTCGGGGGTGACGACTTTAGTGCTCCTACGTTACAAAACTTCAATTTTGAGATTGCCAATAAGTTGCAGGATATCGAGCTGGCGGTCGATTTCGCCTTCGAGAAATTTCACGTGCGTGACGTCGGCCGGAAATTGATTGAGCACAGAGTCGATTGAGATCCACTCGCCGAGCCAGATCTCGGACCAGGCATGGTAGTAAAACGCGCCGCGTAGGTAGACGATGCCGACGACGGTCTTCGCCGGTATTCCTGCGGCACGCGCCAAGGCGTTGAAGAGCACCGTATGCTCGTTGCAATCGCCTCTCTTGGTTTGGAGAACTTCGAGCGCGTTGGGAATGCTCACCGTCGGTTGTTTGGCGATTTCCTTATGAACCCAGTCTTTGATCTTCACTGCGGCTCTATACGAGTTAGTCTCTCCGTTGAGAATTTTCGTTGCCAGCTGACGGATGCTTGGATGATCGGCCTGCAAAAACGGCGTCGGTTGTAGATAAGAAGTCATTCGCGCGTCGCTAATCGGAATACTTCTTGCGCTGAGTTGCTGCAGATCTTCGCGCCGGATTTCCAACCCGGCGTCACTCAGTTTTTGGCGGCCGCCGCTGAGGGGGAAGTTGGCTAGGTTAATGCCGCTCAGTTTGAGTTGAAGTTCGGCGCGAGATTGAGGATCAGCAATCGCTTTTGCAACCGGAATAGACGTCTGAGCGACGATATCCAGCGACACCGCTCGGGAGGAAGCGGCTTTCGCGTCTTCGGCGCTTTGTCGCACCAGCGACAAGCCGGCGGGAGATTCTTCTTTGAGCGTCCGGCCTTGGCCGTCCACCCAGGAAACGACTGAGATGCCGCGGAAGCTTTGGCGCAATCTAATCGCCGGCTCGGTACGCCCGCCGGCGCGGATCTGCTCCCGTCCTTCGATGACGACGGTCGTCACTTGCTGCGATAGCGTAGCTGGATCGAAGGTGGAGAAGAAGAATTTCTTGCCGGTTTCGAGTTGCTGTGTGACAACGTACGGTTTTAAGGCGGCAAGCAGATAAGGCGCTTGGGAAAGCGTGATTTCGCGGGTGGATTTGTGGCCGGCAGAGTCGATTTCTAGCCTTAACGTCCTTTCATTAACCCGGCCCCGCGCGGTGAAGTGAATTTCTTTCGAACTTAGCTCGAATTCAAAGTTTTCCAAGATCCAGTCCTCGTTGGCTTCCATTGCCAGCCGCGTCGTGGCGGGTTGCACAGTTCCGAGTAGATTCAAATTCATCACCGACTGATCATGGAGTTTGTAACCTTTCGACTTCGGCGAGATGGTTTGGGACGCGTAACCGATCTTTTCGCCGCGATAGAAGACACCCCACCATTCCTCTATGGTCTCGGTGATTTTTTCCGTGCTGCGCACCGTGATTACAGGCGGGGGGGCGCCGAGCTGGCGCTTGACGAGGAAAATGTTCATCAAGCACCAGAAAAGCACGATGGCAACGCCGATGGATCGCTTAACAAGCATGCGGTAGAGCATATATGGTAAAGGCAAAGCGCGCTGGGAGCAAACAATTCCAGAAAAATCATTGAAATCTGATCCGACAAACTTGAAATTTGCCGCTGATCGCATGCTCGGCAGGCTGGTAAAGTGGCTCCGTGTGATCGGGCAGGATGTCACATACGGTCAGCATCTGACCGGCTATGGACTTATTCGCGCCGCCCGGGCGGAAAGCCGGCTCATTCTCACTCGCGACAGGCGCTTGAAGCAAAAACAGCCGCCGCCGTTCATGTTCATCGCGAGCGACCATTATCGCGAGCAGCTGCGGCAAGTGATCCAAGAGTGTGGGTTGAAACCTGGCGACGGTATGTTCACGCGTTGCGTGGAATGCAACACGGTGCTGCAACCCAGGTCCAAAGAGACAGTGGAAAAAATCGTGCCGCCATACGTCTTTTCAACCCAAGGGAAGTTTTCCTGGTGCGCACAATGCCAACGGGTTTACTGGCCAGCGACGCATCACCAGAAAATGCTGGAAGAACTCAGAAGCATTGGCATCGGGTGAGCTAGAATTAGCGGCGTTTGTGTGCTAAAAAACCAAACTGTTCGTTGAATTATTTCCCCGGTTCAGCCGAAGGCTGATCAGCTTTCAGCTAAAGCTCAGACAGTCGGTAAAGATGCAGATTAGTCTAACGCGGAGGCCGTGGAAAGACTAAAACATATGTTTCCCCGGTAGCTCAGTCGGTAGAGCAGTTGGCTGTTAACCAATTGGTCGGGGGTTCGAGTCCCTCCCGGGGAGCCAGATTTCAGAAAGGCCACTTTTCACCCGAGAAGTGGCTTTTTTCTTTTGGTAGACAGCATTCGTAAGGGCAAGCGTATTAAAGGGTTTTCGATAGTTGGGGATCAGGTTGCCATCTTTCCAAAGACAGTTCGAGAATAGAAAATCGAGAATGCGTGGCTTTTCCTTCATTTCTTGTTTTTCGTAAAGGCTGGCGGCCTTTTGCGCGAGTTCGAGAAGTCGAACTCCCTCTTCCCGGTACGAGCAATTAGCATTTTGATGTTTTTCGATCTTTCGGAGAATTTCAGCCTGCTCAGTCCGCCAATCGCTATTTTTGCGGCCAAAGAATTCCTGGAGAACGTTACCGTCGAGCTTGTCGACGTACATGGCATCGATACGATCCTGTAGCTTCTGGTACTCCTTTTGAAGCTTGGCGATCATTTCATCGTGGTACTGCTTCTCATCGGCGTGGCTTTCTTTAAGCGCCGTGACAACCCATTCAAGCACTTCTTTGTCCATCTGGATCAGCCGTAGCGCTTCACCGAACTGCCGGGCCATTTCTTCTTCACGGACATATTTTTCCGGACACTTTCCCTTATAACCAGTGCAGTGATAGTAGACGTAACGTCCCTTCTTTATCTCTGCCGTGAGCGCACAGCCGCAATGGCCGCAGAACACAAGTCCCTGGAAGGCCCACTCGTGCGCATGCGGTCTTCTCCGGCAGTGGCCCTTTTCGGTCAAAACTTCTTGCACCCGGTCGAACAACTCCCGGCTAATTATTGGCTCGTGTATCCCTCGGTAGTGTTTCCCAGCCCACTCGAATTCGCCGTGATAGATGGAGCTGTTTAGAATCTTATGGACAGTGCTCTTCCCGACCTTGTTTCCCGTTTTCCGGTAGGTCAAACCTTCGGAGTTGGCTTTTCTGGCCACATCTAAGAGGGAGTGGTTACCTGTCGCGTACCACTCGAAGAGCTGCCGGATAACCGGTGCAAGCTCTGGGTCGGGCTGAATGTACCGCTTATCGCCACACTGGACGTTTATAAACCCTAAAGGGGCAAACGATGGATAAATACCTTGTTCTGCCTTTTCCAGCATCCCTTTCTTGGTTTCTTCGGATAAGTTGTCGATGTAGTTCTTTGCCATAAGGACTTTGATCCCGTGTATGAACTTCTCCGACGAACGGGAGTCATGGGAAAAAACCACATTTTCCTTCGCGAAATGGATTTCCAGGTCCAGTTCGTCAAGCGTGACCCAGTCCTTAAGGTTGCGGTAAAGTCGGTCGGTTTTTTCGACGAGTAGTACGCGGCAGGGATTCGCTGCTATCTTGGCCTTGGATTCTCCTCTGAAAAAGTCCACCATCGCGGTGAAACCAGTGCGACCTGCTCTTTTCGCAGTCTCCACGTCCACGTACTGCTGCACTACTGTGAAGCTTTTCTCAGCTGCATAGGCCGTCAAGAGTTTCAATTGTGCCGGAATTGAGAAGCCTTCCTTTTCCTGCTCTTTGGAAGAAACGCGGGCGTAGATCGTAGCCTTACGCTTGTCTTGGCTGTTGGCCTTGAAGGATCCGGCGGATCTTCTCCCAACACAACTCGATCTTTTCTTCTTCCTTAAGCTTCTCCGTCAAGTGATGGTCGTTGAACCCTGCGTACTTCTCCTTCGCTAACTCCACTATCCGCTTGACTGCTTTAATCTTATGCGTGCACGGCCGCCCTCGGTTGCCATGGACTACTCCTTTGGTCCCCTGCTTCGTTACCCATCCCTTGATCCGATAACATTGCCGTTCGCTTAGTCCGAGAATCATGGCTGCCTCTACCACTGTCAGCTCACCTCGAAACACTCTTTGTATCACCTCTAGCCGCTTCTCTTCTTTCATCGTCAGGGTTGTCATTCCCGCACCCTGACATAATTACGTTGCCATTAACCCCTGTCATAATTACTTTGCTACAACATCTGAGTTTCGTCACGATTGCCAAATGATTGTGGTTCGTGCTAGGGGGCCTTATTAGGTCACGGTGACCATCGGACAACAAACATTGGGCTGAGCAGGGGGGATTATTCCTTAGCATCAAAAAGAATAGAGATTGCGCTTTTTTGATCGGTTCAATCTCTTCTTGAAAGAGAATGGCGTTCGGAAGGTTAATATGAAAGCACGACTTATTGCGGTAAATCTCCTGTTGTCGTTGAGCATTTATTTTCTCTCTCTCGTAGAACCTGGGTTTGTTCGCGCTGACGATCGGCTAGTTGAAGGCGCAAAAAAAGAGGAAGAATTGGTGCTCTACTCGGGAATGACTGTCGCCGATGCAACAGCTCTGCTACAAGCATTTGAGAAGAAATACCCTTTCATTAAGGCACGGCATCAGCGGTCAAGCGGTGGCAAATTAATAGCTCAAATCCAGACCGAACACCGGACAAAGAAATATATTTGGGATGTATATGCGCAAGCAGGTTTAGAAGGTTACGTGCTGCTTGAGGAAGGACATTTTGCAGCCTACGATTCTCCGGAACGGACATACTTTCCTGAAGGGCACAAGGACTCCGAGGGATATTGGACGACTATATACACGAGTCCAATGTTGGCTACCTATAATAAAAAGTTGGTTCCAACAAACGAGATGCCCAGGCAATACTTTGATTTGTTGGAGCCAAAGTGGAAGGGCAAGCTGGGGTTAGATCCCCGGGATGTGGAGTGGTACGCAAACCTAAAGAAGATTTGGGGCGCTGACAGGACAAAGAAATTTTTTCTCGGATTGAAAATGCAGGATATTAATTTGAGACAAGGTCGCGCCCTTCTTACAGAACTTCTGGGAGCGGGTGAATTTGCCATCTTGGTGAACAACTACCTGCAGAACGCTGTCGAATCAAAGCAAAAGGGAAGCCCGATTGAATGGTTGCCCCTCGATCCTGTGATCGCAGGAGCTGGACCGGTTTCCATCAATAGGCACGCGCCTCACCCGAATGCTGCTAGACTTTTTGTTGATTTTTGCCTTTCGAAGGAGGGGCAGGAGACCATTGTGAAACACGGAAGAACATCAGCCCGCCGAGACATCAAAGGAAATCCCATGGATCAAATAAAAAATGTGAGGATTGTTCCTTCGGATTTGGGATTAGGAAAATCGTATAGAGAAGCATTCGGCGATCTGAGTGAGTTACTCGGGGTTGGGAAAAAATAAGATTCCGGAATGGATGGGAATCATAGGCCGGGAGAGCGTTTCCAAAATCTTAAATAGGAAGAGAAATAGGAAGAGATGGTCGAGCACCGTGGAATACATTGTCGGCGTTGATATCGGAGGAACTTTTACTGATTGCGTTGCCGTTGATGAAATTGGGCAGATAACGATAGGAAAAGCCCTGTCCACGCCCACGGATTTTTCTGTCGGCGCTATCAACGCGGTAAAGAAAGCGGCTGAGAACCTTGGCTTCAACGAGGAGAACGAACTCCTTCGCTCGACCCGAGTTTTTTTTCACGCCTGTACAATCGGAGAGAACACACTCATTACCCGTTCGGGGGCGGAGACCGGCCTAATTGCAACCAAGGGGTTTGGCGACGCGATCCTGATGATGCGGGGGAAAACCACTGAAGGTCTGAGTGAGGCTGAGGCTGCTCATCTTTCTGCGCTCAGCAAACCAGACCCGATCGTGCCAAAGACTCTGATTAGAGAAGTCTGCGAACGCGTTGACCATAATGGAACGATCCTTGTCGAGTTGAAAAAGGATGAAGCCGAGAGGATTGTCGCCGAGCTGGCAAATATGGGAGTTGAGTCCATCGCGGTGGCGCTACTTTGGTCAATAGCAAACGATGCCCACGAAACAGCCCTCGCAGAAACCATTAAGGAAAAATATCCGAACCTTTTCTTGACCCTTTCAAGCGAAGTAGCTCCATTCTTGGGGGAATACGAACGGACTGCCACAACCATCTTCAATGCGTACATCGGTCCCAAGATTTCTGCTTACCTGCGGAACCTCCATAGCGTTCTGAAAAACCGAGGCCTTCGGACCGAACCGCTAATCATGCAGGCTTATGGAGGAGTTTTAGGAATAGACGCAACTTGCAAGAACGCGGTGGGCACGATCGAGTCAGGTCCGGCATCAGGTGTTGTGGGTAGCCAATTTTTTGGAGATCTGATTGGTGAGCGGGATATCTTAGCAACAGACATGGGAGGTACTACTTTTAAGGTAAGTGTCATTCGCGATAACATCATTGAGAGGGACTACAAACCGGTTATTCTTCGTCACAGCATTCTCTCGCCTAAAATCTGGGTTGAATCTATCGGCGCCGGAGGAGGAAGTGTCGCTTGGATCGATCCGGAAACACACCTTCTTAAAGTTGGACCCCAAGGTGCCGGGGCAAAACCCGGCCCCGTTTGCTATGGCTTGGGAGGCACAGAGCCCACCGTTTCCGATGCCGATCTGGTGCTGGGCTATCTCAACGAGAACTACTTTCTTGGCGGTAATATAAACCTGGATAGAGAAACGGCCTCAAGGGCTATTTCGGAGAAGATCGCCGGGCCGTTAGGTTTGAGCAACATTGAGGCCGCAAGCGGCATTTATAGAATAGCCAACTCCCATATGAGTGATCTTATCAGGAAGGCAACTGTGGAGAAGGGGCATGACCCACGGACTTTTGTTCTTTTTGCTTATGGCGGTGCTGGTCCGGTACACGCAAGTAGGTATGCTGCGGATCTCGGGATCAAGCAAGTTGTTATTCCGCTCACGGCTTCAGTACATGGGGCAACCGGCCTGATCAGTTCGGACGTAGTCTATGAATATGGCAAGTCGGATCCTCTTGTCGTGCCGGCAGACCTAAAGCGCGTCAACGCCGACTTCTCTGAGCTTGTTGAAAAAGCTTGTCAGGACCTTGCATCGGCGGGATTCAAAAAAAGCGACATAGAGATATCCAGAAGCGTGGATATGCGGTACCGCTACCAGGTGCACGAACTCAACGTACCCTTTCCTACAGGCCAGTCGGAAATCACAGAAAAGGACATGAACGAGCTATACTCCCGGTTCGATGAATTGTATGAAAAATCGTACGGCAAGGGATCTGGGTATCGTGAGGCTGGCAAAGAAGTCATAACTTTTAGAACGACTGCAAGAGGACAAATGAGAAGACCCCGAGTGCGGAGTCAGCCAATGGAAAGAGGCAGCCAGGACGACGCGGTCAAGGAACAAAGAAACGTGTATTTTGAAGAATACAGAGATTTTGTCCCGACGAGGATATTCGATTTTGAACGACTCAAACCTGGCGTTGAGATTTCCGGCCCTGCGGTTATAGAGACCCCGGTTACCACCATTGTTGCTAATCCCAGAGATCGGGCGACCGTGGATGAATTTCACAATGTCCGAATATTCGTTGGAGTTTAGGAGGAAATATCTTGGAGCAGACGACCAAAGGAGTTGACCCCATTACTTTTGAGATTCTGTCTCACAGGCTCCATCAGATTGCCAACGAGATGGGTACGACGCTGGAACGGGTGGGCGGGACGGTGAATACTACGCAGCAAAAAGACTATATGGCGGCACTGTACCGATCTAATGGAGAGGTCCTATCTGCCGGGAATACTCTAGGATGGCATGTGGCAACTGCCGGCTTTGCGGTCAAACGAATTATCGAGCGGTTTGAAAATGATGGCGGGATATACCCCGATGATATCTTCTTGCTGAATGATCCCTATCTTGCTGCAATCCACCAGTCGGACGTTTATATGATTTCTCCTATCCACTACAGAGACGGGCTTATTGGCTGGAGCGCAACGTTTGTGCATGTGATGGATATTGGCGCCATGTCCCCAGGCGGTAATTCCCCAGGAGCAAGAGAAGTCTGCCATGAAGGCTTGAGGATTCCTGGAGTGAAACTGGTGGAAAGGGGTGTTCTCAGAAAAGATGTGTTCGACACAATTATCAATATGACACGCCAACCGGTGATGGTCGGGCTTGATCTGAAATGTGAGATTGCCGCAAACAATGTGGCCAAATCAAGATTGCAAGCGATGTGTTCCCAGTACGGAACGGAGTTGGTCGAGGCTGTTTCCTCACAGATGATTCGAATCTCGGAGACCACGTTAAGGAAAAGGATAGCCGAAATCCCGGATGGCCGCTGGACGGACACGGGTATGATTCAATCTGGAGGAGAGACTTGGAAGATCAGGTTGACGCTCAGAAAGAAAGCAGATCAGTTAACGTTCGACTTCACCGGTACAGACAACCAGGCGCGGATGGGTATTAATCTGCCCTACCACGGTACTTTTGGCGCGTGCTTTGCGGCAGTTCTTTTCACTCTTAGCTATGACGTACTCAAAAATCATGGTGCTTTCCGTGTCATCGAGGTCGTAGCCCCGGAAGGAACTGTAGTCAACGTCAAATATCCAGGTCCGGTATCGATGAACACCACTTCAGCAGGGGCCATCGTCAAATATCTTTCCAACTCCGTGTTGATGCAAATGCTCGCCACCAGTGAAAAATGGAAAAAAGAGGTTATGGCCCTCAACGCGGGCGGGCGGACGGCAAGACACGCCGGCCTCAATCAATATGGCAGGTTTTATGTCTCCGGGTTGGGCTCGGAAAACTCTGTAGGTGGGACGGGTGCGAGGTCTTACCGTGATGGGATTGACTCTGGTGGCAGCCGGATGACCTCTCCGAACGTTGAATGGGTCGAGCGAAATTTTCCTTTGCTCTACCTACACCGGCGACACGTTAAAGATGGGGGAGGCCCTGGCAAGTATCGCGGCGGAGTAGGCTCTGAATCAGCGTTCACGGTTCATAATTGTCCTGAGGAGAAAATCAAAGTAGTCGCGATGGGCGTAGCAGGACTCAGAAATTCAGGGCAAGGGATTTTTGGAGGTTATCCCGGGGCCCCTGGTATTTTGGTGCATTACGAAGACGCCAAATTTGGCGATCTCCTGGCAAACAAAAGATGGGTACAAGATGTAGCTGAATTGGGAGTTGAAGGAAAGTTGTTACCTTACTGTGAGATAGAGCTTAAAAAAAATGATGTGCTCTATATGCGAACGGAGAATGGCGGAGGATACGGCGATCCCTTGGAGAGAGACCCAGGGATGGTAGCGAAGGATGTGAAGGAGGGGCTCGTATCTAAAGAGGCGGCACGGGAGGTTTACGGAGTCGTAATTGGTGACGAAAGGAATGGCGTCGACTTAGTTGCCACCCAGAGGCTCAGATTGGAACTTAAGGAAGAACGGTTGTCGGTAGAGCCATGAACCATCCGCTTCGCGAAAATCTTGAAGTCTATACTGATGGAAGTCGTCTTTGGACGCGCTGCACTAGATGCCTCCATATTTTTTGCTCAGCAGAGGACGATTGGAAACAGGCTTGTAAACGAACATTATCGTCGCCCACTAAGGCGGGGCCTTTGATGAAAGATCTTGTGGGACACTTCGTTCTTGAACAAATGTACTGTCCTTCGTGCGGCGCTTTAATGAACAGTGAACTCGTCGAAAAAGAGAAGGGGTAAATCAATGGAAGGGCCCAATAAGCCGGAACCGCAGCCAATCCATTTGGATATTGAGTCAACCGCTGTCGTCGTCTTGGATCTGAGCACTCGCTGCCACGACCCAAAGGAAGTTTGCTCGAAATTGTTGGAGCCCATCGGAGAGTTTCTGGAACAAGTTAGAACATTCGGTGTTCCCATCATTTTCACGGTCTCGGCTTCAGCCAAAGGAACCTCCTTGGCCGAAGTGGCCCCTGCTCTAAAGCGTAGAGCAACCGAGCCTGTGATCTATCCTGATGCCTTTGACAAATTTACAGGTGGGGAACTCCATGCGTTTCTCACTAAAGTACGAGCTAAGAGTCTGATAGTTGTCGGCTCATCCACTAACATTGCGGTCCTTTACACATGTAGTACGGCGGCGCGGGTATACAATTACAAAATCATTTTGCCTTTGGACGGCATTAATACCCGGTCCCAGTATGAGCATGAGTACTCTCTGCACCAGTTTACTGTTCTCCCGCACGATGCCAATAAGCAATTCCATTTTACGAACCTTTTAATGATAGGCTTTCAGGGTGCCACCTGATATCAACGAGAGATGTTCTGGAAATGGCACAGCGTATGGAGAAGCTAATGAATAATACAAATCTTTTTTTTCTTGGCACGCAGAAAGGAGTAAGAATTTATAGGGGCAAGGACGATCAGTGGGAGGAAGTGGGCCGCTATCTTTCTGGCGTCGCCGACTGTTTGGCGGGATCGAAACTTCACCCGGAGATTATTTATTGTTGCATCCTTCATGAGGGTCTTTACAGGACCTGCGATGCAGGAAACACTTGGGTCCGTATTTTTGAGGCAGACGTTCGCTCAGCCTCCGTCGATCCGACCGATGACCGTGTGGTGTACATTGGAACAGAACCTGTGCACCTCTATCGGACTGAGAATAGGGGGGACACATGGGAGGAACTCAAAGGCCTGTTGGATTTGCCGGAAGAAGTAAGGGATAACTGGAAATCGCCACAACCAGAGCATCACGGTCACGTGAGAGATATCCATATCGACCGGGACAATCCCCAATATCTCTATCTTTCGATTGAACATGGGGGGATTGTTCGAAGCTTCGACCGTGGCAGTAGCTGGGAAGACGTAAGCAAGGGAATTGATTACCTGGACATCCATAAAGTCTCAAACGAGCCTATCCGCAAGGACCTCTACTTTGTAACGTCTGCCAGAGGATTTTTCCGCAGCAGTGATCCAGGCCGAGGGTGGACGCGAATAGAAGAAAACGGTATCACGCGTGACTATTTTCATGATTTCGTGTTCCTAATGGGGGAGCCGCCGGTGATGCTAATCGCTACAGCCAAAGGATCCCCTGGACATTGGAATCGTCCTGGAATGGCTTCGTCTGCCATTTTTCGGAGCTTGGACGGAGGACAAACTTGGCATCAGGTCGGAGACGGTCTTCCGAAAAGTATGGAGAAGATGGTTTGGACCCTGGCCAGTGCTCCAGGTAATTCGAGTCACGTTTACGCGGGATACGGGCAGAGTGACAAAGGGCAAGCGGAGACGAGAAAGATGCCCACAGGTTTCGGCGCCGTCTGGTTCTCTCCAGACCAGGGAAATAGCTGGCGAGAAATTAAGACAGGAGAGCTTCCACCGGTTCGAACCATGTGGATCTCGTCTCTCTAAAAAGAACTACAAAAAGCTTCTAGCAATCTCCCGCGAAGCGCTCGATCTCAATTCTTCTAACGTAAGAGGGGCTTCTTCAGTCAATCTAATTCATGGAAGCACGTACTTTGTTCCACCCAAATCATAATGGTGATGGATCAATCATTTAAATTCAAAAACGCCACTGCCGGATTCAACTGCCCGGCTCCCCAATTGAGCCGTCTATCAAGTTCCTCGAGAGCTATACTATCCTTACCCTTATTAATAAGAAGCACCGCCACCGCCATTCCATTAGATCCTGGATCCCAATTTCGAAACATATGGTCGGTCTGCCATCGTCAGCTCTGCCCGAAAAACTCTTCCCACTACCTCAATTCGTTTCTGCTCTTGCATTGTCAAGGTGATATTTTCCGTCCCCTGACATAATTACGTTGCCATTAACCCCTGTCATATTACTTTGCTACAACAATCAATCTTTTTATGCTTGACAGGTTTTGGCTCTTGTTATATTCGGCAATTTAGAAAAAAGAAATACTGTTTCAATAATTAAAATGAATAGCTCAGTGACTAGGGCTGTTAACCTACTGGAGGAATTGGCCCGTTTCAAAAAACCCGTTGCGTTAAAAGATCTCGCGCGCAATACAAAGTTGAACAAGGCAACCGCATACCGCCTTTTGAATTCTCTGCGACAGAAAGGTTTGGTTCACAAAATTGGAGATCATGGTTTTTATGCTCTTGGTCCTGCGTTGTTGGCATTTGCGGAGGAATACCGCAGGAGCTTTACGATGCGGGACGCGGTTGTGCCCTATTTGGAGCAGTTGGTTCACGCCACCGGTGAGACCGCGATCTACTGTGAACGATTTGATTATGATTCTTGTGTGACGATCGAAAGGCGTGAAAGCCCGCATCATACGCGGACGGTTATAGAAACCGGCGTCCCCCGCCCTCTTTATGTCGGCTCGTCTGCATTCGCTATTTTGGCAATGCTGCCGCAGGAAGAAATTCTATCCATCCTTAGCATGAAGCCTTTGCAAAGGGTTACCCGTTTTACTGTCAGTTCGCAGAAGCAAATATTGAAGAAGATCGAGGAGGTAAAACACCGCGGATACGCTGTAAGTATCCAGGAAAGGTATTCGTATACTGCTGGTGTCGCTGCCCCATGTTTTCTTGATCGGAGTGTTATCGGCAGCATCGCCATTATAGGGCCGACGGAGAGAATTAAAGCAATGGGAGTTGAGAAAACGGGAAGGACAGTTAAGAGAATCGCGGACCAACTTTCAACGGAGCTTGGATATTCAAAAAACCCACAATCCGAGAGATCAGTCAGCAAACGATTGCGATTGGTCAAATAGATGAACCGACTCGAACAACGTATGGCCATAGTTACCGGCGCAGGGCAGGGAATCGGCAGAGCGATCGCACTTGGTTTGGCTCGCGAAGGGGCTAGAGTCGCTATTGCCGATGTAAATGAAGAGCGCGCAAACACCGTGAAAAATGAAATCGAAGCTTCAGGCGGAAGAGCTTTGGCTATACGTACGGACGTTTCTTACGAAGACTCGGTCCAAACGATGATTGAAAAATCTTTGAAAGAGTTCCTGAGGGTGGATATTTTAGTCAACAACGCAGGGATTTTCCCGACAAGCCCGGTAGAGGAAATGAGTGAAGAGGATTGGGATCGAGTCATCGGCACCAACTTAGTCGGCGCGTTTCTTTGCGCGAGAGCCGTCGTGCCCAAGTTTTTGGAGCAAGGAACCGGAAGAATCATCAGCATTACCTCGGGAAGAGCATTTCAGGGAGCGAAAAATGGGGCGCATTACGCGGCTTCAAAGGCGGGTATTATTGGCTTTTCTAAATCATTGGCCCTGGAACTAGCTCCTCACCGGATTACTGTGAATGTGATTTGCCCAGGCATTACAGACACGGCCCAGCCCCGTGGCCATCAGACCGAAGAGCAGATTTACGCGCAAGGGCAAAGGATTCCATTGGGACGCATTGGGCAGCCGGAAGACTTAGTTGGTCCTGCCGTGTTCTTGGCGAGCGATGCGGCAGCTTTCATTACGGGCCAGACTCTTCTAGTGAACGGCGGAAGTATCATGTGGTGAGTCGTTGCTAGATAGGGTGTGAAGGATGGAATTGGATGGGAGATAAAGTCGCGATTGTTACAGGTGGTGCAGGGGGGATCGGCCAAGCGGTTGTTATGCGCTTGGCCCGGGCGGGGTTTGGTATCTTCGTCTTGGATAAGAATGAAGAATCTGGCCGCGAGACCGTCGAACTTCTACGCCAGCAAAATTATGATGCAGAATTTTATCCCGTCGATTTGAAATACAGAACCGAAGTTAAAGATCTATTCGAGACTCTCTACGCGAAAACAAAACGCATCGACGTGCTCGTTAACCTGGCCGGCGGTACGCTCCACAGAAGGCTGATCCAAGAGTTTTCGTTGTCAGATTGGCGTGAAGTTATAGACGTCAATCTAAAAGGGACATTTCTTTGTTGCCAGGCCGTTATTAAGCCAATGAAGGAGCGGAAGGAAGGGGTAATTATCAATACTTCTTCAAATTTCGGCATTACCGGCAGTCCTGGAAGGACGGCTTATTCAGCTGCTAAGGCAGCGGTCATCGCTTTTACCAAATCTTTGGCGTTAGAACTAGCTCCTTCCGGTGTGCGCGTTAATGCAATAGCTCCCGGACTCACCGCTACCGCACGTGTAAGGACTGGCCATACCGAGACGGAATGGCGCCAGCTAACCGAGAAGATTCCAATGGGCCGGGCTGCTGAGCCCAATGATATTGCTGAAGCGGTCAATTTTTTGGCAAGCGATGAAAGCGGGTATATCACCGGACAACTAATCCATATTAATGGCGGTATGGTCTTTACTTGAGTTTCAGTCGCATAGCAATTGGATTCCGGTGTGAATGATTCAAATAAATACTTGGAGGAAGCAGTTATGCCTGAAGCCTATCGACTCTATGCGGGAACTCAGTCGGGAATGATCATTTTTCGGGGAGTTGGAGATATTTGGACCTCCATGGGAGGTTCGAGGGAATTCGAGCCCTACTTTAAAGAAAAAGTCGTGGATTCCGTTTACGGATGCAAGCAAAACCCAGAGATCGTTTTTGCAGGAGTAACTTTCGACGGTCTCTATCGTACCAGAAACTCTGGGAGGCACTGGGATCGAGTGTTAGAAGGCGATATTCGTTGGGTCACCGTGGACCCGACCGATGACCGGGTCATTTACGCAGGAACCGAACCGGTTCATCTGTATCGCAGTGAAGATGGTGGAGATTCATGGGAAGAAATTAAGTCGCTGGTAGAAATGCCCGAGGAAGTAAAATACAAGTGGTATTTTCCACAACCCCCGCACCAAGGCCACGTGCGGCATATCAACATCGATCCCGAAAATCCCAAATGTCTCTATCTCGCATTAGAACACGGCGGAATCGTACGCAGTTTCGATCGGGGGCAATCTTGGGAAGATGTAAGTGAGGGACTCGAATATCCGGATATTCACATGGTTGTTCGATCACCATCGAGCAAGACGAAATATTTTGCTGCCACCTCGCGTGGCTTTTTCCAGGCTGATCCTCCGGAAAAAGGGTGGAGACGGGCCGAAAAAGGGATGGAGAGTGATTACTTTCATGATGTGATTCATCTACCTGGCGACCCAGCGGCAATGTTTTTGGCTGCGGGTCATGGTTCACCGCAGTATTGGGATCGTCCTGGTGGGGTCGATGGCCGCATCTATCGGAGCGAGGATGGTGGTCAGACTTGGCGGCAAGTAGGCGCAGGTTTGCCGGCGAAGCATACAGCGATGTGTTGGCAGCTGGCTTATAACCCCAACAACAAGAATTCCATTTTTGCGGCGTTCGGTGACGTAGCGCGAGGCCATACGGCGGGTTCTCCGGGGCAAGGCGCGATCTATGTTACGTATGACCGTGGAGATACTTGGGAAGAAGTCGCGTTGCAGAAACGAGGAACGAAGTACTTACGACCTCCGGCAATTCGTGTTCTCTGGGTAGCTGCCGACGAATAACTGGGACACCTGAGATCTTAATCTTGGAGGATTGAATGATTATTGAAGGCAGATTTTCTGTTCCCGCGAGGCGAGAACGAGTTTGGGACTCCCTCTGGGATATCGGCACCATCGCCTCCTGGGTACCAGGTTGTACGAAGGCCGAGAAGATCGATGACTCAACCTATAAGGTTCATCTGGAACAGCAGGTGACCTTTCTCAAAGCATCGTTTGATTTGCTCCTGAGGGTTGTGGAACGCGAAGAACCGAAACGAATCACGATCTGTGCAGAGGGAGAGGACAAACGCATCACGAGTAACATTCGGATCGGAAGCGAAATCTCGCTCGAGCCGGCTGGCGCTGATTCCACTGAGATTTCTTATCGGCATGACATCAGCGTATTTGGCCGTCTTGGTGCCCTTGGGTTTCCTATTATTAAGCGTAAGGCACAAGAAGCGGAGGCAGAATTTGCCCGTCGCGCTGCACAATCATTATCGGGAGAGGTGTGACATGCGACGATTTGAAATGCTTGAACCAAAATCGATTCAGGAAGCCTGTGGGATTCTCTCAGAGAAAGAGGACGTCAAGCTCATAGCTGGTGGTACCGCTCTTTTAATCTTGATCAAGCATGGCCTGTTTGTCCCTAAAACTTTAGTCAATCTAAAAAAAATTAAAGGAGCGGGGGAGATCACTTACAGCCCTAATGATGGACTGCGGGTTGGTGGGCTCGCGAGTATTTTCGATATCGAGAGCGCTCCGGCGGTGCGTCAACATTATCCATTGCTAGCTCAAGCTTGTCATGTCGTGGCGAACATCCGAATCCGTAACATGGCAACGATCGGGGGAAATCTGGCTCATGCAGATTATCAATCCGACCCGCCAGCGGCCTTAGTCGCGCTTAATGCCAGTGTAGAGTTGACGAATCGCAATAGAGTCCGGAAAGCGAAGTTAGCTGACTTTTTATTAGGAAGTTACGAGACCGCTTTGGAGCCGGATGAATTACTCACCGCTCTTCTAGCGCCGCCGCCGTCGCCTGATACCAGGTGCACTTACATCAAATTTACAACGCGCTCATCCGAGGATCGGCCTTGCGCAGGAGTCGCTGTGTTGGTTCGGTGCTCGAACGGTATCTGCGAAGAGGCGCGGGTCGTCGTGGGAGCCGTTTCACCGGCTCCTGTTGTTGTGACCGATCAGGATCGTGTTAAGGGGAAAAAGCTGACCTCTGACTTGATCAGAGAAATTGCCCAGAACGCAGGAGAGTTAGTTGACCCCATCGAGGATTTGCGGGGGACGGCTGATTACAAACGTGAATTGGTAAAGGTTCTGGTGCGACGGGCGTTGACCGGATGTGTGGCCGAGGAAGCGGTTTGATGAGTAGTTTAGGCATGAATGTTTCTCGGGTCGATGGTCCTGCGAAGATCAGGGGTTGGGCGCAGTATACAGCGGACGTTGAGCTGCCGAGGATGGTGTACGCGAAAGTGCTGCGCAGCACGTATCCGCATGCCAAGCTGGTGCGTGTCGATGCGAGTAAGGCGGAGAAGCTGTCCGGGGTGGTGGCGGTGTTAACCCGGGACGATTTAAAGGGAATGAACGCTTATTTTGGGCCGGTGGTGAAGGATCAGCCGGTGGTGGCGATAGATCGGGTGAGATACGTGGGGGAGGTGATAGCGGCGGTAGCGGCAGAGGGGCGAGATATAGCGGAAGAGGCGCTGGATCTAATCGAAGTGGAGTATGAGTCGTTGCCGGCGGTGTTTGATCCGGTTGAGGCAATGAAACCAGAAGCCCCAGTCCTCCATACAGAAAGACTAAAATCGCAAACCTTCCCGGCGAAAAGCGGGTTCCGGCTTGAGGCCGCGGGTAATGTCCTGAGTACTTACCATGTGGAAGAAGGAGATGTTGGAGTTGGTTTCAGGGAGTCGGATGAGATTTTCGAAGATACTTACACTTCGCCGAAGATCCAGCATGGGCATATCGAGCCTCATGCGGCGGTGGCTTATTGGGAGCCGTCGGGGAAGCTGGTGGTGTACTCGTCCACGCAAAATCCGTCATCGATACGAGCTCAGCTGGCAGAGCTTTTTGATCTTCCGCAGTCCAAAGTGCGAGTCATC
>DASYUV010000078.1:0-6477 GCA_036000865.1 Binatia bacterium | reverse complement strand
ATTTTAGATTCTTACACCTCGAAGTCTGAGAATTTATCTCTAACATTTTTGCTCCCAACTGAAGTGACAAAAAATGTTATCGCGCCAAGACGCCAAGCGCGCAAAGAAAGATTTTTACTTATTTCTCCAAACCTTGGCGCCCTTTGCGCCTTTGCGCGAGATACAATTTTTCCGATCTCTTCTTCAATCCAAAATTTCAAATATCTTTGGCTAGACTTAGGCAAGTCTGACACTGATTGCCCGCTGATTACCTGCTTGGTAACAGAGATCCGTGACGCTTCCCAAATCCTCGGCCTTGAGCTTTTCGGCGTCGCCATCTACGGCCTCGTTGTCGAGGCGCACAAATAAGTCGTTGAATGAGGGACAAAGATTGTAGCAACGTCGGCACCCGTTGCAGATGTCAAAAACCCGCTTTAGTTCACCCTCAACCTGGGACTCGTCCCAGAAAGATTTGCTCTCGAACTCAAAGCCATTGGACAGCTGGATCCGGTAGGGCTGGGGATCCCAGCCCTACCGGGATAGAAATTAGCTGGCAGCGTCAGCGGGCTCCTTGCCGGCAATCCTATCCCGGCCTTTGGTGAATCGGCCCGCGTGTGATTTCTCTGCCTTAGCAAGGGTTTCGAACCACTCGGCCAGTTCCTGAAAACCTTCCTGGCGGGCAGTCTTCGCCATTCCAGGGTACATTTCCGTGTACTCGTAGGTTTCCCCTTCAATGGCGGACTTGAGGTTTTTCTCAGTGTTGCCTATTGGCACACCAGTGACCGGATCGCCCACCTCTTTCAAAAAGTCAAGATAACCAAATGCGTGACCGGTCTCAGCTTCCGAAGTGTCCCGGAACAATCCCCCAATATCAGGGTAGCCTTCGATATCCGCCACGCGCGCGAAATAGAGATAGCGCCGGTTGGCTTGCGATTCGCCAGCAAAGGCATTCTTTAGATTTTCCTCGCTTTTTGTTCCCTGTATACTTTTTGCCATAAAACCCTCCTCTTTTTTATAATAATGGCTACCATTACCAGACCTTCATAGCCGGTTGTCAATCGACCGCCCTTGCAGTATTTGCCGGATTTCATATTCAATTCGTTGCCTCGCCGAATCAGATGAGTCCTTTGCAACATAGATGAGGTAGTGCATCAACAAATCCGGCAATTGGACCGGGATCACGTGGACGCCCGCAGCATCTCCGTAAATCCTGTGATGGTTTGTGAACCGGCGCGAGTACGCTCGTATATAAAAGAAACTTTTGCGGCGCAGAATCCAGCCATTGAGGGCTGATGCGGCGATCTGATGAACGACGTTTGCTTGTGAGTCTCTTCCACGGAGCAGACGGATCGGGTCTGTGCGAAAATCGATGGTCCAGTTCATCTTGTGCTGCGGGAATACGACTTCGATGCCATATATGACTTGAGAGGCGAAATATTTTCCTGCCGCCTCAAGCCAGTCGCGCGTATGTTCCGCACAGTATCTGAAAAGCCCATCTTCAACGACTTGAGAGATGGCCTGCTCCATCCTGCTCAGTTCGTATCCCTCGGGGTTCGGATCCGTCAGGGGTGGTACGGAGCTGGTCGGAATAAAAAAAATCCTATGCGTGTCATCCTCCAGGGTCCTTGAGAATGGTGATGCCTTCCGTCGGATCTTTACTTCCCCATTAGTGAGTTCAGCCACATCACCAGGGTTCATAATCGCCGCCTCAAGTGTCGCATCAAGGGTCTTTAGGTCATCAAGAAAAAGCTCGCGGGAAATCGGGAAGAGAAAGCGGTTCAACCATTCATGGTCGCCAAAAAATCTAAACCCGGCAGATCCGGGCACTGTCAACCTGGGGCGGACTGTAAGGACGTTCTGCAGGTTCTGGCGATGGGTTTCATACGGAAACGATTTATCTAGACTTTCAAAGAATTCAAAATTCTGACTCGCATACATGGCGAACAATAAATCCACCGTGGTGGTGCAATGCTTGAGCACGGTGTTGATAGTGATTGGTGAGATCTCGGTATCGACCTGGTTCCAGAAGCACCCCGTTTCGTCCCGAAATAGAATGCCACATTCTCGAACGGCCTGATTCTCGGAGCGGGTGGGAAGGAGCTCCATTTTCTCTAATCTCAACGGCTTTCCCGGCTCGAGGAAGTTAACGTGCCGGAAACCCAGCAGCTTAAGTGCATGTGAGATTAGGGGGTCTGCTGGGCAGCAGACCTGACAACTCCTCGAAAGGCGGTCCAGCGAGGGCAAGTCAAAGTGGTCCGGATGCCGGTGTGAAATAATAATAACGTCGATAGGTGGGAGCTGTTCGATATCGATTTCTCTCTTGGGACAAGAGACTACCATGCCGTCTTCGAAAGGGTCCTGGAGAACCGGGTCCATGAGAATCTTCATGGGCCCCATTTCTACCAACACGGTGGCATGACCCAGTAGCGTAACGCGCATTTTACCAACCCTTTGCGTTATTCTCCTGCCGTCTTGTACACCCTGTCAATAACAGCAGCACACAGCGAGATGGCAACCAATCCCCGCAAGGTCGATCTCCTGAACTCTCAAGAGCACCGGGACCTCCGCCAGGTTTTCCACTTCAAGGACGTAGCCGTGAAGCACGGGTGACTAGTCGATGTTATGGGGTCGGACCGCGCTATGTCTCGGCTCTTTCAGCATTTTTCTCCCAGGAAATCGTGTTTTCCACTCTTAGCCCGTCATTTTCGCCGGCAAATTCGCCCCCGTAAGTTTCGCTCGGTTCTCGCAGTGCGTACGTCTCGTCTCGCTGCACCACTTCGCGATGCGTGGCTTTTACACCAAGCTCGTTTTGACCTTCTCAACAAAAGGCAAACTGCCAACCGCGATCGCTTCAGACCAGCGATCGTCTCGCAGCGCCCGACCGTTCTCAAGCGCTTCCTCTATCCATTTGCGGTGTGCTCCTTGAACGACCGTTATCTGAACGTCTTGAACGGAGCAACGCGGTTGAACGTCTTGAACAACTGGAACGGGCTGCAGTATTCGATAGCGCGAACCATGTTTAGATCAATGTACACCAGACAGCGATGTAGGTGCTCGTCGATCTCGATGGCGGTGGCGTGATAACGATCTTCCCAGAACGCACCCTGCATAGCCCTGCGCTGGTTGTACTCCTGCGCGGTGCGCCCTGCGATGAGCTGCATACTCTGAGCAATTACGTTTGGGCCGGTGTCTTTGACTAAAAGATGAATGTGGTTGGCCGTGACCGCATAATCGAGCACGCACAGACCAAAGCGTTTCTTGGCCTCAAAAACCCAATGCAAGTAACGGCGTCGGTCGCGCGCAAACTTGAGTAAGAATTTTCTTTGATGGCACCGGTGAGTGATGTGCCAGACGTAACCAGGGAGGAAGTGGCGGTTGGCGCGTGGCATCGTTTTTCTTGGAGGTCGCTTTTTTGGTTCAAAAAACCATCTTTAAGCTCTTAAACAATGCGTTTTATGCCATCTTGTGTTGTCAAATCAAGAAGTTGCCTTGGTCCGACCCGGGGCCCGGGACCTGACGTTCAGCCCGGAAGCGGTGTCGCACAGCAATAGAAAGCGGACGTCATCTTTCAGGGCTGATCCGCAGGATGGGACCATGCTATGTCTCGCCTCAAGTGTGCTTGACAGCTCTGGCTATGATCGATTATTCCGCAGCTCAGGAGATTGTGCCGCAGGGAGGCGAGCATCCTGGGTCGGATCAAGTATCTTTTCTTTGGGCTGTTCGTTCTTCTCGCCTTCACAGCCGATGCGCGGAGTCAAAGCAGCGTCGCTCCGGACAGAGTCGTCGTCAGTTATCCGAGCAAGTCCATCACTAGTTTTCCGATCCTCGAAACGGCGCAGCGCCGCGGTTTCTTTCGCAAAGAAAACCTTGACGTGAGCGCCGTCTATATGCGCGGCGGCATCGACATCAAAGCAGTAATTACCGGCGACGCCGATTTCGGCACCGGGTCGACCACCGCCGTGACCGCATTCGTCGCCTGCGCGCCGCTGCGTGTCGTCATGAGCCTCAACTCCTACGTCGATCAGGCGCTCTATGCTCAACCGAAGTACCGCACTCTGGCCGAGCTCAAAGGCCAATCGATCGGATCGCTCAATCCCGGCGGGCTAGTGGATACGTTGCTGCGAAGAGTCATCGTTCAAAACGGACTATCGCCCGAACGCGATTTTATTCTGCTCAATATGGGCGGCACGCCGGAACGATACGCGGCGTTGAAGTCGGGCACCCTGGCCGCCTCGATGCTGAGCGCGCCGCTCAGTTTGCACGCGGAGAAGGAAGGATTCACCAAGATCGCCGCCACCCGCGACTATGTGGATGTTCCTGGCACCGCGCTGGTCGCGCATGCCGACAAAATCAAAAAACAATCGGAGATGATCAAGCGATTGCGCGCCACGTTGCGCGCGATGAACTACCTCCGCGAGAATCGCGCCGATACGACGCAGATGATTGCCCGCGAATTCGGCATGGCTCCTGACATCGCCGCGCCGGCTTACGATAAGCTCGTCGAGTTACTCAGCGTGAGCGGCAAGATTCGCGGCGACGGATATCAACTCCTGATCGACTTCGCCCGCGCGGCGCAAAAAGTCGAGCGGGCGATCCCGGCCGCCCAACTCGTCGACGAGAGGCTGCTGGATGAAGTGGTCCGTGAAACTGGAATAAAGCGTTAGGCCGGTCTGGGTGACATTTTGAACCGAGCGCATCTTCGACGAACCACACGAGCGGAACTTCGAGCCGCTCACGGTGACTTGATCGAAGAATCCCGCTCATGGTGAGCTTGTCAAACCATCTTTCTCTTGCCCAATGGCTATTGGCTAGTGGCTATTCCAGTTGTCTTCTCGAACGAAGAAGTTTATTTTTCGGCTGTGTCAGCATTAAACATTGAAGTAATGCAAGGAGGTTTTCTATGGGAACGTTCAAAATCGAAGGCGTCACTCATTGGTCGATTCCCGTCAACAACTTAAAGGAATCCGAGGATTTCTATGGGGGGCTGCTCGGGCTCAAAGGGGTGGGGCGCCTCAGCAACAACGTGATGTCCTGCTTCAACGTCGGCGATCACAACATTCTTTTATGCGAGCGGCAGAAGCCGCAGGACAAAACCACCGTCGAAGATCGCGTGCATCATTCTTTCACCGTGAGCCCCGAAGGTTTCGTGCAGGCTTGCAAGACCCTCCACGAAAACGAGATTCCCATCGTCGAGCTGGAATACCGCGCCAAGGGCTATTTCACCGGGCGGGAGCTCTATTTTCATGATCCCAGCGGCAACCGTCTCGAGATCCGCGATCCCACCTGGAAGAAGGGAATGCCGGAACCGCCCTACGAGGAGATCGTGAAGTCCTAAGTTTACGACACGACCGAGTTAGACGAACCCCGCTGATCGGGCAACCTCTAAAACCGATCGGTATTGTAATAACGAATTCTTGGTTCTCTAGTTTGTCATCGGGGCGGACCACGCTATGGCTTCGCAGTTTCAGCATTTTCGTCCCAGGAGATAGTGTTTTCCAACCTTAGCACGTCAATTTCGCTGCCCAAATCACCCGCGTAGGCTTCACTCCGTTCCCGCAGTGCATATGCCTCGCCTAGCGGCTCGAATTCCCAATGCAGGGCTTTGATTCCAAGCTCGCTTTTGATCTCCTCTACGAAAACCAAACTCCCAATGGCTATTATTCAGACCAGCGACCATCTCGCAGCGCCCGACCGTTCTCAAGCGCTTCGTCAACCCATTGGTGGTGTGCTCTTTGAAAATCTCCCAGATCCACAAAGCCGCACAACCTCGTTAACCCCTGTAGATCGATGACCGCGTAGCGCTCGCGCGGCTCCTGAATCTCATGATAACCGCTGTGCGCCCACTCTACCGGATGGGCCACCACGCCGGCGCGAACCATGTTTAAGTCAATGTACACGAGACAGCGATGCAGGTGCTCGTCGATCTCGATGGCGGTACCATGATAGCGGTCTTCCCAGAACGCCCCCTGACGCCCTTTTCGCTGGTTATATTCCTGCGCGGTGCGGCCGGCGATGAGTTGCATGCTCTGGGCAATAACGTCCGGGCCTGTATCTTTGACCAAAAGATGAATGTGGTTGGATGTCACGATGTAATCGAGCACGGAGAGACCGAAGCGTTTCTTGGCCTCTAACACCCAGCGCAAGTAGCGGCGCCGATCGCGCGCAAACTTTAAACATTGTGGGCCTTGAAACTTTGAACGAAGATCGGGTTAAACGATTTGAACGGAGCGTTAGCGATTGAACGACTTGAACGCGTTCGGCATTTTCATTGAACCTTGAACTTTGAACAGGCGTAAGAGGGCTTAAACAATTTCATTCCTCCACGGCGATGAAACGGCAAGGCGATGCGCCGCCTTCTTTATCAATAGAGGAAGGATGATCATCTTTACCCGAAGCTTCGAGATTTTGTCGCAATCGACGAGGCACTTGCAACCTGCGATGGATTTTCTGATCAATGCGCCATAGCTGCTCGCATGCGGGCTGCCGTGCCGGTGAGCG
>DASYUV010000077.1:0-5548 GCA_036000865.1 Binatia bacterium | reverse complement strand
GGGAGATCGGCATCGGCGAAGCCAACGTCGAGGTTGGTCTGAAAGACGATGGCCGAGTTTATCTGGTCACCACGGTGCCTGACACCGGCACCGGCTCGCACACGATTTTCCGCCAGATCGCCGCCGAGACGCTTGGCGTCGCCGCCGACGATGTTGAGATTATGGTGGGCACCACGGACCATTTCCCAACCGATGTCGTCGTCGCTGCCAGCCGGGTCACTTATCTCGCGGGTCAAGCAAGCCAAAAAGCTGCCACCGGTTTGCGCGATCTGCTGCTGAATGAGGCCGCAGAAATTTTTCGCTCCCCCGTCGATAGACTGCGGATTGGTAAGAGCGTTTTCCGTAACGGCGCCAAGCAGAAAATCTCTTTCGCGGAATTAGCTGCACGCGCCGCGTCGGCCGGACGAAAGCTGCAAGTCAAAGCGAATTTTCAAATCCAAGAGCGCGGCGGCACCGCCTGTTTTTTCGCCCAGGCGGCGAAGATCAAAGTCGATCCGGAAACCGGCAAAGTAAAGATTCTCAAAATGCTTTCCGCCCATGACACAGGCACGGTGATCAATCCGCGCACTTATCAAGGGCAGGTCGAAGGCGGCATGATGCAGGGCTTAGGGTTCGCGCTGATGGAAAATCTGCGCGACGACGAAGGCAAAATCATCACGCCCGGCCTGGGCGAATACAAAATCCCCTGCGTCGCCGATGTGCCGCCGCTTGAAACTCTGCTGTTCCAAGATCAGGACGGCCCCGGACCGTTTCATAGCAAACCGGTAGGCGAGCACAGCGCGGTGCCGACCGCCCCGTGCATCGCCAACGCGCTTTACGACGCCATCGGCAAACAACTCACCGACTTACCGTTGAGCGCTGAGGCGGTTTACGATGCGATGAAAAGCGCTTTGGCTGCGCGCGAAACCAGATAACCCGCGGCGAGTCGATTGCACAAATCAGCCGCAAAAATTCCGCGGTTCAGCGCTGCGCTTTAGCGGCCAAGCTCGCATCGAAGAATTCGGCCGGCTTTATGGCGGTCTTCAAACCCGACAATTCGATCAGCGACTCGAGGTTGGCGGCGCCGAAAACGATGCTGTAGGCGTCGTAGTAATACTTCAGCGCCTCCCGTTCCATTTTGAAATCGCCGCTGTATCTTTGCTTGCGCGCATCTTCGAGCGCGCGATCAGGATCGTTCCTGATCAAATTCATCGCCTGCTGCATCGCGCGTAAGAAACGCACCGCTTGCTCGGGATTGGACTTGGTCTTCTCACGCATGGCGCTCAGCACCAGCGCCGGGACTTCCGGCAAGAGCCGGCCAACGTCGGTCAGCAGTGGGTAGCCTTTGCTCGCCAAGACGATCTGTTGCTGCGGCGAAAAAATCGACGCGTCGACCCGGCCCTGTTCCAAAGCGATCATGCGCAGCGGACTATTGCCGACGTACAACATCGTGTAGTCTTTGTCGCGCTGGAAACCGAGTTTTTTCATCGCCGCAATCGCCACCGCCTCCGACAATCCTCCGGCGCCGGTCACGCCGATCTTGGCACCCTTCAAATCTTTGCTTGTCGACAGCCCCTTTCGGCCCATTAACACGTAATCTAAACGGGAGCGAAAGCCGCCGATGATAACGAACGGTAACCCCTTGGAAATCGCCGCCACAGCGGGTGGCGCGCCGCTCTCTACGAAAGTGAATTCCCCCGCCGCCAGCGCTGCCAAGATCGTCGCATCATTCCGCACCACGATCGACTCGACTTCTAATCCCTCGCGAGCGAAAAATCCTTCCTCGTGAGCGACCATGTGAGGCAGCCGCGCCGTGAGCGACGGACTGGAAGAAGCAACGCGAATCTTTTCCGCCGCCGCCCAATCGCAGTCGAGTCCAAGTAAGACAAACGAGAGTAACAAAAGAAAGCCGGGATGAACTTGCATAATGCCCTCCCTGCCCGATGTAGAGCTTGAATGATTCGTGAGCCGTGTGCTGACTGCTTACGACCAATGGGATTGAGCTGTCAAGGGATGTTTTATGAGTGGAGATTAGAGCGCGGTGGCGACACCGCGCTCCAACCGGCGCGTGTCAGTACAAGCGATTTAGCCCGCAGGTGCCGCACCCGCGGCGGTTCTAGCAAAAACCCCCGCGAAACTCGTCGAGCACCCAAAACTGGTAGCCGATCGCATCATCACGTTCGCTGAAGTCGTCGGCCAAGAAAACGTCATCGCCGGCACCGACTGCGGCCTAGGCGGCCGCGTCCATCCGCAAATCGCCTGGGCCAAGCTGCGCGCGCTACGCGACGGCACGGCGATCGCGAGCAAGAAGTTTGTCGAGTTGAATTCAAAAGTGCCTGTGCGGGATGAACGCAAGAAAGTCTAGAAGTAGATTCTGCTGAAAAACCCCGCTCATTTTGATTGTAGTCGACATTTAGAATCTTGCCGTTACCAGTTTGTGTACCGGTGGAGAAATTGAACGGGTATGATCCCCACATCAGGAGAAATAATATGCCCTTTGCCCTCAAGAGGCGCTAAGAGCGGTTGACTTCATCTGGAACGCCAGCAACTTTAAGTAGCGTTTTACGTTGCAGGCCGCTCCCATGTGGTAATGCGATAAACTCACGCGACTGAGCCCCCGATACTTTGTCCGCCTTAGCCCATGCCCCCGGGTCAACTCGCTGTGGGTTCCCTCAATGCCATTTCTCGGATGCATGGATTTGGAGTAATCGGGCTGGCGCATTTCTTTGCGTCGCTTCTGCACCAGATCGTGGCGCGGCCCGACCACCAAGATTCTGCGTCCGTTTTTGGCACGGGTACATTTTTTTTGGACGGCGCATCGGTCGCACTGACTCGCCCATTCAATGCGATAGTACTCGGTGCCCATGTAAGCGTCTTGAATGTGGCTCCACTGAGTGCTGATTTTTCCTTGAGGACAAATGGCCTGGCGTTTGTCGAGATCCACCTTGAAGGCATCGGCATTGTACGGCCCCTTGTGAGGATCAGGACGCGTGGGTCCTAAAAGTTCCATGCCGCTCTGTTCGGCTTCACCTAAAGTTGTCTCCGTCACGTAACCGCCGTCGGCATACATCGCCGGGGGTTTTATCTCATGGTGCTGCTGTTCTTGTTTAAGCGCCTCAGCCAATCCCGCCATCTCATCTAGAGCCGCCTCGGTGGTAAGGATCTCAGTAATAAACTGCTCGGTGGGCTCCCCTTTGCGTTTGGCCGGCTCGTCGGGATCGACACTCTCCACCACATGCACCTTGTAACCCACCCACTGTTTTTTTCCCTTGTTCGCATAGTGAGCATCCGGATCATGAGGGTTTTGTACCGAACGAGGCGGCCTGCGTTGGGTCGGCTGAAGCTTTCCCTCCACCACCTCAAACTGTTCAGAAAATACTCGGCGCAAGAGTTTTATCGCCTTAAGTTCAATGAGGTTACGGTGATGAGTGTCGACCCACTCAAGCAGCTCTTTGATATCTTGGCCGCATTGCCGATAGCGGCTCTGACGATCGGCTTTGCTTAGTCCCCAATCGAGCTTGCTCTGGACATACAGAGCCCAAAATCTATCCCAAAACTCAGGGCGCCCACCAACCGACATCTCTGACGCTAAAGCTTCCAATCCCAGTCTCACCGTCTCCACCGCGCATTCCAAACGGCTCATCTCTTTAACGTAACCCAACACGTGAGTGCTATCGAGCCTCTGCTTGCCCCTCTTCTTCACCAGTCCCGTCTCGATCAGCAACTCCAAGATCTCGTCAAAGATCAGACGCTCTGCCTTCTTTTCCTCCAATCGATCCCGAAAATACACCAAGACCGTGGCATGAAACCCTTCCTCGCTCAGCTCTAGATCCAAAGCGTACTTCCAGCCCAGATGATACACCACCTGCTCGGCTGCCAAGCGATCGGCAACCTTCTCCATGAACTGCAACAACGTCACCCCCGCCAAAAGCACAGGATCCACAGCCGGCCTGCCGTTGTTTTCACAGTACAGAGACTTAAGCTTGTCTCGAAGCGCAAACAGCTTCGGTAAAATCTTCTCCCGAAACAGCCGGTAGCGATCGGTTGGGGCGAACATCTCGCCACACAGAGTGCTGGTGTGATAGAAACTTCTTTGAGGATCGATGGGCTTCAGACTCATGCGAACACGTTAAAGAGAGTACCGGTGCTTGTCAACGTCTATTTGATTAACTAGATTCAAACACCGATGGAATACCCGACAAAGATCCAAGGCATCCGACGCAGAAAAGGAATCTCGCAATGTTATGTGAACCTGCCACTCCCGCTCGCTGCTGCCATTGATATTAAGCCAGGGGAAATGGTGGAATGGAAAGTCGATACGCGCTACAAACTCTGGCTCATCCGCAAGCGACCGAAGCTGAACAAAAGAAAAAAATCCTGAGAGGGGTTTTTCAGCAGAATCAGAAGTAAAAGTCTGACCCTGGATTTCCCGGGCGATGCGATCACAAGCCCTTTCGTATTTTCCCTGTGACCGCTTCGAGAATATTTCCAACGATTTTGGCGAGGCTTCATCCGTGTACCGATCGATCCGAAGGAACGCGCGGAACTTTGAGCCGCTCATCGTGAGACTGCCGAACCATTGAACGGCTTGAACGGTTCGAACAAGATCAATATAAGAAATGACATGGCCGACATCGTCGTTTGCGGTGATCTTGAAGGCGAGATCGAAAAAAGCGGTGACTTGAGCAAGTTAGAAGCTCTCGGCCCCATCGAAATATTCAACGAGTTGGATTCGCCCCGAGAAATCCTCATCCGCCGATTGCGCGGCGCCCGCGCCGTTTTAGAATTTCGCGGCAGAGCTGCCTTGGATGAAGAGACTCTAAGCCAGTTGCCCGATCTGGAGATGATCGCTTCAACGGGGCCTCATCGCATCGACATCGAAGCGGCGACCCGATTGGGAATCGTCGTTGCGAATACCCCCGCGGTCTCGACCCCTGCGGTGGCCGATCACGTTTGCGCGCTTGTGCTTACCCTGGCGCGTCATATCGTCAGCGCGGACAGCGCGTTGCGCCGGCGGAGTTGGGAGCCGGTTACGGGGTTCAATCTCGCCGGAAACAACTTCGGAATTTTAGGCTTGGGCCGCATCGGCAGCGCCGTGGCCGCGCGGATGGCGGCTTTCGACGTGAATTTGATCGCGTGGGGGCCCACCCTCACACCCGAGCGCGCCGCCGCAGCGCATGCTCGATTCGTCAGCGAAAAAGAGCTCTTTGAGAGTTCCGATATTCTGTCCGTCCACCTGCGTTACAGCGCGTTATCGGATAATTTTGTCAACGCAACGCGCTTAGCCCTCATGAAACCGACCGCTCTGCTGGTCGATATTTCGCGCGCCGGCGTGGTCAATCGCCAAGATCTCGCCGACGCCCTCAAGGCGGGACGATTGGCTGGAGCCGCGATGGATTTGTGCGATCCCTTGCCTGTCTCGATGACCGATCCGATGCTCGACGCGCCGCGAACCGTTCTGACACCGCATATGGCATGGCAAACCAGGGAAACGTTTCGCCGCGCCGCCACCATGTCAGTGGAGAACATTTTGAATTATTTTCGCGGCGAACCCAGCCACGTCGCCAAC
>DASYUV010000076.1:0-2615 GCA_036000865.1 Binatia bacterium | reverse complement strand
GCATTTTTCGCCGCCAGAGCACCGGCCGCCCCACCGATAACCATGACGTCTACCTTGAGTCGGATCAGTTCGGCTATCAGGTGAGGCAAGCGTTCGGCCGACCCCTCTGCCCATCTAACCTCAATGGCGATGTTCTCACCCTCAAGGTAGCCTAGGTCGCGCAACCCGTGCCGGAACGCTTCGAGGTTAGGGCCGGCGGTCGAAGAAGACGAGGGACTTATGAAACCTATGCGGGGAATCTTCTTTGTCTGTTGCGCCTCGACGATTGCCGCCCCACAGAGCACAGCGCTGATTACAACAAACCAAAATTTCCTTCTCATGTTTTCTTCCCGCCTCGGGACTGAAGTATGAGTGCTGAGCGATGAGTTTTTCAATTTCAACTCAGTCCTCGTTACTCAGTCCTCAGCACCGTCATCTGATGACTCGATCCGCTCTCGCCAGCACGTTCGGCGGAATCGTCAAGCCGATCTGCTTGGCCGTTTTCAAGTTGACGATGAACTCGAATTTGGTCGGCTGTTCGACGGGGAGATCGGCGGGCTTGACGCCTTTTAAGATTTTATCCACATAAGCGGCGGCGCGATGGTAGAGATCGCCGATCAGCGGACCGTAAGCCATCAGTCCGCCTTCTTCGGCAAACTGACGCGTCGAGGTGATGCTGGGAAGACGGTATTTGAGTGCGAGATCAACGATTCTTTTGGAGTTGAGCGTTGCCATAGGACTGAGGATCACCAGCAGCGCGTTGACCTTCGCCTCCGGCAATTTTGCAAACGCGCTATCGAAATCTTTGGCAGTTGGCACTTCCATTGAATACAGTGGTACTGATAACGCCTTGGCAGCGTCCTGAGTTTCTTTCAATCCCAAGACGGACTCGCTCGCGCGCGGGCTCCACAGAACCGCGGCGCGGGTGATTTTTGGCACCGCTTCTTTGAGCAACTCGACGCGTTTGCCGCTGAGATCGGACATGAGCACCGAAAGGCCAGTCACGTTGCCGCCGGGCTTCGCCAAACTTTCTGCTAATCCCAGCTCGATGGGGTTTCCGGTGGTCATGACGATGGGAATGGTTTGGGTCACTTTACGTGCAGCTTGAGCGCTAATCGACGACGTGGTGACGATGACATCGACTTTTCCCCGTACGAACTCGGCGGCCAAGTCCGTGAGCCGCTCTTGTTTACCTTCGGCGTAGCGGTATTCGAAAAAAATATTCTTGCCTTCGGTGTAGCCAAGTTCGCGCATACCTTGTTTGAACGCTTCCAGGTGTGGTTGGTCTCGACCGCCGACGAAGAGAATCCCGACATGAGGAATCTTCTCGGAGGTGGCAGCGGAAATCGGAATGCTCAGAGCGATGAGGAGAGCAGCCACGATCCAAGAAAAACTTCGTCTCGTCATCTTCACCTCTACGCCGTGATTGTTTGCGCTCATCGAATGACTTTGTCCGCGCGCGCCAGCACGTTCGGCGGAATCGTGAGGCCGATCTGCTTCGCTGTCTTGGAATTTATCACCAGCTCGAATTTCGTTGGCTGCTCCACCGGCAGATCGGCGGGCTTCGCGCCTTTCAAAATCTTGTCGACATATGTGGCGGCGTGCCGGAACAATTCGGGGGTGTTTGCGCCGTAGTACATCAGGCCGCCGGCTTCGGTATATTCTATTTGTGGGTAGATCGCCGGGAGCCGATTCTCTATCGCACGGTTTGCAACGTGTGCTCGCTCGGAATCTAGGATCGGACTCCCTAGCGTAAGGAGTGCCTGAGCCCGCGCTTTGTTTGCGGCTCGAAATGCCGTGTCAATATCCTTGGAATCGAAAACATCTAGGTACTGGACCTGTAGCTTCAGAGCCTTTGCGGCGACTTCGATCTCTCTCATCATTGGCGAATAGCTTGGGCTGGTTGAGGTCCCGAGGACGGCTACGCGGAAGAGGTTTGGAAAAGTCTCGTTCAGAAGCTCCAGTCGTTTTCCGCTTATCTCCGGGAAAAGCGTTGACAACCCCGTAATGTTCCCGCCAGGTCGCGCAAGGCTCGCGACGAATCCATTGCCAACAGGATCGGTATCCATTGCCATGACGACCGGAATTGTAGCAGTCGCTTGCTTGGCAGTACGGGTTGGAGGCGGACCAGCCGAGACGATTACGTCCACCTTCAGACGCACTAGTTCGGCGGCAAGCTCACCGAGGCGATCTAGCTTCCCCTCTGCGTAGCGCCACTCAATGACAATGTTCTTCCCCTCCACGTACCCTAGCTCGCGCAGTCCTCGTCGGAATGCCTCAACGCGGGCTGCAATAGCGGAAGGGGACGTAGCACTCAGGAATCCTATCCGTGGGATTTTCATCGGTTGCTGCGCCTCGGCAGGAAAGCAGGGAGCAACGAGCATAGAGCAAAGAGCGAAGAACACAGCAGCGAAAATCCTACGTGCTGCGAGCAGACTACCCGGCAATATATCAAAAGATTGTTTCATCGTGAGTTTTCCCGTGTATTTTTATAGTAGCTAGCTAGTTTCTGTCGCAAAACGGCGAAAAAACCCCACGATGCGATATGGGCGAGCCGCTGGAGATGATTCTATCACTGCTGAGCAGAAAGTGGGTAGCCAAAGAGTCGGGCGGCGTTAGGTGGAGCACGGGAGTGG
>DASYUV010000075.1:0-11349 GCA_036000865.1 Binatia bacterium | reverse complement strand
AAAAAATTGGTCGGTCCGAAGTGGAGTCTTTAAGTTCATTTTCTGCGGTCTCAATATGAGCGACGTGAAATTTTTACACAAAGAACCGCGACGGGTTTGTAGCATTTTATTCATCGGGATCTTGCTCATTCCATTCGTTATTCATTCCGCTGAAACTCCCAGGGAAAAAATTGCTTTCGCTTACGCCGCTATCAGTCCGAGCATGTCCGGCGTCTGGATGGCGAAAGAGATCGGCGCGTTTGAACGTAACGGTTTGAGCGCGGAGCTCGTTTACGTTAGCTCGGGTGCCACGGCAATTCAGGCGCTGGTGGGTGGCAGTGTGCAAGCCGCGTTGGGCGCAAGCAATGCGGTGGTCGCCGCCACGCTCAAGGGCGCGCCGATCATCGCTGTCGGCAGCAACACTAGTCGCCCCGGCATGCAGCTTTGGGTTCAACCGGAAATCCAGCGACCGGAACAACTCCAGGGCAAAACGCTGGCGATCACCCGCTTCGGTTCGACGAGCGATTTCGTCACACGGCTGGTTCTGCGCAAACTGAACCTCGAAGGCAAAACCGAGTTGCGTCAATTTGGCGGCGTGGTGGAAGCGGACGTGGGTTTTCGCGCCCGTCAAGCGGAAGGGCGCGTTTCGTCGCAGGCACCCGGACCGCAAGCGAAGATGCTGGTCGATGCGGCTGAGCTTGGCATTCCGTTTTCGATGAATCTATTGGCCGTGAGCAACGATTACCTACTTAAATCGCCGAAGTCGGTGGAGGCGATCGTCCGGGCCTACGTGGAAGGCATCGCTGCGCTCAAAACTCGAAAAGCGCAGGCGCTCAGGCTGCTTGAGAAATATATGGGACCGCGCGGCGGCAGCAGCGAGCTGCACTACGAGTTTGTCGGCAAATATCTGGATTCGGTGCCGCGAGTGGACCCCGCCGCGGTGGACACGATACTGGAAATGGTTGGATCGAAAGCCGCGCCGAAAACCAGGCTCTTCGATAATTCCATCATCGACCGTTTGTCGCAGGAGGGTTTCATCGACAAACTTTATAAAGGAGCAAAACCATGACCGAAAAACAGTGGCGAGAATGTTTGGGCGAATTCGTGCGCGACTATATTCGTTCGCCCGAGCTGGAGTACTATTTTTCGATCAAGATGAACAAGCCGAGGGCCGCGGTCATGGTGAAGCAGCAGAGCTTGTTCGTGCGCCACCGGCGCGATTGCTGGGCCCATGTCTCGGCGAATTGTCCGGTGTTGGGGGTGAAACAGCGGATCTTAGAGCATGAATACGAGGAAATAATTCGCGATGACTTTTCCGACTACGGCCACCTCCATCTCATCATTCGTCAGGGGAAATCAGTCGGTCTCGAGCCGGACGAAATTATCAACGCCGAACCGCTTCCCGAAACCCGCTCGGTGCTTTACGCCTGGTCGTGGATGACGAGCGAGATGCCTTGGACCGAATCATTGGCCGGCATGACGATCACCGAATGGTGTAACGACGATCGCTTGCTCGGCGACTTAGGCGGCGGACAGTCGACGCGCATGGCGAAAAAATGGATGGAGGACATGGGCTTTACCCGGAAACAGATTCCCAACCTCCAGGCGCATAGCCAGGCGGACGAAAAGCACAGCGATATGTTTTTGCCCTTCCTTGCCGAACACGCAACCGGCAAAAAAGAAGCGCCGGCGATTCAAGCCGCCAAAGACTCCCTCGCGTTTAATGCCATGTACCGCAAAGGCATCGCGCGGGCGCAAGAAAGAATTCCACTGTGAGAACTGTCCACGAATTTCGTTCTCTGAAAGCGACCGGGCTATTTCTCTGGATGGTTTTGCTCGGCGTGCCAACGTCCTTTGTTTCCGCGGCGGACTCGAAGGTCATCGAGGCGGCAAAAAAAGAGGGCGAGCTGGGCTGGTGGAGCACCATCGCCCAGGACCAGTCGCAGAAAATCATCGAAGAGTTCATGAAGCTGTACCCGTTTATCAAGGCGACTTATTGGCGCAGCGGAAGCGTCGGGCTGCACAACAAGATCATGATCGAAGCGCGCGCCGGCCTTTCGAGCTGGGATGTGGTGTCGCAGACTGCGCCGGAATTCATCGCCGAGCTTAAACAGCGAAAACTGATCGCCGCCTTCAATTCATCGGAGCGCCGCCATTTCAGCACCGATCTGAAAGACAAAGATGGCTACTGGATCGGCACCTACGCGTTGCCGACTGGACTCGGGTTCAATACGCAACAGGTAAAGCGCGATGAGGTGCCGAAAAGTTACCAGGAATTGCTCAATCCCAAGTGGAGGGGAAGAAAAATTTCAGTCGATGACGAGAGCTACGAGTTGCTCGTGGGTTTGATGCAAGCTTGGGGGCGCGGCGCGGCGATCGAGTATCTAAAAAAAGTCGCCGCCCAGGAACCGATGATCGGACGCGGCAACACGCAGAGAACCCAGCTTTTGGCAGCTGGCGAATTCCCTCTGGCGATCGCCTACACGCATACCGTCGAATGGTCCAAGTCCCAGGGAAACTCCGTGGATTGGGTGAATCTTGAGCCGGTAGTCATCAAATTCGACGGCATTATGCTCGGCGCTAGGGCAGCGCATCCCAATGCGGCTAAACTGTTTATCGACTTCATCCTGTCTCAGGCGGGACAAGAGCTGTTGCAGAGCTTTAGCCGGGTCACGCTCCGGGAAGGCGTGGAGCCTAATCCGTCACGGCTGATCAAAGGTTTCAAGCGTGTCGTTCTTCATCCGGAAAAAGCCCAGGACGCTCAGGAGAGCTTGAAGCTTTATCGAGAGATTTTCGGCGTCCCTTGAGCATTTTATTTTTACGCCTCGGATGGGATATGGTTACTCATTAAGCCGATGACCTTTTCATCGGTAAACACGAAGGGAATACAAAGGGGGAAACTATGAGTCTTTGGCCGAAAGTAAGAGAAGAACTCAACCTTATCGTCAATCGCCACTTCGACACGCCGGAGTATCATCAATTATTTTCCGTGAAGCTAACACCGGCGCGGCAGAAAATTTGGGATCTGCATTATCCGCATTACATCAAAAGCCGGCGCGATTGCTGGGGCGCTGCGGCCGTGAAAGCGCCGCTCGATGTCAAGCGCGCTATTTGGGAACATGAGAAAGACGAGCTGATCTATGACAAGCGGATGGGGTCGGCGCACTTGACCGACCAGCAGATGGCCGAGGCCACGGCGGAATCCAACCTACTTCCCGGCGTGCGCGCCGCTCTCATGGCGTGGATGTATTTGTCGACGACTCGGCCGTGGATCGAAGCGCTGACGGTGAACCACATCACCGAAAGAAAAAACAATCCCGCGATCGTGAAGGGCGGCGGTTTTACCGCGCGCTTCGCCCATAAGCGCGTCGCGGATCAAGGTGGCACCATCGAAGGTCTGGACATCAATACAAAGGTCCACATGGTGGCCGACGAAGATCACTCCGACATGTTCGAACCGATCTATGATCGTCACATTACCGATGAGCGAACGGCACAAGCCGTGATTCGCGCGGCGCTGGATAGTCTCGCCATCGACCGCGCGTACCGCAGCGCGCTGGCAACGGGCATGGCCCGGATCGAGGAGTCGGCGGCGGCGTAGTGGCGCGATGCGCGGTTTCGGGTCTCGGGTTTCGAGTTCCGGGTTCTACCGGAAACATAAACTGGAACGCGCTTCGCTTTGTATGAGCTTAGCGACGTTCTTGTCTCACCTCTTCCCCCTTGACGGGGGAAGATTGAGATGGGGGTGAGTGTCTCGCCCGATAGACTATCACCACGTACAGGCTTCGTATGCGAAAAGGATCATCATGGAAATTAAATATGGTCTGATAAGCTCCGATTCTCACGGTCAACTTGGCAATGACGCCTACACGAGCCGCATGTCGAAGACAAAGTGGGGCGATCGGATTCCTCACGTGATCGAGGTGCGTGATGATAAGTTCGATTTTCCGGTCGATCGCTGGGTGGTGAACGGCGAAATCCAGGGCGGCAATGTATGTAACTGCCCTACAGCGATGGAAAAGCGCGGCTACTACCCGCAACGTTGGGAGGAAGTGCCGCTCGAAGTTTACCAGCCGGCAGAACGGCTCAAAGCTTTGGATCGCGATCGTGTCGATGCCGAGGTATTGTTTCCCAACGGTCCAGGAGGAACTTTCCTTTACGAGGACGTGGAGTTCGAGCTGCACTGCGTCAGGGCTTACAATGATGCGCTGGCGGAATTCCGCCAGGTGAGCGAACGGTTTATTCCGCTAGCGGTCATTCCGTTCATGAGCCCAATGGAAACGATTGTCAGCGAAGTGGAGCGCGCTGTGAACGCCGGACACATGGGCATCAACATGTTGGGCGATCCGAGCGTTGCGGTGAAGGGATTGAAAAATCTTGGCGATCCGTCCTGGGAACCGCTATGGGACGCGTGTCAGCAGCTCGGCGTGGGTGTCCACTTGCATGCGTCCGCTGGCCTTGCCGGAAAGCTGTCGTTGCCGCGCTGGAAAGGGTTTAGCCACAGGCAAGCCCATTGTGTCTCGACCTTGCGCAATTTTTGCACCGCCACACAATTCGTGCCGTACTTGATTTTTTCCGGCATGCTTGACAAATTTCCGCGGCTCAATTGGGTTTTTGCCGAAACCGGCTTGGGCTGGGTGAGCTCCGTTTTGGAAGCTTGCGACTGCGAGTGGGAGAAGCGTCACCTCTGGACCGAAGGGATTCTCACTCGGCCAAGCGACCTGTTTCGGCGCCAGATCTACGTTGACTTCTGGTTCGAAACGGTCGGTATCCAACTGCGCGATTGCATCGGCATTGACAATATCCTGTGGGAATCCGATTTTCCGCACATCACTTCTACCTATCCGCACTCATGGGACGCCGTAGAGCATTCGCTGAAGGGTGTTTCGGCATCGGATCGTGAAAAAGTCTTGTTTGGCAATGCAGCGCGGCTTTACCGGCTCGACTAAATATCATGGAACTGAAGTACGGACTTATCAGCGCGGATGATCATGTGCAGGAACATCCGCAGGTTTGGACGGCGCGCATGTCGCGGGAAAGGTGGCGCGACCGGATTCCTCATGTCACACGAATGGCCGATGGCAGCGACTGTTGGATCGTCGACGGCCAGCCTGTCTCTTTAATGGGCGTCGCTCTGGCCAGCGCGGCAATGGCAGACCGTGGCGAGGAACCAAAACGCTGGGACGATGTGCCGCGGATGGTATTTAGCGCGGCAGAGCGGTTGAAAGCGATGGACATGGACGGCGTCGACTGCTCGATACTTTATCCCAGTGTGAGCGGTTTGGCGGCGGAAACTTTCGGCAAACTTGACGATACCGAGTTGGAACTGGCTTGCGTGCAAGCTTACAACGATTGGCTGATCGACGAATGGGCCAATGTTAGCCCGCGTTTCGTGCCGCAGTGCATCGTGCCGATCTGGCCAATGGAGCGGACGGTGGCAGAAATTGAGCGCGCCGTGGCTAAGGGGCATAAGGGTGTCATCTACCCGGCATCGCCGATGGAACTTCGCGGCGTGCCGCATATCAACGAGCCGGCTTACGATCCGCTCTGGGCGACTTGCCAAGAGCTCGGCGTGCCGCTTTGCTTTCACGCGGGAGCGTCGGCCGAAATTCAGTTCCGTCCGGGAGATGCCTTTAAGCCGGCGGTGGCCGCCGCATTCAGTAGCGTCGTTCGCTCGGTCAGTTCGATTGCGGTGGTGGCTAATTTTCTTCTTTCCCGTGTGCTCGACCGCTTCCCCAAACTGAAAGTCGTGTTCGCGGAAAGCTCGCTCGGTTGGGGCGCCTACGAAATCGAGTATGCGGATTACCAGTCGGATGCGGACGGCTTGCCGTCGGAGGGTTACACTTTGAAGCCGTCGGAACTGTTCCAGCGTCAGTGTTATTTCACTTGCTGGTACGATCGCATGAGTCTTCGGGTGCGGCGCTATCTCGGCAGCGCGAATATTTTGTGGTCGAGCCATTTTCCTTTGGCGACCTCGTCTTGGCCCAATACCCGGCAGCACGCCGATCTGAGTTTTGTCGACGTGCCGGAGCAGGAGAAGCGGCAAATTCAATGGGAGAACGCGGCTAAGCTTTATTCGCTTTGATGAGAGTGTATCGCGCGTAATTCGCATATAGCTTATGGCATATGGATCGAACCATACGCCGTAAGCTATACGCTATAAGCAAAATTTATAACGGGCTGTAAGTAAGAGAAGGAGGCTGAAAAAATGCGACCAAAAGTTCGGCATGTCGCGGTGATGACGAAGAATCGCGATAAAATGGTGGAGTTCTATCAAAAAGTGTTCGGCCTGGAGCCCAAGCGTGGATTCGGCGGGGCGATCTATATGTCCGACGGCGACGTCAACATTGCGCTCATCGAAGTCAAACGCGACGATCAACGTGAGGGCATCAATCATTTCGGCTTCGAGGTTGACGACCTCGACGACATCAAGCAGCGTTTGCAGGAATCGGGCTTTCACGCCGACATCGATTCCAAGTCAGATAAAGATTCCGACCATCGAATACAGGACCCTGATGGACATTGGGTCGATATGGCGGTCCATCGCCGCTGGCCCAAGTAAGACGGAAAAACGTGAGGCGTGAATCGTTAGGGGTGAGGCGTCATTATTCCTCGCCCAACTGAAGGATGCAACGAACCCAGGAATGGATTCATGAAGTTGATCTCGTCAAAACTAATCATTCTCTCGTACCTCGCGTGTTTGTTGATCCCACCGATCTATGCTCAAGAGAGCCCGGACCCAAAGGTGGTCGAAGCGGCGCGTCGGGAGGGCGAAGTCGTCTGGTACACGACGATGAGCTTGGATCAGAGCAAAGAATTCATGGATCGCTTCATAAGGAAATATCCGTTTCTAAGGCCGTCGGTCTTCCGTTCCGGCGGCGGGGCTTTGCTCAACCGCGTCTCATCGGAGGCGAAAGCGGGAAAATATCTGTTCGACGTCGTCCATGGCACGGGAGAGATTGTTTTGCCACTGATGGAACTGGGTCTTCTGGCTCCCTACAATTCCGCCGAACGAAAAATGATCCCTGATGATCTCAAGGACAGCAAACATTACTGGACCTCGGTGTACGTCAACTCGATTGTGCTAGGTTACAGCACGAAGCAAATCAAACGTGAAACACTGCCGCGGACTTACGAAGAGCTCTTGCAACCGCGTTGGAAGGGGCGGAAGATTTCCCTCGACGATAGTTACACGACTTTCCTGCAGGGGCTCATCTCCGCGTGGGGTAAAGACAAGGCAATTGCGTACTTAAAGAAACTGGCGGAGCAGGAACCTGTTATTATGCGCGGGAGCACGGTGCGGGTTCAGCTCGCCGCGGCCGGTGAATTCCCGCTCGTGCTCGCCTACGCGAACATCATTCAGAACCTCGCCGAGAGGGGCGCGCCGGTGGATTGGGCGCCGTTGGAGCCCGCGATTATTTCGGTCAACACGGTTATGCTCGGCGCCAAGGCAGCACATCCCAACGCCGGCAAACTGCTCATCGACTTTACATTGTCAAAAGAGGGGCAGGAGAAACTCTGGGATTTTCAACGGATTCCGTCACGCATCGACGTGGAGCCCAAGCCTGCAAGGCTGTTTCGCGGCTACAAGCGCTACGTCGTCCATCCTGAAGAGTACAAAGGTCACGACGAAGTGGTCAAATTATACTCTCAGATACTCAAGACGCGTTAGGTTAGCAGGCTGCTGAAAAACGCCGTTCATCCTTCGACAAAGCTCAGGACGAACGGAAGAGGGATTGAAATCATCGGAAAATTTTCGTTCTGCTGAGCATGGCGAAGCATGAAGCTCTCGAAGCATGAGAACCATTTTTTTAACAACCTGCGAGGGCTTCGACTGTGAAACGAAGCCAATAACGATCCTGATCTTTTAAACACGAGAGAAACTATGTCGGAAAAATTCTCCGTTGTTGCCAAAAACGGCATGGTCACATCGAGCCAGCCATTGGCGACGCTAGCCGGCGTGCAGATACTCATGAACGGCGGCAATGCCATCGACGCGGCGATCGCGACGGCGGCTGTGTTGGGTGTTGTGGAAGCATCATCACTTGGCATCGGCAGCGACGCATTTTGTCTTTTCTATTCGGCGAAAGATAAGTCAATCAAAGCGCTCGATGCAAGCGGCAGGTCGCCGTATGCAATGAACCTCGATTTCTGCCGAAAGAACGGACTCCGAGAAATGCCGCAGCGCGGGATTCACTCGGTTACCGTACCCGGCGCCGTGCAGGGTTGGACGACGCTGCTGAATTCCCACGGCACGCGATCGCTCGCGGACGTGCTGCAAGCAGCGATTCGTCATGCTGAAGAAGGATTCCCGGTTGCGGAGCTGACAGCGGAACAGTGGAAAGAGTCTGAAGCGAGGCTAAAAGGCGACGAAGGCGGGGCGATCAACTATCTCATTAGCGGCCGCACCCCGAAAGCCGGTGAAATTTTCAAAAATCCACGGATGGCCAAGACCCTGCGGCGTATCGCCGATGAAGGCGCTGAGGTTTTCTACAAAGGTGATATCGCTGAGAGGATCGTGCGCTGCTCCGAAAGACTCGGTGGCTTGTTCACGCTTAAAGATTTCGCCGATCACCGCTCGGATTGGGTAGACCCGATCACGGCAAACTATCGGAACTTCGATATCCACGAGATGCCGCCGGCCACACAAGGCTTCGTTACGTTGGAAATGCTCAAGATCCTCGAAGGCTTCGATCTTAAATCGATGGGATCTCAAAGCGCGGAAGCGCTACACCTGATGATCGAGGCAAAGAAGCTCGCGTTTGCCGACCGTGATCGACATTTGGCTGACCGCGATTTCATGAAAGTGAAAATAACTGATCTCTTCTCCACCAAGCGCGTAGAGAAATTACGAGCGCAGGTTCGCTCGGATCGCGCCGCAGTCGAGTATCAAAGCGTTCCGGCCGGCGCAGATACGGAATACGTTGCCGCGGCCGACAGCGAGGGCAATCTCGTCTCATTCATCCAGAGCAACTTCATGGGTTTCGGCTCCGGCGTCGTGGAGCCCGAGACAGCGATCATTCTGCAGAATCGTGGCCATCTTTTTTCACTCGATGAAAACCATCCTAACTGCATCGGGCCGCACAAGCGCTGCGTGCATACGCTAATGCCAGGGATGATTTTCAAGAACGGAAAAGCATACGCCGCGCAGGGATTGAAAGGCGGCCATGTTCAGCCGCAGGTTCAAGCGCAGATTATTTCGAACCTGATCGATTTCGAGATGACGCCGCAGGAAGCGATCTCGGCGCCGCGCTTCAATCATATCGAGGGAACGAAAGTCGGTTTGGAGCTGGAGTTCGGCAAAGCCGTGAGAGATGAACTCACTCGCCGCGGTCATCAAGTTGTCGACGGCAATCCGGAAAGCTTCGGCGGCGCGCACGCGATTCTAATCCATCCCGAGACGGGCGCATTCGTCGGCGGCTCCGACCCGCGCAAGGGCGGCTGCGCGCTGGGATTTTAAAAACCTGGTTCCAGTCGTTCAAATCGTTCCAGACGTTCCAGTCGTCTTAGGAATATTCGGCCGAGCCTTTCTGCTCGCCCTAAACTCTCGTGGTTAACAGGGAATTCGTCGTCGCTGGAATTCCCGCGCGAAATCAAATATCACCACTTACGAAGAGTAAATTAAGGAGCGTTCCCTATGGGCTATTTCAAGGATCTCAGAGAACACATCGCGGCGCTGGACGAAGCGGGTTGGCTGGTCAAGATCGACGAGCAGATCAACAAAGATACCGAGCTGATGCCGCTGGTGCGCTGGCAGTTTCGCGGGCTTTCGGAAGAGGAGCGCCGCGCGTTTATGTTTACCAACGTGATCGATGCCAAGGGACGCAAGTACGATATTCCTGTCGTCGTCGGGACACTGGCGGCGTCACGACAGATTTACGGCTTCGGGCTTCAGTGCAAACCTGAGGAGATCGTCGACCGCTGGAATAAGGCGCAGTCGAATCCGATACGGCCGAAAATCGTCGATGATGCGCCGGTGCATGAAGTCGTTTACGCGGGATCGAACTTGCTGGAGAAAGGCGGTCTCGGAGAATTTCCAATTCCAATTTCGACGCCGGGCTACGACTGCGCGCCGTTTACCACGGCGTCGCACTGGTTCACCAAGGACCCCGAGACCGGCATCATCAACGTCGGCAACTACCGCGGCCATGTGAAAAGCCCGACGCGAACGGGCGTGTTTCTTAGTTCGAGCAACCACGGTGGCTACCATTGGCGCAAATGCCAGGAACGCGGTATCCCGCTCCAGGCCGCGCTGGTGATCGGCGCGCCGCCCTGTGTCGCTTACACTGCGCCGTCGCGCATTCCTTTCAGCGTGAGCGAGCTCGACGTTGCCGGCGGGCTTGCCGGTGCTTCGATCGAGGTCGTGAAGTGCAAGACCAACGATGTGTTGGTGCCGGCCAACGCCGAGATCGTGATCGAGGGCGAAATCTCGACCGAGTTCATAGAGCCGGAAGCGCCCTTCGGCGAATCGACCGGTTACATCGCCGAGCGCTTGCTCAATCCATTCTTCGAAGTGAAATGCATCACCCACCGTAAGAATCCGATCTTGGCGACGATCATCAGCCAGATGCCGCCGAGCGAGTCGAGCGTCATGCGCCAGGTTGCGGCGGAGGGAAATTATCTGCGATTCCTTCGAGATCAGTGCAATATTCCCGGCATCATCGAAGTCGCTTTTCACAGCATCGCCGTGCGGCAGATTTGCGTAATCAAAATGAAAAAGATCAGCCAAGCGCATGTCTGGCAAGCGCTCCATAGCATGGTCGGTTACAATCCCGCCACCGGAAAGATGGTGATCGCCGTCGACGAGGACATCGATCCACGCAATCTTGATTCGCTCTTCTGGGCCATGGCGTTTCGCATGCAGCCGCACCGCGATGTCCTGATCATTCGCAACCGCACGCCGCAAATGGATCCATCGGTTTTTCCTCCCGGGCAGGAAACGGGAAATTCCCTCGATGAAATTGCCGGAAGCTCAGCAATGCTGATCGATGCGACGCGTAAGTGGGCTTATCCGCCCGTGTCGCTGCCGAAGAAAGAATACATGGAACGCGCGCGGCAGCTTTGGGAGCGACTTGAATTACCCAAGCTCAAACCGCAGGACCCATGGTTCGGCTATAATTTAGGTTTGTGGTCGGATGAAGACGAAGAAGAAGCACAGCTCGCGGTCAAAGGCGAGCATTACCAGACGGGCGAGAAGCGACTCCAGCAGCGGGTACGGGTGAAGAAATTTTAACCGCAAAGAACCTAGCGCGGCATAGCCGCAACCGAAAAAGAAGATTTGACCACATAGGGCACAAAGGTCACAAATTAGGAAAATTCAGATGCGGACATCGAGCGCTAAGACCGAGGTAGGGGCGACCGGCTGGTCGC
>DASYUV010000074.1:0-5695 GCA_036000865.1 Binatia bacterium | reverse complement strand
GCACTAAGGTTGGCGATGAGCCAACCCCAACAACTCAAAGGAGGAGACGAGATGAAACTTTACGGTGCCATCGATTTGCATTCCACCAACAACGTAATGGTTGTGATCGATGAACAAGATCAAGTGGTCTATCAGAAGCGGCTGCCCAACGATCTAGTCATGATCGTCGAGCAGCTCTCGGCCGCAAAAGGGCCAGGCGATGCGGATCATGACCGACGGCACCGAGATTCTCGGCGGCTCGGAAGAAAACAAATCGCTACCGCCGATCGAGATGCCCGGCAAGTTTTTCGCCGAATCGGCGGGATAGTTACGTCGGAAGCGCCCAAGAGAAGACTTGGCTAACTCGATTAGCCTTTCGTCTCGTGATACTGATTCCGTCTTGGTCGGCATCGGTGCGATTGTGCAGTCCGGGCAAGCCCTGACATCTCAGATAGTCGAGTCGTAAAAGTCTGACCCCGCGCTCCATGCTAGCAAAATTCCCGCAGGACCAGCTTTGCGTTTTTGTCCATGCTCTCTTAATAGCTCACGCAGCCGCTCTTTCTTGGCTTCGATAAACCTGTCCAGTTCGTCAGATACCTCTTTAAGGTCCTTTTTCGATGATAGGGCTGTATGTTGCGGCGCTATGTCCTTAGGCTTACGAGGGCTTAGAGTTGGAAGGGTATGGCAGGTCGCCCAAACGAGTGATGCCTTTCAACCGCAACACGTGTTCTAAACGGCGGGAAATGGGAAGTTCGAATGGATTTAACTGCTCCCCCTCGGTCGGAACGAAAAAGCAGCCGGCCTGTAGGGGCCATCTCGGAACGGGAGTCGTCTGAGTTGGTTCCTGTCCCAGCTGCAGTGTGCGCACAAGCTCACGAAGTTCTCGAAGGGTTTTTTGCCCGCAGTTTCGGCGCGCGGCGAATCCCGAAAAAGTTAGGCCGTGAAGCTCGCCTATTAGTTGGATGCTTTCGCTCTGGAGAACGTGTGCAAGTCTTACCGATATCGAAAATTCTAAAATTGACTGACCGCGCGCGTCCTGGGGAATGAAAATAAAATCCGATTCTTCCAGCATCTCTTGCCACCGGACTCTGAGTTGAGTCTGCGGCTCACACAAATAGCAGGGGAGGTGAAATTCGTCAAAGATAGCCATTTTCACGGTTTGACTTCGCTCCGAGCAATCTACGAATAGTTGGCGATCTCATTCTAAATTGGCTTTCAATCTTTCTCGCGCACCTAACCATTACATAAGAAAAGTCACATCCATAATAATTTTACTTCGCCTGCGACTTGCTTAAATTCTTTGTCTCCCGTCACAAGTTCAGCCCGTCGATGCTTAGCCAACGCGGCGGCAAAACAATCACCATACGACATCTTCTTGTTCGCCTTAAAAATGGCCGCCTGTTTGGCTAGCTCTAAATCTGCGCTGACAAGATGAATTGGCAGCGTGTGAATGAGATGCGCCACTTCGTCTGCCCTTTGCGCACCGGCCTCGCGAAGAGCGATGCAATAAACCTCACCCCAGTTCACGACAGATAGGAGGCAAGTTTTCCCCGAATCTCTCGCCGAACGGAAAACCTCGATCATGGTGTCCTTACCGCTCTCCCCCTCAATGTAAGCTATAAGGCTGTAGCTATCCAAAACTCTGACGGCAGCTCTCACAGTTCGCGCTCCTTGGCCTTGTCCTCCATGAAGGCCTTCAAGAGTTTGCCTTTCGTGCCAGCCATTCCGGCCATGCTACGAATGTAATCGTCGGTGATCGGCTTGATGGCAATTTCACCATCCCGCTCGTAAACGTAAACCTGCGTCCCCTTTTTGATACCGAATTTTCGGCGGAGCTTAGACGGAATCACGATCTGGCCTTTGACTGTTACAACTGCCCTATCCATAAAACCTCCATGGGTATCTAACGTGACAAATATATTACACGACATAGAATGTAAGTCAATAATCATTCGTTATAACGACTTTGTGTTGGGCTCCGAGAGAAGCCCCGAGTGAGGCTGTCTCAGGAAAAAGCATGAGGGTTATTCTTCCAACTCATGATAGTGGCGGGAAAATGCCTTGCTCGTCGAACGCCAGCCGCCGCGGTGACGACAGGTAACCGGCGACGCGGGGACGGGCCATGACGCGATCGTGTAAAGTCCATTCTCGGATGTTGCGGTTCGAGTCGCTCCATTGGAACAGCGAGAGATCGACGTAGGCAGCCTTCTTGTACCGGCTATAGATCTTTAAGACAACTTCAATTTCGCCTGACAACTTTTAGGCGAGAAGTTACTCTGCCGCGTACATCGGCCAGAGCGGGTCGTAGGTGAAAATATGTGTGAGACTCGCCTAACTCTACTAACTCACCTTACGCATCTCGCCGGCCAAGATTTCATTGTCTAGCGACTGAGCGACATTGCGTTCAAAACGTTTCAGACGGTCAAACCGTTCAAGCTGTTCAAATTAGCGAGCGTCTTCCAATCGTTCCATCGCTTCGCTCCGTTCCAGTCGTTCAGATCGGTGACCGCCCGAGACTTTGCTCAAACGAATCGCAATGGGTTTTCTCCAGCTCATACGGCCGGCCGGCTTGTCGGACGTTCCGGAATATGCGGGCTCTGGGTCTTTTGGGTAAATTAACTGTCTTCTATAGGCGCTCCAATGCCGACGCGACACTGATCGACGCACGTGTAGAAAAAAACCGACGTAAACAGGCACGGAAGATCCCCGGTACGCTTTTTCACTTCTTCTGATGATCCGCTGAGTTTCATTTTTCAGAGTGAAATCGCGGCTTCTCGATTAACGATCGAAATTTTCAAAGCTGGCATATCGCTTGCGGTTTAACTATCACGATCGTTGTTTTTTAACCTGATAGGAGCAAAGACATGAAAAAACGAAACGAAATTCTCACAGCGGCGCTTTTATCTGCAAGCGTAGGGTTGGTAGCGCAATCGCTATTCGCTCAGAGTAGTCCCGGCAGCGGATCTTCGATGCCCGGCGGTCAAGAGCGAAGCGGGCCAACCAGCCCTTCCGGACCCGACACTTCGCCAACGATACCTGGCCAACCTGCGCCTGGTGTGCCACCAACGGGTCCAATCCCGGGTCAGCGTGGAACCATTCCTGAAAAGATAGGTCCAGATGCCGGCAGCCAAGGGATGGTTGTAACATCAGACCATATTAAAAAAGCCCAGGATGCATTGAAGGCAAAGGGTCTTAATCCCGGCACCGGCGGCAAGTTGGATCCCCAGACTCAGCAAGCACTCCGTGAGTTTCAGAAAGCCAATGACCTGCCGGCAACCGGCGTTTTGGACGAAAAAACCGCGGCGAAACTCGGCGTGACTATGAGCACACAAGGAAGATCGATGCCCGGGGAGAGCACGAGCCCTTCTTCAAAACCGAGCGGTTCAGTGCGCTAAAAGACGCAGATCGACATCTTCGCGCACCCTCGTTTGTAATTATCACTAGAGATGGGAGGTAGACGCCGCGTCTACCTCCCTGTGATGCCGTCGTTACTTGACGTCGGCCTTTGCAAGAATGACAGCGAAGAAAAAAGGCAAAGTCCGGCGCGGACAAGAGGGACTAAAGTGGACAGGGTGCTTTTCCATTCATCGCGTTCACTACGATTCGTCAAAGTGATCTGAATCGAGGCGTTTGACCTCGTACGATGTAACCAGCGTTACTCCGATTCCGTGATCGATCATTACCCGCCACCGGCACGATTCAAACTAACGCAACCGTGTGTTACTGCTCCTAACATCGCGGGACGAATCTCGCGCTTAACTTCTTGGTCGCCGTAGCGGACGCGAACGAGTGCGTCTGGCCGCGCCGCACCAAGTTGGGGCTCGAGCTGTACCACTTCCATGCCGAGACCGAGCTGTTGCGCAGTGATTATTGCGGCCTCCAGCAAATTTTGCCGATCTAGCTTGTCCATTTAATAGTAATGTCCACAAATCATGGACAAAAGTTAATAATGTACTCATTAATTAAGACGCGCTAAATTAATCTCTTACGAGTGCACCAATGTCCACAGATCGTGGACACATGAAATAAAATGGACGAATGCGCTCAATTCGAACGTGGAAAATTCTTCGATTTACGTAACTTTAAGATACGCCCCGGATTCGTTTGGCCCTTTAGCTCGACCGGCCAGATCGCCAACACTGATGCAGGTAGTTTGGTCTTAGGGTTTTTCTGCGGCCATCAGGCTCAGGTCGGCGGCGGGGCAGATCTCTCTAGCCTTCATAAAACCAACTTCCTTAAACGTCGATAGGTGCTCTTCGACCGTCATGAAATGGGCCGCCCGATGACCGGAGGGCAAAGAAGAATTGACGTGATCGCAAATCAAAATACTTCCTCCGGGAATGAGGAGGCTGTAAAGCTGAGCATAAAGCTTTGGGATACGGCTCGCATGACGGAGCTCGTGCACGGCCTGCAGCGAGACGATCAGATCGAAGTCGGCCGGAACCGCCGCAGTCCAGTTGTTCTTTTTAAAATCCAGCTGAAAAAAAAACCGTCCGCTCTTTGAACCTCGCCAAGCGACTCCCGCTAAGCTCCAGCATCTCCGGCGAGAAGTCGATAAGCGTGTAGCGCGCTATCTGACAGTTTTGCAGCAATACTTCAGCCAGAAATCCCGGTCCGCATCCCAGCTCGAAGACCGACAATGCGGTATTCTTGATCCGTGCGGCTTCAGCGGCAAAAACCTTGAACAATTGCTGCCGTTCCGGCCGGTATCTGATAATGCTGTCGGTCCATTGCTTCACATAGGCCGGATCGAAGAAATCGTGGTCGCTCGGCACTTCTTTCAGACTCATCGACGCCACTTTAGTTCTCGTCTGCCGCGGATGCAACAAATCCACGGGGTCGAGGCTACGGGGTCGCGTTTTTTACTTTTGACATTTCTCGTCCGGGTTATTTCCAGAGCTCGCGCAAGAATCCTGTCTTCTTGATTTCATCGACAAAACTGTTGTCGTAAAATGCTTCCGGCGGCGTGCTCGCTGCCGCTGTGCGATCGAGGAGACCCAAGTCTGCCATGAGACGGACCATCGAGACGATCGCCTCTTTCGGAATCGTCGGATCTTTGTTGAGCCGTTTCTAGTCCGAACCGGTAGGCGCGATCGAGGGATTCCGGGTCGGTTTGGCGGGTATATTTCGACAGAATCTTCTTCGCCAAATTTTCCTGCGCCGACATCAGCTTCAGCCCCTCCATGGTCGCCTTGATCAGCCGAAGCACCAGGTCGCGATTTTTTGCGATAAACGATTTCCGCGCGGACATGCCTTGGGAAATAGACTGAATGCCGAGTTTCCGGTAGTCTTGAGGTCCGACAAGTTCGCGATAGCCCTCTTTCGCCAGCACATAATTCAAAGGCAACGAAATCATGGCGCCGTCGATGGCGTCCCGGCGCATCCCGGCGGCGGCTTCGGGTTGACTGCCCATCTGCAGGATGGTGGCGTCTTTGATGCCATGGCGATCCAGGATCATGCGAATCGCGAAGTGCGCCACGGCTCCCAGGCGCGGGACGCCGATCTTTTTCCCTCTTAAATCTTCCGGCTTTTCGATGCTCGGCTTGACCATGAGCGCGATGGTGAGCGGCGCAAGGTTGGCGACCGTAACGACGTCGCCGCCGCTCACGACACTGGAGATCACCGCCGGACCCGCCACGCCGGCCACCGGCACCGAGCCGGAAAGCATCGATTGAACGATCAATGCCGATGAGCCCATGAATACCAGATCCACGTC
>DASYUV010000073.1:0-14685 GCA_036000865.1 Binatia bacterium | reverse complement strand
CATCTTGGATCGCGCAGCCAAAGAGGACTCTCATGATACAACGCGTTAAACAGATCCTCCTCGGCAAACCTAAAGATCCACTCGATCCAAAGGTTTTTCATCAGGTTTCTCTGATCGCGTTCCTCGCTTGGGTGGGCCTCGGCGCCGACGGCTTGAGCTCATCCGCGTACGGGCCGGAAGAGGCCTACCTCGCCCTGGGAAATCACTTTTTCCTCGCGCTGCCGCTGGCTATCCTCATGGCGGTAACCGTCTTCGTCATCTCCGTAAGCTATAGCCACATCATCGAGGCGTTTCCTACCGGCGGTGGAGGATATCTGGTCGCAACCAAACTGCTCGGTGCCAAGATCGGTTTGGTCTCCGGCTCCGCACTGATCGTCGACTACATGCTGACGATTACGATCTCAGTGGCAAGCGCCGGGGATCAGATCTTTAGCTTTCTGCCCGCCTCAATCTATGGGATCAAGCCCAGCATCGAGTTTGGACTGATTTTTTTTCTGATTTACCTGAACCTTCGCGGTACCAAGGAATCGGTCATATTTTTGCTGCCGATTTTTCTCTTGTTTGTCGTCGCGCACATCTTTGCAATCAGCCTGGGAGTGATCCCAAAAGGGTCAGAGATTCCCGCCCTGGCAACTACGACCTATCAAAGGACGGTGGGAGACATCCAAGGGATGGGATTATGGACAACCGTTTTTCTCGTCCTGCACGCGTACAGTCTTGGCGGCGGCACCTACACAGGTATCGAAGCCGTAAGCAACGGTCTTCAGGCGTTGCGCGAGCCCAGAGTGGAGACCGGAAAAAAAACCATGCTGTACATGTCGACCTCGCTGGCTTTCACCGCAAGTGGTCTATTGCTCTGTTATCTGCTCAATCAGGTGGCGCACCAACCGGGCAAAACTCTGAACGCGAGTCTATTTGAAAAAATCTATCCGAGTTTCTTTTCATCCGATTCTGCCTATGTGCTGGTAATCGTGACCCTCGTTACCGAGGCCGCGATCCTTTTAGTCGCGGCCCAGACAGGATTTATTGACGGCCCCCGAGTCCTTTCCAATATGGCCATCGATTCTTGGGTCCCGCACCGGTTCTCCCATTTAAGCGACCACCTCGTCACCCAGTACGGCGTCTGGTTTATGGGTCTGGCGTCCCTCGGATTCCTCCTTTATACCGGCGGCGACGTTAGACTATTGGTGGTCATGTACAGCATCAATGTGTTTCTGACTTTCAGCCTTTCCCAACTCGGAATGTGCCGCCACTGGTGGGAAGTACGAGACACGGAGAAAACTTGGGTCAGAAAGTTCTTTGTGAACGGCCTCGGCTTGTCATTCACGGCAATCATTCTCGTGTTCACAGTTATTATTAAGTTTGCCGAAGGCGGATGGGTTACGCTTCTGGTGACATCCGGGTTTATTCTTCTATGCTACGTTATCCGATGGCATTACGACGAGGTGCGAGCCGCTCTAAAGACTCTCGACGATACTCTGATGCAGATTCCATTTCAGCCGGATTTGAAGAGTCCGGTCCCGGCTAAAGATCCTAATGCGCCCACCGCGGTTCTCATTGTGAGGGAATTCGACGGGCTTGCGGTTCACTCCCTGCTCAGCATCGGTCGCCTTTTTCCCAATCACTTCAAAAACATCGTCTTTGTCTCGATTGGACTCATCGATTCCGGTCGGTTCAAGGGACAGAGCGAGATCGAAAACTTGCGCCGGACGAAAGAAGAAGATCTCAAGAGCTTTGTGGAGTTTGCCAACTGCCTCGGCTGGTACGCGGAGTATCGTTATTCCTTGGGCGTCGACCTGATTCAGGAGTTGGTGAAAAGCTGCAAATCCGTCGCCAAAGATTTCCCCAAGTCGGTGTTTTTTGCCGGCAAGTTAGTCTTCGAACGGGAAAATTTTCTTGCTCGTTTGCTTCACAACCATACCCCATTTACTTTGGAGCAGCGGCTGCAGTTCGAGGGATTGGAAATGATGATTCTCCCGATTCGTGTTTTCAGTTCTTCCACGCCGCAGGCGATCGCGGCCTGAGTTTGGCTCCAGGCGTTCTCACAATAGCTGTTCGCGACCGAACCCAGCACTTCTCGGATAATGCACCGGTAGTTCAAAATGGCGATAACCCGCACCGCGATCTGGCGACCGTCGCGGAATGCCTCGTGGATATCGTGATTATCGACATATCCTTGGGCCTTATGGGGGTGTCGTCACGTCGAGGCGCCCTAAGCGCTTCAGAGCGTCACGCGCCGGCTGAAACGTCGACTGGGCGTCAAGCGCCATGTAGTAATAATGCACGGCGTGGGATGTATGACCCTCGCTCTCGGCAAGCTCACCGAGCTGATAATGCGGCTCCGGGCGCGCAAGATCGCGCTGCATCGCTGTTTTGAGGTATGCGCGCGCTTCTACATAGGCTTTTCGTTCGCGCGCCAGCTCCGCTAAGTGGAGAAGCTCATCAACGGTGCCGCTCATACCGATATTTTCTCGCTGAAGGATCTCTTCGCAGAGAAGGAGCACTGCCTTGGGATCGAATGGCTTCTCGATAAAATCCACGGCTCCAAGCTTCATGGCCTCCACAGCCCTGCTCACGGTTCCGTACGCGGTCAGCATGACCACCGGCATCTTGGGTCTAAGACCTCGTAGATAGCGAAGTAGTTCCAGGCCATCCATCTTGGGCATTTGGATATCGACGAAGACGATATCGTAGCGACCTTCTTTAACGTGGAGGAGAGCGTCATCACCGTTGTCGGCCTTATCGACCTCGTACCCCTCGGCCTCGAGCACCATGCCGAGATTATTGCGAATGTTGCGCTCGTCATCGACAACCAGAATGTGAACCTGCGATTGAGTCATCGGATTGCTCCTTTCATGTTGTTGCCGGACGAGATTCGCGATCTATTTATACAGAGCGCATGAAATGTGCCATGCCGCGCATGTCAATCCGCCGACTGCCAATTGAAAAAGAGCTGCGAAATTGCGGATAGTCCTGCTGTTGGGCGAGAGCCGCAACTCACTGCTGCTTGCAACTTGCAAATGTAGGCCACTGGTTTCTTGCAAATTGCAACCAGCTTGTCGTTCCCTTCACTGGAAAGCTAAATGATTTCGCAAACCGAATGGCTGGCATCAAGGTTGCGCTAGTGTTTGGCATAGGACTCTACTTTTTTAGGAGCGATCAAATGGCTGACGTCATATTTATCATCATCACGGTCGTGTTTTTTGTCATCTCATGGCTCTACGTTCGCGGGTGCGATCGTCTGTAAGGAGGAACTATGGGACTGGAATATATTATCGGATTTATCGTGTCCTTGGTCGTGTCGGTGTATTTGCTCTACGCGCTGCTGTGGCCGGAGAAGTTCTAACGTGAGCAATAAATCGCAGCGGTACGACAGAAAGTAAAAATTAGTGCGTTAGCGTGAAGGCGGGAGATGTCATGACGGTAAATGGATGGATTCAAATCTTACTCTATATGGCGATAATTTTCGCCATAACCAAGCCGCTCGGCAGCTACATGTATCGTGTATTCGAGGGGGACCGACAACCTTTGCCGCGCTTGTTCGGCGCGATCGAGCGGTTGCTCTACAAGCTTTGCGGCGTTGATCCGAAGCAGCAGCAAGACTGGAAGCAATATACCCTAGCGATGCTCGTGTTCAGCGCGATCACTTTGCTGGTGACCTACGGCATCGAACGCCTGCAACATATCTTGCCGTTGAATCCGCAGAATTTTGGACCGGTGCCCGCGGACCTCGCGTTTAACACCGCGGCAAGCTTCACGACAAATACTAACTGGCAAGCCTATACCGGCGAATCGACGATGAGCTATCTGACACAGATGGCGGGTCTCGCTTGGCATAATTTCATGTCGGCCGCTGTCGGCATCGGCATCGCGCTCGCGTTGGCGCGCGGCATTACCTACCGCTTGCAGGTTGGTGCAGCCAAGACGCTGGGCAACTTTTGGGTCGATCTTGTGCGCGCTACGGTGTACGTCTTGATTCCTCTCTCTATCCCAATCGCATTGCTGCTGGTGTCTCAGGGAGTCATTCAAAACTTTTCGTCATATGTCGAAATAACGACGCTGGAGGGCGTCAAGCAAACCCTGGCGATGGGGCCGGTAGCATCGCAGGAAATCATCAAGGAATTGGGCACCAACGGCGGCGGATTTTTCAACGCCAACAGCGCCCATCCATTCGAGAGCGCCAATCCGCTGACGAACTTCATCGAGATGCTGCTGATTTTTTCGATCCCAGCGGCGTTAACCTACGCCTACGGTCGCATGGCGCGGGATCAAAAGCAGGGTTGGGTGCTGTTTGGCGCGATGGCGTTGATTTTTATCGTAGGTGTATCGGTCGCCTACCGCAGCGAAGCGCAAGGCAATCCGCTCATGCGCGGTATGGCGGTGGATCAAGGCGCAGGCAACTGGGAAGGGAAAGAAGCGCGTTTCGGTATCGCCAACTCCGCGTTGTTTGCCACTGTCACCACGGCAACGTCCTGTGGCGCGGTCAATTCGATGCACGATAGTTTTACCGCGCTCGGCGGGCTTGTGCCGCTCGCCAACATTCAACTCGGCGAGCTGGTCTTCGGCGGCGTCGGTGCGGGGCTTTACGCCATGCTGGTCTTTGTTCTCGTTTCCGTCTTTATCGCCGGCTTGATGGTCGGGCGCACGCCGGAATATCTCGGCAAGAAGATCGAATCGCGGGAGATCAAACTCTCGATGCTCTACGTGCTGATCTTTCCGTTGTTGATCCTCTATTACGCCGGCTGGTCGCTGGTCGCGCCGTACGGCATTTCCTCTTTGAACAACGCCGGACCGCACGGGCTTAGCGAAATCTTATACGCTTATAGCAGTGCCGCGGGCAACAATGGTTCCGCCTTCGCCGGCCTGAACGCGAACACGCCCTGGTTTAACGTGAGCCTCGGCCTGACTATGCTTGCGGGCCGTTTCTTGATGATTGTGCCCGCTATGGCGGTGGCTGGCTCGCTCGTCGGTAAGAAAGCTGTGCCGGAAAGCTTAGGCACCTTCCCGACCAACGGATCGCTTTTTGTCGTGCTGCTCGTCGGCGTCATCATCATCGTCGGGGCGTTGACTTTCTTCCCCGCGCTGGCGCTCGGTCCGATCGTTGAACACTTTTTGGCTCAAGCAGGAAAGGTTTACTAACATGGCAGACACACGCTTAAAAGAACGTTCCCTGTTCGATCCTGAAATCATGCGGCCGGCGATTTGGGATAGTTTCCGCAAGCTCACGCCGCGCCACGTGATCAAGAACCCGGTCATGTTCGTTGTCGAAATCGGGAGCGTGCTGACCAGCTTGATCTTACTGCGCGATCTTTTCGCGCCTACAGCCGGATCTCAACCGCTATGGTTTACCTTCAACGTCAGTTTCTGGTTGTGGTTCACCGTTGTCTTCGCCAACTTCGCCGAAGCGGTGGCCGAAGGACGCGGCAAGGCCCAAGCGGCGACGCTGCGCAAAATGCGCAAGGAGACTAGCGCGCGGCGCTTGGTCAACGGTCATCGGGAAGAAGTCGTGCCCGCGTCGGCGCTGCGCAAGGGAGACACCGTCGTAGTCGAAGCCGGCGAAACTATTCCCGGCGACGGCGACGTGATCCAAGGTATCGCATCGGTCGATGAATCGGCGATTACCGGCGAATCAGCGCCGGTCATTCGCGAAAGCGGCGGCGATCGCTCCGCAGTGACCGGCGGCACCAAAGTTTTGTCCGACCGTATCGTCGTGCGCATCACGGCGAGCCCCGGCGAATCTTTTCTCGATCGCATGATCGCTCTGGTCGAAGGCGCGGAGCGGCAGAAGACGCCCAACGAGATCGCGCTGAATATTCTACTCGCCGGTCTTACGCTCGTGTTTCTCTTCGCCTGCGTGACGCTCGTGCCGATGGCGCTCTACTCCGGCATGCCCAACGTTTCTGTAACCGTGATCGTCGCGTTGCTCGTCTGCTTGATTCCCACGACCATCGGCGGTCTTCTTTCGGCGATCGGTATCGCCGGCATCGATCGTTTACTTAGAAAAAACGTTCTCGCCATGAGCGGGCGCGCGGTCGAAGCCGCCGGCGATGTCGACACCCTGCTTTTAGACAAGACTGGCACGATCACGCTCGGTAACCGTATGGCCACAGAGTTTATCGCCGTCGATGGGGTGAGCCCGGAAGCTCTCGCGGACGCAGCCCAGCTCGCGAGTCTTGCTGATGAAACTCCGGAAGGCCGCTCCATCGTCGTGCTGGCGAAGGAGAAATACGGACTACGCGGCCGCGACGTGCAAAGCATCGGCGCAAAATTTATTCCGTTCAGCGCCCAAACACGCATGAGCGGTTGCGATCTAGACGGTCGCACCATCCGCAAAGGTGCCGTCGATGCGATTGTCAGCTTCGTCGGCGAGTTGGGCGGCGCGGTGAGCTCGCAAATCGAAGGAGTCACTCACGGCATCGCCGATGCGGGAGGCACACCGCTGGTGGTTTCCGAGGGCAACGAGGTTCTCGGCGTGATCCATTTAAAGGACGTGGTGAAGGGTGGTATCAAAGAACGCTTTGCGCGCTTCCGTGCCATGGGCATTCGCACGGTGATGATCACCGGCGACAATCCGCGCACCGCCGCGGCCATTGCCCGCGAAGCGGGAGTCGACGATTTTCTCGCCGAGGCGACGCCGGAAGCGAAAATGCGGCTGATCAAAGAAGAGCAGAACAAAGGCAAGTTGGTGGCCATGACCGGCGACGGCACCAACGACGCACCCGCACTGGCGCAAGCCGACGTCGGTGTGGCGATGAATACCGGCACGCAAGCGGCGAAGGAAGCCGGCAACATGGTCGATCTCGATTCCAACCCGACCAAGCTGCTTGAAGTGGTTGAGATCGGCAAGCAGATGCTCATGACCCGTGGCGTCTTGACAACCTTTTCCATCGCCAACGACGTAGCCAAATACTTCGCGATCATTCCGGCGATGTTTATGGGCGTGTATCCTGAGATTGCGCCCTTGAACATTATGCATCTGGCTTCGCCCCAGAGCGCGATACTTTCGGCGATAATATTCAACGCCATCATTATTATTTTGCTCATCCCGTTGGCTTTGCGCGGCGTCCAGTATCGCCCGATCGGCGCCGGTCCGTTGCTGGCACGTTCTCTATTGGTCTACGGCGTCGGCGGAGTGGTCGCGCCGTTCATCGGCATTAAACTCGTCGATTTGGTTTTGGAAGCCTTCGGACTTGTCTAGGAGGCACATATTTGAAAACTATGATCATCGCCTTGCGGACTACGATCGTCACTCTCGTCTTGACCGGACTACTCTATCCGTTCGTGATGACCGGTCTCGCTCAAGTGCTGTTTCCATGGCGCGCAAACGGCAGCCTGGTTACAGACGAAAAGGGCCAAGTCGTCGGCTCCGAGTTGATAGCTCAACGCTTTGCCAATCCCGCATACTTTCAGCCTCGGCCGTCGGCGGCCGGGGACAACGGCTATGACGCAGCCAATTCATCCGGCTCTAATCTTGGGCCGACGTCGAAGAAGCTGCAAGATCGCATAAAAGACGATCTCAAGCGCCTGAAAGAAGAGAACCCCGAAGCGACCACACCCGTACCAGCTGAATTGGTAACTACCTCCGGCAGTGGACTCGATCCACATCTTTCGCCCGCAGCGATGTTGTGGCAAGTGCGGCGAGTTGCGAAAGCACGCGACATCGCCGCAGACCGTGTGAAGGCCGTCGTAGATTCGAATGTGGAAGGGAGAACCGCCGGCATTTTAGGTGAACCCCGCGTCAACGTGCTGCTGGTCAATCTGGCGCTCGATCGGCAGTTTGGCCGGCCGGCTCCGCTTCCTCCGGCTCCCGAAAAGAAGGTAACGAAGGATGCGACCAAGGAGGGCGCGACGCCCTCGCAACCGGCAAATCAGAGCGCTCCTTCCCAGGAGAAATAAAGCCCCCGTGGGAGCGGCTGATGAAGAAGATTGAGGCGATCTTCAAACCGTTCAAACTCGACGAGATCAAAGAGGCGCTGGCCCAGGAACGCATCGAGCGCTTTTCCCTGCTTGAGGTTAAAGGAGCTGGCTGTCATCAAATTAGCATCAAACAATACCGCGGCGTTGCGTATTCCGAAGATTCCAGTGAAGTCAGCGTTGCAATGGTCGTTGAGGATGACGAGGCAGATCGAATTGCTCAGATGCTCGTAACGATGCTTCGTTCCGGCGAGCTCTGCGACGGTGAAGTCGTTATTATGCCGGTCGAAAGACTCATCCGAGTTCGTATCGGCAGGTGCTCTTAGTTAACATGACGGATCCTCACGGATCTGACTCAACCGGTTCGCTTCACTGGCAAACTTTCACGTTCACGTCTATATTTCATCGTCAATACGGTGATGGTGAAAGCGAGTTTCACTTTTGGCCGGATGATTGAGCTCTCCCCGAGTATCTTATGGATCGCCTGACCTCTTTCGGCTTGTTTGCAGTTACGGCGATGCTGCTCTGCTATGCATTCGAGGATCACAGTCATTGGTTTGTCCTCGGTTTCGCTGTCTCTTGTGCATTGGGATCAGTCTATGGATTTCTCCAAGGCGCCTGGCCGTTTGGAGTGGTGGAAGCGATCTGGTGTTTGGTTGCCGTACGGCGCTGGGGAAAAAGAGCTGGCGCCCCATAGGACCGAGATGAGTTGATCACTTGGCAAAAGGGCCAAATGCGAAAGATTCCTTGATGGACGCGACACGCAAACGCCCGGAAGACTTTCTCGAGCTTGTTGAGCGCGCCAAACGCGGACGGCTGAAAGTATTTATCGGTTCCGCCGCCGGCGTCGGTAAAACGTATCAGATGTTGGAAGAAGCCCATGCCCTGAAAAAGCGCGGCGTCGATATTGTTTTGGCTTTTATCGAAACGCACGGCCGGACCGAGACAAACGCGCTAGTCGAGGGATTGGAGGTGATTCGGCGCCAGCGTGCCGAGTACCGCGGAGTGCTTGTGGAAGAGATGGACGTCGATGCGGTTCTCAAAAGACGCCCTCAGGTGGCCGTCGTCGATGAGTTGGCCCACACCAACGCGCCCTTCAGTCGTAACAAAAAACGCTACCAGGATGTGTTGGAATTATTGGACGCCGGCATCAACGTGATCTGCGCATTCAACATTCAGCACCTGGAAAGCTTGAACGATTTGGTCAAGCAGGTCACGGGTGTGGTCGTTAGAGAGACGGTTCCCGACTCTATTCTTAAGCGGGCCGACCAGGTTGTTGACATCGATCTGGCGGTGGAAGATCTACTTGATCGATTGCGCGCTGGGAAGATCTACGCGCCCGATAAAGTTGGTTGGGCGATGGAGCATTTTTTCAAACCGGAAAAACTATCGGTTCTAAGGGAGATGGCGCTTCGCGAAGTTGCCGAGAGCGTTGACCGTTCGGTATCTGGACAGGTCGCCCTCGATGAGGCGGAACGCAAGGCCGCCGCCAGCGCGCGCGTGATGGTTTGTCTGGCTTCTCGACCACCGCCTCACGGTGCTGTGCTCCTCAAACAAGGATCACGGCTGGCCGGCCGGTTAAATACGGATTGGTACGTCGTGCACGTGGAAACCAAGAGCGAAACCGATCATCGGATAGACTCGACGCTGCAGCGCTATCTGCTGGAAGATGAGCAAAGAGCGCGTGACCTCGGTGCCGAGGTGGTGCGCCTCCGCTCGGAAAAGCCGGTAGAGGCGATTCTCGATTTCGCTCGCGGCCATGGCGTTCGACACATCGTCATTGGCCGTTCACACAAGCCTTGGTGGCGTCGTCTTTTGGGCCAGTCGCCCGTCTTCAAGCTGGTGACGGAGGCGGACGGATTTGATCTTCATATCATCGCACTGGAAGATCGGGAGACAGCGGAATGAACCTATACAGGAAACTCTTGCTAGCGCAAAGCCCAATCGTCGTGGCGCTACTCGCTCTGGGCATTTTTTCCGTTTTTGCGATTTCTTACCTGGGATCGCACTCGCAAACGATATTAAAAGACAATTATCGGAGCGTTCTTGCGGCCCAGCGGATGAAAGAAGCCATCGAACGCATGGACAGCGCGGCGCTCTTTCTCGTGGCCGGTCAACGCCAAAAAGGAATTGAACAGGCGGAAAAGTATCGGCCCTTTTTTGAAGCTGAGCTCAAAGTGCAGGAAGGCAATATCACCGAGCATGGAGAAAAGGAATTTACGGATGGACTGCGCGCGGCGTGGATGGATTATCAAGCGAAGTTCGATCGTCTGCAAAAAGCTGCGACCGCGGAAGAAGCGAAACAACTTTATTTCTCGGAGCTGGAGGCGTCTTTTTATAAGGTCAAAGCAGCGGCCGACGAGATTTTGGCGATCAATCAGGACGCCATGGTACGCAAGAGTGACGCGGTTCGTCGGACAGCGGAGCGCATGAACACGATCACCATTACGGTGGCGCTGGCCGCTCTGGCTCTAGGTCTATTCCTCTCGACGTTGTTGACCCGCCGCATGCTGCAACCGTTATCCGGACTGAGCGAAGCGACACGTAAGATAGGGGAGGGTAATTTTGACGCGCGCGCCCACGTGCGCGGCAACGATGAACTGGCGGGTTTGGCTCGTGACTTCAACATCATGGCAGGACACCTGGCGGAGTACCGCAAGAGTTCTCTCGGTGAGTTGCTGCAAGCTCATCTCAGCATGCAAGCGGCGATCGACAGCTTGCCGGACCCGGTCATCATTTTCAACGTCGAAGGCCATCTCCAAAACGTCAATCATGCGGCCGAGACGCTGCTGGGACTCAATGCAGACTCGGGCTCGAAGGACCCTCTGAGGAACGTTGATGCGTCGGTGCGCTCTGTGCTCGAGCGTATACGCAGCCACGTTCTCAGCGGTAAGGGTGTGTATGTGCCCAGAGGATTTGAAGACGCGGTTTTACTTCCAACGTTGTTAGGGGATCGCTATTTCTTGCCGCGAGGGGCTCCTGTATACGAAACACGGGGCGTTGTCGTAGGGGCGACCGTGATCTTGCAAGACGTAACGCGGCTGCGACGCTTTGAGGAACTTAAAAACGACCTGGTGGCGACGGTCGCTCACGAGTTTCGCACTCCTCTCACATCTTTGCGCATGGCGATTCACTTATGCACGGAACAAGTTCCCGGACCGCTGAATGACAAGCAGGCGGACTTGCTGCACACGGCGCGGGAAGATTGCGATCGATTGCAAGGGATGGTCGACGATCTGCTGGATCTCTCCCGCATCGAATCCGGACGTGTCGAGCTTTATCCTTTGCCTCGTGAAGTCTCGACTCTTATCACCACGGCATTCGACGCATACCGGGCGGAAGCGGATGCTAAAGGTGTAAACCTCCAAACCCAGGTTCCCCTGCCCGACACGAGCGTGTTGGCCGATCACGAGCGCATCGGACATGTATTCTCGAACCTTATCGGTAACGCCGTGCGACACACTCCCAAGGGCGGCAACGTCACACTCGGCGCGGAGGTCTTCGATGGCTCCGTGCGCTTTACGGTCGCCGACACCGGTACGGGAATCCCCAAGGAGTATCAAGAGCGAATCTTTGAAAAGTTTTTTCGGGTGCCGGAATCGGGACCTAAGGGGACGGGGCTCGGCCTCTATATCGCCAAAGAGATTGTGCGCAGTCATGGAGGCGAGATCGGCGTCGAGAGCGAACCGGGAAAAGGAAGTGCATTTTGGTTTACCTTGCCCCGATCGCCCGACGGCTCGAAAGGAGGCAGGTCGCGCTGACCGTAATTTCGAGGCAACACTGGTAGCCTTTGGAACCGCGCGGAAAGCTGGAGTGAAGTTCGTTCAGGTCTCGTACTTTTTTCGTTTTCGCCACAGCGTTGACGCGTCGATGCCGAGAATCGCCGCCGCTTCTTCGAGCGTCGAGGTTCGCGCCGCAACCCGAGTGATGTGTTCCCGTTCGATCGTATCGAGGGTGACATCGCCGCCCAATTGCGGCGCAGCGGATTTGGCCTGGGCGGAAATATGCGCCGGAAATGCCTCCGGTTCGATCACTGGCGCTGGCCAAAGAATGGCCGTTCGCTCGATGGCGTTTCGCAGTTCGCGAATGTTTCCGGGCCAGACATAGGATAGCAGCGCGTCTTCCGCCGCTTTCGACAACTCCTGCGGTTGACGGCGCGCCGATTTTGCAAAGAAAGCCAGGAAGCGCCGCGCCAGTCGCAATATATCTTCGGGCCGCTCACGCAACGGCGGTAGTTGCAAGTCGACTACGTTGAGACGATAAAGCAGATCCTCGCGGAAGAGTCCGCGTCGCACGTGATCCTCGATCTCACGGTTGGTGGCGGCGATCGTTCTGACGTTGGCTCTTCGAGTTTTGTTTTCCCCTAGGCGTTCGAACTCTTTTTCTTCGAGGAAACGGAGTAGCTTGGCCTGCAGCGACGGCGAGATGTCGCCGATCTCATCGAGAAAGAGCGTTCCACCTTCAGCTGCTTCGACCCGTCCCGGCTGATCGCGGACGGCGCCGGTGAAGGCGCCGCGGCTATGGCCAAACAGCTCGCTGGTCAGCAGCTCCTCGGACAGAGTGGGGCAGTTAACCACGGTAAAGGGGTGTTTGCTTCGCGGGCTCAGCGAATGAATCGTGCGCGCGAGAACGGTTTTGCCGGTGCCGCTCTCACCGCGTAACAGCACCGGAACGTCGGCGGCCGATGCTCGCTCGGCGATTTCGAGCACGGCGCGAACTTTGGGCGAATCACTGTCTAGTTCGACCTCCGGAGCGGCTTCGCGCAAACGGCTCTCGAGGTCGGTGACTTGTCGCGTTAGCTCGCGCCGCTTGATGCACTGGTCGATGAGGTGGCGAATCTGCGCGGGTTGAAAAGGCTTGGGTAAATAATCGGCCGCGCCGCGCTTGATCGCTTCGACGGCACTATCGATGGTCGCGAAAGCCGTCATCATTACGATCATTAGTTCTGCCGATTCCGCCAGGAGCTTGGGAATGATTTCCAAGCCGTTGGCCTCACCGAGGCGTAGATCGAGAAAGGCCACATCGAAAGACTCGTGTCTCAGAGCGGCCAAGGCGCCGTCTACGGAAGACACCGCCTTGACGTGACAATCCATTTGCTCGAGGCAGAGAGATAGGGTCGTGCGGATATTCTTTTCGTCGTCAATGATCAGCACCCGGATCTTCCCCGTTACTTCGGCCGACGGCTGGTGGGCTTCCATGGCTATAGTTAATGCCCCTCGCGTCAGTGAGATGCAAGTGAACGTAACACCTCCAAATCGAGGGCAGCGAATGATTCTGGCTGCACGCCGATCGCCGATGATCGCGCGACCGTTAGGGGGGACAAAGCGAGGTTCTCATGTTAATTTAATAGTACAGCGCCGGAGCGCTGCTGGTGGTGTGCAGTGCGTTCCGGGGCCATAAGGACGGTTACGGGAATCTCACGGTTAAGAAAATTCCTAAAGCAGTGTTGGCGCGTTGCGAATGGGGCAAGGACGACTACAGCCTGAAGGTGGAAAACCTACCGAAGGCTCCGCCGCCGCGTGGGCAGATGGACTTACTTTCAATCGACAGAGATTAGCCAGGAAAGGCGCAAAGGAAGATGAAAAATCAAGTCCTCCAACTTTCGAAGGCAGAAAAAGCGTGGATAGAGTCTTATCGAAAGGCGCTTAATGAAAAATATCCGGACTCAGTTCACGAAATGCTGATCTACGGGTCAAAGGCTCGAGGGCAGGCTCATGCCGAAAGCGATCTGGACGTGCTTTTGATCGTTAAGAATAAGACTGGGCGTCTCAAAAGAACGCTGCGGCGAATCGGTTACTTACTGGCCGCCACTTCGGATGTATTGCCGTCTATCATCGCGTACACCGAGGACGAGTGGGAAAGCCGGAAGAGAAGTGGATCGAGCTTTCGTCAGGCGGTGGAACGCGACGGGGTGCGCGTCGCATGAATCGGAATATGGTCTTGGCGGAATGGAGCAGGGCGCGCGAGGCGCTTCGAGCCGCGGAGACTTTGACTCGAAACCGTTGCTATGCAGACGGAATCTCGCGGGCCTATTACGCGATTCTTCATGCGGCGAAGGCAGCCCTCCACGTCCACGATGTAGCAGCCGAAAGCCATGCCGCAGTCAGGCGAATGTTTGGGCTGCATCTGGTTCGCCCGGGAGAGATCGAACCGGAATGGTCAGCCTACTTGGTGGAAAGCCTCGATGATCGTTTGGCGGCCGACTACGATGTCGAAACGGTCTTTTCTAAACAGGACGCAACAGGTGAATGCCGGAGATGCCGAGCTTTCCTAGGCCGTGTCCGAAAATATCTGTTGAAGAAAGGTATCAAGGAATCGGAGCTACGAAAAAATTATCGCCCTAGCTGATCATGCGAATACACAGAAGTTCAGTTTCAAAAGCGCGGTCATATGCGGAGATCGGAGCGGAAAAAGAAAAGGGGTCAAAAGAAAAGGGGTCACAAAAGAAAAGGGGTGTCTGGAGTTACGTAGTTTTAGCCTTCTCTGATAGATCTTATTCATGCGTCAGTATTCATCAACTCCAGATTTGACCCCAGCGTGTATTCAACTCCAGATTTGACCCCAGCGTGTATTCTCCCAGGGATACCAGTCAACCGGGTTATGGGCGTGCTGCTGCAAATATGGGCTGGTTGGTCTCATGAATGAGACGATTGGTGTATTTATGGGCCATGGTCTTCCATCATTTCGGTTGCGCAAAAAGATCCATAAACTCTTTCCCAGTTTCAACCTTTTTCGCCAATTCTGTGTCCGTCTCCCCGCCCTTAGCGGGTT
>DASYUV010000072.1:0-10546 GCA_036000865.1 Binatia bacterium | reverse complement strand
TTCGGACACGTCCTGCGTGCCGCTCGCGTATCGGCACCATTGAATATGTCCTCAGTTCCACTGTCGGCGAAGGAACGTATCACGGGTCATATTATAACGGTCTCCATAATAGTTCGCCAGTCGCCAAAGATGCCTAACGCTACGGGTGAGCCGCGCGAGTTTTCCGAGCGTCGGATTCCAACCGATTGTTAGGCGATCGTGTCCGTAATTGCACTTATCGCCTTTTCTCAGCCCCGCTTTGCATTGTAAGCAACGCCCCGATCGCAGTCGCCTACAGGTGCGGCCAAGGGAGCCGCACGGTGTCCCAGAAGTCGCACTTGGCGCTGCTCGGACCCATTCTGGTCGTTGTCGTCGCCCCGATTTCGAGATATGAATCGCTCCCCGTCTCATGGGCGGACCACCGCGGGTCGTCGCCTCCGTTCGGGTTACCCGTTCGCGCCATTCGAGTCCAGTAGCCAATCATCCTGCGCTGAATCGTGAGGTCCGCATCCGTCGGCCGGTACTTGCCACGCCAGCCGAAAAAGAACGGATGCTCGACGGTATGCGAGGCGCCATTGGGGTCGTTCTGGAGCTCATGACCGAACATGTAGCGATAGACTGGCTCTTTCTGCGCGGCCGCCAGAGCACGCGCCACGCGGCGGCTCTGGCACGAGAAGAGCGCGTCGGTGGTCAGCGTAACGAATGCACGAGCCGGGCTTGAATAAGCACTCACCGGGTATTGCGCAAGGATTGCATCTCGGGAGTTCACTCCGAATGCCTTTTCGATGGCAGCACTATAGGATGCGAGATCGGTGACCAGGCCCGCCGAGTTCACCCAGCCCATCGTCTCCTCCGACGTGGTGCCGATGATGATGGGCATCGCGTAATGCTTACGCGCTGCAATTAGCTTCAGCGGTTGATCGGGGAAGACGTGGCCGTCGACGTTGGGACCGTACACGCGCGGAAGCACCCCGAACGTGCCTGGCACCGCCCCAACCAACTCGACCACGTTCTTACCGCGCAAGCAGACCGCGACATCGGGCGTAGTGTCGCACCCGGCGGCTTTCACCACTCTCGTGCCAGTTGCTTTCTGAGCGTCGGCGAGCGTCTGGATCTCGCAGCCGGTCGGCACACTGCTCTGCATCGCCACCCTTTGGAAGAGCCCGCGCGCGAGTGGGGAAGTCATCAGCGCACAGATGTTACCGCCTCCCGCCGAGGTGCCAAAGAGCATCACCTGGTTTGGATCCCCGCCGAACGCGGCGATGTTGCGTCTGACCCATTTGAGCATGGCAATCTGATCAAGGCTGCCGTAGTTGCCTGAGACCCGCTCGGCGTCAAAGGAGGGGTGAGCAAGGAAGCCCAAGACGCCGAGCCTAATGTTGAAGCTGAGGTAAACAACGCTTCCGCGCTCCACGAGGGCTTCGCCGTCGTACGACACGCCCCCGAAGCCGCCGCTCCCCTTCCCAGAACCAGAATGGTTACCGCCGGCCGCCCGTGAGCCACACCATGACCGGCAGCGGCGTAGCCGACGGTTCACGCGGCCGCCAGACGTCCAGGGTCAGGCAGTCTTCGCTCCCCACTACTTGGCCACTGACGATCTGCGGGCAAATCGCACCAAAGTCAGTCGCGTTCCTGGTTCCCTCCCAGCGCACTCCTTCCTCGGGCGGCCGCCAGCGCAGGGCGCCAATGGGAGACTTCGCATAGGGAATGCCCTTGAAGGCAAGGGTGTTACCTTCGCGCACCCCACGGATGGCGCCCGACTCGGTGCAGACGACGTCGGGCTCCGACGGCGAGGGACACTCCGCAGCGGGAACAGCGGCGGGGACAAAGGCGAGCGCGAACAGTTGACCCAGCACAATCAATCTCAGATGATTCATCGGAGTCCTCCATCTGCCATAGTCTCTTCTCGGATTGGTTTTATCGGCGCGCCGAGCGCCTAACGTTTTGGGTGAGAGGCGCGTTCCTCAGCGTCCTTCTCAACCCAATGGTTAGGCAACCGTGTCAATGACTGGAGTTATCCCTCTTTTTCTCCCCCTACCAAAGGAGGAAGAAATAGACAGCGTAGCTCTCGAATCCCTTATCTGATCTCTTTACCTCGTGCTCAGGCTACGCTGGAAGTAAATCGAAGACGCGCATCGTAGCTATGGCCTTCCCCTTATTGGCGTTCTCCTCTACCATACCTTCTCTACACGTCCAGATGTTTCCCGTTTTCGCGGTCCACGTTTTACCGTCCTGCGTCACCTCTAACGTTCCCCGGGTACACTCACAGATCATAGGGTTTTTCATCGTAGCTTTGCTGCTCGCCCCAGGTTGATACGTTACTGCACGCAGTCGCACCTTGGGGAAACCCGGAATCATTGACTCACTTTCCTTGAAGACCTTTCTCTCCACACCCTTCTCTTCCGCAGCCAGTACGCTGGTACCCTTGCCCACGAGTAGCGCCGACGCGCCCGCAAGAGCCAGCTTCAACACCGACCTACGATCCAGGTAACCTTTCTCCCGTTGTCGCTTAGTAGCCATATTACCCTCCGTTGTTATTCGGCCTTACGGCCTACAGACTATTCCGCTTTCCATTTCAACTTTTGATCCCGAATGATTGCCTAACGCTCAAGATGAGCTACCGAGGCCCGCGCGCCAGCGCGGGACTCGGTTAGCTCCATCGGATGGTTAGCCCGCGGTCCATCCGAGGTGCGAAGACGCTGGCCACCGCTAATGAAAGGATAGTGTCGCGGGTTCACACGACGTGAAGACGATGTGATCCTCTCGAATGTCACTTGCGTTTGAGTCCATCGCGCCAGGCAATCGTTTCGAGTTCGACCCGGACAGCGTCCTCGACGGGAATCACGGGTCGTGCCTCGAATACAAAAGCAGGCCAGGTCGAGCATACCTTGTGAACGGTCGTCGGATCATCGCAGTCCACCAACATATGCCCACCCCACTCGCCCACGCGCACCACGAACAACTCGATCTTGAAATTAGCGGGTGCCTTCCATTGAGTGAAAACCTCCAAGATCCGCTTCTGGGCATTCTCGTACTCCGTCGGCGATCCTTGCGGACGTTCGAACCAGCTGATCATGTACTTCATCGGTATTCTCCTTTATTGAGTTGATGTCATCGGAACGGCAGTCGTTTGAACGGGCTAACTTGTGAGTATACTGACCAGTGTATGAGTATTTCTTGAATGATTCATGTTCTGGGACTTCTATAAGGATTTCGCATACGTGTCAATTTTTGAGATACAAACCATTCTGCCATACACTGGTCAGTGTATGATTAATATACTGCTACCCATTGGGAACGGCCAAGCCCTCTGCCGGACTTCTGACTCCCTTCCCTCCGCGATTTAAGACGTGAGTGTAGATCATCGTCGTGCTCACGTCATTGTGCCCGAGCAGTTCCTGCACCGTTCTAATATCATAACCGTCCTCCAATAAATGCGTAGCAAAAGAGTGACGCAAGGTGTGGCAACCCGCAGGCTTGAAAACAGCCGCTTTGAATCTCGCTTGCTTGAAAGCTTTCTGTAACACCGATTCATGAAGATGATGCCTGCGCTTTTCTCCGTTTCCCCTGTCGGTGTAATGGCTCGTAGCAGGAAACACCCACTGCCATCCCCATTCTGTAGCCGCGTTCGGATATTTCCTGTCCAAAGCATTGGGTAGCGCGACATGCCCTAGTCCTTTTTTCAGATCCTCATCGTGCAGTACTTTGACTTGCTGAAGATGCTTGTATAGCACTTCTTTTACGGCAGCGGGAAGCATCGTATGGCGGTCCTTATTGCCTTTTCCGGCACGAATCAGGATTTGGTTCTGAGAAAAATCGATATCCTTGACTCGTAGCCGACAACATTCCATGAGTCGTAGCCCCGCACCGTAAAGAAGCATTGCCATTATCCAAGGCGTGCCGTTCAAACCGCCAAGAATCTTTCTCACCTCATCCTTTGTCAAAACAACAGGCAATCGCTTGGGCCTTTGTGCGCGAACTACTCCTTCGATAAATCCGATCTTCCGCTGTAGAATTTCCTGATACAGCAATAGAAGCGCGTTTAACGCTTGGTTTTGCGTTGAAGCACTGACATGTGAGTCGGTTGCCAAACTTGAAAGAAAACGTCCGATCTCGTTTTCTCCCATCTCTGCCGGATGTCGTTTGTTATGAAAAAAGATAAATCTTTTGATCCAACCGACATAAGCCTTCTCTGTCATATAACTATAGTGCCGTGTGCGGATCGCTTGGCGGACCTGGTCGAGCAACTTCGGTTTCGAAGCGGTTGGGATCGTCTGAACGCTAGCTTTGAAATTCATCCCACGGTCAATGACTACAAGCGTGCGATTAGCCAGTTTGTGCGTGTTCACTGTTTCCATCATTGTTACCTCCCGCTGCCTTAATTCCCCGCGTTCAAAACGTTCCAGTCGTTCCAGTCGTTCGAACCGTCTCGACGAAAAACCGACGCATTCTTTAACCCAAAACTCGTTTTGAGCTTTTCGAATCTATCTCAGGCATTTCGTCCCAAGTCCTGCCGTCCAGCTCACGACCCGTTAGCTTCTTTCTCGTCCCACCCCACTGTTTAAAGAAAAATGGAACGCCTTGAGCGATGCATCGGTCCCTAATTTTTCTCACCCATCGCGGGTCTATGTTGCGGGCTCCAGGGCCCGACTCGCCGCCGACAATGATCCAGTGAATTCCTTGAAGCGGCAATCGAGAAATAGGTCCTAACAACGGCTCGACAGATAGAAAGCGAAGAGCGCTAGGCACCTTCCGCAAGTGCTCGATGCGATAGGTATAGTCCGTATTCTCGACGCTCACGCCCATCCAAATATTTTTGTGCCACAGAAGTTTTCTGGCGAGTTCGACCAACCTCTCCGATCGCTTGGTCAAAATTTGGAACGTGTGCCAATCAGCTTTTCCCATGACGTCGAAGACCGACTGAATGAATTCGAGTGGTACCTCGGGATGGAAAAGATCGCTCATCGAATTGACAAAGATCTTACGCGGCTGACTCCACCGCAACGGCTGGTCAAGTATATCGGGCTGTAGAGTAACGGCGAAATTATTCCGGTACCTTGCCTGCCCCATCGCATGTAAGCGCCGCGCCATTCGGTGCGCGTAACAGTTCTTACAACCCGGACTGATCTTCGTGCAGCCGGTTACTGGGTTCCATGTCATATCAGTCCATTCGATTGTCGACTTTGAAGGCATGAGTCACCTCGACAAAATATCCTGTGCAATTTTGACTGCCGTTTTAGATCCTCTAGGGTTCGCCGCCGCGAAACTCAGGAGATATATAGGAACATTGCGTGAATTCCGTAACGGAAGCGGGTTACGTGCTACATCGGCGAACACAGACCGCAACCGAGTAACCCAATATGCCGCGATCGTTTTAAAATCGGCATCTTTTATGAAATCAGGCGTTTTACTGAACAGGTTCGCCTGACTTGATTCGTGATAAAAAGCTTTCTGCCAAGCATCAGTTCCGAAGATTCGTGTAAGCCGGTCTGCCCAGGACCCCTTTGGCGGACGCTGTTTCATAAGAAGACGATTCACTCCCACACCAAGCGGAAACAGTATCCATAAGTCAATAGATTTAGTATCAGCCATCGCCTCAATAGTAGCCCACTCAACCTGCATACCGTAGGGATCTAGGAACACAACGGCTCGCGTTTTCCTCCAGTCAGTCTCTTTGCACCACTTCAAAAGATAAGCATTTGCATCTTCTGGAATGATCTTGATCCGCGGTGCGATATGAGGAAATCGCTGTCGCAAGTTTAAAAGATTCTTCGCATGTTCTTCGTTGTGTTCGATGAAAATATATTCTGAGAACGGAGGAGTCGTTTCGAGGGCTACTTGGGTGCTCCCCTTTCGGAGCGCTTCCGCATCGGAATCAGAAGTGACATCAAATAGTGAATTTTCCTCCGGACCCTGGGCAGGAATTTCCCTTCGGAAACCGGTACCGGCAAACGCGTCGACATAAATAGTCTTTAGCAATTTCGCTCGTGGATTTGTGCTGAAGATACTCATATACGCCTGGAGATATTTCCGGAGGCGAGAGAGTTTTTCTTCCGTCCATGGCCCGCCAAATTGAGGTTCAGCCATTTAGATTAACTCCACGCATTACGTCGAGATAAGCACAATACTAAAGTTGGGATTTCCTGACCTACTGAAAAAAATTGAACGAGTATCTCCTACCTATGGAGAATCCGTCAATCGCCTGGTTTTGCCCCGTTGTTGCAAAGAATTCGGGGCCAGGCCTGATATGTATCATTCAGTGATTATCCGGCGTACCGTAGCGACTGCTTTCTTGGAAACTCCCTCAGTGATTTCTCGTTTCGTTTCCCGTCGTACCGCGACTGCAGATCGAGCCAATACCGTTCAGACATGCCGAAGTAGTGCGCGAGGCGATGGGCGATGTCGGCATTGATCGGCCGTTGCCCCTGCACGATTTCGTAGATGCGCCGCACCGGAACGCCGATATCTTTTGCCAGGTGCCAGACGCTTACTCCTTTCGGAGCTAAGAATTCTTCTAGCAATATGCGACCAGGATGTTCCGTTAGAAGTCTGTTATTGTTCATATCGCATCTCCTTATCTCATTTATGAGGTTCAAGACGTTCAAATCGTTCAAAAGCTCGAAAAGAAAGCGTTCCAAAATGTTCCGGTCGTTCCAATTGTTCCAGACGTTCAAAGCGTTTCGGAATGAGTCGGTTGGTTTGAATTGCCGTATTTTGGTCCGCGCATACCACTCCTTTTGAGATGATCGATGAGATGTTTAATCATCACTGACAGGCGCTTTAAACTTATTACCAAACTGTCCGCTACCTTCTGATCGACATATTCTTGGTCAAGCGCCACGTAGAGTTGAGAACGAATCTCACCGCAGGAGCCCTTGGCAATGTAAAGGTATTGGACGAACTCCTGATTTCCACCACGCTCAAACCCTTCGGCGATATTTGACATAATCGAAACGCCCGCACGGCGTATTTGGTCTCGTAAGGCCAAGTCTTTGGAAAACTGTGGGGCCTTGGATAGCGTATAGATGTCTCGAGTTAAACGGCGCGCTGCCGTCCAAATCTGCAAGTCTTCAAAGTTTTTTATCTTCATGATTCCCTCCCAACATTTGGAACAATTGGAACTTCTGGAACGATTGGAACGGTCCTTATTCAATCGTTCCCTGCCAAAACCATCGTCGCCTTATCCGATCATAATAAAGCCAGAGAAGATCGCCTCGGCGGGTTTCGGCGAAGTAGTATTCGCGTTGGATCTCGCGGTTCCACCAGCCGCCGGAGAAGACATAGGGGCCCGTGAGCTTGTCGATCGTGCCGTGCTTGGGACCCAGGATGAGCCAGCCGTCGTCATGAGTGCGGCGCGGTTCGGCGGGCAAAGGCACGGGCTTGGCCATGATGCGGCGCACGAGAGTTTTGCTGATTTCTTTCTTCGGTTCCCTTCGACTCTGCTCAGGACAGGCGGGCAGTTTGACGCGGCTCAAAGGCTCCCAGGTAAATCTTGCCTCGGGAAGATGGCCGTCGGTGAGCTTGGCGCAGACTACAGATTCGTCGCCGAACTCGGCGCGCAAACGGGCCAGCGCGCGATTGGCGGCATCGAGATCTCGCGTCGGCCTTTCAGTAAACAAGCGCAGCTGCTCGCTGGTCGCAGCGCAGGATTCGGCGCGTAATTCGATTTCAACGACGCCGGCGGCAAGCTGGAGCGATTCCAGGCGCAGCCGAACAAGATCTAAAATTTGCATCGCATCGAGCGTCGGCGTTGCCGGACGGAGCGGTTCCTTGAGCCAGCCGTTTTGGTCGATAAGCAAAGAAAGCCAGAGAATCAGCAGCGCTTCATGACGCGCCGCCAAGGTTGCCAGCAGCGAATGAAGCAGTTGCTTGATGAGAAACAAAAGCCGCGTGGTGTCGTCTTCCGGATCGTCGAGAATATATTTCTGCAAAACGGGCTCGTCCGGCGCGCGCGGTTCGAGCGGCGTCCAGAGATCGCCCGCGGCCATGCGGTAGAGACGATGCGCCTGTTTGCCAAAACGTTCACGCAGTCCGCCCGGGGGGAGCGAAAGTAAAGCGCCGACGGTTTTGATGCCGAGCTTCAAAAGCGTGTCACGGAACTCGGGCTCGATGTTCAATCGACTCAGCAGCACTTCGCGCGCGACGCTCTGCTCCTCGGCGGGATCGCGAAAGACCGTGATGCCTTCTTTCGCTTTAGCGACGGCATAGCTGCCGAAGCGCGTGAAGCCGACCGCCAGATTTACCGTGAATCCTTGCGCGTGCAGATCTTTGTGAATGACGTAGGCCCATTGTCGCGGCGAATCATAGAGGCGCTGCAAGCCGGCGCCGTTGAGCCAGAAAACACCGGGCTCCTCAGTCGACGGCTCGACTTCGGGAGTAAAACGCATCAGGCGCTGAGCCAATTCTGTAATCGCTTTTTTACTGTCAGCCGGAGAGACTTCGCCGGCACGCAGTCCATTGGCCAGAGAAAACGCCGCAGCGTAACGAAAACCGGGAAGTACGCCCTGCTGCCGGGCTTTTTCGTTGACCCAGAGAACCAATCCTTGCGGTTTGTCTTCGGCCACCACCACCGCGGGATAAGCGCGCCACTCGGGATGGCATTGAAGTAAGAGTTGCAACGGAAAAGCCGGTAGATCAACACAAGCCAGCCGGTCCGGTGTAGAGTTCTTCATAATTCCAAGTGGGGCCGCGCCGTTTGTCTTTGACAATGCGCAAAGCGCAAGTAAAGCGATGATCCGCCGCCCGTTTCTTTTCGGCGTGAGCCCTGAGCGAAACCAGCGAGCCCAACGAAAATGCCGCGCTTTCTTTTCCGGTCAGACAAACCAGCGCCGTATGATGGCGATGGGCCAGACCGGTCAAACGAGTCTGCAGCGGCATGGGAATATCTGCAGCGCCGAGATCGAGCACGACCACGCCGAATCCGCCGGAGCGCAAAAGCTTCTCGCCGGCCCGCGCGATGCTTTGAGCATCGGCGAGGCGCACGACAACGAGCGCCGCTAAATCGGCGCCGCCCCGAGCCGCATCGGGCGGATAGAAAAAACTTGCCGCCGACGTCACCCAGCCCACCGGCTCGCCGCGTTCCTGAGCTTGCCGCACCAAAGTAAAAGTAATTGTCAGCGCGGCCGAGGCCGTCGAGCTCGAAATTTCCACCAGCCGGCCGGCGACTTCGGCGAGCGACCACGGCGTCTTCGGAACGATGAGGCGAAGTTTTTGTGCAGGAGAAACAACCATAAATTGTATTCATCAAATCGTTGATAGGCTTCCGCCGAATTTGCATCGAACCGTTCAAGAAGAAAAACTTCGAAGCTTAGCAGTTCCAATTGGAACGATTTGGAACCCACCCTCGTTAAAACTTCCTTAACAATCCGACCACCCGCCCGGCGATCCGAAACTCCCCTTCTGAAACAGCGATCGGGGCATATTGCTCATTTTCCGCTTTAAGAGTAATGACGCCGTCTTTCTTAAAGAATCGCTTTAGGGTTGCCTCGCCGTTGATCACGGCGCAGACGATCTCGCCGTTTTCCGCCGTTCCCTGCTGCTTCACGATCACTTTGTCGCCGTCCAAGATGCCGGCGCCGATCATGCTGTCGCCTTTGACTTGTAAAGCAAAAAGTTTCCCGCTGCCCATGTCGTCAGGGATGCTTAAAATCCCTTCGATATTTTCTTCGCTGAGTAATGGTTTGCCCGCCGGTACTTTTCCCAAAACCGGCACGTCCCGGGTGGCGGTCAAAACCGTCTTGCCCAAAGCATTGACAACCTCGATCGCCCGCTTGCCGACCCGGCGGATATAGCCCTTTTTCTCCAAGGCCTTCAGGTGATCGGAAACGCCGTTGGTCGAGGCGATCTTAAATTGCTTACCGATCTCGGGGATCGATGGGGCAAAGCCCTTTTCCCGAATGGTCTTGAGCAGGAAATCGTAGATCGCTTTTTGCCGAGCGGTCAGCGAGGGAAGCATAGATCACCATATACTGAAATTATTTTCAGTAGTCAAGGCGCGGCTGAAAAGCCGCGGGTTCAAGTCGTTCCAAACGTTCCAATCGTTCAAATGGATTCAAACGCGCAGATTGAATGGAAGAATGGATTGTTCAAATGTTCAAAGAATCCTGGATTCCGTTTCACTCCATCCAGGATTCAGCACTGCGCTTGTCCGACTCGCTCCCAACGTAGGTCCTGATGGGTATCGCTGCGCTCCACCCATCCTACAATTAAACCGCTATGTTCTGAGCAAAACCGAAGGATCGACCGTCGCGTGCCTCGCAGGAACCTTCTTGACCGCTCTGTGAAATGAATTTTCTAGGAATGAAACCCAGAAAGAATCCGGATTACGTTTATTCCAGCCAGGCTGCGGCACTAAAGAAGCTGCGGGTTCCAACCGTTTAAAACGTTCCAATCGTTAATTAATCGTGGGTAAACCCCCAGCTCTGCTGGGGGACTCACAAAGTTTGACATTTACGGGAGTCGAGAGAAAGCCTCCAGACCGTGAACCGCTCAGGGCTCAACGGAGAGGAGGCTCAATGAATAACAGCAAGGAAAGCCTAAGTCACACCAGATGGGAATGCAAGTATCA
>DASYUV010000071.1:0-105280 GCA_036000865.1 Binatia bacterium | reverse complement strand
AACAAAGAGCCATAGGCGTATTTTATTACGTTCTTCATTACCCTCATTCATGTGGGCCCCTCCTTTTAATTCTGGAGGCCACGAGCCATACCATGGCTTGAGTGGACCGTCCAATGAGACCAATTGGGATAGCAAACTAGGCCACTACCTCGACCCTTCAGCCCTTGGCAACTTCCAGCCGATTCGCGTAAGATTCCACAGATTTCCCGGACAATCTTAAATGATGGCAAACGGTGATCTGAACTGGATAGCTAACTTTATTTGGGGCATTGCGGACGATGTGCTCCGCGATCTTTATGTCCGCGGCAAATATCGGGACGTGATACTGCCGATGACGGTGCTGCGGCGTCTCGATGCAGTTTTAGAGCCGACGAAGCAGCGAGTGTTGGACATGAAGGCGTCACTCGACAAGGCCGGCATCGCCAACCAAGACCAAGCCCTTCGGCAAGCGGCCGGTCAGTCCTTTTACAACACGTCCAAGTTTACGCTTAGCGACCTTCGCGCGCGGGCGAGCCAGCAACAGCTTAAGGCTGACTTCGAAGCTTATCTCGACGGCTACTCGCCCAACGTCCAGGAGATCTTAGACAACTTCGAGTTCCGCAATCAGATTCCGCGCCTTTCGAAAGCCGACGCGCTTGGAACTCTGATCGAGAAATTTGTCGATCCATCAATCAACGTGAGCCCGAATCCCGTCCTCAACAACGACGGGTCACAAAAATATCCCGCTCTCGACAACCACGCGATGGGGACAATGTTCGAGGAGCTGGTCCGGCGCTTCAACGAGGAAAACAACGAGGAGGCCGGCGAGCACTGGACGCCTCGTGATGCCGTCAAGCTGATGGCCAATCTCATCTTCCTGCCGATCGCCGATCAGATTGAATCGGGGACTTACCTGCTCTACGACGGCGCTTGCGGCACAGGCGGAATGCTAACGGTGGGCGAGGAGACCCTGCAGCAGCTCGCCAAGCACCATGGCAAGGAAGTCGCTACTCATCTTTACGGTCAGGACATCAACGCGGAAACCTACGCGATCTGCAAAGCCGATCTGCTTTTGAAAGGAGAAGGCGAAGCCGCAGACAACATCGTCGGCGGACCGGAGCATTCGACTCTCTCCAACGACGCCTTTCCCTCGCGGGAGTTCGACTTCATGCTCTCGAACCCGCCCTACGGCAAAAGTTGGAAGAGCGATCTGGAACGGATGGGCGGCAAAGAAGGCATCAAGGACCCGCGTTTCATCATCGAGCACGCTGGCGATCCGGAATATTCGCTCATTACCCGCTCCAGCGACGGGCAAATGCTTTTCCTGGCGAACATGCTCTCCAAGAGCAAGCACAACACGCCGCTTGGCAGCCGCATCGCCGAAGTTCACAACGGCTCGTCGCTCTTCACCGGCGACGCCGGTCAGGGCGAGAGCAACATCCGGCGCTGGATCATCGAAAACGATTGGCTCGAAGCCATCGTCGCGCTGCCGCTCAATATGTTCTACAACACCGGCATCGCGACTTACATTTGGGTGATCACCAACCGCAAACCGGAGCACCGCAAAGGCAAGGTGCAGTTGATCGACGCGACCCAATGGTTCAAGCCGCTGCGCAAAAATCTGGGCAAGAAGAACTGCGAGCTTTCCGAGGAAGATATCCAGCGCATTTGCGATACCTTCCTAAAATTCGGGGAAAACGAGCAGTCGAAGATTTTTCCGAGTCAAGCGTTCGGCTATTGGAAGGTGACAGTCGAGCGGCCGCTTCGCCTCCACAGCCAGCTCACCCGTAAGGCAATTGAATCGTTACGATTCGCTTCTGGAGAGGAAAATTTCCGCTCGCAAATCTACGACAAGCTCGGAGAAGCCGTCTTTGACGACTTCGAAAGCGTCCGAGCGCGGATAGATAATCTGCTTCTTGCTTGGGGCGAAGCGAACGGTGCCGACGAATCGGGAAACGGCGAGGCAAAGCAAGCGATTCCCGAGAAGAAAAGGAAAAAACTGCTCGACCTCAAAACCTGGGCGCGCGACGCCAGGCTTTTTGAAGCCGCGACAGCTCTCCGCCGTGAGCTCGGCGAAGGTTTCTTTGAGGACCACAACGTCTTTCGCGAGAAAGTGCAGGCCACGCTCGATAATCTTGGAATCAAAGTCAGCGCATCGGACTTAAAAACCATCCTCCGCGCCGTGAGTTGGCGAGTCGAAACCGCGCCGCCGGTCATCGCCAAAGTCCACAAGCCCGGCAAAGCCGAAGCCGATCCGCCACACGGGCGGTATCTCTCACCCTCGCCAGGGAAGGGTGAGGGGCTAGTCGTCGAATACGAACCCGATCCCGAATTGCGCGATACCGAACAAATCCCGCTGCTCGAAGAGGGTGGCATCGAAGCATTCATCCGCCGCGAGGTACTGCCCTACGCGCCCGACGCGTGGATCGACGAAACCAAAACCCAAATCGGCTACGAAATCTCGTTCACGCGCCATTTCTACAAACCCCTACCGCTCCGCTCTCTGGAAGAAATTCGCGCGGACATCATGGCGCTGGAGAAGGAGACCGAGGGACTACTCGGAGAGATCATCGAAATCCTTCCTTCAAGCTGACCAACACTATCGACAATCCATGAAAGTCCGACGGCTAGAGATCCACAAGTTCCGCGGGGTTGCGCACGGCGTGATCGATTTCTCCGGTCACACGTTACTTGTCGGTGGTAACAACGTCGGAAAGTCGACCGTGTGCGAAGCCTTAGATTTGGTCCTTGGGCCGGAACGGCTGTATCGTCGCCCGGTGATCGATGAACACGATTTCTATTGCAGCCGTTATCTCGACGCGGAGGGTGCACCGGTGAACGTGCGTGTCAAAGCGATTTTGGTCAACCTTTCAGAGGAGGCACAGCGGCGCTTCCATCGCCATCTGAGGCGCTGGAACGACGAGACAGCAACATTCGTAGATGACGACGAAGGTGGACTGAACACGGCCGACGGGGAAGCCACGGGCTGGGCACTGCCGCTAGTTTTCATTGGCCGGTACGACAAAAACGAGGACGACTTCGTCGGCAACACTTTCTTCGATCATCCACCCGGGGAGCTAGACGAAGACGAGGACGCAGACATCGCGCTCGGCGAGGGCCGCACCATCTTCACGCGGGCACACAAGCGATTGTGTGGGTTCGTTTTCCTGCGCACGCTGCGGACCGGTTCAAGAGCCCTCAGCCTACAGCGCGGTTCACTCCTCGACACGGTGCTACGGCTGCGTGGAAGTGGCGCGGCCGAGATGTGGCGCGATACGCTAGCTCGGCTTCAGGCACTCACTCCACCGATAGGGGACATCGAACAGCTCAAGCAAATCCGGGACGAGGTGCGAGCCCGTATGGGGCGCTTCGTGAACCTGGCAACGGGTGACGAGGCGACCGCGTTTTTCGCGTCTGACCTGACACGCGAGCATCTCCGAGAAGTCGTTCGTTTCTTTATCGCGGCGCAGCCTGGCAGTCATCTCGTGCCATTCGGGCGCCTTGGCACGGGTTCGATTAATCTGCTCGTCTTGGCACTCCTGACGTTCATCGCTGAGCTGAAGGACAAGCAGTCGGTGATATTTGCGATGGAGGAGCCTGAGATCGCGCTGCCCCCGCACACGCAGAGGCGCGTGACGCGATTCGTTTTATCAGAGATGGGTCAGTCAATCGTCACCTCGCACTCGCCTTACGTTATCGAGCAGTTCGATCTACCGCAGGTCGTGATTCTCAACCGTGATTCGGAAGGCAACCTTTCCCGCCAACCGATAAACGCGAAGGACATCAAGCCGAGAACCTACCGAACCGAGCGGCGCCAGTTCGCGGAGGCGATCCTTAGTCGCGCTGTACTCGTGGTAGAAGGCTCTACCGAAGCTGCTCTGTTCCCTGTCGCTTCAACCGTGATGGAAAGGTCGATGGCGCCGGATAAGTATACCCATTTCGATTTAGCTGGGGTCACCATGTTTACCGCAAGTGGTGACGGCGACGTGCCCCGTTACGGCCCAATCTTCACGGCGCTTGGCAAGCTGGCGTTCGCCTTCTACGACAAGCCGGGGGAGCCGCTATCGGCGGATGCCTCAACAAAGCTTGCGGCGTATACGTGTCATTGGGCGTCACCTGAGAAAGGCGTTGAAAACTTACTTGCGAAGGAGCTCCCGCTCGACGTGCTCAGGCGGTTCCTCGTGGAGGTCCAAGACCGCGCGGACTATCCGACGTCGGCTGGACCGTACAATCCGGCCGCATCAGAGGCCGACATACGGGTGTTGGTGACGAATGTCCTCAAGGCGCGTAAGGGAGAAGCGTATGGCTACGCCTCTATCCTGATTGACCAATGCCAGACCGCCGCAGAGCTGCCAAACATCATCCGCACCGTTCTCGAGGTAATTCATCAGGCGCTCGCCGCCGCGCCCGACACAGTGGCTACCGCGCAGCCGAAAGTTGAGGAGTCGTTCGAGTGAAGCTAGAGCTTTGCGAGACGCGCAAGGCAATCCTCGCAAAGGACGGGCATTTGCTCGTCCTCGGCGGCCCCGGCTCTGGAAAAACCACGATTGCGCTGCTCAAGGCGAAGGACCGCTTCCCGCGCTTACGTCCGGGACAGGAGGTGCTTTTTCTGAGCTTCTCACGGGCGGCAATACGCCAAGTAGTTCTCCGTTGCAAGCAGATGCTCACCACAGCCGAGCGACGGTCGGTGGTAATCAAGACCTATCACGCCTTCTGCCTTGAGCTGCTAGAATCGCATGGGCGACTGTTGCGCGGCATAACGGTTCGGTTTCTGTACCCAGGCGAAGAACGGTTACGCAAATCGACCTATGATGGTAATTGGGAGACTGAACGTCAGCGCTTGGCAAGGACTGAAAGCCTCTTCTGCTTCGATCTTTTTGCGGTGGGTGTCGCCGAACTACTGGAGCGCTGCGTGGCGCTTCGGCGCCTGATTGCGGACAAGTATCCGCTCATCATCGTGGACGAATTCCAAGACACCGATAACGATCAGTGGCGTATCGTCCAATCACTGGCCGGCGTCACCGACATCTTCTGCCTGGCTGATCCCGAACAGCGCATCTTCGATTACCGGAAGGATGTCGATCCGCGGCGGATAGATATTCTGCGTGAGCAGATCCAGTTGACAGAGTTCAACCTCGGCGCGGAGAACCATCGGAGCCCGAACGCTGGCATTCTACAGTTCGCGGACGCGGTGCTGAGAAACCACCAGCCGCTTCCCGATACGCCCGACGTCAAGCAACTCGGCTATTGGAACAACGGCTTTGCCCCGACAGTCCAGGCGGCCGTCATTTGGATGTTCGCGAGTCTGCGCAAAAAAGGCGTCGCTGACCCATGCGTCGCCGTCCTGTCCCGGAGCAATGCGCTGGTCGCCGATGTATCTGTTAACTTGGCTGAGCAGCACATGTTCAATGGTCAGACGTTGCCGCCAGTCGATCACGACGTCGTATGGGACGCGGAACTATCGGCGACCGCCGCCATGGTAGTCGCCACCATTCTGGAATGGCCAACTGCACCTGCAACAGTCAGCGTGGCGCTCACACTTCGAACGATTGCAGCGTACTATAAGTTGAAGAACGCAGAAGAGCCCACCACCGTAGCGGCGGAGAATGCGCGCAAATACGATGCCGCCGCACTCGCTGTGGCAAGTGGCGACAACCCGCGGATCAATGCAGGGAAGGCACTCGTCGCTGCACGTACGGCCGGGCTCCCCCAGGTGGGTGATCCAGTGGAGGACTGGCGCGAGGCCCGCCGCCTCCTGAACGAAATCCCAGCACTCAAGGAACTGTTCCGCGAAGCGCGCTTGGTGCGTTTGTTCCGGGCAACAGACGCGCTCGCAGCCGGACTAGCCGAGCGCTGGCTGGACACGGCCAGTTATGTTGGTGCGAGTGGAATTGTGAAGCGGGTACTCGATCAGGAACGCTTAATTGCCGCAGACCGCGATCCGCGAGGTTGCGTCCTAATGAATATGCACAAGGCAAAGGGCAAAGAGTTCGACGGGGTCGTCCTGGTGGAGGGTGCCTTCAGATCGAGTTTCTTTGATGATCGTTACGAAGAGCCACCCTATGAGCGCAGCCGACGGCTGCTGCGCGTCGGCATAACCAGGGCACGCACGCTGGTAACTATCGTCCGACCCCAAAACGCTCGCCCTCTAGTTGGGTAGGAGGCCACTCAATGACAGTTCAGATAGCCATAAAACCGTATTCGGCTATGAAGGACTCGGGTGTGCCGTGGCTTGGGAAGGTGCCGGAGCATTGGGAATTGCCGCGACTAGGCGCTGTCCTCCGTGAGCGTGGAGAGACAAACGGTGACGGTTGCGTTACGGACGTTCTTTCAGTCATGAGACATCGTGGTGTCATCCCGTATGCTGACAAAGGGAACGTTGGGAACAAGAAGTCCGAAGACATTACCCGATACAAGATCGTGAGACCAGACGACATCGTAGTGAATTGTATGAACGTCATCATTGGTTCGGTTGGCTTGTCACGGTATACGGGGTGCTTGAGTCCGGTTTATTACGTGCTCACACGGCGTTCGGGGGCTGATAATCCGCGATATCTAAATGCGGTTTTCCAGACTGACCCATTCCAAAAGAGCCTTGTTCGTATTGGAAATGGCATCCTCGCTCATCGCATGCGGATTCCCATGGAACTTTTGAAGTGCGAGCCATTTCCTAAACCACCGCGGGAGGAGCAGGATGCAATCGTCCGATTCCTGGATCACGCCAACCGACGGATCGAGCGCTACATCCGGGCGAAACGAAAATTGATCGCGCTATTGAACGAGCAGAAGCAGGCCATCATTCACCGCGCGGTAACACATGGTCTCGACCCCAACGTCCGGTTCAAATCCTCCGGCATGCCCTGGCTGGGCGAGGTTCCGGAGCATTGGAAGGCATTACAACTTCGCCGCATGGTGTCGCTTGTAACGTCAGGTTCACGTGGATGGGCCAAATATTACAGCGATACAGGCAACATTTTCTTGCAGAGCGGAAACCTTGGGCGCTCCATGTCACTAAATCTATCGTTTATACAACACGTGAAGCCACCCCTAGGTTCGGAGGGAGTCCGCACAAGGGTCGAGCGTGACGACGTGCTTGTATGCGTTACTGGCGCCCTGACCGGGAACGTTGCGCTGGTGAATTTAGACCTATCGGTGCCAGCATACGTTAACCAACATGTGGCCTTGGTTCGACCAAAATCAGCTATGGTTTTTTCTCGCTATCTGGCGTTTGCTCTTCACTCGGAAGTGGGGCGCGCTCAGTTTAAGACCAGTGAATACGGCGGAACGAAGCAGGGTCTAGGACTTAATGATGTGAAGTCAGTCATTCTGCCGTTTCCGCCACCCCCGGAACAGTACTCAATCTGCTCTGAATTGGATCGCAAACTTGCAAACTTCAACGAGAGCATCACGCGCACTGACCGTGAAATCGCCTTGATGAGGGAGTATCGAACGCGGCTGGTTGCCGCCGTTGCAACTGGGCACCTCGATGTGCGCGAGGCGGCGGCGAAGTTGCCGGAAGAGACGAGGGAGGAAGAGGTTGGACTGCTCGAAGAATCGACTGGAGATGAGGACGAGCCAATCGAGTTTGAAGACATTGCCGGTTCGGGTACGATTGAGTAGGAGCATGAAGTAATGAAAGTTACCCTTGCGCCGCGAGTTCTTCGCTGGGCGCGCGAGCGCGCCGGGCTGAGTGTGCGAGTTGGTAAGGTGCCCCGACGACGGTAGCGAGAATGATTGAGTTAACGCAAGGCGATCTCCTGAAGCAAGATGCCGACGCTCTCGTCAACGCCGTCAATTGTGTCGGCGTCATGGGTCGCGGGATTGCGTTGCAATTTCGAAGAGCGTTCCCGGAAAATTTCAAAATTTACGAATCTGCTTGTAAACGCGCTGAACTCCGGCCTGGTTCTATGCTGGTGTTCGAGACGAGCCGACTTAAGAACCCACGTTACGTGATCAATTTTCCGACAAAGCGCCACTGGCGGGACAAAAGTCGCCTAACCGATATTGAATCCGGACTTGAAGCCTTGGTTGTTGAAGTGAAACGCCTCAAAATTCGTACGATAGCGCTCCCGGCGCTGGGTTGTGGTCTTGGAGGCCTCGAATGGCCTGAGGTTCGACCTCGCATAGAGAAGGCTTTCTCTGGTGTGCCGGAAGTGCACGTGTGGCTGTTTGAGCCAGAAGACCCGCCGACGGTCGCTCCAGTGCTCAAATCAAACCTACGTACGCATACGCCGTGACGACCGACCGACCCGCCGAATATCTGGTGAGCCTAGTGCGCGAGCTGTGCAAGCTGCCGCATGAGACAGAGTGGGTCGAGTTCAAGGTGAACGAAGCGGACCCGCAGAATATTGGCGAATATCTGTCGGCGCTAGCCAATTCGGCCGCATTGGTGGGAAAGGCCTTTGCTTACCTCGCATGGGGGGTGGCGGATGGCAATCATACAATCGTTGGCACAAAGTTCACGCCAGGCGCGGCGAAGGTGGGCAACGAGGAGTTGGAAAACTGGCTGCTACGGTTGCTCGCACCGAAGATGCACTTTCGTTTTTTCGAAGTATCCATAGACGGGCATCCCGTGGTGTTGCTGGAGATTGAGCGAGCGTACCGACACCCGGTGCAATTTCAAGGACAAGAGTTCATACGCGTCGGCTCGTACAAGAAGAAGCTCAAAGACTTCCCTGAGAAGGAGCGGGAGCTGTGGCGGATATTCGATCGTGTTCCTTTCGAGGATGGCATTGCTGCCGAGCGAGTGCGCGACGATGAAGTGCTTCGATTGTTGGACTACCCGGCCTACTTCGATCTGCTCAAGCGTCCGCTGCCGGAGAACCGCGACGGCATTATGAAAACGTTGGCGGACGATAACATGATCCGGCCCTGCGACGCGGGCGGCAGGAACATTACCAACCTGGGAGCGATTCTCTTTGCAAAGCGGCTAGAAGACTTTCATTCGCTACGGCGCAAAGCGATCCGTGTGATCCAGTATAGCAAGTCGAGCCGCATGGAGACGCTCAAGGAACAAGTCGGTGCTAAAGGTTATGCGTGCGGCTTCGAGGGGTTGGTTGGTTTTATCAATGGTCTGCTGCCATCTAACGAGGTGATCAAACAGGCCTTGCGTGAGACGGTGCCAAGGTTTCCAGATCTCGCAGTACGCGAGCTGGTAGCTAATGCGCTCATCCATCAGGATTTCTTCGTTACCGGTGTGGGGCCAATGGTGGAGATATTCGAGGATCGTATCGAGATCACCAACCCCGGCGCGCCACTCGTCGACACACAACGTTTCGTAGATTCGCCCCCTCGATCGCGCAACGAGGCACTGGCGTCGCTGATGCGCCGCATCGGCATCTGCGAGGAACGTGGTAGCGGCTGGGATAAGGTGGTGTTCCAAACAGAATTTTATCAACTACCCGCTCCGTTGCCCGAGGCCACTGAAGACCATACACGCGTAGTGCTATTCGCGCCGCGACCACTTTCGCGGATGGATAGGGCCGACCGAGTGCGCGCCATATATCTCCATGCGTGCCTGCGTTACGTGAACCGGCAATATCTGACCAACACCTCGGTTCGAGAGCGATTCGGGATCGAACCGCAGAACATCGCAACCGCTTCACGCCTAATCCGGGAGGCGGTCGAGGGCGGTGCAATTGTGCCCTACGACGCCGATGCGGCTCCCAAGCTGATGCGCTATGTGCCGAGCTGGGCCGACCCACGGAGAGATGTGGGTACTTGATGGAATAGAGGCTCCGGGATAAGTGGTGGGGCGGCAAGCTATGAAATATCAATGATTTACAGTGCTCCGTGGTACTTGATGGGTACTTGATTAAAGGCATCACATGACGACTGACACCAGCGAAAAAGGTCTTGAAAGTCTGATTGTGGGAGCGATGACCGGCGGGTCAAAGACCGGTGGGTCAGCGCCAGGTCAAGTTTACGATCCGAAAGACATTTTCGGTGGCGTTGGCTGGATCCTCGGAGATGCAAAAGATTATGAACGTGAGTACGCCATCGATCTGGTGCAGCTTCGATCGTTCATCGAGGCTACCGAGGACGATTTGCTTGAGGTGCTGGAGTTTGAGGACGACGGTCCTACCCGGCGAAAGTTTCTCGCGCGGTTACAGGGTGAAATTACTAAACGCGGCGTGATCGATGTCCTTCGAAGCGGCATCAAGCATGGCGCGCACCACATCGAGCTTTTCTATGGCACACCGTCGGCAGGCAACGAGAAGGCGCAGAAACTGTTTGCCGAAAACCGCTTTAGCGTAGCCCGTCAACTGAAATACAGTCGCGACGAGAGTCAGCTAGCGCTCGATATTGCGCTTTTCGTCAATGGCTTACCTATCGCGACGTTTGAATTAAAGAACAATCTCACCAAGCAAACCGTCGCAGACGCCGTAGAGCAGTACAAACGCGACCGCGATGCGCGCGAATTGCTCTTCCAATTTGGTCGCTGTATCGCCCACTTCGCGGTAGATGAACAGGAAGTTCAATTCTGCACGCAGCTCAGGGGCAAGGCTTCTTGGTTTCTACCTTTTAACAAAGGCTGGAATGACGGCGCTGGCAATCCGCCTAACCCGGACGGACTTAAGACCGACTACCTATGGAAACAGGTGCTCACGCCACGGGGTCTTACAAATATCATTGAGAACTATGCTCAAATCGTCGAGATCAAAGATCCAAAGACGAGTAAAAAGAAACGAGATCAAATATTTCCGCGCTACCATCAGCTTGACGTCGTAAGGAAATTGCTTGCCGCGTGCGCCGATCAGGGCGTTGGGCGGCGCTATCTTATTCAGCACTCAGCGGGTAGCGGGAAGTCGAATTCTATTGCCTGGCTGGCCCACCAGCTCATTGGTCTGAAAAAAGCGGAGTTGGCGCTCTTCGACTCGATCATCGTCATCACCGATCGGCGTATTCTCGATCAACAAATTCGTGAGACTATCAAACAGTTCGCTCAAGTAGGCGCGACAGTCGGCGCCGTAACCCAAGGAGCGCAGCAACTCCGTGAGTTTATTGAAAGCGGCAAAAAGATAATCATCTCAACTATTCAAAAGTTTCCGGTCATTCTCGATGAAATCGGTGACGCGCACCGCGGACGGAAATTCGCCATCATTATTGACGAGGCTCATTCCAGCCAGGGGGGGCGGGCCGCCGCCAAGCTGAATATCGCCCTTTCCGAGCAGGGCAGTGATGAGGACGAGGAAACCCTTGAGGATCAGATAAACCGGATTATGGAAGCGCGGAAGATGCTACCTAACGCGAGCTACTTCGCCTTTACCGCCACGCCCAAGAATAAGACGCTAGAAATCTTTGGTGAACCTTACCATGAGGGAGGACAGGTAAAACATCGGCCATTCCACAGTTACACGATGAAGCAGGCGATCCAGGAAGGTTTTATCCTGGACGTACTGAAAAATTATACGCCGGTCGAGAGTTACTACCGGCTCGTGAAGACAGTTGAGGCCGATCCAGAGTTCGACACCAAGAGGGCGAAAAAAAAGCTACGGCGTTATGTGGAGAGTCACGACCACGCTATCCGGCTCAAGGCCGAGATCATGGTGGACCATTTTCACGAACAGGTGATCGGTTTAAATAAGATCGGCGGGCAGGCGCGGGCGATGGCGGTGTGTACCGGTATCGAGCGAGCAATACAATATTTTCACGCGATCCGTGACTATCTCAAGGAGCGCAAGAGCCCTTACCAGGCTATCGTCGCATTTTCTGGTGAGCATGAATACGGCGGCGCGAAAGTCACCGAGGCTTCGCTTAACGGTTTCCCAAGCAACAAGATCGCCGACAAGATTCAGGAAGATCCTTACCGGTTTCTCGTTTGCGCCGACAAGTTTCAGACCGGTTACGATGAGCCGCTGCTGCATACGATGTATGTCGACAAGATCCTGAGCGGCATCAAGGCCGTGCAAACTCTGTCGCGTCTTAATCGCGCCCATCCGCAGAAACACGACACGTTCGTGTTGGATTTCATGAACGACACAGATGCGATCCGGGAGGCGTTTGCCGACTACTATCGCACTACAATTTTAAGCGAGGAGACTGACCCGAATAAACTCCACGATCTTAAGGCTGCACTGGACGGCTATCAGGTATACGTGCAGGAACAGATCGATCAATTGGTAACGCTCTATTTGGGCGGAGCCGACCGAGATAAACTCGACCCGATTCTCGATGCGAGTGTCGCGACTTATAAGGAGCAGCTCGACGAGGACGGGCAGGTCGATTTCAAGGGGAAAGCCAAAGCGTTTGTGCGCACTTACGGGTTTCTCTCGTCGATCTTGCCGTACACAAACGCCGAGTGGGAAAAACTCTCGATCTTTTTGAATTTCCTGATTTCCAAACTGCCGGCGCCGGAAGACACCGACCTTTCAAAGGGAATTCTTGAAGCCATCGATATGGATAGTTACCGAGTGGAAAAACAAGCCGCCCGACAGCTTCAACTGCCGGATGCAGATGCGGAAATCGGACCGGTCCCGACCAGTGGCGGGGGACGAAAGGCTGAGCCGGAGCTCGACCGACTGAGTAATATTCTCAAGACTTTCAACGACCAATTCGGGAACATCGAGTGGACCGACGCAGACAGGGTAAGAAGACTCATTACGGAAGAAATTCCGGCTCGGGTTTTGGCGGACTCCGCTTACCAAAATGCCAAGAAAAATTCCGATCGCCAAAATGCGCGAATAGAACACGATAAAGCGCTAGCCCGCGTCATCGTCGGTTTGATGAAAGACGATACCGAGCTTTTCAAACAGTTCAGCGACAATGAATCATTTCGGAAGTGGCTGACGGATACCGTGTTCACGGCGACGTACGAGGCGAAGCCGGGAAATTAGACGCATCTCAGTATGCCTGTACAGATACCGCTAGAAGTTAGCCGAGTCGATAATCGCCTAACTGTTGCTGGTGATTTGGGTCTATCGAGTTATCTCCGTCTCTTAGCCGCGATTCATCAGGCTACCGATACCCAAGGGTATGCTGACGTTATCCTTGACTTTTCTTCCTGCACAGCCGCTTTCTCAGCATCTATGCTTGCGGTCTGCTCGCAAATAATGTTGCTTCGCACTCGCGGGATAGACGTTTCAATTAGCTTACCAGTGAAGGATCAGCTTCGAAAACTTTTTCACAATTGTAACTGGGCCAATTTGCTTGACCCAAGTACATACGATCCCTCAAATTACCGTGGGTATAGCCACGTGCCTGCTACGCGATTTACATCTCCTCTCGAACAAAACAGTGCCGTCAACGCTATCATCAATGCGGTTATGGGCTCACTAAGTGGAATGGACAGGCACGACATTGCGGCAATCGAATGGTCGTTGGCAGAAATTACCGATAATGTTTTGAATCATGCACGATGTGAAATGGGAGGTCTTGTACAAGCGACCACTTTTGAGAAGAGTCGTCGAAGGGTAGAATTTGTGGTTTGTGACGCTGGAGCGACGATTCCCGGTACCTTGCGGGAGACGCATCGAGAAATTACTTCCGATCCACAAGCGTTAGAAAAAGCGATACGAGAAGGTGTTACCCGCGACAAAAATTTTGGTCAGGGGAATGGTCTTTTTGGTAGCCTGGAAGTTTGTCGAGTCAGTGGCGGCCAGTTCCATGTTCATTCCCGGAACGCAAACTTAAGCTACTACCCTAAATTCGGTTTGCATATTCGTAGAGAGACGATTCCGTTCTCAGGAACACTCGTTGTTGCTAATATAGACTGTTCAACGCCTGGCGTACTGCAGAAGGCCCTAAAGTTTGGAGGAGAAGAGCACGTACCAATCGATTACGTTGAGACGCATTACGAGTTAAGTGGTGGAGACTTGCCCCGCTTCGTTATGCGTAACGAAGCTAGTTCCTTCGGTAGCCGATTAGCTGGGGAACCCATAAAAAATAAGTTGCTGAACCTCGTATCTATGGTGGTCGGAAAGAGGCTGGTTATAGACTTCGAAGACGTAGCGTTGATCTCGAGCAGCTTTGCAGATGAAGCGTTCGGAAAACTATTTGTCGAGTTAGGTGCCTTGCGGTTTGGACAAAGCTTTGAGTTCGTAAATGTATCAGAAATGGTTCGTAGTCTCATAGACAAAGCAATCACGCAGCGCATGACAACGGCTCGTTACATTTGACTTGAAATTGTTTACTGGGGCTATAATCGGGCCCTACTTTTCATTCTTGAGTATCCTGCCTGAACTATAAGTCCGACGAACCGGCTTAGCCGCCTTGCCTGAGATTATTTATAGCACATCTCCGCTGCAGTACCTTTATCAGGTCGGTTACTGCATGTTTTCCTAAGCTAGTCAAAACTGGAATTGAGAGAATAAGAAAAGCGAAGCTCCCAGCTGTCAGTGGTCAGTTGTTAATGGAATTTTTCGGCGGGAGGGAATACAGGGTTTTGGCGGGATTAAAAAAATGGTCCAGCGTCAGCCACAAACTTCTTGAATGGTGAAAGAAGACCAGAGAATCAATTACGGGCCTGGACTTTATTTCTTGACAATTCTGCCTGAACTGTAAATCCGATCGAAGAACCTGTTTAGCTGATTTCGATTTCCGCCGGGCTTGCCGGCTTCCGCGGATATTCTGTTCGCTGGCCGTGTTGCGGTCACTCGGTCAAATCAACCAGCGGCCGGCCGGCGTGGCATCTAGTGAAGAGCGCTTACGAAAGTTGGGCTCGCGTGGGTGAACGAGCCGACTCCGTTGGCGAAGCCGAATGGAAGCGTCGTCGCTGAGTGAAAGATGGAGTTCCTTGCTACGGACAGCGTTCAATCGTAAGAACGCAATACACACAGGTTATGGTGTCCAGGAAATCTACTTCAATCTACGATCGTATCCGGCAGATCTTAGAATCCGCCCGGGCTGGCGCGGCGCGGTCCGTTAATACGACTCACGTAGCGGCGAACTGGTTGATTGGAAGGGAGATTGGAGAAGAGGAGCAAAAGGGCAAGGCGAAGGCGGGGTATGGAGAGCGGCTCTTGGAGGAACTTTCCGAGCGACTACAAGTTGATTTTGGTAATGGCTACTCGATCCAAAACCTTCGTTATATCCGGCAACTCTATCTCACCTACCCAAGCTTCATCGACAATCTCCAAATTCACCACGCGCCGCGTGGTGAATTCATAACCGGGAAACGGAAGACCTCTAAGATTCACCACGCACTGCGTGTTAAATCCGACGCGGCGCGTCGGAAATCTTCTGGTATGATGATCTATTGACAGGGAAACACCTGGTTGTTGTCGTTGTCAGCGAGGCCCTCCCCAAGAGCCGAGATTGGGTCGTCACGGTCTATGTTACCAGGCGAATTCCGGAAGGAGACGTGGAATGGAAGCGAAGCTAACATTTAAATACGATCGCCAAGGAGACATTCTCTACATCAACAAGACGCCGCCCTATCCCGAACAGGAGTCTGAGGAACTCGGGGACGAGGTCATCGCCAGACTCAACCCAAAAACCGGGGAGATTGAAAATCTCGAAGTATTGTTTTCTCAACTCGGCTTCTTCGTAGCGATTTGTTTGAACTGCCCGTCACTGCGGACCTGCGTTTAGCGAGAAAGAACTAGTCAAAAAGTACACGTGTCGCGCTCCTGCTCACGAAAGCGAAGATTTCCGGGCTCAGTTCTTAGCGGAATTTTTGGGCGGGAGAGAATACAGGTTTTTGGCGGGATTAAAAAAATGGTCCAGCGTCAGCCACAAACTTCTTGAATGGTGAAAGAATATCAGCGGAAAGATCACTGCAAACGGTATCCATAGAGCAAGCTGCTGGTTTATCGTTAGGCCCGCGAAGGCATCTAAAAGAAAAAATCCCGGCACCGCGATCGCGACCGTCGCGGCGTAATTGATGTAAATCGCGCCGACAAAATAGCCCTGCTCGCGCTCGAATTGTAAACCGCAGCCCAGGCAATAGTCGCGCATCTTAAAGGGTTTCGCGTACAACGATCCAGCGCCGCAGCGGGGACATTTGAGGCGCAGACCGTAACCGAGCATGCGTACGATTCGCCAAGGCACCTTAGGCCGGAGCTTCTTCAAGCGCAATTTTTTGGCGCGCAGGCTTGGCGGTCACCACACCGCCATTTAAGTACTCGCGTAGAAAATGGGCGGTGTAAGATCGTTTGCTGTCTTTAACGATATCCACGGGCGAACCACAGGCAACCACTTCGCCGCCCTGCTCGCCGCCCTCTGGCCCGAGATCGATCACGTAGTCCGCATCTTTGACGATATCGAGATTATGCTCGATGGTGATCACCGTGTTGCCGATATCGACGAGACGATGAAGAATGTGAATCAGCTTCTCCACGTCGACGAAATGCAAACCGGTGGTCGGTTCATCGAGCACGTAGAGAGTTTTCCCGCGCGATTCTTTTCCTAGTTCATAGGCGAGCTTGACACGTTGGGCCTCGCCCCCGGAAAGCGTATTGCTCGCTTGTCCGAGCATGATGTATCCCATCCCGATATCGTCGAGGATCTTGAGCGGACGGGCGATTTTCGGAAAAGCATGAAAAAACGGCACGGCTTCCTCGACGGTCATCCGGAAAACGTCGGCGATATTCTTATCGTTGTAGCGAATGCTCAAGGTTTCTTCGTTGAAACGGTCGCCGACGCAGGCTTCGCAGTCGATGAATACGTCGGGTAGGAAGCTCATTTCCTTGCGAATCTTTCCTTGGCCCGCGCATGGTTCGCAGCGACCGCCTTTGACGTTGAAGGAGAACCGACTAGGCGTGTAACCGCGCAGTCTCGCTTCGGGCGCGAGCGCATACAGCTTGCGAATTTCATCGAGAAGACCCACGTAAGAAGCCGGCACCGAGCGCGGCGTCTTGCCGATCGGTGTTTGATCGACCTCGACGACGCGCTCCAGCGATTTCCAACCGGTGATTTCTTTGTGGCTGCCCGGTCTGCCGGCGAATTGCCCGAGCTGAAGCTTGAGCGCTTTGTAAAGTACTTCCCTTACCAATGTGCTCTTGCCGGAGCCGGAGATGCCGGTGACGCAGCTCCAGAAGCCGAGAGGAATCTTGACGTCGATATTTTTTAAATTATTCGCTTTCGCACCGCGAATGGTGAGCCAGTTGGTATTTTCCAATTCGCGCTTGGGTCCGAGTCGTTTCTTATCGGATCTCAAATAGGCGCCAGTGGGTGAATCGGGATTGTTTTTGATTTCGTCGGGCGTGCCGATGGAGACGACGCTGCCCCCGTGCAGGCCGGCGCCCGGTCCCAAGTCGACGATCAAATCCGCCGATTGAATGGTCGCCTCATCGTGCTCGACCACGAGAACGCTGTTGCCCAGCTCTTCGAGCCGGCGCAAGGTACGCAACAACATTGCGTTGTCGCGTGGATGGAGACCGATGGTCGGTTCGTCGAGAATGTAGCAAACGCCCCGCAGGTTCGAACCCAGCTGCGCTGCCAGCCGAATGCGCTGCGCTTCGCCGCCGGACAGCGTGTCGGCGCGGCGATCGAGGGTCAGATACGGCAAGCCGACTTCCGATAGGAAATTCAAGCGCTGTTGAATCTCCCGCAGAATTTTATCGGCCACCACTTGGTCGCGCACGGCGTTGCCATTTTCGGAATGCGATAAATCGAGCTTGGCAAAATAATCCTTGGCTTCGTCCACAGGTAACGAAGTGACCTGCCAGATCGATTTGCCCTCGACTTTCACGGCCTGCGCCCTTTGGTTGAGGCGCCGGCCGCCACAGGCGGGGCAAGGCGCCTCGGTCATCAGTTCATCGAGCTCGCTGGTCGAATTCTCATCGGCGGCCTCGCAGAGCTCTCTAAGGTAGGGCACCAGGCCGACAAAAGCTCCGCGACCAGCGCCGCCATACAAAATTTCCTCCTGAACCTTCTTCGTCAGCGTGCCCAGCGGTTTATTGACGTCGATGCGGCGCTTGTCTCTCAATTCGAGCAACAGGCGCTCGAGCGCCCGCTCAAGCTCCGAGCCGTTTACCGATGAGCCGGGAGAAATTCCGCCGATCGCATCTTTCAGCGACCGGCGCGGATCGGCGAAAATCAGATTGGGGTCGAAGTCCCAGGTGAAACCCATGCCGGCGCATTGACCGCAAGCGCCTTGCTGGCTGTTGAAAGAAAAAAGCCGCGGATCGAGCGGCTCGTAGCCGATACCGCAGCCGAGACAGAAAAGTCGCTGATTGAAAATCTGCTCGCCGCGATCGGAGATAAGGTGAATCACTCCATTGCCCAAGCGAAGGCCCTGATCCACCATACCCTCGACTTCGCGCCCGCCGGCTTTGGCTTTGCCGATGACAATATCGATGTTGTGTTCCTTAAATCGTTCGAGGCCGTTCGCGAGCTCGGGGGCGCGCAGGTCCATCAGTTTGCCGTCGATGCACGCGCGGCGGTAGCCCAAGCGACGCGCGCCGGCGATGACTTCTTTGTGAAAGCCTTTCCGGCCGCGCACGATCGGACTCAAGACCATCACCTCTTTACCGCGATGGGAACGCGAGATGCGGTCAAGGATCTGACTGCGACTGAGCGATTGAATTTGGCGGCCGCACTGCACGCAATGCTGCTTGCCGACTTTCGAGTAGAGCAGGCGCAAGTAATGATAAATTTCCGTAACCGTGGCGACGGTGGATTTCTTGCCGCCCTGACTGAGTCGCTGCTCGATGGCGACCGTCGGCGGTATGCCCGCGACATAATCGACGTTGGGACGAGCCATGACTTCGAGGAACTGGCGCGCGTAGGCGGAGAGACTGTCGATGTAACGGCGCTGACCTTCGGCGTAGATGATATCGAAAGCTAAAGAAGATTTTCCCGAGCCGCTCAAACCGGTGAAGACCACAAAACGGTCACGCGGGATGTTCAAGCTGATATTTTTTAGATTGTGTTCCTTCGCTCCGACGATGGCGATGGCATTCTGGTCCACAGCCAAAGGCGCGGCAGGCCCTGTCCTTACATTTTCCAGGACAGGTGTGAACGGTGACGCGCTGGTTTTGAGATAGGGCCGTAAATAGACTCCGGTGTGCGAGCGTTCGACTCGCGTGATCTCTGTGGCTGTTCCCACAGCCACGATTTCTCCTCCAGCGTCGCCGCCCTCCGGGCCGAGATCGATGATGTGATCGGCGCACTTCACCACTTCCATGTTGTGCTCGATGACGACTACGGAGTGACCCTGATCGATCAGTTCGTTAAATGCCCAGAGCAGGCGCTCGATATCGTGAAAGTGAAGGCCGGTGGTAGGCTCATCAAAGATAAAAAGGGTTCCGGCTTTTCTCGCTCTCGCCATATGCGCCGCTAGTTTCAGGCGTTGCGACTCGCCGCCCGAGAGTGTGGTCAGGGGCTGACCCAAGCGAACATATTCCAGCCCCACCGCGCGCAGCGGCGAAAGGCTGTCTCGGATTTCCGCCGTGTCTTTGAAGAATTCAAGCGCCTCGGCAACGGTGAGGTCCAACACCTGCCGGATATTTTTGCCGCGATAGCTGACTTCTAAAATCTCCTCGCGAAAACGACTGCCGTGGCATTCCGGGCAGGAAGTATAGACGTCCGAGAGAAATTGCATCTCGACTTTCTCGAAGCCTTCGCCGCGGCAGGTCTCGCAGCGGCCGCCTTCGACGTTGAAGGAAAACGTCGACGGCGTAAAACCGCGCAGACGGGATAGATCGGCAGTCGCGAAAAGGCGGCGAATGCCGTCGAACGCTTTCATGTACGTCGCCGGATTCGAACGTGGCGTCGTGCCGACCGGCGATTGATCGACGAGCACGACCTCGGAAATTTTGTCGACGCCCTCGATGCTCGCGCAGTCAGTGACTTTGGCAGCGGGGGCTTCTTTGAGCTTTTTCAAGTTGCGGTAGATGACTTCGTCGACGAGGCTGGATTTTCCCGAACCCGACACGCCGGTGATGCAAACGAAGACGCCGAGTGGAATCTCGACATCGAGATTTTTCAGATTGTTAGCGTGGGCTCCTTTGATCTTGACGGCGCGCTGAAACAACGGCTTGCGGTTGCGCGTCGGAAACGGAATTGACTTTCGCCGGCTCAGGTAGGCGGCGGTCAGCGATTGCTCGTCTTTGAGCAGCTCATCGTAAGTGCCGGCAAACATGACCTGACCACCTTGGTCGCCGGCCTTCGGGCCCAGATCGATGATGTGATCGCATTCCTTGATGATCTCCGGGTCATGCTCGACGACGACAACGGTGTTTTGGTTCGCCCGCAAACGCTGCAGGATCTCGACCAATCGACGGCTGTCGCGGGGATGAAGACCGATGGAAGGCTCGTCGAGCACGTAGAGGGTATTGACGAGTGACGAACCGATGGCGGTCGTCAGATCGACACGCTCGAGCTCGCCGCCGGAAAGCGTGCGCGATTGGCGGTCAAGCGTGAGATATTCCAGACCGACGCCGACGAGATAACCCAGTCGGCGGCGAATCTCATTGAGGATCAAACTAGCCACCTGATCGAGGGCGCCGGCAGGCTTGAGCTTGTCGAAAAAGCTGTGCGCTTCGCCGATGCTCAGGGCGTTCACTCGAGCGATGTCTTGACCATCGATGCGGTAGTTGAGCGCGTCGGCTTTTAACCGTGTTCCCTGACACTCCGGACAGATCAGATAGGCCCGGTAACGTGCCAGAAGGACACGCACATGCATGCGGTAGCTCCTGCGCTCGAGACGGCGGAACCAGCCGCGGATGCCTTTGTATTCGCCGTCGCCGTCGATGACTAGCTGTCTTTGTTTGTCGGTCAGTTCGCGCCAGGACTTTTTTGTCGGTATTTTTTTCCGCTCGCAGAAATCGAGCAATCGGCGCGTGCGGCGGGCCCGGTTAATCCACGGCTTGATGGCGCCGTCCATGAGCGACTTGCCCGGGTCGGGAATGACCAGATCGAGATCGATGTCGATCACTCGGCCAAAGCCACGGCAGGTCTCGCAGGCGCCGAGCGGACTGTTGAACGAAAACAGGTTAGGCACGGGATCGCGATAGGAAAGATTGCAGTGCGGACAATGTAAACGATTGCTGAATGGCTCGCACCGCCAATCATTCTGCGGCAAAAACAGATTCAGCCGCCCTTTGCCATAATGAAAGGCTTGTTCCAGAGAATCTGAGATGCGTTTTTTGTTTTCCGGCCGGAATGCAAAGCGGTCGACGACCACTTGCAAGGCATCGTCGCCGCCGGGCGATTCCTTGAGCTCGTCAAGCTCGCGAATCGACCGATCGATGAGCAAGCGGTGAAAACCGGCTTGGCGCAGCCCATTTCGCACATCATCCCAAGCAACCGAGGAGGGCGCCAAAGGAAAGGTCAAAACGGTCGCGGTCCCTTCAGAAAGAGCGCCGAGTTTAGAAAAAACCGATTGTGCCGTATCTCGCTCCACGACACGATCGCAGCCACGGCAGTGAAGCACCGCGATTTTGGAAAAGAGCAGCTTAAAATGATCGTGCAGCTCCGTCATCGTGCCGACGGTGGAGCGCGAAGTTCGTACCGGCCGGCTCTGATCGATGGCGATCGTGGGCGGGATGCCTTCGATACTCTCCACGTCAGGCTTATCCATGCGATCGAGGAACTGCCGGGCATAGGCGGAAAAACTTTCAACGTAGCGGCGCTGCCCTTCGGCGTACAGAATGTCAAACGCGATCGTCGATTTTCCCGAACCGCTGACGCCGGTAATCACGGTAAGCGCGTTGAGAGGAATCTGAAGATCGAGATTTTTGAGATTGTTTTGTTTAGCACCGCGGATATGAATGAATTTACCGTTCATGGTTCCGTTCGTTAGCGCGGTCTCGACCCGTGCTGCAGGGGGATTTGAGTTGGTCAGACGGCGATTCATTGCAAGTGATATTTCTCGACGAGAATGCGGCGAAAACGCGAGCCGTAAATCAAATCGAAAGTCTCCTCTTTATCGGGAAAGAGCTCCAGCGCGGTGCGCTTCGCGTGGTTCACGACGTCCCGCGCTTCGTCCAAAGTGAGATCGACCCGCCACAGCAGCGCCGCAGCAAGATCCATCGCCCGGCAGAGCCGGCGCAACTTTCGCTCTTCGGCTATCAAAGCTTCCTGATCTGCTGCCATCGGACAGTTTTCCTTTATGGCGCCTGTGGGCGGATGCTTTTCCCAGCGCGCCAACCTATTACGTTTACCACACGGCGCGATTGATGCAAGATTTCGGCGGCTTTAAGACGCGCCGGCACTTTGATAATTTAATTCGGTGCGCATTAGCGAGATTTTCTATTCCATTCAGGGCGAGGGCCGTCTTTGCGGTATCCCGTCGGTATTCATTAGGACTTCCGGTTGCAATCTCCGCTGCGTGTGGTGCGACACGCCGTACACTTCGTGGCGGCCGGAAGGAAAGTCATGGAGTATCTCCAAGATCGCCAGCGAGGTCAAAAAATACCCGAGCCGTTACATCGTCATTACCGGCGGCGAGCCCCTTTTAGCGCCGGAAATCGGCGCGCTTGCCGGCGAGCTAAAGCGCGACGGCGCCCATATTACGATCGAAACAGCGGCAACGATTTTTAAGCCGCTTGCCGGTGATTTGATTTCGCTGAGTCCGAAACTGGCGAATTCGACGCCGTGGAAAAGGGAGAATGGCAAATTCGCTCAATTGCACGAAAAGCAACGACTGAATTTTACCGTCATTCAAAAATATCTCGACAGCTACGACTACCAAATTAAATTCGTAGTGGAACGTAAAGGAGACTTTGACGAAATTCGTCACGTGCTCGACAATCTAAAGAACGTTGACCCGGCTCGCGTCTTGATCATGGCGCAGGGCACGAGAAAGAAGCAGTTAAGCGAGAAGGCCAAGTGGATCGTCGAGCTCTGCAAAGAAAATGGTTATGGTTTTACGCCCCGTTTGCAGATTGAGTTGTTCGGCAATAGGCGGGGGACATAGTCCGCGCGAGGCGCGGAATTTCAGATTCCAAATCTCAGATTGCAGAAGTAGGCGATTCCTGAGTTGGCCAGCGACGACTCGCGCAGTCGAAGGAATTCGATGAGTATAGCGGAGTCTATCCTGAGAGAAATCGAAGGGCTCAACCGATCCGACAATTCAGCGGGTGAGCGTCGGCGGGTTAGGTGCCTGTGGTGGATTTGCCAAGCTAATCGGGCTGGCTTTACGATCAGCAGAAGTCTCCTGGGCGGGCGGCGTAGCCGGGGGTTCCTTAAGATTCTTGTCCAACTTTGCGAGCACGGTAGGCGCAAGAAGTTTCAACAAAGTCACCGGCAGCGAGCTCGTAAAGTGATAATTGTCCGCCTCGCGTCCTTGGACATAGGCCGTAATGACACCGAAGTAGCGCTCGCCGATATAAAAAACGAAAGTCGCCGTCCTATTGGTAGCTCGGGACGTGATAACACCGCCGGCACGGTTGAACGTCTCAAAGCGGTTATCGCCCGATCCGGTCTTGCCGCCGACCGTAACGACATTACCGTCGGATAATTTAAATACGCCGTTAAGACGGCGGGCGGTCCCTTGCTCGACGACTTCGGCCATGGCCTTGCGTACCGTTCCAGCAATTTCAGGGGCGAGCACTCGCTCGCCTTCTTTCGGTGTCCTTTCGAGCAGGGTCTCGTAAGGAGTCCCACCGGCGAAATGCACTTTGGCGAGGCTTGCCGAAGGCCGGCGCACCCCATCGTTAACGAGAATACCGACCAGTTCAGCGAGCGCTACGGGACGATCCGAAGAACTGCCGATGGCACTGGCGTAGCTCGGAACCATAGTCTTAAAGGGAAAGCCGAGGCGTTGCCAATACGGCGCCATCCGGCTAAAGGCGTCTCGTTCGATGCGGATGCGCAGGCGCAGATCCTGGGCGCGGCGATTGTGGCTGTTGAGTAGCCACGCGGAGCCCATGCGGCGCGCTTCGCCGCTCGCGGCATAGAGTCTTTCCCACGAAAGATTGGAGTCTTTGCGAAACTCGCCAGCGCACCAAAGTTCGAGCGGGTGCAAAGCGAGAAGGTAGGCGTAGTCGATCGAGGTCAGTCGAGGGTTGTGATAGGCGCGCAACAACTTCGCTACATCGACACCCGCGGTTGGCAATTTGTTCTTATCCATCCACGCTTTTAGCTCTGCTTCGCTGGTGCCGATGCGCCAGGCATAAAAGAGAATGGTCAAGCGCCGTTCGCTACGACCTTTTGTTCCGACCAAGCGGCGCACGATTTCATCGGGGGACTGCTTAGCATAATTTTGATAGGCCCGGCGCAGCGTGGCGCGCGATTCCTCGTCGGCAATTTCTTGGAGCATTTTCTGCCGATGGCCATTGGCCGGATCCTCCAGCACATCATCAGAGTCATAAGCAAGACGCGCGCGATGATAGCTCACTGTATCGCGCATCAACCGGATGAATACGAGATTGATCGAATTGCGAAACGCGTCGCGCAGCTCGACGATCCGATTATTATCTTCCTTGGCGAAGTTCTCGAAGTGAAGCAGCCCGCCGCCGGTAAAAAACTCTTCGTAAGGACTAGCCGAGTAGCGCCGCTCCATCGCCCGATCGAGAAACGGCTGTAGCCCGAGATTTTTTTCGTTGCGTAAGGTTTCGATGCCCCACCGGGTCAGCGGATCGCGCGCGGTTTGCGCTTTTTGGGCGAGCTGTTTTTCAGTCAAGCCGGAAAGGTCGCGATGGATCTCGGCGATCACTTCCAGATAATGGGTGAGGGTGCGCAGCTTGGCCGTGCTGCCGAGCTCCAGCTTGACGCTTCTGTTGAAATCGAACGGCGCGGCGAAATTATCCGCCTGAACGCGGACGAGATTGCCGCCCGGTGTCGCTTCGACCAGCAGAAAGGAGTAGATCACTTTGGCGGGGTCGGCGCCTTCCAAGAGCCGCTCACCGTTCAGCCCGTATGCGCTGACGACCTTCGGATCGGCCAAGCGATGCAGGAACTCGGTCACTTTCTTTTGCAGCGAGACATCGAAAGTGCTATCCACTTGCAAATGAAGCCGATTGAGATCGTAGAGATTGGTAACGCCGAGCGCGTCCATCATGTTGGTGCGAATGGCGTTGGCCGCTTTGTTCTTGTTTGACGATGGTTGCGGCGGCAATGGCGCGCTGGGAATAAATCGAATGGGCGTCTCTTGCAGTTGGGCTGCCATCTCCCAATCGATGATACCGGCCCGTGCCAGCAGTCGAGTGAATTGGTTGACTTTTTCTTCCAAAGACTCCCGTTCGTCGACGAGAAATACCGATGGGGCGCGTACCGAAATGAGCAAAGTCAAAGCATATTTGAAAGCGCGGATTTTTGCGGCCGATGGCCCGGGTGAATTCAATGCCGCGACCACAGCGGCAAGGGGCATGCCGAACCATGCATGCAGTCCTTCACCAAGTCCGTGGATCTCACCGTAACCGGGCGCAGCGGCGAGCGGCACAGTATTCAAATAGTCAACAATGATGCGTTCGCGCCAAGCACGCGTATTGGCCCCCTCGTGGTAAGCCTTGAGGCTGGCGCCGATGATCTGCCGCAACTTCTCTACCGGAGTGTCAGTGCGGCCATTGGGGGAATGGCGGAATTTTTCCAGCTGCACCGCGAGCGTGCTGCCGCCCTGCACCGGCACCGGGAGTTGTAGCTTGGCGCCTACGTACATTAGAGCGGCCTTGAGTATGCGGTCCCATTCGATCACCGGGTTTTGCCACGCTGTGGCGGGACGGTCGAGATCCCGGTTTTCAAGGAAAAGCAGCGTCTTGACCAAAAGCGGCGGAATGTCATCAATCTTGCCAAAGAGAAATTCCGATTGCCCGTAGCGAAACAGTGAGTCGCCATCGACGCCGCGGATATCCAGACCTGCGTCGGGCCGCTCTGTATAAGGCGTCGAAATGCCATGCTCGAAAAGCGTCAGCATGGTTTCTGATTGGCGCACCTGATGCGTGATCGTATAGCCTTGAGATTCGAGACGGGATTGAAACGCCGGCAGCTTTGAATAGCCGCGCCGATCATCGAAGGGCGCCGAGCGCGGATAGGCAATCTCTTTGCTCGGCCCTTCTTTTAGCTTGAAATATAGGCGCTCATTGGTGCTCGTGAAGATCCACGACTGCAGGATCGAGGTTTGAAACTCAATGAAAATGCAGAGAAATATTGCGAGAAGGGCGCCAAGCCAATAGAGCAAGCGCTTTAGCCGTCTCATGTTGACGAACCACAATAGCCGGGAAGCGAGTGAGAGGGCCCGAGGCAACTCAGACGGGACAGTTTTTCCGTTCATTGAAATGAGACGCCAAGAATACCATAACGGAGATGAAAATCTAAGAAATATGTGCGCAAATCGATTGAACGAAACACTCTCTATCGAAAGATCTTTTGCTAGCGAAAGAATTCCGACCGGAACGATAATTGGCTCTCCGCGGCAGGCTGTGTGTGAAAACTCGCTGTTCGTCATTGACGGCGAAAATCTCGCGCCCTGAATTGATCGAAGGAATGAACGGCTAATTACTTGAACTTGCTGAATAGACAAATCCGCTATTGAGCGCTTCGACTTCGCTCAGGACAGGCAGGTCGAATCACGAGGGATTGCAACAGCTTGACCGGCGGGAGGATTTGGCATAGTTTGTCAACTTTTTTCCGGCGAGATGATATTTCCGTACCTGCACTTAAGTTAAAGGGAGTTCTTCAGATGAACATCGACGCTTTACGAACCTTGGTGGCAAAACGGCGGAGCATTCGCGGCTACGACGAAAGCCGAGAAATTTCCGACGACACGATTCAAACGATTCTGGACATCGCCCGTTGGGCTCCTTCCGGCGGCAATGGACAACCGTGGGAATTCATCGTCGTCCGCGAGCAAGCGGTCCGACATCAGATCGCCGACTATTATGTGAAACAGATGGAACAAAAGCGTGAAATGGATCTCGCCGTGCGCGGCACTGCGAAAATGACCGGTGACGGTTTCCGCCATGCGCCGGTCCATATTGTTGTGCTTGGCGATCCGCGAGTCAAAGAGGCTTACCCGATTCGCACCAAGCTCGAAAAAGCAGAGTCACATTTCATCACCGGCTTGGCCAATGCGACCTTGCTGATTCATTTGGCGGCGACGTCACTAGGCTTGGCGTCGCAGTATGTCAGCGACGCTAATTCGCCCTATATGGAAACGATGCTCAAAGTTTTGCTGAAAATTCCCGAGCCGTTGCGCATCTATCACTTGGTGCCGATCGGTTACGGCAAGGGAAACGTCGTCGCTCCGCCGCGCCGGAGCTTGGAGGAAATCATCCATCACGAAACCTATGAAATGAAAAAGTTTCGCAACGACGATCAGCTGACGGGTTTCGTCAAGACACGCACATTGCAAGGGGCCTATGGCAGAAAGGGCGGCGCGCAAGGCGAACTATGAGATTGACAGCGCAGCAGATCCTAACGCGGCTTGTGCGAGCGCCTCAGCGAAAGTTCTGGGAAAGTGACAAACAAAGCCAGCTTGATAGGCAGCATGCGTCTCTATCGTTCACGTGAGTTAATTCCGGGAAAACCATAGTCGATTGAGGAGGAGCGATCTATGTTGGCAACACGAGTGCTGCAAAAGGAAGGGGCTTTCTACTTCATCGCCTATAAGGCAACGGAGCTGCTCGATCGGGTGAGTTTTTCGAGCCGCTACTATTTCGAAGGCGAGCAGATTGAGGCCGATGAACCCGGCGACGATGAGGTTGCCAAGTTCATCGCCGGAATCGAGAAAAGCGAAAAATCATTTCAACGGCTGCTTAACCGCCGAAAGATTCGCCAGATCGTTAATTTCTACGAGACGGCGGTCAGCCAACCGTTGATTCCGGGCACGATCCTGCTCTTCACCGACGAAACGCTGCGCTTCCGACGCTCGGACTCTTCGGAAAGCGTCGGTTTCCTGAGCGAGCCAAACGGCAGCTATCTTATTATCGACGGTCAGCATCGTCTTGCGGCGCTGCATTTCTTCCGCCAAAGACATCCCGAGCAGATCGATCGGATCGAAGTTCCCTGTGTGCTGTTTGACGGCAAGAGCGCCGACTTCGCCACCGAGATGTTCGTGATCATCAATTCGACCCATACCAGGATCAATAAATCCCACTTGGTGGATCTCTACGAGCGGGTCTCCTGGGAAACACCGGAAAAGAAGTTCGCAGCCAAGCTGGTTAACCTGCTTTACGAAGAATCCGACTCGCCGCTGCGCTACCGCATCAATCGTCTGGGCGGGCGAAGCCGGCAGGAGAAATGGATTTTACAGTCGGAAGTGTTCAATGAGGTCTTCAAAGTCGTGCAGCGAAACCGCCGCTTCTTCGACGACCACTTTGGTATGCGCGCGGACCGCGCCTACGCTCTCCTGCGAGATTATCTCAAAGCGGTCAGGGACGTCATGGACGCCGTTTGGGGCGACAATGAAAAATTCATGTTTACCCGAGACGTAACTCTGAAGGCGCTCTTTCGCGTGTTCGCTGATCTCATTCGCAACCGCAAGATCCTTCAGGCCTGGGATGAGGACCGCTCCCCCAAGGTTTTCACGAACGTCGTTAAGCCCTGGGCCGATTTAACGCGAGAGTTTCGCGCCGAAGGTTTCTACGAACGTTTCCCGGCCAAGGGACAAGTGGAGCGCGTCCGACGCATTCATACTCGGCTCGGTCAAAACCTGAACCAGTGATGAAACGGACCCGACCCACAATTCTCATCGCCTAAGCCGGTGTGGCAGTAATTGATGAGAATTGGCATACCCGATGGCGGCTGTGAACGCGCGTTTTCCTTTCAAAACTACGACGACGCCTTGACATACGATGACAGTGATCCGTTCGGTCTCTTGCCGGAATCGCAAAAAAGTAAAAGCCCGGCTGGGTAAATCCCAGACCGGGCTTTAAGAAATTGGTCAAAAATCTGTTGTGATCGTTTAGTCCGCGAGCACTCCCTGATCCTGGCCTCCACCATGCTGGTAAATGATTCTTTTCCCTGTCTTCTCGTCGATTTCGTTGCGCTGACCGCCGGCCTTGGCCACGTCTTCCGCCGTCGCTTTATGGCTATTGCCTAAAAGGATCATCGTCTCATCGTTGGGATTGGAGCCTTCGTAATACTCATGGGCAGGGATGCTTATGATTTGTCCCGGTGACAGCTCGTGAGTTTCGTTGAGGCCTTTCATAATGCCGTGGCCGGTGAGCACGTAGTAGGTCCGGTCCGACGGATGATTGTGCATCCTCTGCACATCGCCGGGGGGAAATATCAGAATCCAAGTATCGAGATTCTCCCTGCGGTAAAGATCGATGCGACGCTGGCCTTTCTTTCTTCCCTTCGCCATTTCGAAAACGTCCTTTACTTCCATGCTGACCTCCTTTTGGTTTAATAAAAAGTAAGGAAACCTATTGCGATAAGCGGACTCTATTCCCGACCAAGGTCAAGTGTCAAGAATCGGTGTTTCTAGGATCGAATCGGGCTCGTGCGGCAATTTGTTTGAGTCACCAAGGCGTAATATAGAAAAGGGACGGCGGTTCGATGAAAGGAGACTAGCGATGAGCCTGGTTAATCTCAGCGTCATGTATGGTCACCTTGAGGGGGCGGGAGGCGATTTCGCTCGCGACCCCACTGGACATTTATCCATTGAAGTCGGGATATTTCAAAAACATGGCTTGGATGTATCCTGGAACCACGTTCAAGGCACGGAAGAGCGCTACCGTCGACTGGAAAACGGTAGCGCGCAAATCTCCCTCGTCGTCGGTAGAGCATCGCTACAACATTTTCTCACTTCGAGGACCACGAGGATTCTTGGTTGCGCGATGAATAGTTGCCCTTACTACCTGATGGTGGCTCCCGCAATCACGAAGCTGCCGGATCTTAAAAATAGAGTGGTTGCTTGCCGCGAAGGGCCATCGCGAAATACTCCCATCGCGGAGACATTCCAAAAACTCGCTAACCTAGCTGTCGACAAGGATCTCACTTTACAACTGCTCAAGGGCGACCAAGACGCTTTCGATTTACTGATCGATGGCAAAGTCGACGGCGCATTCCTACCGCGGCCTTTTGGATTCATCGCCGAAGAGCGGGGATTTAATCGCATCACCGAGTGGCCGGATGTGGTCGATGATCCATTGCCCATCACCATCGAAACGACCGAGAAACTCTGGCGCGAGAGAAGCAACGATTTTCGAAAGTTTCTCCCGGCACACCAGGAAGGTATTCGCTACTTCAAGACCCATCGCGACGACGCCACTAGGATCCTGACCAAACGTTTCGGTCATTCCGAATCGTTGGCAAAAAAGACCTGCGACGATTATATCGTCTGCATGGAGGAGTCGCTAAAAGTAGATTTCAAACAGTTCGAGAAGCTACTGTCACAAGTTGCACCTGACGCGGTGGGTGCCGCGCGCCAGATCGCCTCTGAGTGGGTCATGCCCGGCGCGCTCAAGGAGTGATTGATCGAAAGGAATTGCGGGTAAATCAGGTTACTAGCGAAAGTCCTGGTCTATTTGCTATACCTCAGGCTGTGAAAATGAGGAAGTTTTTGGCCATTTGAATCTAGGGCTCGGCGGAATGAGAGCTTTCAAAACGATGTACCGAAAGATTTCGCGCGCTAATCGGAAACCATTAGGCCAATTCATAATACTGTTCGTCGCAATGCTGACCGGCGCCACCTATGTTTCCGCCGCGGAAGTCACCATCGCGCTGCCGGCGAAAAGCTTTCAGCAGATCATTTTTCCACTGGCGCTCGAGCGCGGTTACATGAAGGAAGAGGGGATTGATATCAAAATCACCTTCATCGAGCCGACACCGAGTATCCAAGCGCTCGTCGCCGATAGTATTCAACTGACCGCTGCAGGTGGGAGCGCGCTGGTGGCCATCGCTCGAGGCGGCATTCCCGTAAAAGTTGTGTTTGCGGTGAATGATCGGGTCCATCAGTGGATTCTCGGCCGGCCGAATATCACCAGCATCAAAGACCTAAAGGGAAAGAAGATTGCGACCACGGGCGTCGCGTCGGTCTCCACCTTCATGTTCAAAAACATTTTGCCGAAGTACGGCATCGACGGTAGTAAAGACGTGGTCTTCACCGATCCGGGCGTCGGTAATCAGGCCGCAGCGCTCATGTCGGGAGCTGTAGACGCCGCAATCGTCAGCGTCGAGCAACGCTATGCGGGCGTTGATAACGGAATGAAGGAGCTCATGTACCTCGGCAATGAGGTCAAAAATTCCTGGGGCACCACGGCGGCCTCCGAGAAATTCATGAAGGAGCAACCGAAGGTGATGGCCGGCTTTGCCCGCGCGACGCTCAAAGCACTGCGCTTGATCCGCAAGGATCGCGAAGGGACCATTGCGGCGTTCGCCAAGTTCTCCGGATTATCCGCCGCGACGGCGACGCGCTTGTACGACGATCTGATCGGCACTTTTACTCCCAACGGCGCGGTCGACGAAGAATCACAGAAAAACGATCTGGCGGTCATTCGCCAGGTCCTCGATGCCAAAGAAACGTTGGCGCCCGCGCGAGCGTTTGACTTCAGTTTCGCATTGGAAGCAGACCGGCAGTTGAATAAGATCGGTTGGAAGCCGTAAAAAACAAGGATCGTCATGGGAGGAAAGGGCCGCTTCGTGATTCGTGCTCGTGGCTCGTGTTCGTTGAACCGCACGATCACGTATCACGCTCACGATCGACAACGGGGCTGACGAAGCAGAAAAAGTAGTGTAGATGACTAACTCATTTCGGAAAGGCATAAGGAGGAACACATGGCAGGGATAATCGATGCGGATACCCATATCTCGGAAGGTGAAGCGATGTGGGCGATGATGGACAAGGAAATGTATCATCGCCGGCCTGTGCTGGTGAAAAGCCCGGAGGATACACTCTATGGCCCACGCAACGCGTTCTGGTTGATCGACGGTAATATTTTCCCCAAGCCAAACGGCAAAGGCAGCTTTCGTTTGATCACGCCCTCGGCGTCGAAGTTGGAATCGTCGCGAGGCGATATTCACCTCGCCTACCGCGAGATGACTGATATCCCGGGCCGGCTCAAGGACATGGATAAGCTCGGCGTGGAAAAGCAAGTTATCTTTCCCACTTTGTTTTTGATTTACATCACCGACGACACTGTATTGGACGTGGCGTTGGCGCGCGCCTACAATCGATTTCTCGCGCAGGCCTGCGCAAAATCCGGCGGCCGCATGAGATGGGTTGTGGTGCCTCCGTTGCATTCGGTCGAGGAGTCGGTGAAGGAAATCAAATGGGGCAAAGATAACGGTGCAGTGGGGGTTTTCTTTCGCGGTATCGAAGGGCAAAGGACCTTGGATAATCCCTACTTCAATCCGATTTACCAGGCGGCCAGCGATACAGATCTGCCAATTTTGATCCATACCGGCGCAGGTTGCCCGCTGTTCTTGAGCCTATTCGATGTAGAAAGAAACCACACTTTCGGTCACAGCCGCGTGCAGCCGCTATTCGCGTTCCGCGATTTGATCGCCAACAAGATTCCCGAACAGTTCCCGAAACTCAGGTTTGGCTTTATCGAAGCTTCGGCGGGTTGGGTGCCGTTCATGATGCATATCCTGAAAAGATTATTTCGTGAGAAGTGGAAATTTTCTTCAGACAAAGACATGTTCCGCGAGTACCGAATTTTCGTCGCCTGCGAAGCGGACGAGGACGTCAGCTATATCGCGCAGTATACCGGAGAAGATCATCTGCTGATCGGCTCGGACTACGGTCATCAGGACCCATCCGAAGAGCGGCAGCTCGTCGCCGCCATGCGCGCGCGCGAAGATATTCCTCCAGCGCTCACCGACAAGATCTTCTTCGATAATCCGAAGCTCCTCTATCCGTTGAACTAAAGCACGCGCAAGTTCTTGTCCTTTTGTCTTACCCTCCCCCGCAATGCGGGAGAGGGAAGGGTGAGGGTGCTCGCCACGCAGGAGAATCACAAATGAAAAACACTCAAAGGGCATCGACTCGACGATTGATCGGCCGACAATTGACCCTTGTGGCAATTTCATGCCTGGCGCTCGCCGTTCCGAACCTTACCGATGCCCAACCACTCCAGACCGTCAATATGGCGGTTCCCGCTAGAAGTTTTCAAATGGTGCTCTATCCCATCGCTCAGCAGAAGGGCTACATGAAGGAAGAAGGACTGGATCAAAGAGTTATCTTTGTCGCGCCCACGACAAGCATCCAAGCCATGCTCGGCGGCGACGTGCAATTCACCGGCGCAGGCACCAGCGCGCTCGTCAGCATCGCCCGAGGCAATACGCCGCTCAAGGTCGTTGCCGCAACCAATGATCGCGTTCTTCAGTGGCTTGTTACCCGACCTGAGATCACCAGTCCGAAAGATCTTAAGGGCAAAAAGATCGCCACCACCGGCGTCGGCGCTGTTGCGACCTTCATGCTGAAGCAGGTCCTCACCAAACATGGTCTCGATGCTAGCAAAGACGTCACTTTCCTCGACGTGGGGCAGGGCAATCAGCTCGCTGCGCTCCTGGGCGGCGGATTTGACGCCGCGGTGCTCAGCGTGGAGCAGCGCTACGTCGGCCTCGATAAAGGAATGCGCGAAATGTTTTTCATGGGCAACGAGGTGAAAAACTCCTGGGGCACGCTGGCTACGACAGACAAACTTATCAAAGAAAACCCTAAGATGGTCGGCGGCTTCGTGCGCGCGACGATCAAAGCATTGCGTTATCTTCGCCAGGATAAGGAAGGCACGATCTCCGCCATGCTGAAATTCTCCGGCGTCTCGCGCCAGCAGGCCACTCGTGTCTACGATGACATCATCGGCACTTTTACTCGCAGCGGCGTCGTCGACGATGAAACGCAGCGAAACGATCTCGTTATAATCCGCCAAGTGGTCAACGCCAACGAAACCGTTCCGAACAATAAAGCCTACGATTTCAGTTTCGCTCTGGAGGCTGATCAGCAGCTGAATAAGATGGGCTGGAAGCCGTAGGTTTGCGCATGGAAGCGCGGTCAGACCCCCAACCCGCGCGATAGGAGCGACGAGCATGGAGCTCGAGAATAGTCAGAAAAAGCTAGCCGTGCTGATCGACGCGGAAAATACTCAAGCTTCGATCATTGATGCCCTGCTGGCAGAGACCGCAAAATACGGCATTGCGAGCGTCAGACGCATCTACGGCGACTGGACCACGACTTTGTTAAGAGGATGGAAGGATGTTCTGCTGGAACATGCCATCCAGCCGATTCAACAATTTCGCTATACCGTCGGAAAAAACGCTAGCGATAGCGCGTTGATCATTGATGCAATGGACTTGCTTTACACGGAGAAAATGGATGGCTTCTGCATCGTTTCGAGCGATAGCGACTTTACGCGTTTGGCATCGAGGATTCGAGAGGCGGGTCTGGTCGTGTATGGCTTTGGTGAAAAAAAGACTCCCAAAGCATTTGTCGGCGCCTGCGATAAGTTTGTCTATACCGAGATACTTCGAGAGGATGAGCCGGCCGGCTCTCCAACCAGGAAAACCACTACGGACCTGATCCAGGATACGCCGCTCGTTAATCTATTGAGAAACGCCGTTGAACACTCGGCAAGCGAAGATGGCTGGGCGTATTTAGGGCAGATTGGACAACACATTGCAAAGCAGGCCCCTGAGTTCGACCCGCGCAACTATGGATACAAGAAACTCGGCGACTTGGTTAGAGCCACTCAGCTTTTCGAAATAGATGAACGACGCTCTCCCGACTCGCCGGGCATATCGGTATATGTGCGGGACAAACGCAAGAAGCAAGCAAGTGGGGATTCCAATCCCGCCACAAGATGAGTGGAGCAAGATCCTTCGCGTTGCTCAGGATGACTGAGAAAATGAGTGTGAGTTAGTTCACGGGCGCCAGCCGGACTGGGTCAGTTGACGATCGGCTTCGCGGGCGAAGCGGAAATCGAAGGCGCGCTGAACTGGGATTGTCTCAGGTGTCTTCAGGATTTGGCGGATGACTTCGATATCGTTTCGCTGAGTCTCTTCGTCTACCGTGCCGTTCTGCGTGAAGCTTCCAACAAGATCATCATACATTCTCGTTGCGAGACTCTTGTCCAGTCCGGCAAACTTCATGGCAACCGTGATGGTCGCATCGCGCTGATTACGAATAAAGCGCAAGGCTTTCAGCGAAGCCTTCATCATGCCGGCGACGAGCTTGGGTTTTTCTTGAATCAGTTGATCGGTAGTCGCCATCGTACCCCATGAGTTTTTGACTTCGTTGCCGATGAACGACAATTCTCTGAGGCCAGCGGGAATGCCAATATATCGTTCAGCGGTGGAGGCGACGACGCCATCGACCGCTCCTGCCATCAGAGCGCGAACGCCGTTGCTGCCTCCGCCGGTGTTGATAAAATTAATATCCCGATCGGGATCGATGCCGTGCTTTTGCATAACTTGCTTGGCCATGATGAGCGTCACATTAGCCACGCCGCTGGTGGCTACTCGTTTGCCTCTAAGCTCTTTGAGAGTCGTGATCTCCGGTTTACTCAATATCCAGGAGAGCACTTTGTCATTGGTCGAAAGAATCACTTTGAACGGCGCGCCGCCTTTCAGGATATTCACGACAGCCATGTTGCCGGCCATGTTAAACTGGAAACTGCCCGCCATCGTTGCCTGCACACTCAATTCGGCGCGCGCGAGTATAATCCGCAGGTCGATTCCTTCTTCCTGCATGTAGCCGCGCTCTTGGGCGATCGGATAGAGAATCATCTGAAAGTTTTTATTAGATAGCGCCATATTAACCGTCTCAAGAGCTTCGCCATCGAACGGCCGCAAATTCAGTCCAACGAGTAGACCGATCAGGAGCGCACCATACGCCATGGCGGAACGCGAGCGGGCCTTGGTGGCCCCAGGTCCATTAAACCGCGAATTGGCCATCGGCGTTTTCAAATCAATTGATGCCGTAAAACTCGCAGGGATTGTCTCGAACCATTTTTTCAACAACCCGGCTCGGCACACGCTCTTGTGATCTCAGCGCGGGTAAAAAGTTGCGCTGTTCGAAAGGATCATTGTGGCCGTAGTCGGAGCCGATCAGCAGGTTGTCTTCGCCGATACAGTCGGCCAACAAAGGAATATTTTCGTCCGTTTCGCATGCCACGTAAAGCCTGTAATCACGAAACAGATCCGTGCTCGATGAGTACTTCCACTCACCGCGAAATTGTCGCTTGAACGAGTGGAGGAGATATGGAACCCAGCTGCCATAAGATTCGATGAAGCCGAATTTGAGGTGCGGGAACATTTCCGGAATCTTGTTGTTCACAATATCGTTGAAGGCAAAGAGCGGAAGGACTGCGGAGTGAGACCATTGCCGGTTTCGTTCGAGATTGAAAAAGTTGATGAACGTTGGGCTGCCTGATCCTTGGTGGATGCAGATCGGTAGGCCTACGTCGCTGGCTGCTTCATAAACCGGAAAAAAATACGGATTGTCCAGCGTGAGATTACCCTCAATCCCTCTGAAGAAAACTCCCACCGCGCCTTTTTCTTTTGCCCAGCGGATCTCTTTCACCGATTCTTCAGTGGATCGCAGAGGTGGAATGGCCACCCATTTCAGCCGATCTTTCGCTTTAGCGCAGGCCTGCGCCATATACCTGTTGTAAGCCCGGCACAACGCCACCTCGAGTGCGACATCGTCAGTGAGGTAGATCAGGAACAGTGTCGGATAGATCACCTGGACGTCAAAGCCCAACCGATCCATGTCTTTGAGGCGTGTCTCGGGGTCCGTGAGGTCGCGACAGCCGAGGCTGATATCCGTTCTCAGTTGCTGCCGCTTGGCGGCCGAGGGTGTGATCAGGTTGAAGCCGCCTCTACCGGCCGGCTTCGGGAAAATATTTCCATCGATCAGCCAGAACGCATCGCGCTCGCCATAGAGGGTATCGTCGGGAACTGAGACCAACACCGGTCTCCGCGGGTGCATCTCCCGGTCAAGAAATTCCCACATCTCTTGAGATTCGGAAACATGAGTATCCGCATCGACGACTTTTCTTTTATTAGTCATAATCAGTTTCTCCTGCGGGGAAAGATTTGCAATCGGAACACGTCTAACTGCGCGTACGCTAGTCGAGCCGTGTCGGAGTTGTCAAGGATGATTAACCTATTCCAGGCCAAACTCTGACTGGATCATCCCGATAAAAAAAATTCTGGGGTGACGACCTTGGGGAAAATTATCGCAAAGATCCGATACCCTGTGGCTTGCTGCGTTTAGTTCCCTAACCCAGCTCGGTGTTGGACATCTGTTCAAGCAATCTTACCAGCCCCGAGTGATCGAGATCGCCGTTGCCCATGCCTTTCATGGCCGTCATCATCTGACCGACGATGCCGGTAACCATCAGCGGGACGCCGTATTCCGATCCCGTTGCTAACGCGATCTTCATATCTTTCTCGTGGAGCCGAATGCGGAAACCGGGTTTGAAGTTGCGATCGAGCATCTTTTGCCCGTGCGCTTCGAGAATCTTTGACTGAGCGAAGCCGCCGAGCAGAGCTTGCCTCACTTTTGCCGGATCGACGCCGGCCTTCTTAGCCAGCACCAACGCTTCGCCGACGATCGCGATGGTCGTGCCAACGACCATCTGATTGGCTGCCTTGGTTACTTGGCCGGCGCCGGCTTCACCGACATGCACGATGTTCTTGCCCAACGCTTGAAATATTGGCATCGCTCGTTCGACCGCCGAGGCCTTGCCGCCGATCATAATCGATAGCGTCGCGCCGATCGCGCCGGCTTCCCCGCCGCTCACCGGCGCATCGAGCATGTCACAGCCGCGCTTCTGTGCTTCCGCCGCGAGCTTGCGCGCGACGATCGGCGAGATGCTCGACATGTCGATAAGTAACGTTCCAGATTTCACGCCAGAGAAAATCCCCTGCTCACCGGCATAGACGAGCTCCACGTCCGGTGAGTCGGGAAGCATGGTGATGATGATTTCGCTTCGTTCAGCGACTTCTTTTGAGCTGGCCGCCGTCTGCGCTCCCTCCTTGCCGAGCTCCTCCACCGCCGCGCGGCTCCGATTGTGCACGACCAGCGTATAGCCTGCCTTCAATAAATTTCGCGCCATGGGCTTGCCCATGATGCCGAGACCCATGAAACCGATGGTAGGATTGCTCATGATCATATCTCCTTTTACGAGTCTTGACGCTCGGCGCGTTTTGCTGCGGCTACTGAAGTCACATATGTCAAATGAACGGGAAAAGGCAAGTTATCGCTCTAAAGACTTCGCCGATCATGAGAAGATAGTCTTTTCACAGAGCCACATACTGAGATAGAGTGATGCGCGATGAATGAGAGATTTTTTAGTTGGCTGGGCCGAGATTTCATTGAAATTTCAGCTGAGGGACGCGCCGGACTTCAGGCAGATGGCGCGATGATCGCACTTTTTCAGAGGCTCGAAACCGAGCTTCAATCACACGACTTCTCCCTCGACGACGTGGTGCGCGCTCGCGTCTGGGGACGAGACAAAGACGCGCGCACTCTGGCGACGGCGGCACGGTCGAAAATTCTTGCGGGACAGCGAAAAGCGGCAAGCTCCAGTTTCATTTCACAGCAGTGGTTCGATTCGGATGGAATTGTGGGTTTAGAGCTGCTGGCGATGAAGCCTACCCATAGTGACACCGAACGGCGGCCCGTGGATTTTGAACCGGCGAGAAATTATCTTTGTTATCTCCGATACGACTCCGTGGTGTTCTACTCGGGTTATACTTCAGTCGCCGATACGTTGGAGGATCAAGTCTCAGAAGTTCTGAAGGCGATCACCGGTGCGCGCGCCATCTCAGGCGCGTTGACTCAGGACTTCAGAAAGACCGGTAGGCTCTCGGTTTTTCTGCACCGGAGCCAGAAGCTTAGCGTCGCCAAGGATCTTTTAGCTAAAGTAAACTGGATAGATCTTGCAAACGTCGACTTTCGGCTCGTCGACGGCTTCGCCGGAGAGAAATATTTACTCGAAATCGAAGCGACTGCGCTGAGCAGTTAGCGCTTATAGACTGAGATAGGAGGTCTGCCATGCTCGGAAACTATCGCGTTTACGATGCGGATGCTCATGTGATTTTGGCCCCGGCGATGTGGGAAGATTTGGCGAAAAAGTATCTCCCACGTCGCCCTCGCCCGGCGGTCTTTAACGACTGTGAAGATATGGGTTCCTACGTCAGCGGTTGGTTGATCGAAGGGCGAGCGGAGCCGCATGTTATTGGTCCGGGACTACAGCCCGCCAACACGCCGCTTTGGATCGTCGAGGGAAGGCACCGAGATACGCACACGCTGATGAATCCGGAAGGAAGAGTCCGGGAACTCGACCAGATGGGAATCGACGTTCAATTTTTGTTTCCTTCGACACTCTACGCGCGCATGACTGCGGATCCCGCTTTCGAAGCTGCGATGTTTCGGTCGTATAACCGCTATATGGGCCGGCAGTGCCGCGTCGATTCCAAGCGGCTCAAGTGGGCCGGCCTCGTGCCGCTGCGAGAGCCGCGCGAGTCGATCGCGGCCTTGGAGGAGATGCTGGATTTCGGCGCGTCGGCAGCGGTCGTTTTTGGCACGGCGCGCGAGAAAATGCTCTCCGACGCGACCTTCACGGCCTTTTGGGATGAATTCGCCCGAGCGAAGCTTCCCTTATGCGTTCATATGGGCGCGAGCTATCCGCCGTTTGATGATATGGTACAGACTTTCTTCGACGCCCACGCGCTCAGCATGGCCTTGCCCGCACAGATGGCGTTCGTGGCTTTGGTGGGCCAAGGCATGCTCGACCGCTACCCTGATCTCAAAATCGGCTTCATGGAATTCGGCGCAGAGTGGCTATTCTATATGGTCGGACGGATGGATCATTATTTGGAGCGAGATAAGATCATTCAGCCAAAAATGATGTCAGAGCGAATGCCCAGACAATCCATTCGTGACTACCTCAGATCCGGGCGAATATTCGTCTGCGGGGAGATGGAAGACCCGCTCATGAAAGAGGAGATCGCGCTCTTGGGAGAGGATCAGTTGCTGTTTTCTTCCGATTATCCACATGGCGAGGCGCGGGAAGATGCCGCGCAAAATCTCCTCGGACGCAAGGACCTCACCGAAATGCAAAAGCAAAAAATCTTGTATGATAATCCGGTGCGCTTCTTCGGCCCGCCGTAAGAAGTTTACTTCGCCGTCGGGTATTTGTTACAACTTGAACGGGCGGATATAAAAGCGGCGCCGCGTACAGGCTGCGAGATTCAAATTTTCAAATCGATTCGCTGCCGGCGCTAGGAATATTCGCGATAGATACCGTCAAATTTACCGAGCTTGATGCGTACCATATACTGGACTGGGCACTTTGGCGCACCAGTCGTTCTTCACGAGGGGTTTTAACCATGCGTGCGATCAGATCCGCTGACTGCGCGGTATGCTCAATGTCAGCGCGACCCATTTGTTTGCTGGCGATTTAGTGATTAAAGTATCTGCCGTGGAATTCGAGCGTTCCTTGCCGGATAGGATTAGCGGGCTTTGGCAACTGGCGTTTAATCTCCGGTGGGCCTGGCATCACGAGGCCCGCGAGATATTTCGACGTCTCGATTACCCCCTTTGGCGACTAACTTCACACAACCCCGTGCGGATGCTTCACTTGGTGACGAACCAACAGCTGAAGCAGGCAGCGCGGGATCCTGCTTTTGTCGCTCTCTACGATGCTGCCATCGAGGGTCTCGGCCACGCCCTTACCGCCAAAAAAACGTATTGGGCCCAAACGTATCCTGGTCTAGTCAACCGTCCGATAGCCTACTTTTCGGCTGAATTTGCCCTTCACCAGTCCTTACCCATCTACGCTGGTGGACTTGGGGTTCTGGCCGGCGATCACTGCAAGGAAGCGAGCGATCTGGGAATTCCCCTCGTCGGGGTCGGTTTCATGTACCCGCAAGGGTACTTTCACCAGAGCATCACCTCAGAGGGGCAGCAAGAGGAACTGTACGAGCACTTAGAGTGGGAATACACGCCGGTGGAGCAAGTGGTCAACAAAGACGGCAAGCCTTGTATCCTGTCTGTCGCGCTCGGTCACCGTTTTGTGCACGTTTCGGTGTGGTGCGTCCGCTTGGGCCGGGTAAAGATTTACTTGCTGGACACGTCCGTTAAGGAGAATGATCCGAAGGATCGCGAGCTTTCAGCGCGACTCTATGGCGGCGACCGCGAAACAAGACTTCAACAGGAGATCATATTAGGCGTTGGCGGTGTTCGGGCACTGCGCGCTCTGGGTCATCAGCCTATGGTCTGGCATCTGAACGAGGGGCACACGGCGTTTGTAACGCTCGAGAGAATGCGTGAGTTGGTGGACGGTGGCGAGAGCTTCGACGCGGCTCTTGAGAAAGTACGCCGCTCCACGATCTTTACAACGCATACTCCGGTCGCTGCGGGACATGACGCGTTCCACATTGATCTTGTGGACTCCTATCTTGCGGCGTACTGGCCTAACGTCGGTTCATACCGAGACGAGTTTTTGAAGCTCGGGTATTACGACGATGGCCTCGGGCCGATGTTCAATATGACTGCCTTTGCCATTCGCAGCACAAGCGCGACCAACGCCGTAAGTCAAGTCCATGGACGTGTCACCTTGGATATGTGGGCACAGATATGGCCAAATATGCCTGAACGCGAGAGTCTTCTGAAAACTGTCACGAATGGCGTTCATGTCCCCACTTGGATCGCGCCAGATATGGTCAGGCTACTAGAACGTTATCTTGGGGTAAAGTGGAAGGACCAACACGATGGGGTAGACTTTTGGGATGAAATCTCGAACATCCCGGACGAGGAACTGTGGGCTGTTCGCGAGGCGCTGCGAAGCTACCTCGTCACGTTTATTCGAGAGCGCGCCCGGCAGTTGTGGACACAAAAGCAGGTGACGGCTGCTCGGGTCGTGGCGGCAGGTACGCTACTGGATCCAACAGCGCTCACCATTGGATTCGCCCGGCGATTTACCGACTACAAGCGTCCGGAACTGATCTTTTATGACCCTGAGAGATTGGCTCGCATCCTGACGGCGTTTAGACGCCCCGTTCAGATTGTGTTTGCGGGCAAAGCCCACCCAGCGGATTACCGTGGTAAACAACAACTGCAGAATATTTTCAGCCATGCGATCGATCCCGCATTTGGCGGTCATATTGCCTTTGTGGAGGACTACGATCTTTATGTTGCGCACTTCTTAGTGCAAGGATGCGATGTTTGGTTGAATACTCCACGTAGGCCTTTTGAAGCGAGCGGAACCAGCGGAATGAAAGCGTCAATCAATGGCGCACTGCATCTGAGCACCGGAGATGGTTGGTGGGCAGAAGGCTACACGGGATCGAACGGATGGTTGATTGAGGGGGGCGTGGCGGCAGACGCCCCGGCCGCCATAGATGCAGCCGACGCGGAATCGCTCTATCGCCTCCTTGAAGAAGAAATAGTCCCAGCCTTTTATGATCGCGACGCGAACAAAGTACCGCGGCGCTGGCTCCGGATGGTGAAGGAGGCGATTCGCACGACCATGCCCCGCTTTAGCACGTGTCGCATGGTCAAGCAGTATGCTGAATGGATGTACTCGCCGCGCTCTTCAATAGAGCCGAACCCATAGCAACGACTAGAAATATTTACCAGGCGGCCGGAGAACGCCGTCAAACAGCCCCCGAACTTGGAATCATGCCTCAACTGTATTCCCGGTAAATTCCGTCGAACTTGCCGAGCTTGATGCGGACCATGTATTGCGCGCTTTCGCGCACCAAACGCTCTTCTCGCGGCGTCTTGACCATCCGCGCGATCAAATCCGCCGATTGCGCAGTATGCTCAACGTCCGCCACCATGTGGGTAGGAAAAAACACCAGATCGCGATCGTCGAGACCGTAATACTTGCGCCCGGCGTTTAAAAATTCTTCCGAGTAACGACACACCATGCTTTCACTGGTCATCGCCGATGCGCGATTTTGCGGCGCGATGCCCGTGAGCGTATTGTAAACCGTGCGCGCCGAGTGAATCTGGCACTCAAAGATTTGCGTTGCTTCCGTGAAGTCTTCTTCTTTGAGACCGAGGGCGAGACCGAACCGCTTCGCTAGGTCAGGATGGGACTGTTCTTCGTTCAACTGGTAAGTGAAATAATCGAACATCGTCTGGTCCTGGGCGTTCTTCACCATGCCCAAAGCGAAGGATTTTAGAATCGCCTTGTTGTGCAAATAGTGCTGGATGGACCAACCCTGCAGCCGTTTGATCGATAATTTCCCCTGGCGCATTTCTGTGAAATAGGGAGTTTCCAGCAGGCGTTGAATGCCCGGTTCGATGATTTCTTTCTTCACTGATTCGACAAGCGCTTTGCCGTCTACCATAACTCGCTCCTTAACTTTGCTGGTTTAGACTCTAACTTTCGAGCTCGACTGACAAGTGATCCCTGCGATCTGTTACTTTCCCGCCAAAACCTGATCGAGCAGCGAGTAATCCGTTACCGCGGCGACGTTGATCGGCGCCGAGATCTGTTTTTGACCATAAGCCAGGTCAAAATATTCCTGCATGTCTTTGATGCTGATCTTGCCGTCAGGTGTGAGAATCGAAAGCCATTGTTCGTAGACCGTCTCGGCCACTTTTTGTTCCAACTTCCATTTGTCTTTGACGTAATTCACGGCGCGTGACTTTTCTTTTCGGCAATAGGCGGCAGCATCGAGCATCACGCGAATAACCGTCTTGATCCGGGCGGCGTCGGTCTTAAGCTTGGTTTCATTGACGACGAGTCCGCTGGTCGGAAATTGCATCGGCAGCTCGTCGGCGGAGCCGATCTCCCGGAAGCCTTTTTGCACCATGATGACGTTATGAGGCCCCGACAAAACGGCGGCCGACACCGCGCCCTGACCCAAGCTGGTTACAGTGTTCGACACGGAACCCGTCTGAGTGAAAATGGCTTTTTCGGGATCTGTCCCTTTCGCTTTCAGCAGCAGACGAGCCACCAGGTGCTGCAGGCTGCCGATCCTGTCGACCCCGATTCTCCTGCCCGCAAGTTCACTCGGCCGCTGAATGTTCGGCTCGGCGACGAGAAAGAACGGTGGCTTGCGCAAACTGATCATGATCCCCTTGAGCGGCGCGCCTTGACCCGTCGCGACAATGCCGGTTGTGTAGCCAGTTAAGTAATCGATTTCGCCGGCCGCGAGGGCGGCGACAGGCAAAGGTCCGGCCATTTGAATCAGCTCGGCTTCCAGGCCGTGCTTTTTGAACAGTCCGGCATCGCGCGCAATAAAGACATTCAGAAATGAGATGCTGAATGCGGAGTAGGCCATGCGAACTTTTTTTGTCTCTTGGGCGAGCGCGGAAGCGCTCAGTTGGAGAAAGAATAGCAGTAGGCCGATTCTGATGATGAGCCGCCGCGCGTGACTTAAGGCAAGTTCGTGTTTCAAGAAGTCTGCGATCACGCGGGTGACTATAACCAGCGTGCAGAAAACTTGTCAACGCGTGTCGTCCCTTGAGAATGTATGGGGCAGGGCTTCATGAACGCAGTGAAGCCAGAGCAGATCCTTCAATGTACAAAGCCGAGCCATCATAGATGGTCTCGGCTTTGCTGGAATCAATCGTAAGAAGATGAGATCTTATATCTTCGGGATTACCAGTGTGGTTCCGACTTTGACAAGATGAGCCTTACGGATACCATTAATTTGCAGGATGCGTTCCACCGATGCGCCGTAACGCCTGGCAATTTCAATAACCGTCTCGCCGCGCTTGACCCGATGGTGCACAATTTGGGGCTTGGCCTGTGGCTGGCGCGCAGCCTGCTGGACTTGCGCAACAGTGACGAGAGGCGCCACGGTTCGGTCCACAGGCAACTTTACGCGATAGCCGGCGGGTACTATGCGGGTTGCGGAGCCAAGCGCCGGATTCCAACCCAGGAATTCATCGCGGCTAAGTCCCGACGAGGTGATCACTGATGCCAAAGCAGTTGTGCTGCCAAGTTCGACTTCCTTAATTTCCACTGAAGCGTCAAGCTCAAGATCGGGGAAATATTTGTTGAGATTCGTACCGATTTCGACCGCGGCGAGAAACTCCGCGTAAAAGTGCTTCGGCGCGAAGCCCCAGTTAGGATGATTATACCTCTGGATCAGATCGACTAAATTATCTGAATCGACCTCGGCAACCGCACGAGCGATGCCCCCTTGTCCATAGTTATAAGAGGTAATCGCCAAGGGCCAACTACCCAAGAATTCGTATGCTTGTTTGAGATAGGCTGCGGCGGCACGGGACGATTCAAATGGATCTCGTCGTTCGTCGATAGCGGTGGTTACCCGCATGTATTCACGCCCCGTGCGGGGCATGAACTGCCAGATGCCCAGAGCGCCGACGGAGGATCGGGCGTAAATATCATAAGATGATTCGACGATCGGCAAATAAGTGAGCTCTGGCGGCAAATCACGATCGCGGAAGATCTGCTGAATTTGCCTTATATACCGACCTGAGCGTTTCAAACCCGCCGCGGTTCGTTCCTTTATTCCTCGCTGCGTTTTGACGCGCTCGATGTCGACGCCGTTAGCGGCGGCAACGCGCGCGCGTTCAGCGTTGAGATACTCATTCGAGCGACTGCCTTCGCCAACGTCATTCACTTCATAAATTTTGCTCATGTCCAAGGCGTCGAAATAAATCAGCTGCGAAAGACTATACTCGGTGAAGACTTTTTTCCAAAAATCGACCGAAGATTCGAGGCCAGTGGGGACGGGAAATGGAGAACGGTTGGATAGTTGGCTCTCGGCAATCACGCCGGCGGGCGATAATGTCAAGATGCTAAAGCACAATGCGAGTAACCATTGTCGAGCGTGTTTCATGCCACCTCCGATTCACGATGCAAGACGAGCAACCCACGTGCCATCGTCTCAACATCGCCGAGTGCCGCATTGTAGAGAAATTTTTTGGCAGAAACAATCATAAAAACGCATTTTTCAGACAATTCCGACTGGCCGACTGCCCAGCTACAACTGGGAGACGCGCCCGCAAATCGGGCAGCAAGTTCGTTTATTGTCCCACCGAGCCACCGGTTTGACGGCATTGACACTGCTGACTATATTGCGTCCGAAATTACCATTCGGATCAGGCAAGAGGAGGACTCCATTGGAACATTCGACGATGGTATTGCTCACCGAAGCGATACTTCGAGTGATTTTAGGTTGGCGCATGCTGATCAGCGGGCTAAGTAACGTCCGTCGCTGGCCGAACCCCGTTAATACTGCGAGCATCCTCTTTCCCAAGGGCGCGACCTTCTTCGGCTTCGTGGCCACTTTTTTAATGGTCGTCGGCGGTTTCGGAGTCGCGGCGGGGATTCAAACTCCGATCTGTGCGGTGATGATTATAGTTTTCTTAATTCCGACGTTCGGACTTCATTGGCACTGGCTAAAAGTACTGCCGACGATGGCGCCGGTAGTGAAAGCGGCGATCAAAGATGACAGGGCACAAAACTATTTTCGTTCCTTCGACCGGCAATCCTATCACGCGCATGAGGTCGGCCTTCGTGACAATCTTGTTTTTGTTGCTGCCGCCGCATATTTCGCCGTGAGGGGAAGCGCCGGCTTCGGTGTGGATAATTGGATCGGTGGTTGGGTGATACAGCTTTTTTAACTGCTTAGTGCTGAGGACTGAGTGCTGAGTTTTTTCGCTGATTCACAAACCGCTCCAAAAGCGGCCGGGGTTTAGCAATCCTTTGGGGTCGAACTGCCGCTTGATCTCTCGCTGGAGCGAGATCGTAGTTGGCGATGGTCCCCATACTTCAACTCCCTGCTTGAGTTCAGCCGGTGCCGCGAAGACGACCGCGTGGCCGTGTTGCTGCCGCGCCACTTCAATCAATTCAACAAACTTTTCCACGCCGGATCTGTGTGCCGACAAAGCCAGCCATACCGTGCCCGCGGCGATATCGCTGATCAGTTTCACATCAGCCCATTTTTGAACGAGCTGAGTGAAATCAAAAATTTTCGCGCGAGGCAGAGTTACGCGGTAAACCAAACAGTCAGGCTGAAGCGGAAAGTCGCGGAGCTTTTCCCAGCATTCATTATGGCTTTCAACTCGCAAAATCGTCGTGTTCATGCCAATTCGAGCCGCGATGTCGTCAAGGTCGCGCAGATGGCGCGCTACGGTTTCCTCAAATCCTTCACACCAGATAGCGAGCTGCCATTGTCCCTCGGCGCCATCGTTCGAGAGAAAGACTCCGGCTGGCAGCAGCGCTGAGCGAGAAAGCTCTTCACCGAGTCGCTCAGCCTGAGCCAATGTTCCGGAAGCGATCACGGTCGCTGCTGTTTCGGCGACGGGCGCCGTCCGCAACGTCACTTCCGTGATGATGCCGAGAGTTCCGAGAGAGCCGACGAAAAGTTTACACATGTCATAGCCCGCGACATTTTTGACGACTTTGCCACCGGCTTTGATTTGCTCGCCGCTAGCGAGCACGACTCTCATACCGATGACTAGATCGCGCACGCTGCCGTAGTAGCTTCGCCGCGGCCCGGTTAAGTTGCTGGCAATCGCGCCGCCGACGGTCGCGCGATCCGGAAAGGGAGCCTCGATCGGCACGAACTGTTTTTGTGGCACCAGCGAAGCTTGCAAATCGCTCAACGTAATCCCACTTTGGACGGTCGCGGTCAGGTTGGCATGATCGTGCTCGATCACGCGATTGAGCTTCCTCGTCTCGACAATGACGGCGGCTTGACGCGGAGGATTACCGATCGCCATCGCCGTGCCGCCGCCCCAAGGAATGATGGCCGCTTCCACTTCATTGCATAGTCGCAGAGCCACGGCGATTTGTTCCGCAGACTCGGGACGGCAGACGAGCTTCGGCTGCTTGCGGTCAATCGAGTGGAAGGCAATGGAGCCGGATGCGTCTGCCGTCATGGCGTCAGGGCCCAGCGCGGCTTCGAGCTGGTTTGCCAGTTGCTCGACGCTGAGTTTCATTTTGACGACGAAACTTCCGCAGCGCTGTAAGAGCGTTCGAGGAGGTCCATCAGGTGATAGACTTCAGCGCTTGGCCCATATTGTTGGACACCGTAGCGCAGCTGGAGCATGCAGCCGGGATTCGGCGCGACGACGGCTTCGGCGTCCGTCAACGCGATTGTTTGCATTTTTTCCTTGAGGAGCTGCCGCGACATTTCAGGGTGGGTGATATTGTAGATTCCCGCGCTACCGCAGCAGCGGTCGGAGCCCTCCATTTCGATGAGCGTCAATCCGGGAATCGATTGCAGCAATTTACGTGGTTGCGAGCGAATTCGCTGACCGTGCGCGAGATGGCAAGGGTCCTGGTAGGTTACCGTCATTTTTATGGCGCCGAGTTTGCCAACTAAGCCGAGGCCAGCAAGAAATTCGCCGGCATCTTTAACGAGTGAACCGAAGCGATCCGCCTTCTGGGCATAGGTGGGATCGTCCCGCAGCAGGTAGCCGTACTCTTTCATCGCGGCGCCACAGCCGGCGGCGTTGACGATGATCGCATCGACATTGGCGGCCAGAAACGCGTCGATGTTTCGCCGCGCCATCTGCTTTGCCGCGGTGCTTTCGCCGTTATGAATATTCAACGCGCCGCAACAGGTTTGGCTCTTTGGAAATATGACGTCGCAACCGTTGCGTTGCAGCACGCGCACGGTGGCTTCATTCACCTCGCCAAAGAGCAGGGGCATGACACAACCATTAAGCATGGCAACTTTAGCGCGGCGTTGGCCGATCGCTAGATGCGCGTTCGAATCAGGACGGAAAAGACTTCGAGATACCACCGGCAACATCGCGTCCATTTCACGCAACTTCTTTGGCAACAAAGATCGCGTGAGTCGCTGCAGCCCACTGCTTTGGTAAATCCGCAAAAGTGTAAAAACAAAACGTAGTCGTCGCGGGTAGGGGAGCAATTGGCTAAAAACGAAATTCAGAACGGCGCGTGTGAGATCGGAGCCCGGCGGGCCGAGATGCTCGCGCGCGGTCTCGGCGATGCGTCCGTACTGGACACCAGAAGGACAGGCACTCTCGCAGGCGCGGCAAAGTAGACAAAGATAGAGGTGTTCTTCGAAGCGCTCGCTGAGCTCGATGCGTCCGTCGGCAGCGGCTTTGACTAAATGAATTCTTCCGCGGGGGGATTCTGGTTCCAGCTTTAGGACGCGATAGGTCGGACATTCGTTCAAACAAAGGCCGCAGTGAACGCACTGGTAAAGTTCGGGGAGATCGAGGGTCGCGATCTTGGCTTGGTTGGCGCTGTCTATGGTGGGATGGGTATGTTCCAATGGTGACCTTCTTTAGGTTTCGAGTTTCGGGTTCAAGGTTTCGAGTTTTCAACCCGGAACCCGAAACTCGAAACTCGAAACGGGGCCTTCAAATCCATAGCCCCGCGGGAATACTCGCTGGTTGACGGCGTATTTCGCCGCAGCTTATCGGTGTTGGGAAAAGTTTTGCCGGATTGAAGCGGCCATCAGGATCGAATGCTCGGCGCACGCGCGTCATCGCTTCCAGATCTGCTTCATTGAAAAGCAGTCCGATGTAAGCTTTTTTCTCCAAACCCACGCCATGCTCGCCGGTGATGCTGCCGCCGAGCTCGATGCACGCACGCAGCGTCGCCGCGCCGGCTTCGACCACGCGGTCCAATTCGCCGGGCACGCGCATATCGAAGAGAATATTCGGATGCAGGTTACCGTCGCCGGCATGGAAAACGTTGGCGATGCGCAGATTAAATTGCTTGCTGATCTCGGCGATGCGCTGCATGATCTCCGGCAGTTTGCTGCGCGGCACCACGCCGTCCTGTACATAATAGTTGGGCGCCAGGGCGCCCATGGCGCCGAAGGCGCCTTTGCGGCCTTTCCAGAGCAGCTGGCGCTCGGTCTCGTCTTTGGCGACTCTGACCTCGCGCGCGCCGCTACGCGTGCAAATATCGCGCACGAGTTGCATCGAACGCTCCGTGTGTTCGATCAGGCCTTCGACTTCGACGATCAATATCGCTTCGGCGTCGCGCGGAAAGCCAACCGGCGCGCCGGTCTCGACGGCTTCGATGGTCGTTCGGTCGATCATCTCCAACGCTGCCGGAATGATTCCCGCTCCAGTGATATCGACAACAGTGCGCGTTGCCCTGTCCATTTGATCAAAAATTGCCAGCAGCGTGCGGACGGATTCTCGGGTCCGCATGAGTCGGACGACTGCCTTGGTAACGATTCCCATCGTCCCTTCGGAGCCGACGAATACGCCGCAAAGATCGTAGCCGGGCGTGTCCGGCACTTCACCGCCGAGCCAAAGAATTTGTCCATCATCGAGCACCACTTCGACCCCGAGAACGTGATTCGTCGTTACGCCATAGGCAAGCGTGTGCGGGCCGCCGGAATTATTTGCCACGTTGCCGCCGACGGAACAGGCTGCTTGGCTGCTCGGGTCCGGCGCATAGAAGAAGCCGTCTTTAGAGACGGCTTTCGTCACATCGATATTGATGACGCCTGGTTCGACAACGGCGATGCGGTTTTGCAAATCGATTTTCAAAATGCGATTCAGCCGGGCAAGTGATAAGATGATCCCGCCTTCGGCGGGCACGGCGCCGCCGGCGAGGCCTGTGCCGGAACCGCGCGGCACGATCGGAACGTTGGCAGACTTGGCCGCTCTAACTACCGCGGCGACCTGTTCGACATCGCCCGGCAGCACAACGATCTCCGGCATGACTTGAAAAATCGAGCCGTCTTGTTCGTAGACGATGACGTCCTCTTTCTCGACAAGTACGTAACGATCGCCGACGATCGCACACAACTCTTTGATAAGAGCGTTCCGGCTCATACCCTAGAGGCCTCCTCGTTTAAGGCCGTGGGACTCGGATGAAAATAACTGCCGCACATTTTCTTCTCACTCTTCGGCGCGTCAAGGAGTCGCCTGGGCTTCAAGGGCGCCGAGCCGCTCCTTGGCGTCGACCAGGATGGGAATATCCGGGTCGGCATCCTTCCAAAAACAAAGAAAGCGCCGGTAAGCTTCGCTGGCGGCGTGAAAGTCTTTCTTCTCCTCGCACAGCAAGCCGAGACGATAAACTTCCGAACAGAGGTGAAAGCCGTCCGCGGCGTTGATGAGCTGGGCCGTGATCCGGACGCGATTGCCGAGCTTGCGCACGCTGCCCTCGAGGACGGACCCGACACCCAATTCCCGCCCCACGTCCCGCGGGTCAATGCCACTTCCTTTGTAGCGGAGGACCGTGCTGCGCGAGGCGACTTTGAGCTCGCGGATCTTAGAGAGGCGGGTAATGATCTCCTCGGTCATGCCGTCGCTAAAGTACTCATTCTCTGGATCGGCGCTCATGTTGTGGAACGGGAGGACGGCGATCGACCTCACGCCGGTGGAGGCTTCAACAGGCTTTAGTTCCCCCGCTTGTTCGCCGGGGACCAGATCGTAAATCTTGACTGGCTCTTTTATGTTGCGGAGCTGTCTTTCTCCGAGATCTCGGAAGAAGAGGTCTTTGTGGTTGCGGACTTGTTGATAGATTTCGCCGGAGACGTAAATGCCTCCCGGCGAGGCCAGGAGCTGGATGCGGCTCGCGACATTGACCCCGCTCCCGAAGAGGTCCTCGCCTTCTTGCAACAGGTCTCCAAGGTGGATGCCGATGCGAACCAGGAGCGGCTGGTGGCCTCTCTCGCGCCGATTGCGGGCAGCGAGCTCTTTCTGGATAGTGACCGCGGCGCGAACGGCCTCCACAGCACTGCCGAAGGCTACGAATAGACCGTCTCCCATGGTCTTGATGATTCCTCCCGAGTGCTCTTGGATGGTTTTGCCAGCGATCTGCCGGAATTCCTCGAGGAGCTCGAGAGCTTGGGTTTCGCTCTCGTCCATGAGGTGGCTGTAGCCCACCATGTCGCAGAACACGATCGCTGCGAGCCGCCGCTGGGCGTGGGGAGTCTTGTCAGCCAATTTTTTACGTCTCCAATCTTACTGCTCTACATCTCTCGAGGCCTCGTTCACGGACCCGGAGCGCGGGCGCCGGCGTCTACTGTGCGGGCCCTCGTGGCGTTGGAAGTGTACCCGTATTGAGGAGCGTATCCGAGGCGAGAACGAAGTGTCAACTCGCTGCGAGTGTTTCGAGTCTCGGGTCTCGAGTTCCGAGTTGGTCGGAAAACCTTCGACAGAGACGATTTGCGAAGCGCCCAAATTGACATTGACGGAAATTCCCGAACTGTATATAAGCGGGAAACGTGACTATTTGACGGCAGTAACCTTAATCAGGAGGAAGGCCATGACTGATCAAAAGCAAACCGAGGAGCAAGGTAGCAGGAAAGTATCGCGCCGTAACGTTCTCAAGGCGGCGGTCGCCGCCGGAGGCGCGGTGGCGCTCGGCTTTCCAGCGATCGTCAAGGCGCAGGGGGCGACCACGATGCGTTGGCAGAGCACCTGGCCGCAGAAGGACATCTTCCACGAGTATGCGCTCGACTACGCCAAGAAGGTCAACGACATGACCGGCGGCGACTTAAAGATCGAGGTGCTGCCCGCGGGCGCGGTAGTGCCGGCCTTCGGCGTGCTCGACGCCGTTTCGAAGGGCACCCTCGACGGGGCTCATGGCGTGCTTGTGTACCACTACGGCAAGAGCACGGCGCTCGCGCTCTGGGGCTCGAGTCCAGCTTATGGCATGGACGCCAACATGCTGCTCTCGTGGCACAAGTACGGCGGCGGCAAGGAGCTGCTCGACAAGCTCTATAAATCGCTCGGCGCCAACGTTGTCTCCTTCCCCTACGGCCCGATGCCGACGCAGCCGCTCGGATGGTACAAGAAGGTGGTCACGAAGCCAGACGACTTCAAGGGCATGAAGTTCCGCACCGTTGGTATCTCGATCGACCTGTTCCAAGGAATGGGGGCGGCAGTGAACGCACTGCCCGGCGCCGAGATCGTACCGGCGCTGGATCGTGGCCTGATCGAGGCAGCGGAGTTCAACAATGCGTCCTCCGACCGTGTCCTCGGCTTTCCCGACGTCTCTAAGATCTGCATGCTGCAGAGCTACCACCAGAATGCCGAACAGTTCGAGATTCTGTTCAACAAGACTAAATACGACGGGCTGCCGGACAAGATGAAGGCGATTATTGCGCTCGCCGTGGAGGCGGCCTCGCAGGACATGTCGTGGAAGGCGATCGACCGCTACTCGAAGGACTACATCGAAATGCAGACCAAAGACAAGGTCAGGTTCTACAAGACGCCGGATTCGGTGCTGCAGAAGCAGCTCGAGGTCTTTGACCAGGTCGAGGCGAAGTATTCGGCACAGAACCCGATGTTCAAGGAGATCGCCGAGTCGCAGCGAAAGTTCGCCGAGCGAGCGGTGAAGTGGGACCTCGATACCAATGTGAGCCGCCGCATGGCCTACAACCACTACTTCGCCAAGAAGGCAACCGCCAAGCCCGCGGCGCCGAGCACCAAACCTGAAGCACCGGCGGCCAAGAAGAGCTAGTTATCGGTGAACTGTTTCACTCATTGCTCCAGCCATCCGCCATACGGTGATGATTAAGGTCGGTGCGCGGCGATGAACGCCCGGCGCATATTCCAGACCATCGACGAGATCAACTACTGGTCGGGCAAGGCCTTCGCGTGGCTGATCGTGGCGTTGACGTTCGTGGTCTCTGTGGAAGTCTTCAAGCGCTATATCCTGAACGCGCCGACTGCCTGGATCTTCGACTTCAACAATATGCTGTACGGGACGCTGTTCATGATGTGCGGCGCCTACACCTTGGCGCTGGCCGGCCACGTGCGCGCTGACTTTGTGTACATCTACCTGAGCCCGCGCGCGCAGGCGGCGCTCGACCTGGCGCTCTATCTCCTGTTCTTCATTCCGGGCATCCTCGGACTCATCTACGCGGGGTACGGTTACGCTGCCGACTCGTGGCGCATCGGGGAGCACTCGACTGTGACAGCGGAAGGGCCGCCTATCTACCAGTTCAAGACGGTGATCCCGATCGCGGGGGCGCTGGTGATGCTCCAGGGACTGGCAGAGATCATCCGCTGCATCGAGTGCCTGCGCACCGGCGCCTGGCCTGCGCGGCTCGAAGACGTCGAAGAGATCGACGTGGTTGGGGAGCAGCTCGCACACAGCGAGTATGTGGACGAGGAATCGCGCCGAGCCGCTATGGAAACAGCGCACGCCATCGACGAAGCCGCGCGTCACCGCAGCGTCATGGAAGAAGGCGTGGTGCACGAGCGAGCGGTTAAAGAGGACGAGCAGAACAAGCCATGAGCGATCCATCACTCGGCCTGATCATGCTTGGGCTCATCGTGGTCGCGATCATGATGGGCTTCCCGACCGCGTTCACCTTGATGGGCCTGGGGATGATCTTCGGCTACATCGCGTTCTGGGCCCCGGGCCAGCACTGGTACGACAATCGGATCTTCGACTTGATCGTGCAGCGGACCTACGGTGTGATGACCAACGACACCCTGCTGTCTGTTCCGCTGTTCGTCTTTATGGGCTACATCATGGAGCGGGCGGCGCTGGTCGACCGCATGTTTCACAGCGTCCAGCTCGCGTTCCGGCGCGTGCCCGCATCGCTCGCCGTGACGACCATGCTGGTGTGCGCGTTCTGGGGCATCGCTTCCGGTATCGTCGGCGCGGTCGTGGTTTTGATGGGCGTCATCGCCCTGCGCCCGATGCTGAACGCGGGCTACGATGTGAGGCTCGCCTCGGGCGCGATCACGGCGGGCGGCACGCTCGGCATCCTGATCCCACCTTCGGTGATGCTGATCGTCTACGCGGCGGTGGCCGGGCAGTCGATCGTGAAGCTCTACGCGGCAGCGATGTTACCTGGGTTCTTTCTCACATTTCTGTATCTGATCTATATCGTCGGCTGGGCGATCATCAACCCGAAGATCGCACCGAAGCTGCGGCCGGACCAGTACCGCATCGCGGTGCCCGAGTGGCTCCACCGGCTGGAGACGGGACAATCGCGAAGCGTCGTCCCGGGGCTCATCGCCGCAATGTTTCGCCCGGGGCTGGTCCGCGGCGCCGTAAGCTACGGCTTGATCGCCAACAATCTCGTCGCACTGTCGGTACCGGTGCTGCTCACGGTCGGCACCTTCGGCGCAACTTGGTGGTACGTGCTTATTTATAACGCGCCGACGGTGCAAAGCGTGTCCGTCCCCGCGCCGCTGGCCGCACCCTCGGCGCCGGCCAAGTCCGTTACACGACCATCGTCGTCGGCGATCGCGCCCGCAAAGGAAAAGCCGCCGGAACTCGGTTCGGTGGATGAAAAACCGCAAGAGCTCGGGCAGGGGGAGTCCGAGGTGCAGGGTAGTGAGCCACCGCGAAACGCAGACGCGCCGCCCGAGGAGATGACGACGCTCGGGGAATCGATAGCCCAATCCACGGCTGGCAAAATCCCCGCGCATTTCTATGAATGGTTTTGGGGGCTTGCCGCAGCATCGGGGCTGCTGCTCGCCTTTTACTTCTGGCGCATGGACGGCGAGCAGTTCGAGATCCTGAAGGAGCTGTGCGCGTCGGTGGTGCCGCTCGGAGTGCTCACCATCGTCGTCCTCGCGGTGATCCTGTTCGGCATCTGCACCGCGACCGAATCGGCTGCGGTCGGAGCGCTCGGCGCTCTCTATCTGGCGGTCATGGCGAGATACCTGCGAGAGGTCCTGTGGTGGAGTCTCGCGGGCGCGATCGGCGGTGTCGTGCTCGGCTGGGCGCACGCCGATTTTGTCGAGCTGATCGTGTCGGGATCGCTCGGCGCCACGTTCGCCGGGACTCTGGGACCTGGACTTATCCATCTCAGAACCTCGCCTGAGCTGCGACAGAACATCAAGGAAGCGACCTTTCTCACGGCGAAGACGACCGCGATGGTTTGCTGGTTATTCGTCGGCTCGGCGCTCTTCTCCGCCGTGTTCGCGCTGCACGGCGGCCAATCGCTGATCGAGCGCTGGGTGCTGAGTATGAATCTCTCACCGCTCGGTTTTCAGTTCACCGCGCAGATGATTATCTTCCTGCTCGGCTGGCCGCTTGAGTGGACCGAGATCATTGTTATATTCTGCCCGATCTTCATCCCGCTCTTGAGCCACTTTCAAATCGATCCGATACTCTTCGGCACCATGGTGGCGGTCAATCTCCAGGCGGCCTTCCTGTCGCCGCCCGTGGCGATGTCGGCATTCTACTTGAAGGGTGTAGCTCCGAAACACGTCACTCTCAACCAGATCTTCGCCGGCATGATGCCGTACATGATCATTGTCTGCCTATGCCTAGCTTGCATGTATATCTGGCCGGGCATGACGCTCTGGTTGCCTGAGTTTCTATATGGAGGATGACCCATTGGAGTGATGGAGTGGTGGAGTAATGGGCTTCCCCAACACCACTCCAATACTTCAGTACTCCATCACTCCAGCGTTACCCTTAATGGATCTGACGAACCTTCATTTAATCTCTGCCAACGAAGCAGCTCGCTTGATTCGCGATGGCGTGATCAGCTCGGAGCAATTAGTCGAGGCTTGCCTGGCACGCATTCGCGATGTCGACGCGCAGGTGCAAGCTTGGGCGTTTCTCGACGCCGACTATGCACTCAAGCAGGCGCGCGCGGCAGACGCACTGCGCCTCGAAGGGAAACCAACTGGCCCGCTCCATGGCGTGCCAATCGGCATCAAAGATATTTTCGATACGGCAGACATGCCGACCGAATATGGTTCCGTGATTCATAGCGGGCGCACGCCGTCGCGCGATGCGACAGCGGTTTCCAAGTTGCGTGCGGCTGGCGCGGTGATCATGGGCAAGACCGTCACAACCGAGTTTGCATATTTTTTTCCCGGAAAGACGCGCAATCCGCACAACCCCGAGCATACTCCCGGCGGGTCGTCGAGCGGTTCGGCGGCGGGTGTTGCCGCATCCATGGTGCCACTCGCGCTTGGAAGTCAGACGAATGGTTCGACGATTCGACCGGCCGCTTATTGCGGTGTGATCGGTTTCAAGCCGACCCACGGATTGATTTCGCGACACCGAGTATTTCCGCTGTCGCGCACACTCGATCACGTCGGGCTGTTCGCGCGTTCGATCGATGACATTGCGCTGCTCGCTGAGCAGTTGGTCGGCTACGACGAGAACGATCCCGACACGCGCCCACGGGCGCGCATTCCGTTCATTGAAGTCGCCGCCGAAGAACCGCCGCTGCCTCCGATGTTCGCGTTCATCAAAACGCCGATATGGGAGCGCGTCGATGAAGATACCAAAGAGGGTTTCACTGAAATCATCGAACATCTGGGCAGTCAAGTTGAAGAAGTCGAGCTGTTTCCGTCGGCGGGCGAAGCGTGGCAATGGCACCAGAATATCATGAGCGCGGAAATGGCGCTGAACCTCGAGTGGGAATGGAAAAATGGCCGCGATCGCCTATCGGAACAATTGCGGACGCTGATCGAGCGCGGCCACGAAGTTCGCGCAGTCGAATACCAACGCGCGCTAACGCGGATCCATCCGATCCATGAAAGCTTTGTCGAGTTGTTCGAGCAGCGTTACGACGCGATTCTTACCCCGGCGGCGCCGAGCGCCGCGCCGAAAGGCCTTGCCGCCACCGGCGATCCTTCGTTCTGCACGCTGTGGACGCTGTGCGGCATGCCGGCGATCAACCTGCCTCTACTGGAGAGCGCGAACGGGTTGCCGATCGGCGTGCAGCTCGTCGGTCCGCGGCTAGCCGATGCGCGTCTGTTGCGCACGGCACGGTGGCTCGCTGCCCGGGTCGCAACCGGCTGAGACGGAATAACACCCACGCTAACTGTTGAGGTCTTTCAACCTAATATCTTACTTCTATCACCGTAGGCGACTTGAGGAGCTTTTCCAGAAGTGGATTGTGGTTAGCCTTTCTTCCCGTAAGCGTTATTTCATAGACGTAACGATTATCGGACTTCACTTGCTTATTGCCCAATACTCTTAACTCACATGAGTCGAGAGCGAGGCTCAATTCTCTGACCGCGTCATTGTCTGCCGACAATATCACGTGGTAGGTCCTGGTAGTGTGGAATCGGTCCACCACATTCTCGAATTTCCGGAACAAAAGGAGAATAGCCAAGGCCAGCGCGGTCCCTATAGAACTTGTCAGATAATAACCCGCACCGACCCCCATGCCTATGGAAGCGACGAACCAAATTGTGGCGGCGGTAGTAAGTCCCAGAACAGCTTCTCCACGGCGTATAATAGCTCCTGCCCCCAAAAACCCGATGCCCGATACAATTTGCGCGGCAATGCGAGCTGAGTCAGTTCCCGGAATGGTACCAATCTTTAAGGAGAAAATGGTGAACAGTGTTGAGCCGACACAGATCAGTGTATTCGTCCTGAAACCGGCGGGCTTATCATAGAGCTCTCTCTCCCAACCTATGAGCCCGCCTAAAACAAGGGCCAATAAAAGCTTAATCAGATCGTCCGCTGCGACCGGCATGGTTCTTAATATAAGATACTTTGTACGTCCCGCGCCAAAACTGAAACAGGAACTCGGCAGAGATAAAGTACCAAGTGTCCAGCTTATTTACTTAAAACACGAATGGCTACTTAGAACAAACGTGGGTAGTGGTTCAGTTTGGGAAAGATCTCTCACTTTGTTCGAGATGACACATGGCTTATGTAGTTGTCATTCCGAGCAAAGCGAGGAATCTTTCTCGATTTTAAGAGTCCTGGTGAATTGAAAATGAACCCTACCCAAACGTGGGTTGTTCTCTATTAACATCCGAGCGAAAGTTAGCATTCTGGCCGTCACGCTACCGTTGCTGTGACTTTGAGATAGTTGAAAGTTATTTCCTGGCGAACGGATGGACTCGCCTCAGTCCATGACGGGCTGATCTAGGAGTCAGAGGTGAGTTGTCAAAAACAGACAATCTAATCTTTCGACAACTCCAGCCGGTTTCCGCACGGGTCGGTGACGTATACCGAATAACCCGGACCTTCGCCGTGCAGGCGCGTTTCATCGACTTTGATTCCTTTGGTTTCGAGCTCCTTGATCAAATCCTTCGGATCGCTCGGCCCTTCGATGTCGAATGTATGATGCGGCACTCCGCGAAATTGTTTTTCCGAAGAGTCGAATAAACCGAGTCCGGTTTCGCCGGCGCGCAAGCGGTTGACTTTAACGCCCGCGAGAGTCTGTTGGGTGCGCAACTCGGCGCCTAGCGCATCCTGGTAAAAGCGTGTCATTGCATCTAAGTTCTCCGCGTGAAAATTCCACGAGCGCATACGCAATGCTTTCATAATAACCTCCTGTTTATGTGAAAATTTATTTGCATTGCCCAATTCCATGGTTCCGCGCATCGGCGGCTACTTGACCGCGCCCATGGTGAAGCCGGCAATAAAGCGATCGACAAAGAAGTTGTACAGGATCGCAATCGGCACGCTGGCAATGAAGCAGCCGGCCATCAGCGAGCCCCAGAAATAGACGTCGCCGTGCACTAAGAAAGTCGGCACGCCGACGCCGACGGTAAGGTTGCGCACGGAAGAAATAAAGGTCACGGCATAAACGAATTCCTGCATCACGAGCGTGAAGCTGAAGATCGCCACGGTGAGTATGCCGGAGAGCGAGATCGGGACGACGACCTTGATGAACGCGCCAAGACGGCTGCAGCCGTCGATCATGGCGGCTTCCTCGATGTCTTTTGGGATCGCCTTGAAAAAACCCATCATTAGCCACGCGGAAAAAGGCACGGTGAAAGTTGGATAGACCAACACGAGAGACCAAAGCGAATCGTCCAGATTTAAATTAACCACGACGCGCGACAGCGGGATGAATAACAGCGTTGGGGGCACTAGATAGGTGAGGAAGATGCCGATGCCAAGCTTCGCGCCCCAATTTCCGGTGAGCCGCGCCAAAGCGTAACCGGCCGGGACCGCGAGCGCGAGCGTAATCAGCACGACCAGCACACCGACGAAAGCCGTGTTTAGGAGCCACTGGCCATAGAGCGTTTCGTAAAACAGCCGATGGATATGTTCGAGCGTGGGCCATTCATAGAATAAAAACGGATTGTGTTTGAGATCATACAAGTCGGAGGTGCGCTTGAACGTCGTGATGAGCATCCAGACAAACGGAAAAGCGAAAAAGAAGGTGAGCCCGCCGAGGATGCCCCAGCGGGTCGCTCGCCCGCCCCAGATTTTGATTCGTTCGATCATCGCTTCACGTGACCTCGGTTCGGTGCGCAATGATTAGGAAGCCCAACGCCACGGCGAGGAGCAAGGGAAAAAGAAATAGGGCAATTGCCGCGCCCTCGGCCAAGTCGCCGCCGGCGATGCCGGTATAAAATGCCAGGCTAGCAAGCACTTGCGTGGTGTCGTACGGCCCGCCGCGCGTAAGGTTATAAATGATCACCATATCGGTGAAAGTGAAGATCAATCCGAAGAGCAGCGCGACCAAACTGATCGGCAGAATCAACGGCAGCGTGATTTGAAAAAAGTGACGCCAAAAACCCGCGCCGTCGACCGCCGCGGCATCATGAATATCTTGCGGGATCGAGCCGTAGCCCGCCAGCAAAATGACCGTGGCGAGAGGCAGCTGGCGCCATACGTGGACAGCGATAATCGATCCCATTGCCAGGTGCGGCAATCCCAACCACATGTAACCCTGTCCGTGGATCAATCCCGCGAGCCGCAGCATCCAATTCAATACGCTGTAGGTCGAGTCGAAGATCCACAGCCAAGCGATGGTGCCGATCGAGATCGGCGCGATCCAGGGCAGAAGAATTAAAAAGCGGATCAGTCGCTTGCCGGGAAATTCCGTCTGCAGCGCCAACACGAGCGCGTTGCTCAGAACCAAAATCACAGCCTGGGAAATCAGGCCAAAAATGAGCGTATTCTTCAGGGCGGTTTGGAACTTTGGCGTACCGACCACCGCGGTAAAATTGCGCAGCCCGACAAAACCCATCGTTCCGCCGCCCGTGGTGGTGTTGCTGACGCTGTAATAAAGCGCCATGAAAAACGGCACGCCCACGAGAAGAACGATATAGAGGACCGCTGGGCCGATGAGGATCGGTCCGAGCCAACGCTCGCTGTCGAGAATCGCAAAGCCGCTTTTTTCGTCGCTCATCGAGCGTCGCGCCGCCGGCGCGATCGGAGCAGGGGATTTCATTGGCGCACTCAGACCGGTTGCGGCGCGATGCGCAGCTCGGTCGCTGTGTCGAAGAACTTTAGCTCGCTTTCCGGCACGGTAAAATCATAGCTGGTTGCAGGTTCGATCTTAACCGTCACGGTCGCGGGCAAGCGACCAATGACCTTCTGGTCTGAAAAGTCACCGATTAAAGTTCCGTAAATTAAACGGTCGGCGCCGAGATACTCGACGCGGGTCACGTTGAAACGGAACGTGACGACTTTCGTGTTGCCGGTCCAAATTTTAGGATGAAAATTTTCCGGCCGAAAGCCAAGAATGTAATCGCGATGACGAACCATATTCATCGGCGGTGATCCGACGAAGCCGGCAACGAAGGTATCGGCCGGCTCGGCGTAGATTTCCTGGGGAGTGCCAATCTGGCGCACCGTGCCCGCTTTCATCACGACAATGCGATCTCCCAAGCCCATGGCTTCCACCTGATCGTGGGTCACATAAATCGTCGTCGTGCCGATGCGCCGCTGAAATTGTTGTAGCTCGTCGCGCGCCGAGGCGCGCAATTGCGCGTCCAAATTGGACAGCGGTTCGTCCAACAGAAAAACCGACGGCTCGCGCACCAGCGCGCGGGCGAGCGCGACGCGCTGGCGCTCGCCGCCGGAAAGCTCGCGGGGCTTGCGCGCTAGCAAATGGCCGATGCCGAACAGCGAAGCGGCCCATTCCACCTTTTGCGGAATCAGCGCTTTGGTCATGCGCTGAGCCTTCAGCGGAAAGGCGATGTTCTTAAACACCGTCATGTGGGGATAAAGAGCGTAGCTCTGAAAAACCATGGCGATTTTACGCGCGCGCGGCGGCAAATCATTCACCACCGTTCCGCCGATGAGGAGGTCGCCTTCCGTGGGCGGCTCAAAACCGGCGATCATGCGCAGCAGGGTGCTCTTGCCGCAACCCGAAGGACCGAGCAGCACGAGAAATTCTCCGTCTCTCGTTAGCAGGTTAACGCCGTTCACCGCGGCAATGTCGCCGAAATTTTTTCTGATCCCGCGTGTTTCTACCGTGGCCATCTCTATGATAATTTTCCTGTTGGCGACCGGGTGCCCGTGTTGTGCCGCATCAAAGAAAAGGAGACACCAAACTTCGGCGTCTCCTTTTCTAAATAGCTGCTCACCGCGGGACGTTATGGTTGCGCCGGATTGCCAATCTAGATCAGCTTGCGCTCGCGCCACTTATCCCAGATGCGTTTGCATTCCGTGGCCGCTTCTTTGACCGCGTCTTCGGGGCTCAGCACGCCTTGCGCGGCTTTGGCGAACATGACGTTGATAATCCATTTCTGATAGATCTCATCAATCGCCGCATTGGCGTAGCCCGGATAACCGATGTTAGTGGCCCAACTTAGGACGTCCTCCAGGACTTTATACTTATCGGACGGTTTAGCTTTGGCATCGTTGCCGAGCAATTGCTTCAAGTCAGGTACGGTGCGTTGGAAGCAAGGGAAATCGTAGTATTCGCCGTTCACGAATGCCTGGTGGAAGTTGCCAACGTAATCGACCAGAAACTTCTTGGCGCCGGCGATGTTTTCGGCGAACTTCCAGATCACGTACACGTCCATCACGTGCTCCAGTCCGATCCGGCGCACAGGGCCGGCGGCTGCCTTGGCCAGGTGGATCTTTTCAGTGAAAGCCGGGTTGTCTTTTTCTCCCGTGCGGGTGATCGAAATCGCATTCAGCGCCAAAGAGATGGTGCCGGCAAGCATGGCGCGGTTGTTGGATGAGGCGTCCCAGGTGAAGACTTCAGGGGTCATAGTCTCCTGGAACAGGGCCTTCACGAACTTCACGGCCTCGATGGTGTTCTTGGAGTTCAGCGTTAGATTGCCGTTTGCGTCCTGCTCATGGGCCCCGAAGGAATACATGAGGGTACGCATGGCCATCGCCGTGTCGATCTCCTGCGCCAGGCCCATGCCCACCGGGATGTTATGCTTCTGTTTAATCTTGCGGCCACCATCGAGAATCTTCTCCCAGCTATCGGGCATGACCCCCACGTCGTCCCACAGATCCTTCCGCCAGTTGATCGGGTCCGGCGTGAAGGAGGGGGAGAAGCCGAAGTATTTTTTGGTTTTGGGGTTGTATGTGCTCTTGATGGCTAGATCGATGGGTTTGCCGTGCTTCTTCTCGCACTCCGAGTACACGTCTCTCATGTCCACCACCTGCTCCTCGTAGAACGGCGGCGGCCAGTTGAAGAGGAATAGGTCATGGCCTTTCTGAGCGGACACCTCGGCCGCGGCGCGGGCGCTCAGCCCGGCGATGCCGATGTTGTCCACAGTCACCTCCGTGTTGTTCTTCTCGCCCCATTCCTTGACGTATTTCTCATTGAACCACTTATCGAAAGCTGGGACGAAGTGCACCCACTGCAAAATTTTTAGAGTCTTTTTCGCGGCGGCGCCGTGAGAGCGTCCCGGCAAAATCAAAGGCGCGCCCAGCCCGGCAGTGAGCGCCCCGGCTGCAGCCGTTTTAATGAAATCGCGTCGGGTCAACCGTTTTTTTGCCATAGCCTTGCCTCCTTCTTTTTCAGTCCGTTCTCACTTGAAGATCAATGCATCGCAAATTCAGCTGATCGTACTAGGACTGCCTCCGCTAGCGGATTTCGCTCCCAGGAACATAACGGGCATGGCAATAGGAAGTCAATTTCAAAAATAACCTTGACCGCGCCCTGATCCTGTCGAGCAGAGATCGATTTTACAGACCAGAAGCGAGGTTGCGTGCTCAATGGACATGACTCCAGGCGTGATAAGAACTCCGCACCAGCGGGCCGGATTCGACGTGGCGAAAGCCCATCTTATCCGCTTCGGTCTTGAAGTGCTGAAACTCTTCCGGCGTCACGTAGCGTTCGACCTTCAGCTGGCGATTCGACGGTTGCAGATATTGACCGATAGTCACGATGTCGACGTCGTGCTCACGAAGGTCGCGCAGAGTCGCCATGACTTCAGCATAATCTTCGCCAACGCCGACCATGAAGCCTGACTTCGTGAGCATGTCGCTGCGCAGTTTCTTGGCTTCCTTCAAGATATTCAATGAGCACTCATAGGTGTGGCCCGGCCGGACTTTACCGTAAAGGCGCGGCACGGTTTCGATATTGTGGTTCAAGATTTCAATCCCTGCGTTGACCACGGTTTCTAGAGCTTGCAGGTTGCCTTCAAAGTCGGGGATTAACAATTCGACGCGAATCCCCGGATTGAATGACTTGATCCAAAAAACCGTCCGCGCAAAATGAGCCGCGCCACCGTCGGGGAGATCATCCCGATTTACCGAGGTTACGACAATGTGATGGAGACCGAGATCTTTTACGACTAGCGCGACGTTGCGCGGTTCTTCGGGATCGAGCGCCAATGGCTTGCCCTTGTCGATGGCACAGAAGCGGCAGCCGCGCGTGCAGGTGTCGCCGAGAATTAAAAACGTCGCGGTCTTGTTGCCCCAACACTCGCCGATATTCGGGCAGCGCGCTTCCTCACAAACCGTATGCAGCTTTTTCTCTCGCAAAATGCGCTTCAGGCGAAGATAGTTGGGATTTCCCGGAGCTTTGACTTTGATCCAGTCGGGGTGTCGGCGGGGCATTTTTAACGCGCTTCTGGTCGAGGATTGAAGATTGATGATGGAGGATTGCGATTCTCGATCCTCGATCCTCCATCCTCGGCCCTTTGAATCTCTGAGTAGCCAAACACTTCAGCAAAGTGATGGAGAAACCGCTCTCTTACTTCGGCAAGATTCTGATTAATACCTAGTTCTCTCGTCATCGATGTCACATCCGCCCAGCTCAACCCGCACGGAATGATGCGGTTGAAATACGAGAGATCAGTGTTCACATTCAGCGCCAGTCCATGAAAGGTGATTCCGCGTCGCACGGCAATGCCGATGGCGGCGATCTTTCGCTCCTCGATCCAAATGCCGGTAAAAGGCGGCCGGCGCGCGCCTTCGAGCCTATACTCTTTCAAAGTGCGAATTGCCGACAACTCCAGATTCCTCACGTAACGATGCACGTCTTTGCGCAGCTTCGATCGTAAATCGATGATTGGATAGACGACTAGCTGCCCAGGCCCGTGATACGTTACATCGCCGCCGCGGCTGGTGCGATGGACCGGCACTTCCTGCGCTGCCAGGACGTTCGCTTCGTTGCCGCCTCGGCCAAGCGTGTAAACATGGGGATGCTCGACGAAGAGAAGAACGTCGGCAAAGGTCTCGCGCTGCTTCAGGGCGACAAGTTTTTCCTGGAGCTCAAGAGCGGCGAGATATTCCATGCGGCCGAGATCTTTGTAATAAATCATGATAGTCTTTCAACTAAACTCTTATCGTCCGCGCCGGACAGTTTCAAGTTGGCGGGAGATCAAGAACGATTCGGCGTGAAGACCGAAAAATTTAATCGATGAAGAGATCAAGAAGCGATCGTAATCACATCTTTTTCGACCTGTGAAAATAACTCATCAATTTCATGCTGCATCTCAATCGTCTTGGCTAGCCCAGTAACGACTCGACAATAGTATTTGATGTCTTCCGTGCTCAGAATACGTTTTCTGTGATCCTTTAACCATTGATCCAGAACCTGATAGCCACCAACGCGATACTCCCAGACCTCCAGCTACACCCTCAAAGTACTGTGTTTGATTGATGCATACTCGTTTTTGGTTAGCGTTATACTCTTTTTTTTCGACCCGGCAGTTTCCTTTGCCTTGGAAGCGGCAGACAGGTTCGTGGAAGAGGTTGGACTTAATGAGATGCAAGCTCACCAACTCTTGGCCAATGCTTACCACTTTTTTGAATAGGTCTCGATCCTTTACGAATGGCACACGCGGAAAATCCGTTTTGAGAAACTCGACGTACTTTGTGCGGTAGTTATTAGAGTAAAGGACGGCATAGATGTAATTAAAGATATCTTCCGGTTCTAACTTGGGGCCGTAAACGTCTTTAAGTCGCTGGGAAACAGCTGGCGCTAAGTTAGGCTTCCTGTGTTCTGGATCGTTTAGTTTGCTGAGCAAATCCTTTTTGTCGGTTTCAGAATAGCAATACAAGGGGAAAATATAGTTAATGTCGAACGCACTGACAGTTTTATGCCCTGCGACGTGCTCGGTAACGAACGCTCCGGGTTCCTCTTTAAATTGTTTTGGGGTAATTAGACCCAAATTTGGTCGCTGCATGTGACGCATAACTTCCCGTCGTGCCCGCTCAACTAGGTCATCGTGGTAGAATATCCAGCGAACATCAAATGGTCGGTACAAAAGGTGGACCGTTTTTTCCTCCCAATTCTTGTCTTCTGAGACTCGCTTTCGAGCAGTCGTCAGCTTCCAGTCTTTCTTATCAGGCAGCCCAAACGCATCTCTAATAATATCGTCGGCCAAGTTCTTGTCCCGAAACATTCTAATCCGCCGATTCAAGTCTTCCTTTTCGAAGTCGATTACGAAATCATCCCGAGACGTGACAATCCCAACGCTGTTCACAGGAAAAATCTCCGTGATTTTTGGGTACCTCTGGTACCGATCAAGTGAGGCCTCATCGCGCGGAATAAAGGAATAGGACGGAGACTTGGGCTGGATTTTCGTCCACTTAGTCGTGGTGACGTCATTGTTCTGCAGCCAATCATATTTCAGATCCCGCGTGCCCCACAGCTCCGCATAGCTGATTTTTCTTTCTAAACCAGCTTTCTTAATAAATAGCCCTATCGCGACACCCTGCTGGATATCGAAGACATTCTCATCCTTTGAACCATCCGGGCAGCGTTCTTTCTTAAGACTGCTTCCATGCAGGTCAAACAGGTAGATCTGTTCGAAGCTTTGCATTAAAGACTGACGCATTCCCCGAAAGGTAGGATTGGCCAAGTAGCCGTGGTCCGTGATTAAGCCAAAGACGCCTTCACCTCGTTGCTCAATCTTCCACTGGGCGAACCGAATAAACTTGACGTAATCATTCTGCACCCACTTTGGATTTTTCTCCCCGAGGGGTTTGCCATCTACTTGCTTGTAATCCTCTATGAGCTGCCCAATGAAAGTAAACACTTTTCTGCGAATATCTCGGCCGCCTTTGCGCGTAACTTCCAGTTTCCACGCTGCATTTGCCGAGTGGCCTGAGTAGGGCGGATTGCCCAAGATAACCAAAATAGGAGTTTCATTTTTTACTTTGCCCGCTAGATGGGATTCCTCGGCGAGAGACGACATGCCAGGCAGCTTCGTCTCTTCTAATTCCTGCATGTCAAGGCTGTTCGTCAAGTACAGCTGAAATCGCTCATCTTTTTGTAGTGCGTGCCCCAATTCTTCGAGCAGATAAGCGATCTTAAGATGCCCGACAGCGTAAGGAGCCATCATCAGTTCAAAACCGTAAAAGTTCTTTAGGATGTGGTCGGGTATCAGTTTCGCTTTTCCACCGTCGCCGTATTTTGTTGAAAACTCCTCTACGGCTTGGCGGACAGCTTCCGCAGGAAACGTACACGTTCCCGCCGCTAGGTCGAGAACTCTTACAGAGGTTGATGCAAAGCCATCTGATTTACCGAAGACATCCTTAAGAATTCGATGGAGTGAGCGCACGATGTACCCAACAACAGGTTCGGGTGTGTAGTAAACCCCCCTGCGTTCTCTTTCTTCGGGATCGTACTCAGCCAGGAAAGGTTCGTAGAAATGAACAATGGGATCTCTCCCGGTTCTTTCGCGCAGGATTTTTCCAACGTCTGCGACTGACAGTACCTCAGCTATGTCGTCGACAATCCACTCCAGTTGAGTGGGAAGATCTCCCATAGAGATGAAGTGAAAGACGTCCCGCAGAATGCCAATGGTTCGCGGAATTAAGTCGTAAGCCAATTTACGATTGAACCCGTTCTTCGCTCTGGTGCGTGCCGCGAAGAGGCCATAAGTGATAGTCTGAGCGTAGAGATTAGAGAAATCCTCTCGTGTTAGGCTGCCGATGAGGTATTTCTGAAACGCCTCGTAAAACCCGACCAAATCGCCTTTCTCTTTCTGCATTTCAACGACGATTTGCTCCTTCAGATAGCGGGTCCGTTTTGCCAATTCTACAGCCAACGACTTGGCGGAATACGTCTTGGGAAGCGAGAAGGCAAAATATTTTTCCAATAGGGCTAGAAACTCTTTTTCCTTCTCTACCTGCGGAATTGATTTGAGTTTATAGACAGTGAAGGGTCGGGCAATCTGAACGGCGTCTATAAGCTCGCCGTTTCGGTAAAGCCGAAACTGGAAAAAGTTCGTGAGAATGAGATTTGGAAATGTGTTGAGGTAGCGTTTCAGTTGCGCTGAGGTTTCGATGATTTCCAGGTTTTCCTGTGTCGGCGGCTTGGCTTCTATGTAACCAACGATATGTTGTTTACCATCCCAAACTCGGAAGTCAGGGTTTCCAGCTTCAGTCTTCTTCGGCTGCGAGGTTACCTGAACTCGGGGATGGCCGGATTCTTTAGCGTATGCTTCGAGGAGACTGTTGAGGGCAGGGTAATAACTCTCCTCACGAGCGTCGCCGTGCTTGCCTGTTTCAAATACTTTCTTTATGTATCTGTCTAGCACCTGAGCCCCTGAGTTTTGCCGCATGATAAAGATTTCCAGGAGTTTTTGCCAATGAATTTATCGGAGACGTACAACGGGTCGGAAGTCTTTTGGGTGTGGCCGCCATAGGAGATCGTCGAACTCGAACGACATCCTCGACGAAGTCAACCGGGTGCTGGCGGCGCACGCCGGGTTCGCCAAGGAAGAGTGGGACTTCATAGGACATCAGGTAACGGATTGATTCAACGCCAGGTGGCCAGGCGACGCGAATTGAACATGGACTGTCGCAAACGAGCTTTAGCTGATCGTGAGACTCTTGCGAATGTATCCAGTCATTGACGTTCCTGACGAAGCCGGAGATATCTTAGAAGCGCTAGGGACCAAACCGAAATTTTGGTTTAGCGATGCGGAATCAAACCGATATCTCTTTAAGCTGAATAGAGGTGAGAAGAAAACGGGGATAAACCCCGTTAATCGGCTACGGTGGCCCGACTGAAGGAAAACAAAGCCCGCGAGCAACGGATTGAAATGGAAGCCGTCGTCGACGCGTACAACTCCGAGGAGCGGGCGATGGGTTGGTATTACTACCTTGAGGAGAGGCTAAAAGTCCCATTCAAAGCCCGCTGCAAATCCAAGCGTGGGATCTCGCCGTTGCGCGTTGGGGAAGAGGTCGTAGTCCTGGGGATGGCTCCAGAAGAGGAGTGCGATTCTGAAATGTTTGTTCGAGTGCGTTGGTGTGGCCGCAGACTGGCGGTGCCTCTCTCGCAGTTGAAACCACTGGGGGTGGCTGCGACAACAAGAGAGGCTGTTGAGGATTGGCACTACTGGGTGGCGCGTGGTTATCAATTCTGATCCAGGTCTCTGACTGGCGTGTCCCGGCTAACTACGGATTTACGGAAGAGGAGTTGGGCTTCATCATCAACTACGATATCAAGTACCGGATGGGGCGAGACACGGAAGCTGATGACGAATGAACCGTGCGGATGTAACGGAGCTGCACTATATTACCGCGATCGCGAATCTGCCTTCGATAATGCGGCACGGCATTCTTTCTCACACTCTCGCCGAGCAGCTTGCACATGACTCGGTGGCCATGCCTGAGATCCAGGAAAGACGCAGGAACAAGCAGATTCCCGGTGCTCGCCTGTTACATGAGTATGCCAATCTTTATTTCGACGCGCATAACCCGATGCTAAGTAAATGTCGTGGACGGAATAACGAGATCTGCGTTCTTCAAATCGATCCGGGCGTGCTAGATATTCCTGGAGTAATTATTGCAAATCGGAACGCAGCCAGTGATTGGACTAGTTTCTGGCCCGTGTCTAGCGGACTTAGTGTAATCAGCCGGGAGCGGGTGTTCGCCCGATATTGGACGCATCCCGATGACCCTTACGAGGAGATGAGGCACAAGTCTGAGAAGTGTGCGGAAGTGCTGGTGCCTGATCGGGTGGATCCGGAATTGATTGGCGGGGGTTACGTCGCGAATCAGGCGGCTCTGGTAGAGTTTCAAAGGCTGAATTCCGAATTGTCCGTACAAGTGCGTGGTGATATATTCTTTTAACCGGACTATATGAAGATCCTTGTCGGCGACATTCTACAATCCAAAGCTCAGACCCTGATCAACACCGTGAACTGTGTCGGAATCATGGGTAAGGGCATTGCCCTGGAATTCAAGAATCGCTTCCCTGAAATGTTTAAGGACTATGCGGAGCGATGCGAGCGCAAGGAAGTCAAGCCGGGAGTTCCTTATCTATACAAGACTCTGTTGCCGCCGCAGATCATCAATTTCCCGACGAAGGACCACTGGAAATCAGTTTCCCGAATCGCCGACATTGAGCGCGGCTTGCAGCTTCTGGTAAGGCACTACAAAAACTGGGGAATAACCTCGCTCGCGATTCCGCCCCTAGGTTGTGGAAACGGGCAGCTTGAGTGGAAAGCTGTCGGGCCATTGATTTACCGATATGCCAGTCAAATGGAAATCCCTGTTGAGCTATACGCTCCTTATGGAACGTCTCCGAGAGAACTGACAAATGAATTTTTGTCGCAAACGTCGCGCGCCTCACATCATCACAACGGCAGGACTGTGCGGTCCGCGATCAATCCGGCATGGGTTGCGCTTGTGGAAATTCTTCACCGGATAGAAGCACAGCCATACCACTGGCCCACCGGACGCACCATTTTTCAGAAGTTGGCCTATGTTGCTACCCGCCAAGGTCTGCCCACGGGTTTTGTTTACCAGAAGGGCAGCTTCGGACCATTTAGCGAAGATCTAAAAAATGCTGAGTCCAAGTTGGTTAATAACAATCTGCTTCAAGAAGAGCGTTACGGTAATATGTTCCTGGTAAAAAGCGGTCCCAATTTCGAGAGAATTCGAAAGGATTTCCAGGTTTCCCTGGAGAAATGGATGCCGATCATTGAGAAAACGACCGATCTGTTCATGCGAGTTAACACGGATCAGGCGGAAGTCATCGCAACGGTAATGTTTGCCGCGGATGCGCTTAAGATGGAAACTCGCTCTAGTCCGACCGAGACTGAAGTCCTTGACGCTGTTCTGCGATGGAAGCAGAAACGACGGCCACCTTTGGATGAGGGAGCCGTGGCTTCAACTATTCGAAACCTGGGGATGCTTCGTTGGCTTGATGTTAAACCTGACGCAACTCTTCCTGTTCCGGAAGAAGAGTCCATTCCCGCTTAGACCTTCGTCGATGAGCCCAACCGTTCATCCGTTCATCGCAGGTGTTGAACGATAATCTTAAGTCTATGACGGTTTTGTATTTAGCTTGGCAAGACCCGCACTCTCGGGAGCGGTTTCCAGTAGGAAAACTGAGCTCCGAGGATGGTATTTATCGGTTCGTTTATACGAAAGGCGCCAAGGTTTCCAAAAACTTTATTCCGTTCGGTTTTATGCAGGATTTGCATGCGGAGTACAAATCCCATGACTTGTTACCCTTGTTCGCCAATCGCCTCATCTCAAAGAAACGACCGGAGTACAGGGATTTTTTGCGTTGGCTCGATTTGCGGGAAGACGAAGCGGATCCCTTAGTACTGCTCGCCCGCACAGAAGGGGTTCGAGAGACCGATTCATTAACTGTGTTTCCATGTCCGGAACGAAACTCGGATGGTAAATACGTGGTTCACTTTTTCAGTCATGGCCTTCGATACTTGCCCCAAGAAGCTCGTATTCGAATCAATAACCTTCGAACCGGCGATAAACTGTATCTGCTACCTGATCCTCAAAACTCCCATGATGGATGTGCGATCGCGGCACGTACGGACGATCCGGCGACTATTGTGGGTTATTGTCCTAGATATATTTCGTGCGACTTCCTCGAAGTCTTAGAAAGCAACCCGGAAGCAGTTCAGGTACGGGTGAAACGGGTAAACGCCGAAGCACCCATTCAATTACGATTGCTTTGCACTTTAACAGCCGATTGGCCGGAGAATTTTAAACCTTGTTCTGCTGGAGAGTACGCAGAAATCGGTAGTGAACGAGAACCGCCGGACATTTTCTCCGGTATCCGTACCCACCATATCTAAATCGGTCTCACCTTATGTGTGAACTGAGTTTATCTCCGTCATAGCGGTCACCGATCCATTCTTACCGTTATTGTTACCTCTCGTAAACATAATCCAGTTTTTCTTCCCGCCAGCAACTAAGCTGCGCTAAGACAGACTAAAGCTGTTTGACAGAAAAGAGCTGCGACCGCTACATTCGGCAGAAATTTAGCGGGAGAACTCGAGTCACATGCCCCAAGCTTCTTTCAATTCACCGTGGTTTGTGCGCAAAGACCTCGACGGCTTTTTCGGCTTGATGATCGATAATCTGATTCAGCTGATCCTTATCGTCACTCTTTGTCGCGAGTTGGTTCGCCTGCCGGATGAATACATTTTCGGCAAGATTCTTCCCGGCGCGGCGATTTCGATTCTCGTCGGCAATTTTTTCTATGCATGGCAGGCGCGCCGGCTCGCGCGCGAGACCGGGCGCGACGACATCACCGCGCTGCCCTACGGCATCAACACCGTAAGTCTGTTCGCTTTCATTTTCTTTATCATGTTGCCGATCGTTCAGGAGACCAAAGACCCGGTATGGGCCTGGAAAGTCGGCCTCGTCGCTTGCTTTCTCAACGGCGTCATCGAGATTGCCACCGCTTTCATAGCCGAGAGCGTGCGCCGGGTGACGCCGCGCGCCGCGCTCTTGTCGGCGTTGGCGGGCATCGCGATTACTTTTATCGCGATGGATTTCACATTTAAGATTTTCGCTCAGCCTTTGGTGGCGATGGTGCCAATGGCGGTGATCTTTGTCGCGTACTTTTCGCATCAGAGACTTCCGCTCGGTCTTCCCGGCGGGATGGTGGCGATCGCCATTGGAACAATTCTCGGTTGGCTGCTTGGGACGATGAACGGCAAAGCGCTGAACGCGAATTACACCTTGGCACTGCCGGTGTTCACCGGTGGGTCACTCTGGGAAGCGCTCACGCATCCCGCGTTTCTCAATTATTTCTCGGTGATTTTCCCCATGGGGATTTTCAACGTCGTTGGATCACTGCAGAATATCGAAAGCGCCGAAGCCGCCGGCGACCGCTTCCGAACATTTCCATCGCTGATAGCGAACGGTATTGGTTCGGTGGTCGCGGCGCTTTTCGGCAGCGTGTTTCCCACGACGATCTATATCGGCCACCCGGGTTGGAAACGGCTAGGCGCGCGTTCGGGCTATTCGGCTCTGAATGGCATCTTTGTCAGTCTTCTCTGTTTTACCGGCACGATTCAAGCAGTGCTCGGACTGATTCCATTGGAGGCGGGCATCGGAATTCTCCTTTACATCGGCATCATCATCGTCGCCCAGGCGTTTCAGGAAACTCCGAAAGAACATGCGCCGGCAGTGGCACTGGGGATCGTGCCGGCATTGGCAGGTTGGGGCTTATTAATGGTTGAAACGGGACTGAGGGCTGCAGGCAAGTCGCTGTTCGAAGTCGGCTTAGGCCGGTTCAATCAAGAGAGTCTGGCGATTCACGGCATGATTTCGTTGGAGCGGGGATTCATTTTTACCTCGATGATCCTCGCGGCCATCGGCGTGGCGCTCATCGAACGACGGTTTTCCAGCGCCGGCATGTGGTCGCTGGCAGCGGCGTTATTCTCCGCTATCGGCATCATTCACGCCTATGACCTTACGGCGGGTGGTATCACCAGCCGGTTCGGTGTCATGGCTGCGCCTGACTTCGCCACGGCTTATTTGTTACTCGCGCTGCTATTTTTCGGCGTCGGCCTGATCGGCCGGAGAGAGTGAGGCCGGGGCGTACTGGTTCGATTCCCAGCGAGACGCTTGCCGCGTATTACAACGATGTTGGCATGGGAAACGGATACTCTCGATTGTTGACCTGGGTCACTTGCCAGTCGCCGTTGCCGTCGTAGCGCAGCCTCGTGAGACTGCACGGATCGAGGTGGAAAGTGCGATAATCGTTGAGATGGGTACCGGTGACGCGGCAAATGATTCCCAAAATCGGAAAATTGTGGCTGACGACCAGAATGCGTTCCGCTTCCTGGTGGCGCCGTACAATCTGATTCAAAGCATTCCATGCCCGCTCGGCGACATCGCCGAGCCGCTCGCCGCCCGGAACGGTTATTTGCGCAGGGATACTGCGCCAGCGCGCTAGAAACTCGGCGTAGTTGGTTTTGATTTCGTTGAAGGTCAAACCTTCAAGCTCGCCGTGATCGAGCTCGCGCACATCGTCCTCGATCGTCACTGATAACTTATGTGGCTGGCTGATGAGCTCAGCGGTTTGGCGCGCGCGCCGAAGGTTGCTGGAATAGATCGCGTGGATTTCTTCGTGGCTCAAAAGCGTCGCGAGCTGCTCGGCTTGGCGAATGCCAACGTCGCTCAAATCCCGGTCGATCGAGCCCTGGCAGCGGCCTTGGAGGTTCCAATCCGTGGCGCCGTGGCGTACTAAAAGAATTTGCACAACGAAATGATCTCAAGCAAACGGTCTGCTGAAAATCTCCTTTCAACAGGCCGCACAAATTAACTCTCTTCCAAGAAAGCGGTGTTTACCTTGATCTTGGCCTTGGCCTTCAGACCTTCCAAAAATTTGATCAGAGCGCGCTGGCGGCTTTCCGCCAAAGCCTGCTTTTTGAGTATGTCTTTTTCTTTTTCGAATTGCCCCATGTCGGCACCCTGGCTATCTTTGAATGCGAAGAGATAGAGGACATCTTTCTGGGTGTAGAGTCTATCGGGAATCGGTTTTTGCGGCGACACGGCTATTGGACCGGCTTTCATTTCCGCGAGTTCGCCGATCTTCGGCAGCTGCGGCGCGCTGCGCGAGAACCAGCCGGTCTCATCAAGTTTCAGATCATTCGCTTGGGCGAGCTTGACAATATCCTTCTCTTTTCTAAGCTGCTCGAGCAAGCTGTTGCCTTTTTGCAGAGCCATTTCGTAAGCCTTGGATTCTTTCAGGCTCTTCTCGATTTGTCCTCTCGCGTTCTCAAGCGGTGGCACGGTCGGTTCGATTCTCTGCTTGAGCCGCAATATATAGTACGAGTTGTTGCCTTCAATGATTGGACCCACGTCCTTCGGTGCCAATGCGAACGCGTTCTTATAAAATTCTTGATTGTCGCCGATTTCCGGCACGATCTGACCGACGGAAAGCCAATTCGTCACGCTCACTTTGGCGCCGCTCTCTTGCGCCACCTTGTTGAAGTCACTGCCGGAAAGCGCCTTTTCGCGGTCGCGATCGGCAATCTTGGCGGCCTCGCGTTTTGCCTTTTCGTTTTTCAGCGTCTTGATAATCTCAGGGATGGCTTCTTTCAGTGTCGGCGTCTTTTCGTTCTTCATATCCTCGACTTTGAAAATCTGAAAGCCTGCCGGAGTTTCTACCGGGTTGCTAATCTCGCCCTTGGCGAGACTAAAAATAGTCTTTTCGATCGTTGGCTCCATCTGTCCTTGCGTGATCCAACCCGCGTCGCCACCTTTAGCAGCGCTGGGGTCATCCGATTCGCGTTTCGCCAACTCGGCAAAGTTTTTGCCGCCGCGCGCTTCTTTAACGATGCGGTCGGCGCGCTCTCGCGTGGCTTTTTTCTGATTGGCATCAGCCTCAGGCGCGAGCCGAATCGATATGTAACCAACTTTCGCTTCTTTGGGTATACGAAACTTGCTTTCTAGATTGGCCTGATAATATTCTTCGATCTCTTTGTCGCTCACTTGAATTGCCGAAGCGAATTGCTCGTAAGGATAATTGAGATACTCAACTTGAACTTTCAGCGGCTCTTTCAGCGATTCTTTGTTGCGCTCATAGAACTTTTTAATGTCATCTTCACTGAGCTTGACCTGCGAAACAAAATCGCTCACCGGCAGCTTGATATAGTGGAGATTGAGTTTTTCTTGATCGAGACGATAGCGGTCGCGCACCTCGGCATCGGTCACTTGTACGGAGTCGAGAATGATGCTGTAAAGACGTTGCATCGTCAGCTGGTCGCGTTGTTCCTCTTCAAATTGCCCCGGCACCAGCCGATTGGCTTGGAGAATTTTCAGATAGTGGTCTTTACTGAAACGTCCGGCAATCTGAAATTCGGGCGCTTTGCCGAGGTGGTCGGCCAAGTCGTCGTCGGTCGCCCAAAGCCCGAGGCTGCGCGCTTCCTGGAGAACGAGTTTTTTCTGAATCAATTCCTCGATCAAGTTAGCTTTAAGATTTAACCCTTTGATCATCTCCGGCGTCAGCGAGCCCTTGAGAATCTCACGGTAGCGCTGGACAGCACGCTCGTATTGGAGGGCAAATTCGCGCTGGCTGATGATTTCGCCGTTGACCTCGGCGACTTCAGCAGTCGTTGAGTCGCGATATTTACTGCCGCCATAAAATGCAATAAATACGACGATAATGATGCCAAGGAGGATAGTGATTCCCCAATTTCTCTTCTGTTTGCGTAAAAAATCGAGCATGTGACAAAGAACCTTTCGCAAAAAATGGTAAAAAAATGCCCTTTCATGATAAAAAATGGCCCCAGCCAATGCAACCGGCCAGACTTTGTCAATGCGAATTTTCTTTAAGTTTTTCCTTATCTTGCTTGATTCTGCCAAATCTGTTATTTTCTCGTTGCTTATCCGTTTTTTTCGCGTACAAGAAGGAGTTTGCTGATGTTGGATGCCCTTTTCGGCGTCTTTTCCAACGATCTCGCGATTGATCTGGGGACCGCTAACACTTTAATCTACGTTAAGAACCAAGGCATCGTGTGTAACGAGCCGTCGGTCGTTGCGGTGCAACAACGAAACGAGCGCGGTGGCAAAAAAGTTCTGGCAGTCGGCGCGGAAGCGAAACGGATGTTAGGGCGAACGCCCGGCAGCATCGTTGCCATCCGGCCGCTTAAAGACGGTGTCATCGCCGACTTCGAGATTACCGAGGCGATGCTGCGTTATTTCATCCAAAAAGTTCACAACCGACGCACGCTGGTTCGGCCGCGCATCATTGTCGGCGTGCCGTTTGGCATCACCGAAGTCGAGAAGCGCGCAGTGCGAGAGTCTGCCGAATCGGCGGGAGCGCGGGAAGTTTATCTGATCGAAGAACCCATGGCCGCTGCCATCGGCGCGGGACTGCCGATCACCGAGCCGACCGGCAATATGATCGTCGACATCGGCGGCGGCACCACCGAAGTCGCCGTGATCTCACTTTCCGGTATTGTCTTTTCACGCTCGGTGCGGGTCGGCGGCGACAAGATGGACGAGGCGATCGCTCAGTTTATCAAGCGGAAATACAATCTGCTCGTCGGCGAACGCACCGCCGAACTGATCAAAATCACCATCGGCTCGGCATATCCCAGCGACGAGGTGCAGACGATGGAAATCAAAGGGCGCGATCTGGTCGCCGGTGTGCCCAAAACCGTGGTCATCACGGACGAAGAAATTCGCGACTCGCTGCTCGAACCGATCAATCAAATCGTCGAGGCGGTCCGGCTTTCGCTTGAACGCACGCCGCCCGAGCTCGCCTCAGATATCGTCGACCGCGGCATCGTGCTTGCGGGCGGCGGCGCGCTCTTGAGGAATCTGGACATTCTTTTGCGCGAGGAGACCGGCTTACCGGTGATGATGGCGGACGATCCATTGACCGCCGTCGTCATGGGCGCCGGCAAAGCCTTGGATGAGATTTCACTCCTCAGAGAGGTCGCGGTTCATTAGACCGAGGTCCGCATGGATTCTGACGGTTGGAGGCGATCGAGCCTTCCATGCTCGCTTTTCTGCGTAAGAACCAAGTTGCTTTAAGCTCCTGCTGCTGTCTTCTGCTGTCGATCTACATATTAACCGCCGCCGCGCGCGGTCAACTGAAGAACGAGCCTCTAAGCGCGCTGCTCATGTGGATCATGCGGCCTTTGCAAATTGCTTCGCAGGAAACGGTCAATTGGATAAAAGGGTTTCAGGAAAATTATGATACTCTTGCCGGTTTCCGGTCAGAGAACGAAAGACTACGCAAGCGGGTCCAAGCCCTTGAGATTGAAAGACAGAAACTTTTAGAGGCCGAAGCGACCAACCGCCGGCTCAAAGAGCTGCTTGATTTGCGCAGCCATTTACCCGACACGGCGATCACCGCGTCGATCATTGCCAATAGCGCCAGCAGCTGGTTTCAAAGCTGTCTCCTCAACAAGGGCAGCGCCGACGGCGTCCGCAAAGGAATGGCCGTGGTCACGCCATTGGGCGTCGTCGGACAGGTGGTTGCCGTCACGGCGCGTACGGCGAAGGTGATACTGTTGACCGATCCCAATAGCGGCATCGATGTGCTGGTGCAGCGGACGCGCAGCCGCGGCATCGTTTCCGGATCGTTAGAAGACGGCACGGTGCTTAAGTACGTTAAACGGAGTGAAGACATCCAGGAAGGCGACAGGTTGATTACCTCCGGTGTGGACGGGGTGTTTCCCAAGGGCCTAATCGTCGGCACTGTGATCAAGGTGCGCAAGCAGCATCTCGGCTTGTTTCAATTCATCGAAGTCCTTCCGGCGGTCCGGTCCGAGCGCGCCGAGGAGGTTCTGGTCGTCGCGGCGGAGAGCGGCGCAGAAAAGAAACCGTGAGGGCTGCAACCGTCGGCGTTTTCCCCATGAGGCTCTTCTTGCTCTATTTTTCCGTCGGGGTCTTTCTCATAGTGCTCCAAGGCACTTTCCTTCGCCTGCTGCCGTTCGGTCCCGTCGTGCCCGACCTCGTCCTGGTGCTGTGCGTCTACTTGGGACTGCATCATCCTACGATGGGGGCGGCATTGGGTTCCTTCCTATTGGGTTATTCGGTCGATGTCGTCTCAAGCCGCTTGCTGGGGCTCAACGCCTTCGCCATGTCGCTCGTGTTCTTGTCGGTGTACTTGAGCTCGCGGGCGATCTGGATACAAAACCCTCTCGTTACTTCCTTTGTGGTGCTGCTTGCGGCGCTGGTGAAAGGAGCGGCCTTGGTGCTGCTATGGGCCGTGTTCCTCAGCGTGGAAGGATTTTGGCTGGGCGCCGCGCGATATATTATAATGGAAGCACTCGTGGCGGCATTGCTTGCGCCGGTGGTTTTTGCTCTGTTAAGGCGTGGGCAAAATTACGTCGAGAAATTTCGCGTTGCCGCCCAGTAGAAGCCATGGCTGCACTTACCGAGATCAATAAACAAGACGGTGCGCCTGAACTGCGCCGGCGCGCTGGCCTGCTCTACGCTCTGCTCATCATCGCATTCTTTGGTCTCGCGGCCCGGCTGATTTTTCTCCAAATCGTTCAGGGGGAGCGGTATACCTTTTTGTCGGAGAATAACCGCATACGCCTCAAGCGAGTGCCGGGCACGCGCGGCATGATGTTCGACCGCCAAGGTCAGTTGCTCGTCGACAGCCGGCCGTCCTTCGACCTCATTTTTGTTCCCGAAGATGCCGATGATCCGGCAAAAACCTTGCGTTTGCTGGCGCAATATCTAAGGCGAGACGAAAATGAGCTGCTGAAAACTTTTGAAGAGTCCAAGAGCCGGGCGGCTTTTGACGAGATGGTGTTGGGTCGGGATGTCGACTGGCCTGCGGTCGTCGCCGTGGAATCGCACCAGCTCGACTTACCGGGGGTCAGTTTGCGGACTCGGCCACGGCGCAATTACGCGGACGGACCGATGGCCGCGCATGTCTTGGGCTATCTCGGCGAGATTAATCAAAAGCAATTGAATATTCTAAAGGAACAAGGTTACGTCGTCGGCGACGAGATCGGCCAGTACGGGCTTGAGCGGCGCTGGGAAGAGTTGCTGCGCGGCCAAAGCGGCGGACAGCAGGTGGAAGTCGACGCGCTGGGCCGCCGCGTGCGGGTGCTCCACGAAGTGACTGACGTACCAGGATATACGGTGCGCCTAACTTTGGACCGACAGATGCAGGAAGCCGCTTACGAGGCGCTCAAAGGCAAAGAGGGGACGATCGTAGCGCTCGATGTGCACAGCGGGGCGATCCTTACCCTGGCAAGCACGCCGGCATTCGATCCCAACGTCTTTGCCCGGGGTATTAAATCCGAAGAATGGAGCTCGTTGATCAAGGACCAGCTGCGGCCGCTCAGCAATCGCGCGACTCAAGGTCAATTTCCACCGGGATCGACTTTCAAAATCATTATGGCGATTGCTGCTCTCGAAGAAGGAGTCATCAACCCGGAAAGCTTCATTCAAGACCCGGGTTTCTTTCCCTTCGGCAACCGCAGTTTTCGCGACTGGAAAAAAGGTGGCCACGGCGCCGTGAACTTCCACCGGGCGATTGTCGAATCGTGTGACACTTACTTTTATCAGCTCGGTCCAAAGCTCGGCATCGACCGGATCGCCAAGTGGGCGCACGCGTTCGGCCTGGGCGAGAAAACCGGCATAGCCTTGGACGACGAGAGAAACGGCGTGATTCCCGATACCGAATGGAAACGCAAGAGATACCGCCAACCCTGGTTCCCGGGTGAGACCGTTTCCGTTGCCATCGGCCAGGGCTACGTGACGGTTACGCCGCTGCAGCTTGCCAATATGATGGCCGCCGTCGCCAACGGCGGCAAACTTTTTCGCCCCTACCTCGTCAGCAAAGTGGAATCCGTAGACGGCGCCACCATGCGCGAGTATGGACCGGAGCTGATTCGCACCATCGAGTTGAAACCGGATACATTAAACCGCGTTCGCAACGCCCTTGCCGATGTTGTCAGTGGCGCCCACGGTACCGGCGGCGCGGCTAGGTCCCAGATGGTTGAGATCGCCGGAAAAACCGGCACCGCGCAAGTCGTCGAGATGAAGAGCGCCTACCTGAAGAGCGAACAACTTTCCTACTTCAATCGAGACCACGCCTGGTTCGTTTCCTACGCTCCGGTAGACCATCCGGAAGTCGCGATCGCCGTCCTGGTCGAGCATGGCGGCCATGGGGGCGATGCAGCCGCGCCAATGGCGAAGAAAGTATTCGAGAAGTTTATCGAGCTCAAGAAGAAAGCGACGGAGAAACAGGAAGTGCAAATCGAAGGAGAGACTCGTGCAAATTGATCGCCGCCTGATCTCTCATTTCGATTGGACGCTGTTTCTACTCTCCTTGGCGTTTGTCGCCGTCGGTGTGACGACGATCTACAGCGCTAACTATGATTTGGCGGCGGGACACGCCGGTCCTTTGCCGACACGCCAGCTGACATGGTTGGGGCTCGGCTTGATCGCCATGTTCGCCGCCATGAGCTTTGACTACCATTACATCGACCGGCTGGCCTATCCCTTCTATGGCGCAATGCTCTTGCTTCTGGTGCTGGTCATGGTTGTGGGGCATTCCGGCGGCGGTTCGCAGCGATGGATCAATCTCGGGTGGTTCAGGTTACAACCGTCGGAACCGGCGAAGCTCGCCATCGTGCTGGTGATGGCCAAGTACTTTCAGGCCGACGAACCGCCACGCGGTTACTTCCTGCGCGATCTGTGGGTGCCGTTCGCGATGGTAGCGCCGCTTATTCTGCTGACTTTAATTCAACCTGATCTCGGAACGGCGATCATTCTCGGCATCGTGTTCATCAGCATGGTCTTGATGGGCGGCCTGCGACTCCGATCATTTGCTTATTTGGTCGGCGCGGGGTTGGCTTTCTTGCCGGTCGCTTGGCATTTTCTAAAGCCCTATCAGCGAAATCGCATCTTGACCTTCCTCGATCCCGATCGTGATCCCTTGGGCGCCGGATATCACGTCATTCAATCGCAAATCGCCATCGGATCCGGGAGGCTCTTCGGTAAAGGTTATCTTCACGGAACTCAAAACCGGCTCGACTTCTTGCCGGCGCAGCATACGGATTTTATTTTCGCGGTTTTTTCGGAAGAGTGGGGATTTGTTGGATGTGCGGTCTTGTTGCTGTTCTACTTCATCATGATTGCTTACTGCCTCGGGCTGGTGCAACGCGCCAAGGATCGCTTCGGTGCTCTCCTGGTATTCGGCATGATCGCCATCGTGTTCTGGCATGTCGCGATCAATGTCGCGATGGTGGCGGGAGTGATGCCGGTAGTCGGCGTTCCATTACCGATGGTAAGCTACGGCGGCTCGGCACTTGCCTCCATGATGTTCGCCATCGGCGTGATCATGAACGTCAGCATGCGGCGGTATATTTTCTGAGAATTCTCCAGCTCGCCGGGTCAATTGAGCCATGCAGCGAAGCATCGATGGGGTGAGATGCATTCGCTGGGTCGATCGGTATCGCGCGTCGGCTCCGGACTCTTCGATTTCGTCGCCGATAGATTCTGCAGACAGGATTCACCTTGCTAATTAACTGCCGTTAAACTTCCCCTTGTTAGCGGTGCAGGCCTGGCGTAATACTCCGTCCAGTTTCCGGCATGTGGGCGAGATGACCGTGTCTCATCACAAACTTCGTCGAATGGATATCACGGCATTGCTGCCGCTAATTGGCCGTCTGCTGGTTGCTCTTAGCTTGCCGCTCGGGCAATTGGTTGTGGGCTCGATGGAGGCTCGCGCTCAGGAGAAAAGGATTGTCATCGGCTACGTCGAGCGGGATCTCAACAACCTGCCGCCGTTGGTCGCCGAAGCGAAGGGATATTTTCGCAAGGCCGGATTCACCACGCAGATTGTCCAGGTCCGCACCGCGGTGAGCACCGCAGCGATATTGAGCGGCGCGATCGACTATCATACGTCCTTTGCCAGCACGATCCAGCGCGCGATGCAGGGCGCGCCGTTGCGCGGGCTATTGACCATGGTGGAAAGGCCGAATTTCTATCTGGTGTCGCGGCCGGAAATTCGCACGGTCGCCGACCTGCGTGGCAAAATCGTCGGCGTGGGCTCCCTGGGGTCGATCAACTCAATTATTGCGCAACAAGTGTTAGCGCACCACGGCATTCCGGCTGATGCCGTAACGATCATGGCGGCGGGAGATTTTCAAACCCGCATGGCAGCGCTGAAGAGCGGCACGATTCAAGCGGTGATGGCCGTGCCGCCGGCGCCCGTGCATGTCAAAGAGTGGGGCTTCAATGTTCTCGCCTACGCGGGCGATTATGTCGATCTTCCTCTGGCGGGTCTGTCGACGACCGTCCATAAGCTCAAAACATCGCGCAGCGAAGTGGTGGCCGTCATCACGCCGATCTTGCGCGCGCTTCAGCTCATGAAGTCGAATCGCAGCGAGACCGTATTACATATTCAAAAATTTCTTAAGCTGGAGAAGAAGCTCGCCGAAGCGGCCTACGACCTGTCGGTCAAGGCCTATAGCGCGACCGGCTCGGTGTCGACAAAAGGAATTCAAAATATTATGGATATGGCGCCGGGGACCAACCGGCCCGTCTCGCTGACTGATGTCGTCGATTTCGGCCCCCTCAAAGAGGCGCAAGCAGCGTTGGGGATCCGATAATGAATTGGTAGAGGCAAGGCGGGCCTTGCCCTCCGACAAAAAAATCACGGAGGTGTGACAATGGAAAACGAGACGACGTCTATAAGCCCGGCCATGGTTTCTCCACATTTTAAGCGACCGCCCTTCTCAAGTCTCAACCACTTAAGCCTCCCCTGCCGCGATCTCGCTGAGAGCAAGCGCTTCTACACCGACGTTCTCGGCGGCGAGCTGATTCACGATGTTGAAGGCTTCGCCGAGGTGCGCATCGCCGATATTATCATCGGCATGGCCGAGCAGCCGGGCGGCTGGACCGGGTGGGATGCCGAGTATCCGCACTACGCGTTTAACACCGACGGCGCAAATTATGACTTGATGAAGCGCTGGCTCGAGGGATACGGGATACCTCATCATTCGTGGACGCGCGACCAGAAAACCGCGCTCATGTATTTTCGCGATCCGTCCGGTAATCTTTTCGAACTCTACTGCGCCAACGGTTACGACGCCATCCGATCATTACCGCTGGGACCCAAGCAGGGCGGGCAGCCGATACCGTTCGGCGGCCTCAATTACCGATGGAACGGCCAAAGCACAGCACCGAAAAGCGAGCGGCCGCGCTTCCATAGTTTCAGCCATCTAAGTATTCCCTGCCGCGATCTCGAAGAAGCCAAGCGCTTCTTCGCCCACGTAATGGGCGGCGAGCTTGTGTTAAATCTTGACGGCTTTGCCGAGGTGCGCGTCGCCGGCGCCATCGTCGGGTTGTCGCCGCGCGCCGGCGGCTGGACAGGCGGCCATGCGGAATTTCCGCACTACGCCTTTTACGCTGATGCCGAAAATTTCCTGCCGATGATTGAATGGCTGAAGCAAAACGGCGTGATGACTCCCGGACCATGGACGCGCGACCGTAAGAAGGGACTGATGTATTTCCGCGATCCGTCGGGCAATCTCTTCGAGATTTACTGCGGCAAGGATCTGAAAGAAGCCGCGTCATTTCCGCTCGGCGTAAAACAAGGGGGAAGTTACGAGACCGACTTCGCGGGTTTATTTTACGAGTGGAATGGATAGCGCAGCTTGGCTTCGTCGTCGATGATGTGCGCCATCGGCGTGATCATGAACGTCAGCATGCGGCGGTATATTTTCTGACTGGCGAAGGCAGATGGTCGAGGATTGAAGATGGAGGATAGAGGATGGCGCTCGATCTTCAATCTTCCATCCTCGATCCTCGGTCATTGCGGGCCTACTGCAACGCCTTTTCGATAGCACTCACCAATTTTGCCTTCGGCACAGCGCCGACTATTTGCTCCTTGACTGCGCCGCCTTTGAGGATGATCAGATTCGGAATTCCCCGGATGCCGTAGCGTGACGCGGTGGCCGGGTGGTCATCGACATTTAATTTAGCGACTTTGAGCTTGCCGTCGTACTGGTTGGCGATTTCCTCGACGATCGGCGCGATGGATTTGCACGGACCGCACCACGGCGCCCAGAAATCGACTAAGACCGGCACTGATGATTTCAGCACTTCAGCCTCGAAATTGTTGTCTCCTACCTCGGTGATCTTACCCATGGTTCCTCCCTATGCATTTCCAGTTCGAGTCTCGCGTTTGGAGTTTCGGGTCGCTCGGAAACGCGCATAATGCGACATTGCCGCAGTCCAGCGATTAAAGCTCCGATAAAAAGCGTAACAAGGTGCGCACGCCGAATCCAGTACCGCCCTTTGGGCTAAGCGCGTTGTCGCTCTCGGCAAATGCCGGCCCGGCAATGTCGAGATGCGCCCACGGTACGTCACCGACGAACTCCTGTAAGATCAAAGCGGCGGTGATGGCGCCTCCATGTGAGCCGCCGACATTTTTCATGTCGGCCACGCTGCTTTTGATCATCTCTTTGTATTCTTTGACCAGCGGCAGCTGCCAGAGCTTCTCGCCGGTTGCTTGTGCGCAGCGAATGAGCTGATCCGCGAGCGCTTGATGATTACTGAATAGTCCCGCCACCTGCGTGCCCAGGGCGACCATACAAGCGCCGGTCAAAGTCGCCAGGTTGATCATGTAATCAGGTTTCTGCTGCGCCGCGAGCGCCAAAGCGTCGGCCAAGATCAGCCGACCCTCGGCGTCGGTGTTCAGGACCTCGATAGTCTTGCCATTTAAATAGTGGATCACATCGCCGGGTTTTTGCGCATTGTGGCCCGGTAGATTGTCCGTCGTCGGAACATAGCCGGTGACTTCGACACCGAGGCCGAGCTTCGGCAAGCAGCTCATCGTGGCAATGACAGCGGCGCCGCCGGCCATGTCGAGCTTCATGGTTTCCATGGATTTGGCCGGTTTGAGCGAAAGCCCTCCGGAGTCGAAGGTGATGCCTTTGCCGATCAGCGCCACTTTCTTTTTCGGTTTAACGGAAGGTTTGTAATGAATTTTTATGAATCGAGGTTCTTCATGGCTACCGCGATTGACTGCCAGGAGTCCCGCTAATTTCATCGACTCGATTTTCTTTTTACCCCAGACTTCAACCGATAGGCCGCGGCCGCGGCAATGGCGCTCAGCCTGCTCGCCAAGGAAACGCGCCGTGGTGACGGATGGCGGCTCGTTGATCAGATCGCGCGCCAGATAGACGCCGGGGGTGATACTTTGCGCGGTCTCTATGGATCTCTGCAGTGCCGGGGTTCGCGTTAACCCCGGTCTGAACAAGATTAGCGACTCGACCTCAGCTGATGACTTGGCGTTCGAGCGGTACTTGTTGAATTGATAGCCAGCGAGCAGCGCGCCTTCGACGACGGCCCCGGCCGCGCTCTCGGAGTCCTTGTCGGGCGAAAACCAAAAGGCAATCTCTTCCGCCCCGGTAGCGGCGGCTTCCTTGCGCGCTCGCGCACCCGCTTTCCGCCAAGTTTCAGCGGCGATCTCCGGTCCGCCGCCGAGCCCTAGCAGCAATAGCTGACCTGCTGGAAGCATTCCCATGCTGGTATAAAGGAGCATACTCCCTTCCGCGCCGGTGAATCGGGTCTTCTCAACGCGCGTTCGCAGATTGCCCCTCAGGTGCCGGTCCAACGCGCGGATTTCTGGTGCATCGAGCTTCTTTTCGCGCACCGGGATAACCAGCAGATCGGCCTTGAGGCGCTCTGCAGTCGTGTCGCGAAATCTTACTTCCATCCGTTACTCGCTCAACTTTTTTGGCGGATGAGAGTCATAAATTCGGCGCGGGTTTCCTGGCGCGTTCGAAACGCGCCGAGCAGGCTGCTGGTGATGACAAATGAATTTTGCTTCTCGACACCGCGCATGCGCATACATAAGTGCTCGGCCTCGATCACGACGGCGACTCCCAGCGCGTCGAGCCTTTCCATAATCGTGGTGGCAATCTGATTGGTCAGCCGTTCTTGAACCTGGAGGCGGCACGCATAAACGTCGACCAGCCGGGCCAGTTTCGAGATGCCGACGATCTTGTGGTGCGGAATGTAGGCGACATGGGCTTTGCCGAAAAACGGCAGCAAATGGTGCTCACAGAGGGAAAAAAAGTCGATGTCCTTCTGCACGATCATCTCTTCATAATCTTCTGTGAAAAGCGCATCATTGATGACTTTCGCAGGATCCATTGCGTAGCCGCGCGTCAAATAAGCAAGCGCCTCGGCGACGCGACGCGGCGTTTTCAAAAGGCCTTCGCGGTCCGGGTCTTCACCGATGGCTTTAAGGATTTTGCGAACTTGGTCTTCCATAGTTGCTCCGACGAGATGGTGGGCGCTTCGGATTGTACGACGATGCCGATCTATTCGTCGGCAAGTCTACAAAAGTTAGCATTTAGCTGAAAATCGGTCAAACCAACGACGCGCAATCGCGGTTTAAAGTCGTTGCAGCAACCAGTGCGGCGTGAAGCGCAAAACATAAGCATTAAGCAGCGTCATGTAGTCGGTGATCAACAGGATGCCGACAATGATCAAGAGAATTCCGCCCACGGCATGGATCACTTGCACGTAACGGCGCAGCCGTTGGGAAAATTGAAAGAATGAATTGATCGCCAGCGCGCTGAGAAAAAATGGTAACGCCAGGCCCGCGGCGTAGCTCGTCAGCAGCATCGTTCCGCGCCTGACTTCGCCGGCGGTGCTCGCGAGCGCCAGCGTGGCTCCCAATATTGGTCCTACGCATGGAGTCCACGCCACGGCGAATGTGATTCCTACCAAGATTGAGCCAAGATAGCCCGCAGGCTTGTCTTTGAGATTAAACTGCAAGTAACGCTCGAGCGCGGCGATTTTGAAAAGGCCGATGAGATAAATCCCCACGAGCAGAATAAAAACGCCGCCGAAAATTCGAATTGTGTTCCGATATCCGAAGAAAAGGCCGCCAAGGAAACTCGCGGAAGCGCCGAGTGAGACGAACACTAAAGAAAAGCCAATAATAAACGCCACGGAATTTAGCACTACCCGCCAACGTACTCGCGAGCGCGCTTGCGCGCTGCGCATTTCATCCAAAGAAACGCCAGAGACGAAAGACAAGTAAGAGGGAATGAGCGGCAGAACGCAGGGTGAAAGGAACGAAAAAACCCCGGCAGCAAAGGCAATGAAAACGTTTACGTCGGTCATCGCTTTCCGTCGATGAGCTCTTTGATCAGTTTTCGCGCTGCTGGTGCGTACCATTCCGCTGGACCCCAGCCCCGCGCCAGTCCTTCGCCTTTGGGGCCGATCAAGTAGGTCGCCGGTAGGCCCCACGCACCATAAAGGCTGCCGACCTGGGCTTCGGGATCCAGCGCAATGGGATAGGTAATCTTAAGCTCCTTGACGAAATCGATGGCGTCTTGTTTGCGATCTTTGACGGCCACGGCGAGAACGACAAAGTTTTTTTCTTTGTATTCTTTGTACAACTTTTCCATCGCCGGCATCTCTTCACGGCAAGGCACGCACCAGCTGGCCCAAAAGTTCAGCAACACGATTTTTCCACGAAAGTCTTTTAACGAAACCTTCTTTCCATCGGGCGTGCTCAGGCTAAATTCCGGTGTCGGCGCAGTGTCCTTCATCGGCTGCAAGATCGGCACAGCCTTGTAATCAACCTTCGACTGGCTCGATACGGGGGCAACGCTCAGCATCATGAAACCCGCACTGAGCGCCGCTAGCGAAAACAAATAGTTAAATCCGGCTCTCATACAGTGTCAATTTAACGAACCGGTTTGACGGACGCAATACTCGCCCATTTGCCGACCGATTTACCCGTAAGAGAGTTCCGGATGAAAGAAAATCAGTTGATTGCTCGACCTTGGAAGAAAACTGACGCGCCGGTTGTTAATGAATTGGACCTGTCCGTCTGCTGCTACAAACACAAAGCCCTCCAGTTGTGTTACTAGAGGGCTCTGTGCATTAGGCAACCAGAACGGTTACCTTGTCGCCTGAGAGTAAGGAGGGTTTAAACCACCGCCACCACTCCACAAATTAAAAATTTATTTCTTTTTCTTTTTAGCTTTCTTTTTGGCCTTTTTCTTAGCAGCCATAGGCACCTCCTTTTAGGATTGCACGGGCGGGTTTGTTACTGGATAGGCGTCAATGCGCGACTCAGGCGAAAAGAAAGAAGTACTAAAACCCTCCCATATTTTGTAGGTGATAAGGACATTAAGGCACAATAAATTGTATGTCAAGAAAAAAATATCATTTTAGAAAACATTTTTCTAAAAATGACTCGGACTTGGTCAGCACAATTCCATTGCGCTATTGATGACAGCGGGAAGCTAAACGGAAGGAACCGTGTTTTGCTATCGTCGATCGAGGAAAAGGTGGAAATCTCTTCGGACGTGCGTTTGCGCAGCGTCATCAAGCCGAGCCACTTGGAGGGCCATCGTCCGGGCTTTGGCCCATCAACTGGCCATTGTAGGATCTGAAATGAAGACCTCGGCAAAGCGCTGCCCGGAAGCGTTCCGGATTCAACTAATCCGTAGCGCCTTCATCAATTTCAGCAAGTGAGTACGGTGCAGCCCGAGCGCCTTGGCCGCGGCCGCGCGGTTGCCCTGCGCGCGCCCGAGCGCGTCGACGATGAGCGTTCGTCGATGGCTATTCACGGCTTCGTGGAATGGCTGCGTTTCCGCTGAAGCGATCGGAGCGTCGCCAACTACCCTGGATGGAAGACAATCCACTGAAAATTCCGGTCCGTCGCCTAGGACCACGCCGCGCTCGATCACGTTGGCTAACTCTCGAACATTGCCCGGCCAAGAATAGGCGCATAACCTGGCGAGCGCTTCTTCGGTGATTTCGTTGAAGGGCTTCTTCGTTTCCAGCGCGAAGCGCTGCAGAAAATAGTCGGCGAGGGAGGAAATGTCTTCTATTCTCTCACGCAATCGCGGTAAGGTGATCGCGATGACGTTCAGGCGATGATAGAGATCTTCGCGAAACGTGCCGCGCTTTACCGCTTCTTCGAGATCTTTGTTGGTCGCCGCAATGATTCTGATGTCCACGCCGATGGACTGCGTGCCGCCGACGCGTTCGAACTCGCGTTCCTGTAAAAAGCGCAGCAGCTTGGTTTGTAGCTCCGCTGAGATATCGCCGACTTCGTCGAGAAAAACCGTCCCGCCATCGGCAACTTCCATCTTTCCCTTCTTTAGTTGGTGGGCGCCAGTGAAAGCGCCTCTTTCGTGGCCGAAGAGCTCGCTTTCCAGAAGTTCCTTGGAAAGACCCACGCAGTTGATCGCCACGAAAGGGCGACCGGCGCGTTCGCTCCACTCGTGAATCGAGCGTGCGAATAATTCTTTGCCGGTACCGCTCTCGCCGAGAAGGAGCACGGTGGTCTTGCTGCTCGCGGCTTTCTTGGCCTCTTCGATCACTCGCGCCATCGTGGTACTTTTTCCAGCCACCAGCCGGTAGCGACCGGCTAGTTCTCGAGCGAGAAGCTCCACCTCGGATTTGAGTCGCGCTTGTTCTAGAGCTTTTTTCACGACCAAGGCCAGATGATCCGGGTCGAAGGGCTTGGTGACAAAATCGTCCGCGCCGCTCTTGATCGCCTCGACAGCGCGCTCAATTGTTCCGTAAGCGGTGATCATGATCACGGGAAGCCCGGCCTGTCTCTTTTTGATTTCTGTCAGCACTTGCACGCCGTTCATGCCGGGCATTTGGTAGTCAAGTAGGACGAGGTCCGGAGATACTGCGGTAAGTTGATCGAGTGCGACTCCGCCACTCTCGGCTTTCGCAACGACATATCCGAGTTCACCCAACTCTTGCTCCAATAAATCGAGGTTCAGGGGCTCGTCATCGACCAGTAGGATTTTATTGGCCATAATTGCTCGTTAGCCGACCTTAACCCCAGCGAGAAATGTGAGACAGCATTGCGGAGCCGTATTCGTGCGGTTCTTAACACTGATCTGCTATACCACGCAACAACGACATGGCTCCGTCGGCGCAAGAAAATTTACTTTTTTTACGGCGCTCTCGATGAGCGATTTTGTCGATCTGATTCGCAATACCTAGGGTCGCACTAAACGAGGAGAGCTCGTTGGAAAGTTTCAGCGATACGATTCGCAGCATTCAATTTTTTTCGGGGTCTTTCGCGTGAGGATTTGGTCATGCCCTGAAAAGCTCTCCCATGCGCCGACCAAAAAAGCGGCCGGCGATGAAAAGACTTCCAGCCAAGAGCAGAAGCCCCAGAATTCCCATCGCGCTCGCGATATAAGGGCCATCCGCAATTCGCCCCAGAAGGGCGTAGATCGCCTTTGTTATAGGATAATACGGCTCTTTCGAGGCAAGGATGAGACTGTCGCTTACCTCCAGCATGGCGAACGAAAAAGACAGCACCGCCCCCGCGATGAGGTTGGCGAATATCAGCGGCATGGTGATTTGAAAAAGAGTCTTCATGGGACTAGCGCCGAGGTTTATAGCAGCTTCCTCGAGGGCGACGCTAGTTTGTTGAAAGCCGGCGTAAGCCGCGCGTACCATATAAGGCAGCCGGCGCACGGCATAGGCGATAACGAGCAACGGAACTGGATTGACACGGGCATCGAGCGGCGTTGCCGAGAACGCTGCGACATAACCAAATGCCAATACGAGACCAGGAAGCGCCAGAGGAAGCATCGCAAGCGCATCCAGGACACTTCGACCAGGCACCCGCTTGCGCGCCAAAAGGTAAGCGATGGTAACGCCGAGAACGACGTCGATGATCGTGCTCAGACTGCTGAGCAAGAGACTGTTTTTGATACTGAGAAGCGTGAGGTCATGGCTAAACACAGCTTTATAAAACTGCACGGTATATTCACTGGGAAGCACGCTCAAAAACCAGCGCTTCGTCACTGACGTCAGTAAAACGCCTAGATGGGGAATGAGAGCCAGCGCTGAAATGCCCAGAACGACGCCGTAAGCAATGACAGTCATGGACGCTGACGCGGGACGCGTCGCTGAAGCCACATGGCCGCGGCCAAGCATCTCGTAACGCCCCCCGCCCAGGATGCGTTTCGACAGATAAAAGAAAAAAAGCGTGAGCGCAATGACGGCCACCACGAAAGCGTAGCCCATGGGATTTTGATGTAGGTCGGTCACCATGTTGAAAATTTGCACGGCGACGACTTCACGAAATTCAAAAATCAGCGGTGTGCCGAGGTCGGTGAACGCCCAGATGAACACGATGATCGCCCCGGCAAAATAACCGGGAAGCATCAATGGAAAAGTAACGGTCCGAAAAAGCTTGAAGCTACTTGCCCCCATGTTTTTCGCCGCTTCCTCAAGGCTGGGATCGACATTCGCCAGGGCCGCCGCCAAATTCAAATACATGATCGGGTAAAGATGCAGCGCCTCGAGGATCACCACGCCCCAAAAACTCCCGCCACCCAGCCAGTCGATCGGCTGATTGATAACACCGAGCTGTAGCAGCAACAGATTGACTGAACCGAAACGCGCAAGCAGTTGACGCATGCCAATAGCCCCGACGAACGGTGGGAGCACCATGGGAATCAATATGAGACCGTTCAATAACCCCTTGCCGGGAAAATTGTAACGCACCAGTAGGAGGGCCAAGGGAAGACTAAGCAGAGTCGTAAACAGTGTCACCGCCAATCCCAAATTAACGCTGTTGGCGAGGATGATCGTATAGTTCGGGCTTGAAAACATCAGTTTCATGAAAACCAGGGAAAAACCTTCTGAAGTGAAAAAAGCATTGGAGAAAACGTAGCCCAGGGGATACAGCATGAAGACGATGAAAAACACCCAGAGAAAGATAAGCACCGCGGCATTGGCGGGATTCAAGTCATAGCGGCGCAGCCAGTTAGTCACCCAACTCCTCCTGGTGCAACACGACGACAGCGTGGACATCGAACTGCAGCGCGAGTCGGTCTCCAACTTGAGTTTTCCTCGTTGGCGGGTTGTACTCCACGGCACGCACTATGGCGCCGTCCGCGAGACGCAAGGAGTATTGTTCGTTGTCGCCGAGGTACATCATGCTTTGCACCTCGCCGATCAACTCGTTGGTTAAATCGGATGATGGTAGACCGCTTGACTCCCCGGCCGGCTTCAATCGCAGGGATTCCGGCCGCACCGAGCAAAAAACCGGCTCGCCTCGTCCCAACCCCTTGACACCATTTTTCGCACGCACAATGCCGGCTTGGGTTTTTACCGTTAAAAGGTCACCCACCGCTTCCAACGTCCCGCGTAATAGATTCGTCCCACCGATGAACTCAGCGACAAATGCTGATTCAGGCCGGGTGTACAGCTCATGGGGTGTGCCAACCTGAACGAGCCGGCCACGGCGCATCACCGCAATACGATCCGCCATCGATAAGGCCTCGGCTTGGTCGTGGGTAACGTAGATCATCGTGCGCCCTATTTTACGGTGGATGTCTTTGATCTGCGTGCGCATTTCTACTCGCAGTTTGGCGTCGAGATTGGACAGCGGCTCATCTAGTAAGACGACGTCCGGCTCGATCACCAAGGCACGAGCGAGAGCGACTCGTTGTTGCTGCCCGCCTGAAAGCTGATTCGGCATGCGCTCGGCGTAGGCCTGCATGTGGACGATTTCAAGGGCGTGCCTGACCCGCTTCTCTTTTTCGGCTTCTGATACACGGCGCATCTTTAGTCCGTAGGCGACGTTACTCCGCACGTCCATATGCGGCCACAGGGCATAGTTTTGAAAAACCATTCCGGTATTACGTTTGTGGGGCGGCACCCGGCTCTGGTTTTGACCGTTAAAAAGGATTCGACCGTCGTCGGGCGTATAAAACCCGGCGACCAATCGGAGCGCCGTGGTTTTGCCGCATCCAGAAGGCCCCAAAAGAAAGAACAGCTCCTCAGCGCCGATGTCCAAGGTCAGGTTGTCGACTGCCCTGGACTGACCGAGGATCTTGGTGACGGAGTCAAATTTAACGCTAACCATTAGTTCGTGCCCCAGGGTCTCCACGCCTTTTTTTCCAACTATACGCTACCAGGCCGAACGAGAGACAGACAAAAGCCAACAGGCTATACCATTCTGAGCGTATTATGGGTGGCTTGACGCCGAATAGGTATTTACTCCGAGCGAAGTGAATCCACTCGTTGAGTTTTTGATTGCGGAACACGGAATCTTTCCACTTGGTCTTCGCCAATTGCAAAGCCTCATCCGCAGAGATGGGCATAGCCGTCAGCCTCTGCCACTCCGGTTCGCTCAAACCATCCGCCAACGCCTCTTTCCACGCTCGCGTAAGGAGATGCTTTTGGTCGATTACCAAGGCGCCGATCAAGTCATTGACGATCGACCAACGTTCGGAACTCAACTTGGGGTCAAACACAAAGTCCGATCGCCAAGAAAATGGGTTGAGCTTTACCGCGGTGCTCTGCGGCGGCAGCGCATATAACGATGGCAACACGCTGAAACGATTGAGCTGGAAACGCTGCGGGCCTCCTGGCGATTTCTCGACCAACAGCCACAGTTTTTGACCCTCTGCGGACATCACGAAGCGGATAAAGGCCTTAGCGACATCCGGGTTTGGTGCGCCCTTCAAGATTGCGATAGCATCGGGAGTAATGATCGTTAAGTTGTCAGGCATGACAAAACCGATCTTATCGGTCCCTGCTTCCTTGACTTGAGCCCAGGCGTAAAAATCAATTGCCAACCCGTAAGCCACCTCTCCGATCGCTACGTCTTTAGGAACTTGACTCGCCGAATTCGTGAAATTGCGCACATTGGCGCCCATGCCGGTAATGATTCGCCAACCTTTCTCCCAGCCGTAGGCCTGCAGTATAATCTCATAGACCATGTGCACGCTGCCGCTTTTCCGAGGATCCGAAGATCCCACCCAGCCGAATGCCCTTGGCGACGCTAGATCTTCCCAGGTCGTGATGACGGGCATCTTCGTAAGCCCTAAAACGACCTTATTATAGACGATGCCAAAGCCCGACAAGGTGGCGCCATACCAGCTGTGATCCGGATCATACAATGGAACACCGGTTAAACTCGGAGGAATTTTTTCCAGGAGTGATTTGGGTAAGGTGTACGATTGAAGGAGGTGGGCTTTTTTTAGAGCTAAATAAGGATCAAGTCCGCCGCCGAAGAAGATATCGATGCCAATACCCGCTGGCTTGTTTTTGTATTCCGATTCCAGATAGCGAAGGGTTTCTGATGAGCCACCTACGTCCATCCACTCCAACTCTGCAGTTCGTCCAGTCTCGCTTTGGTAGCGTCCCTTGAACGCGCGCTCGAATTCATATCTGATCCCCTCCCAATGAGGGGAAATCAACACGAGCTTGTCGGCAAAAACAATTGCTGGGAAACTGTGGATTATCGAAAGCGCCAGTAGGAGAGCGAGCCAAGGAATTTGGCTCTTCGTTCTCAACTGGCCGTGAGGAGGCGTCCTATTCATGTAACCGCACCGATCCTTGCGAGTGAAGATCAGTGCAGCAAGTGTTTTTGTCAAAGAAAACTTCGAATTACTGTTCGTGGACCGGCATGTTCCTGTTGTCCACTTACCAGCGGAACCAGTTTAACTTCGCCAGAGCTGGTTGCCAAGCTTTCAGTTTTCGACGATCGAGGATTGCAAAAAAGGTTCAGCAGCCTATAGCCGAGTTTACCGAGTCAGGTCAAGTAAGAATCTGATTTAAAGGTCGTTACCGTCACGGATCTCGCGGAAAACGACAAGGTTTGAGCACAGTTCTCTTTTAGGAAGGGCTTTGTTTGGGGCTCCCGGCAAATTTTGCGATCGAGACTTACTCCAGCATATAGACAAAAAAAGGAAAAGGCTCAAAACCTTTTCCCTTTCCGCAAACTATTCTGGGCGAGAGTGTTCTCGTCTCCCCAGCTCAAGACGTAATGCCGTATCTTTCAGACGAGAAGAGGGGAGAAGGTTCCAAAGACCTCATCCCATCTAAGATAAAAATAAAGACTCCCGACCCCTTTCGTTCTCACAAATAATGACCTACTCCGTAATGAGACCCGCTCTGCGCCGCAGCGATGTGGGCTAATTCGTCATCGATTACGCGCGCGAAAGCTTCGAGCGGCTGCGCGCCGGAAACCAACCTGCCGTTAATGAAAAATCCTGGTGTACCGGTTACGCCGACGCGATTGCCTTCCTCAATATCTTCTTTGATACGAAACCGAAACGGTGTCAGTGAAACCACTTATTGCCCGGCAAACTGCCGGCCAAGCACAGCCTCCAGCGTCTTTCCTACCTTCTCATCGTTACCTACGTACAAAACAAGAACTCTTCCTTGCTTAAAAAAATGTGGCGAGCCAATCCAATGGATCTTCCTTGTCCCCACTGCGGTGCCATCGCGTGAAATTGGTGCGGCCTGCGCTTCCATTTCCGCAGCGCTGGAATACTGAAAAACCTGGACATCCTCGCCTTGGAGTTTGATCATCGTCCCTGTGACGGACAAGAAAGGTTGATCTACTTGTCCGACCACTTCGACACTCGCTCCCGCAGCGCGTAATTTGCTTATCAAACTTGCCTGGTCCGTGACTGGGCTGGCAACCGATTGCCCCTGAGCTTGCTTTGCCGCCGAAAAATCTCCGCCACAGGTCGCCGAACCAACGGCCAAGAAAAACAAAAAAGTGAAAATCAAAAATAGTTTCACGAGAATAAACCTCCTAACGCAAGCGGGGCAAGGCTTATGCCTCGCCCCGCTTGATTGCTATCTCGCAAAGGCCCAGAGATCAATCTATGCCGATATCGATTACCGCCGCCCTCGCTGTGGTCCTGGTTCTTCTTCCGGGTCCGCCCAGATGACGCGCGTCAATATTTTATGCCCGCCACTCAAATCGAGCTCGTAGAGCTCAGTGCGGCCGTTATTCGTCGACCGGATCAGCTTACCCCACTGGGCCGTTCCCAACTGGACCGGCTCGTCGGAGTCAGGATCGGTCAGCGCAGGTGGCAGTTTACCTTTCCCCGGCCCGCTTTGCACTGTCTGGCCGACAGTGGTTGTTGTGTCAAGATGAGAGTAAATCAAATCCAGTTGGTCGTAGTCATGTTGGTTGGGATACTGGTTTGTGCTCGGATCGTTCGTGTAGTCCATGCACGTCCCCAGGTTTGCGTTATCGAAGGTCTCGTCCTGGTGATCGAGGCCGAAGGTGTGGCCGACTTCCTGGCACATCACCAGGTTTCTCCATGGGGCGGTATTGTACTTGCTGGTGTTGAAGTAAGTGTCGTTGAGCTTAACAACGCCCTGCGTGATGTGGCTGCTACTAATCCAGATCTGAGCCAGGCCGAGCCAGCCGTTGTTCCCGTACCTTTCACTGCAGACCTCCACGTGACCGCTAGTTGGCTTACACGTCCTGGGTTTGGTCCCGCCCGCGACGACCATGGTGTTCAGTACAGCAGACAAGCCCCAGCCACCTTCCGAAGTATTGGACGCGGTGGTTGAGAGATACGAATCCCAATCGCTTGAGACGTTGTCACCGAGTCCCAAAGTAAACGGGTTGCTCGTCCGCGCCCAGTGGTAGTTGTTCCACGAATGAGTTGCGTACGTAAAGGCTGGAAACGCGGCAAACGCCAATGAAACCAGCAGTGCCATTAGTAACCGTCGATGAAACATGGTCGACATAAGAATCTCCTTTTTTACGTTTGTTTTTGCCGCGAGCTTGCACGGTATGTAATCGGTTCACCAAAAGTACACAAAAAGAGTAATCGCTTTTTCTATTATAGGGATTCTCTTAATGCGTGCCGAAGCTTAACAGCCCCTCTCAGTTTGAGCAACGACTATATAGATAGCTCGCCTCCGCCCCGCAACGGAGCTTTGACCGAATGAGCTGGCTAGACTTTGCGCCAGCCGGAATCCAGACGAGCTTGGCGTTATTGCCAAGAACACAAAGTCCGTGCCCCGGTTTTTTCACCGGGGAGGTTAACCGCTCTCCAAAGGGAGCTGAAAGACTAAAAATACAACTAGTTCAGAACTAAGAATTACCCACTGGTCCACTTCTTCACTCATTAGCCGCCGAATTGACAAATTTGCCCCTTTATTCGGGCTCTAATGGAAATTTTTATTGATGTGACCGCGTCAATTTGCTCGCCTAGTCTCAGGCTCATCGGTGCGGCAAGGGTTGTTCCATGTCTTTAAGCGCTCGCTCGCTTCTTTCCTGGCATCGACGCCCGGCTTGAGACTATGTGGATCGCCTCTTCCAGGCTCACGCTGGCGGGGCCAGTCATCTTTTCTTTGAGCTGTTTCACCTTGAGCTACCTCGTAACGCGCCCAATTATCTGACAGCGTGATGTTGAGAGCCAAAGAGCAGGTGAAATCTGAAAGTTATTTTCCGCTTGGGAAGAGAACGAAGCATGGCGCTTGAGATTGGCGACACGGCGCCAAAGTGTCTGTCCGTCCGAGGGTATACCGATTTGACTGTTTATTGGACTTGGCAGAGACGGCGATCGGTTACGAGCGACGGCTACGAAAGACCTTCAGCGGTCGTCGATTAACGGTTCCGCTCCATTCAATCCACTGATCTTTTTGAAAGAGCTCTTAGGATCGGCGAGAGATGCGTGAACGAGAGGCAACCGGCGTGAGAGATTTGCAGGTGTCGCCAGGGATCGAATCATTGCGCCCCTGTCATCGCGCCGTGCGTGCCAACTCGTCGTCGATGACGCGCACAAAGGCATCGAGCGGTTGAGCGCCGGAGATCATCCGCCCGTTAACGAAGAAAGCTGGTGTGCCACCTACACCTACGCGATTCCCTTCCTCGATCTCTTTTTTGACGGCGGCCTGGTATTTTCCGCTATCGAAGCAGGTCTCGAAGCCGGTCATGTCCAGCCCCACTTCCTTGGCTAGTCCTTTAAAAATTTCCGGGCTGGACTTCGGCGGACTGGCAAAGAGTTTGTCATGATAAGCCCAAAACTTTCCCTGTTCGTTGGCGCAGCGCGCCGCCTCGTGGGCTTGGCTTGCTCCCGGATGCAAGTTGTCGATCGGGAAGTCGCGAAAGGCAAGCTTTATTTTCTCACCATATCGAGACTCGAGCTGGGTGAAGGCATCGAGTAGCGCCGGCACCGAACGCCTCTTTTCGCTGCCTCTTTGGCGAGAAGTTTCTCATTGTTGAGCGCCTCAACTCGTTGGCGCTTGAGGTTATAGATGTGCTCTTCCAGCTTCTCTGAATAACAGCTGACATCAGATTTAGTCGTGGTAAGTACATTTTAGGATAAGGAAAAGGTTGACCATTTTTCCATATCCTCCAGAAGACTCCCGGCTATTGTTCTTGTTTTACCTGGCCTTCGCTAACAATAGACAAACTATAGGGCACACCTGGCGACGCCCATGCGTGCTAATAGGTATTAGCCAATGAGTCCGAGGTATCGCCAGTACGGAATCGCCGCAATGAGCGCGATAATATAGGCGAGGGCATAGATCGGGTTGATCCACAGCATGCGCGGGTAGGAGAAACCTTTGCCGTCAGTCGTAGAGTAGGCGAGCATATGCCAATCGACTTGGTACGGAAAAAACCAGACCTCGGAAGCGATGAGAACGATCATGGTGATGATCCACGGGCTCATGCCAACGTCGATCGATAACGGCAGCAACGCGACGCATAGAGTCACGACGGCTAAGAAACTCGTAAAGATCAGCTTCAAGGCGTAAGTGAGCACGGCGATTATCAAGAAAAACCAAGCCGGACTTCCCATGAAAGGAAGAATCAGAGGAGATATCACGTCGACAAGCCACTGATCGATCTTTGCTTGTTTCAATAGCGTCGGAATGCTCAAAGTGACGCCCATGTGGATCAACAATTCCCAGTCGATGCCCTTGCGGAGCATGTTCCAGTCGACAATGCCGGTGTTGACGAGAATTGCAAAAGCGATGATCGCAATCCACGCGCCGTCGATGCCGTGATAAGGAGCGGTGAGCCATCCCGCTACGGTGAAAAAGAGCACGCCTAAGCTGATCCATTCCTTATACGACAACGGTCCCAGAATACTGAGCTGGGTTTGCACCATCGTGTAAGAGATTTTTGGTTGGGATTCGGGCCGATAGAGAAAGATGGTACAGATCAGAATGATGACGATTACGATGAGGGTCGGGGGTAGCGCCGCGACGAACCAATGACCCCAGGTAAACTGGGCGCGCACGTCATTGGGGAGCAAGCCCCAGGCGATTAAACTGGTTGTCGAGCCGGTCAAAAACAAAAAGCCCAACTGGCCCAAGCCGAGAAAGCTCGCCACGAATAGACCGGTCGATGCCTTTGATGGAGTTTTGTAGCCGAGGCTTTCGGAGAGATTCACGAGCATCTGACTGGTGATCACCGTGCGCGCGGTCTGTTGCGGAATAAGCGCCATCACGACCACGCCCATGATGCCAGTGGCGATGATCTGCCAATAAAAACTCAGCGGAAACAGCCGGACCAAATGCAGCGACAGGCGGTAGAAGAGACCGGAGCCGGTGATCGCCGCGCCCAGACCAAGAACACCCAAGGTCATGAACCACGTCGTACTGGCAAATCCGCCCATGACGGTTTGCGCCGTCTCCAACTTGGTAAGAATGATGATCATGGCGAACGCCAGAGCGACACCGTAGTCTGGCAGCGCCCGAAAGACCCAGAAAATCAGCGTTGCGGAAATTAAGCCAAGGAGTTTGGTCGCGCCGGGATCCAGACCGATGTCCGGTTGGCCGAACCAGAGATAGCCGCCCATTCCAAGTCCAAGCACTGCGCCGAGCCATCTGCTGAAAGACGATGACCGAAGTAGTGAGCTCCAAGATCGCAGCTGACCGAGGGGCCGAGAACGTGCGCGGTTGCTTGGCAATGCCAGCGCAGGTGAGCTTGGTCCCATGGTTTCTTGAAGGAGATCGGGATAACCGTCCGAAGTGGCATTTTCCTGATCGATCAAGTTGAGCGCGCTACGCAGATGATTGATCGCCTGCGTGTATTCCTTTCGCTGGGCAAGCGTCTCCGCCATGCGCCGATGGCCTGAGATGTTGTCGCTTCCCAGCGCCCCATGTGCCTTTTGTGCCAAGACGTCGTGATAGGCTCGATAAGCACCCGCCATGTCACCGAGTTGAATCAGCGCGCTGCCGCGCAAGTTGACCAACCGCGGGTCGACCAAGAATTGATCGGCGGGAAAACTCTCGAGGGTATTTTTTACGAATAACGGCGACTCGGCCACCAGGTGATCATCTTCCGAGGTTAACAAGCGGGTTACGGTCGGCCAGTCTTGGCTTTCGACGGCGTGATGAATCGCTTCTTGCCAATTGCCGATGGCTTCATAATTCTCGGCAAACTGGGCGTGGAGCCGCTGCTTCGCGTCGGCGCCCTCGACGGCCAGTAACTTTTCGCGCAAAAAGTCCCGAAAAAAGCTGTGCAGTTCATATTTGCCGTTTTCCAGGTGGCGAATCAGCGGGAATTGGCTATTGCCAAGCTCGGTCAAAAGTTTCGGCAGCGACTCGGTGTGAAAAAACTTGGTTAAAGTATCTTCGTCGAGCGTGTCGAGCAGCGATGCCTGGCGGAAAAATTCTTGTTCCTCCGGAGATCGCGACGCGTAAAATTCTTCCGCCAAAGAATTAAAGGCTTCGCGGCCGGTCGAATACTGGCGATCGACGTAGGAAAGTCTTTTGCTAAGCGTGGCGCAGAATTGCAGCAACCAGGTCGAGTGTTTCTCGATCAATTCATCCCAATCCTCGCGGCGCAGGCGCCAGAGAGTAGTATCTTTTACCGTATGAATCGTGGCCGAACGGGGCTCACCGGAAAGCAAGGCCATTTCGCCAAACCAATCCTGCGGTCCAAGGATCGCGACGATTTCCGAGTTTCCGGCGCGGCTTTCCAACACGACTTGCACTGTGCCCGATTGGATCAAATAGAACGCGTCGCCTTGGTCGCCTTGCGAAAAAATCGTCGCTCCTGCGCCAAACGAGATCTCTTCCATCTTGCCCATGACCTTGGCGATATCCTCGCGCGAAAGCCCGGAGAATATCGGAATGCTGCGAATGGTGTCAGCGAGAGGTTCCATGGCTGGCTGGGACTAGACTATCGGATGACTTTTTCCGCCTTCTTGAGTATCTCTTCCGGAAAGCGCAGTCCGATGAATGTGGCGGTTCTGTAGTTGAGCGTCAGGTCAAACTTCGTTGCCCGCTCGATTGGCAAAGATTCCGGCGTTTGACCTTTTATGATTCTATCGATAAGACGAGCCGCTTGGCGGCCCATCTCTAGATAGCTCGGGCCGTAGGCAGCCAGCGCGCCGTTTATTGCCCATGCCTCTTCATTAAACATTGTCGGGAGCTTCTTTTCGCGCGCCGTCTCGAAGAGAAACTCAGCCTCGCTCTCGAACAAATCGTCGGCAATTTGGAAGATCGCGGCGCCGTTTTCATGGCGTAAACTGGCGAGGGTGGTCTTTAACTCGTCTGTTGATTTTATGCCATAGGAGCTTACCTGCAGGCCCAATGTTTTCGCGGCGCCTTCGGCAAGTTTCAGGTTTTCTCGGGAAAAACTGTTATTGGCGTCGAAAAATATCAGAATCTTTCTCACGCCCGGGACGATTTCTTTAAAGAGCACGAGCCGTTTTTCAGTCGTTTGCGCCGCATAGGCTGCCACGCCGGTCAGATTTTTCGTTGGCTCCCCGGCGCCTTTGATCAGCCCCGACGCAATTGGATCGCTTGGATGGACGAACACGATGGGAACATCTTTGGTTGCCGCGATTGCCGCGCGGGTCGCGCTGGTGCCGGTGGTGAAGATCAAATTAACCGTTTGTCTCAGTAGCTCTCCGGCCGCCGGTTGCAGAGCGGCGCGGTTGCCTTTGACATTGCGGGTTTCAAGGAAAAGATTCTTCCGCTCCTGATAGCCGAGACGTTTGAGCTCCTCGCTCAAGCCTTTGAGCGCCTGGGTCTGGGAGCGGCCCATTTCCTGCACCAAAATCCCCACTCGCGACTGGGCCAGCGCGAGTACGGGAGCCATAAGAAAAACCGCCATTATCAATGCGAGGAGTGGGAGCATGTTGAGGTGGCCATCAGTGTCGGCGGCGGTCATTTCGAAAAGCGTGGGGGGTGTGGATGAATTAGCGCAAATCAATTTCCATCCCTTCATGGGCAACCACGCTAGATCGAAACAGCCGTTTGGCCTGCTTTTCAATTTTTTTCATAGTCTTATCATCGTGTGTCGGTTCGTGATGGAACAGCACGAGGCGCTTGACCTCGGCTTTTTTAGCCACGTCGATGGCCATGTCGAGGGTACTGTGGCCCCAACCCTTACGCGGTTTGTCGCGCGAGAAGTATTCTTCGTTGAGATATTGGGCGTCATGGATCAACAAGTCCGCACCCCGGACGAACTCGATGATTTCCGGGTACCCGCCTTCCTGCTGTTCGATATCGGTAGCGTAAACAACGCTCTTGTCCTTGTAGTAAACCCGGTATAGCATGACGCCGTTGAGCGGGTGCGCCGGACTCTTAAATGTCTTTACGATAACCTCATTGGCATCGGTGCCATTCGTGGTGCGACTCCCCCCGGTCTTCGGTCGTTTGCCTGGCGACCGAAAACGAATCACCTCGCCCCCGGCGAGGGAGAAGATTTCTTTCTTTCCTTTGAGCTCGTCGAGTGAAACCGGAAACAGATGGCTGTTGGTCAAATGTCGCAGGCTTCGGGTTAGCGCCCCGCGGGTATCGCCTGGACCGAGAATAAAAGAATGGGCCTTTGGCGTCAGCAAGGGCTCAAAAAAGCAGAGTCCCATGACATGGTCGATATGGGTGTGACTTAGAAAAACGTAAGCTGACGGAGGTGAAGAGACGCCGTTGCAAAGCTCCTTTCCGAGCGGAATGATCCCAGTTCCAGCATCGAAAATCAGCCGGCGTCCGGCGACCGCGACTTCGACGCAGGAGGTATTGCCGCCAATGGTAAGGGTCCTCGGATCGGCCGTCGGATAACTTCCCCGCACACCCCAAAACCGCACTCGAAAGAGCGGTGGTGGATGCTTGTCGCGCGAATTTACCCGGCTCATCGAACTATTTTACTTGTGCGCCATGATGTTAAAGGCGGCCACCGGCCGATTGATTCCTTTGAGATTAAGCTCTTGGATCGGCTCCGCTTCGAAAGCATCTTCCAGCCGGCTCATAGTTTTTTGGTCAGTGAGAATTTGTCCGCCTTTCGCCTCGGCGCACAAGCGCGCCGCCAGGTTTGGCAGATTGCCCACCGTACCGTAATCCATTCGGCCTTCAAAGCCCATAGTTCCAAGCGTCGCATAGCCAGCGGCGATGCCCACGCCCAGGTCCAGATCGTAGCCCTTTTTTCGCCACGCTGTACGTAACTCCTTCACTCGATCGCGCATTTCAATGGCCATCTGCGCGGCCTTGTGGACGTGATCCTCGCAGGGAATTGGATCGTTGAAAATTACCACAATCCCGTCGCCCACGAAACGCTCCAATGTGCCCTCGAGCTTGAAAACCAACTTGCCCATCTCCGAATGGTAATGGCGCAGGAAGTCCATCACTTCTTCCGGCTCGGCGTTGTCCGAGAACGCGGTGAAACCGCGCAGGTCGAGAAACACAATCGTGATTTCCCGGCGGTGAGTTTTGAACAGATGGTCATCTTCGGTCAGAATTTTTTCAGCGATTTGCGGCGAAAGGTAGCGCTTGAGCCGCGCCATGCGTTCGAGCTCATCGACTTGCCGCTTCACTTTGTCGGCGAGAGTGCGATTCCACTCATCGAGCGTATCGTGCATCTGCTTGATCCTGAGCATCGCCCGCACCCGCGCCAAGAGCTCAAAGGAGTCGAATGGCTTGGTTACATAGTCGTCCGCACCGGCATCGAGACCGGCAATCTTGTCTTCTTGCGTCGCTTTTGCGGTAAGAAGAATAACGGGAATGCCTTTGTGTTCTTCGTTCGCTCTCAGCCGCTTCACCACTTCCAGTCCGTTCATCTTCGGCATCATATAGTCGAGCAATATCACATCGGGCTTGAAGACGTCGGCCTTCTCCAGCGCTTCCACACCGTCGCTGGCTCTTTCGATCACGTAGTCGTAATCTGCCAGTTCCTGCTCGAGCAGATCGAGATTGAACGGCTCGTCATCGACGATCAGAATTTTGTTCGGCATAACTTCACCTGTGCGATAACATTTTCACTGACCACTGTGTTGGTTTATGTCCCGGTCTGCAATGTCATTTTGTATCACAAGCACACTGGAGTGTTGGAGTGATGGAGTATTGGAGTAATGCTCTGGATCGAATGCTCGGACGCTCCACCGCTCCGTGCGTTCATTTGATCACACGGTCCGCCTTCACCAGCATCCACTGCGGAATCGTCACACCGATTTGCTTCGCGGTCTTGAGGTTGATGACCAACTCAAACTTTGTCGGTTGCTCGACGGGCAGATCGACAGGCTTGGCGCCTTTCAGGATCTTGTCCACGTATGTGGCGGCGCGGCGAAATAACTCCAGATCGTTGGCTGAATAGGACATGAGCCCACCGGCGTCTACCCAGGTACTCCCCTCGTACATCGAGGGCAGCCGATTCTTTAGGGCTAGGTCCGTAATCCGTTTCGAATTACGAAACAGCGGATTGTTGGTAATTGTGACAACGGCATTCACGCGTCCCTTGACCGCTTCTCGAAATGCGCCCGCCAAATCTGGATTGGGACCTCGCACGTCTAGGCGTTGAGTCCGTATCTTTAACGTGCGCGCCGCAGCTTCGTAGTCTTTTAACCCGATGGACGACACTAGCCCTTCTGCATCCCGAAGGATTCCCACCCGCGATAGCCGCGGAACCACCTCCGTAAGCAATTCCAGCCGCTTCTCGCTCAAGTCGCGCTGAAGTGTGGCGAGCCCCGTGATATTTCCGCCCGGGCGCGCCAAGCTATCGACTAGCCTGAATTTCTCACCAAAGTAGAAGACTAAGGCCGCTCTTCATGGCATAAAAGTTGTGCCAACAAACAGTTACGCGCAAGGAGAAGAGCGGCCTTATGGAAACACAGTGTATACAAGAACAGATGGCATTGCAGCAA
>DASYUV010000070.1:0-5244 GCA_036000865.1 Binatia bacterium | reverse complement strand
TCGAGGCCGCGATTCGGGAACGGCCGGGCGCTCTTATGGTGCCAAACCCAACGGTCCTTACCTACGGAAGACAAATCGCAGACTTCGCGGCAAAAAACCGGCTGCCGCTGGTTTATGACACAAGAGAGCATGCGGAAAAGGCTGGGGGACTCATGGCCTATGGACCGAACTTTGCCGACCTGCTCCGTCGCGTTGCCACGTACGTCGACAAGATTCTCAAGGGAACGAAGCCAGCCGACTTGCCGGTCGAACAGCCGACGAAGTTCGAGCTGGTGATCAATTTGAAGGCCGCGAAGCAGATCGGTTTGACGATTCCGCCGAACGTGCTGGCGCGGGCGGACAAGGTGATTAAATGAATTATAGATTTGCGATTCTCGCTCTTAGACCAGTCCCATTTTTCTTGGGGGCCATGACATTGAGTGCCGGTCCCGTGTGGGCAGCCGAAGGGATCATCTACAAGGCTGCTGCGCCCTCAGGTGATTACTGTCACTTGAAGTTCCCGGCGATTCAAGAAAACACATTGTCCTCAGATCGTCCGGTTCTAAAGGATCCACGCGACGGTGATATTGTCGACTTCTACGGGCCTTGCGACCACGACCCTCTGGGCAAGGAGGAAGTCCTGCGCCAGAGAGACAATTTGCGCCGCGAACGTAGTCGACCTAGCGACTGAGTGAGGCGATCAATCTCAAGACCGCGAGCAGATCGGTGTGACCATTCCGCAATCGATGCTGTATCGGGCGGATAAGGTGATCAAGTAGGAACAGGCAATAGGCGCTAGGCAACGGGCAATAATAAGAAAGAAAAAGCATGGCGAAAAGAATTCTTCTCTTTGCACTCGCGATCTTGTTTCTCGCTTCCGTGCATCCCACCGACGCGCAGCAGGCGAAGAAAGTTCCTCGGATAGGGTATCTATCGAATAGCGACCCATCTACTGAGTCCACCCGTGCCGAGGCAATTCGGCTGGCTCTGCGCGAGCGTGGCTACATAGAAGGACAGAACATCGCCACCGAGTACCGATATGCCGAGGGGAAAATCGATCGGGCCCCTGAGCTTGTCGCGGAGCTGGGGCGTCTCAAGGTTGATCTCATTGTGGTAGCTGGAGGGAGCCCATGGGTCCGGCCGGCCATGAATGCGACCAAGACGATTCCGATCGTGATGACGGGCCAAGGGCTCGACCCTGTCAAGGAAGGCCTGATTGAAAGCCTTGCCCGCCCCGGCGGCAACGTCACCGGTGTTACAAACCTTAACTCAGAACTAGGCGCCAAACGGCTGGAGCTGCTCAAAGAAGCCGTTTCGAAACTTGCTCGCGTCGCGGTTCTCTACGATTCGGGCAATCCACTCAGCGTCATCGAGGTAAAAGAGGTTCTCCCGGTCGCAGCGCGCGCGCTGGGGGTGACGGTCAAGTCCTGGGAGTTGCGAGATGCGGACGGTTTCGAGAAGGTATTCGCTGCGCTAAACAAGGAACGCCCTGGCGGACTCTACGTGCTCGGGGGGGCGCTGATGTTTACGAACCAACAACGGACCGTCGGCTTTGCTCTAAAGAGCCGGCTACCGTCGATGTACTACAACAAAGAATCTGTAGATGCCGGAGGGCTCATGCACTACGGGGCGGACCTCGCGTATAGCTACCAGCGCGTCGCCATCTACGTGGACAAAATTCTGAAGGGCGCCAAGCCCGCCGATTTGCCTGTGGAGCGGCCGACGAAGTTCGAGCTGGTGATCAATCTCAAGACGGCAAGCAGATTGGCCTGACGATTCCACCGAACGTGCTGGCGCGGGCGGATAAGGTAATCAAGTAATTTTGGATTTTCGATTTTGGATTGGGGAACGAAAACACATGAATGAAAAGTTTAGCTTCCGCGGACTGAATTCTTGCTCCGACAATCTAAAATCGAGAATCCAAAATCGAAAATGGCTGTGGCTTGCGGTAATCGCTTTCATGCTCGTGGTGACTGGGGCTGTGGCTGAGGCGCAGCAGCCAACGAAAGTCCCGCAGATAGGATACCTAAGTGCTACCTCCCCTTCCGCTAACGTGGGCCGCATCGAGGCATTCCGGCAGGGCTTGCGTGACCTTGGCTACGTGGAGGGAAAAAATATTGTCATTGAGTGGCGATATGCCGAGGGAAAATTTGATCGGCTGTCCGCGCTTGTGGCCGAGCTAGTGCGTCTCAAGGTAGACGTCATCGTCACGTCTGGTCCGCAATCAACCCGCGTCGCCAAGGAAGCAACTGTTACGATTCCCATCGTGATGGGGTTTGATCCCGATCCGGTTGGGGGCGGGTTCGTCGCCAGCCTAGCGCGTCCTGGAGGGAACATCACGGGACTGGCAACTCTTTCCCCAGAGATAAGCGGAAAACAACTGGAGCTGCTGAAGGAGATCATTCCGAAGCTCTCGCGCGTGGCCCTCCTCGGGAACTCGACTAACCCCGGCAATGCACAGACTTTAAGAGAGACGGAAGCTGCCGCCGGGGCGTTGGGGGTACAACTTCAATACCTAGACGTCCTAAACCTCAAGGACATTGAGAACTCATTCCAATCCGCAAGTAAGCAGCGGGCTGGCGCAGTCCTTGTGCTGGCAGGCCCCGTCGTGGCTGCTCACCGAACAGAAGTAGTCAACCTGGCGGCAAAGAACCGGCTCCCAGCGATGTACTTTAGATCAGATTTTGTCGAATCCGGCGGGCTCATGACCTACAGCGTGAACTACAACGACTTGGCTCGCCGTGCCGCAACGTTTGTGGACAAAATTCTCAAAGGCGCTAAGCCAGCCGATCTTCCCGTGGAGCAGCCGACGAAGTTTGAGCTGATGATCAATTTAAAAGCCGCGAAACAGATCGGGCTGACGATTCCGCCGAATGTGCTGGCAAGAGCGGACAAGGTGATCAAATAAAAAAAGCAAAAGTAAAAAGACTAAACATGAAGAGAAGAATTTTCGTCTGCGTACTAATCACCGTTCTACTGGCTACGGTCTCATTTGCTGAGGCGCAGCAGCCGAAAAAAGTCCCGCGGATCGGTGTTCTAGCGCAGTCCAGCGCCCTGTTTCTTTCGACGCACTTCGAAGCATTCCGGGAGGGTTTGCGCGAGCTCGGGTACGTGGAGGGGAAAAGCATTGTCATTGAATATCGATATGCGGAGGGAGAACTCGATCGGCTGCCCGCTCTTGCCGATGAACTGGTTCGGCTCAAAGTCGACGTCATCGTCGCCTCCTCGACGGTTTCGGTTTTGGCCGCCAAGAAAGCGACCAAAGAGATCCCCGTTGTCTTTGAGACAATCGGCGATCCAGTAGCGAGCGGTGTCGTCGCCAGTCTCGCGCGGCCGGGCGGTAACATCACCGGGCTCACGATGGGTAGCGGCGCTGACTTGTACGGGAAACGGCTGGAACTTCTGAAGGAGACGATTCCGAAACTCACCCGTGCGGCGATCCTATGGAATCCGACGAATACAGCCGCTCAACTGGCCTTAAAGCAGTCGCAGGCCACAGCGCAGGCTTTGAATTTGCAGATTCAATCCCTTGAAGTGCGGCGTCCCGAGGATATCGAGCCGGCATTCGATGCCGCAACTCGGGCGAAAACCGGTGCGATGATGATCACGCAGAACGCCCCGATCACGACCTATCGACAGCGGATTGTCGACCTTGCGGTTAAGCACCGGCTGCCCCTGATCTATCCGCAGAGGCAATGGCCTGACACGGGTGGGCTTATGAGCTACGGGTCCAACGTTGATGACATCTACCGCCGCCTAGCCAGTTATGTGGACAGGATCTTGAAGGGAGCGAAGCCTGCCGACTTACCCGTGGAGCGTTCGACGAAGTTGGAGTTGATCATCAACCTGAAGGCGGCAAAGCAGATCGGTCTTACGATTCCGCCGAACGTGCTGGCGCGGGCGGACAAGGTGATCAAATAATTTTGGATTACGGATGGATTAGCGGCAAGCAGATAGGGAGGTGAGTCATGAAGAAGAAACTCACGGTGGTCATGCTCGGCGTTTTCATCTTAGAATGCTTTCATATTGCCGACGCGCAGACGGCGAAAATTCCGCGGGTCGGATATGTGTCTGTTTTAGGCGGTCCCGCCACTCCCGATCGCAGCTTCGAGGCGTTACAGCAAGGGCTGCGGGATCTCGGTTACGTTGAGGGAAAAAACATCGCCTTTGAGTTTCGCGGCGCCGAGGGAAAATGGGACCGCATCCCGGGCCTCGTGGTCGACCTCGTGCAACTCAAGGTCGATCTCCTTTTCTGTCCAAATTTCCCCGCGATCGAAGCCGCCAAACAGGCAACCAAGACGATTCCCATTGTCATGATGTCCAACGTAGATCCGGTCGAGCTTGGGATCGTCGATAGCCTTGCGCGACCGGGAGGGAATATCACGGGGATGACGCTACAGTCGTTGGAATTGAGCGGAAAGAGGCTCGAACTGCTCAAAGAAATTTTTCCAAAGCTCAAGCGAGTAGCGCTGGTCTGGAATTTGGGAGATCAGGGTATGAATCTCATAACCAAACAAATTGAAGCGGTCGCGCCGCCGCTTGGCGTGAAGCTCCAGCCTTTCGGCGTGCGCGAACCGAACGATTTCGGCGGCATTTTCGACAAGATCTCGCAGAACCCGCCCGAAGCGATTTTTTCGATTGCAGACAGATTAATCCTCGCGCAGCAGAGACAGATTCTGGACTTCGGGGTCAAAAGCAAAATCCCCACGATGTTCGACTTCGCGCCCGCTGTCGAGGCCGGCGCGCTCATGGCCTACGGCCCGGACCGAGCCGAAGTCTCACGGCGTGCGGCCGTCTACGTCGACAAAATTCTCAAAGGCGCCAAGCCCGCCGATCTGCCCGTGGAGCAGCCGACAAAGTTCGAGCTGGTTATCAATTTGAAAACGGCGAAGCAAATCGGCCTCACGATTCCGCCGAATGTGCTGGCAAGAGCGGACAAGGTGATCAAGTAATTTTAGATTTTCGATTGCCGATTTTCGATTCGGGAAAAATCCATGAAGCAAAAACCATCTGATAAATTTCTTAGTTTCCGATCCGACAATCGGAAATCTAAAATCGAAAATCTAAAATTGGCGGGGGTTGTTGCTCTCGTTGTTGCATTCGCAATATGTGGGGCTGTGGCCTCGGCGCAGCAGCCGAAGAAGGTCCCGCGGATAGGGTATCTAGCGGTGGGCGGTGGAGCTAGTGAGTCCGCCCGTGCCGAGGGAGTTCGGCGGGCTTTGCGCGAGCGTGGCTACATAGAAGGACAGAACATCGCCAGCGAAT
>DASYUV010000069.1:0-4165 GCA_036000865.1 Binatia bacterium | reverse complement strand
GCGCTACCCCGGAGTGTGATCAGGGGCTGCCCAAAATAACGAATGAGTTACCCGCAGCACGCTGACGGGTATCACAACACAGCGATGAGAATTTATCCCAAAGGGGTCACCCCCGAATGTTTTAATCGGGGGTCCAGTTCCGGTCTCGCCTGTGGTGAGCTCAATCGAACCACCGATAGAAGCATTCGGGAATGACGGACTCTAAGAGTTCTGGGAATAGCTCTTTACGCAGCAAGTTGCGGGAATCAAAGCCGCAATGATTGAATTATGTCACACCAAAGTCCTTTTTTCAGCAACCTTTTCGTAAAAACCGCGGCGCTTGTCACTCGGCGCCACTGGGCCCGCTGGGAGGCGCTCACCGCCAAGTCGCGGGAAACCCAAAATCAGTTGCTCCTCGACATTCTTCACCGCAATCGAGGCACGCGCTTCGGTCGCGACCATCGCTTTGATGGGATTCGCTCGCTCAATGACTACCGTAGTCACGTCGAGATCGGTGACTACGAACGGCTCCGTCCCTATGTCGAGCGAGCAAAGCATGGCGAGCCGAACGCGCTGACTAAAGAGCCGGTCTTGATGTTCACCATGACGAGCGGCAGCACCGGCGAACCGAAACTGATTCCCGTCACTACGCTGGAGAATCATAGAAAACTGACTCGCCTGTGGTATTACCGCGCTTACTTGGACTATCCCGGTTTTCTGAGTGGCAAGTTGCTCGGCGTCGTCAGCCCCGCGATCGAAGGCCGAACTCCGGCAGGGATTCCGTTCGGCGCCGCTTCCGGATTGATCTATCAGAGCACCCCGCGTTGGATCCAAAACGCCTATGTCGTTCCCTATGCAGTCTCCGAGATCAAAGACTTTGACGCGAAGTACTACCTTATTATGCGTTTAGCGCTCGAACATGAGATCTCCTTTTTCGGCACGCCCAACCCAAGCACGATTCTCCGCCTGATCGAGACCACCGACCGATATAAAAACGAGATCGTCAGAGATATCCGCGGCGGCAAGCCGGCGCAAGTTCACTGCGCGGTGCCCGCGACGTGCAATTCAAGGCGCAGCTCCTAAGCTCCACGCCGGAAGATGCAAGCGAAATCATGCTCGTCGTCGAGAAGGCCGATCGATCTGAACAAGTCAACGAACCGACGTAATTTCTTTCATGCTTCGTTCTCACTCGTTTGCCATTTCGTCCACGGTTGTTTTAATGCCGACGCACGTTAGGTTTGCAAGGGTTCCGCCTGCATGCTAAAAACTTGCTAATTTCGGAGGTTGGAATGGATTTTCAGCAGCTGGCGGACAAGGCACTTGAAGGCATCATCCCTGAACGACAGGAATTAAAGGCCGTTCTCAACGCATCGGAAGAGCAAATACCGGAACTTTTGAGCGCGGCATTTAAAGTGCGCCATCACTACTACGGCAAACGCGTGCAGATTCATGTCCTGCAGAATGCCAAGAGCGGCCTTTGCCCGGAAGATTGCCACTATTGCTCACAATCTGCCGTTTCAGAAGCCCCCATCGACCGATATCCTTTCATGTCGAAGGAAAAACTGGTTGAAAGCGCCAACCAAGCAAAAGCGGCCGGCGCGGTCCGCTTCTGCATCGTCAACAGCGGCCGCGGGCCGACGAACAAAGAGATCGACGAAATCGCCGACGCCGTGCGCGAGATCCGAGAAAAAACCGGCATGAATATTTGCTGTTCTCTCGGCTTGATGAACGAAGAAAAAATCCGTCGACTCAAAGAGGTCGGCGTCGGCCGCGTTAACCACAATCTCAATACCAGCCGGACTTACCACCCCGAAGTCGTCACTACGCACACTTACGATGACCGCATGGCGACCATCGAGAACGTCAAACACGCCGGCGTCAGCACGTGTTCAGGCGGCATCATCGGCATGGGCGAGAGCGACGACGACATCATCGATCTGGCGCTCGCGCTCCGGGCGATGGACATCGATTCGATTCCGATCAACTTTCTCCATTCGATTCCGAAAACGCCTTTCGAAGAAAAGAAGCAGCTCACGCCGCAGAAGTGCTTGAAGACGCTCTGCCTCTTCCGCTTCGTCAATCCGAGCAAAGAAATCCGCGTCGCCGGCGGTAGAGAAATAAATTTACGATCCTTGCAGCCGTTAAGCCTCTACCCGGCAAATTCGCTTTTCGTCAACGGCTATCTGACCACGCCGGGCCAAGAAGCTTCCGACGCCCATCAAATGATCGCCGATCTTGGCTTCGAGCTCGACCAACCCGCGGCGATCTGATTCGGAAGACCATTCAACCGCGAAGACCTGTCCTGAGGCCTTCGGCTACGCCAGACTGTGTGAAAACTACGTTCATGGTTCGACGGGGCTCACCACGAACGGAATCGCTTCATTTGAAATTAAGCACTTAGCCGTTCGCCCTGAGCGCTGTCGAAGGGCTCCGAAAGAGTTTTCACACAGTCTAACGCTCAGGATAAACTTCGTCGAAGAGACGCAAAGGTCGCAAAGAAAAACCTGCCTGCACAATCAATCCTCAATCTCGTAATCCCGTAGGGTGCGCTCGCGCACCATTGGGCCTAGATTCCGGCCTCCGCCGGAATGACGGTCATCCTAAAATTCCTATTCTCCTGTCGGATCAATGTCGTCTCCTTGACATCCAATCTTGCCTCTCATATTTCCTTGTGAGGATAATTAACGAAAATTAGTCTATGGCGGCAAAGAAACAATACATTATCGGCGTCGACACCGGCGGAACGTTCACTGACGTCGTCGTGCTCGGTGATTCGGGAGAAGTTTGGACGGCGAAGGCCTCGACCACACCGGATGATTTTTCCCGCGGCGTCATGGACGCAGTGGGAGAAGCGGCAACCGCGGTTGGGATTGAAACTTCCGAGCTACTTGGCCACACGACCCTGTTCAAACACGGCAGCACCGTCGCGACCAACGCATTGATCACACACAACGGCTGCAAAGTCGGCTTCATCACCAGCAAGGGCTTTGAAGATACCACCGAGATCATGCGTGCTATCGGCCGGGTCGATGGTCTTTCCGACGACGAGATCAAGCATGTCACCTGGGTCACCAAGCCGGAGCCGTTCGTTCCCAGAGAGAGGGTGATCGGCGTGCGCGAACGCATCGATTACCAGGGAAATGAAATCGTGCCGCTCAACTGGGACGATGTCATGGACGCGATCCGGCGGCTGATCGAAGATGAAAAAGTCGAGGCTATCGCCGTGAGCCTGATGCACGCCTGGGTTAATCCACGGCACGAAAAAGAAATTCGCGCGCTTACTGCAGAAGCGGATCCACACCGGAAAGTTTACTGGTCCTTTGGCAGCTCGCTGTCGCAAGTCGCCGGCGAGTACGCCCGCGCCAATACCGCGATTTTGAATTCCTATCTGGGGCCGACGGTCGAGCGTTACCTCAAAGACCTCGAAAACAAGCTGCAACAAAGCGGGCTTCAAGGGCCGCTGTTGATCATGCAGGGCAACGGCGGCGTCGCGCACCGCGAGCATGTGAGCGCGATCGCCAATCTGCAATCGGGCCCGGCAGGCGGCATGATTGCGTCAGCCCACATCGCCGGCTTGCTCAAGCACAAGAATGTCATCACCACGGACATGGGCGGCACGAGCTTCGATGTCGGTCTGATCACCGATGGATATTGGCGCTACGCGCAGGAACCGATCGTCGAGCGCTTCCGCATGCTCCAGCCGATCATCGATATCGAATCCATCGGCGCCGGCGGCGGCACCATCGCACAGGTCGAAGCCGAAACCGCGCGGTTACTGGTGGGTCCGCGCAGCGCCGGCGCCAGTCCGGGTCCGGTCTGCTACGACGCGGGCGGCGAGCAAGTGACAGTGACCGACTGCGATCTCGCGCTTGGCATCATCGATCCAAGTTATTTTCTCGGCGGGCGGAAGCATCTGAATAAAGAAAAAGCGCTCACAGTCATCGAGGACAAGATCGCTCGACCATTGAAACTGAAAATCCACGAAGCTGCCGCGGGAGTTTTCGACATCGTCAATGCCAAGATGTCGGATCTGATTCGCCGCCAGGTCGTGCGCACCGGTTATCTGCCGGAGGAATTCGTCATCTATGCTTTCGGTGGCGCCGGCCCCGTGCACGCTTCCGGCTTTGCGGCCGAATTGGGCATCAAGCAAATTTATATCTTTGCCACCTCGCCGGTGTTCTCCGCG
>DASYUV010000068.1:0-8422 GCA_036000865.1 Binatia bacterium | reverse complement strand
GGTGTAACGCGATCGACTCCCTATAGAGACGGATGGCCTCCTCCAGATCTCCGGCCATCTGATGGTTCATGGCCTGCCGCACCAGCTCCATGGCCCTTTCGTGATCTTTCCAAGTAGCCATTTCCCAATTTCCGATTTTAGGTTCAGACAAATTTTTTCTGTTGAAAATGCTTACCGTTACACATGACAGTCGGACGCATCCGTATCAGAGCAGTAGCCCACAGCTGCAGTGCGTGAGGGCTACTGATGCTTCTAGTCTGGCGCATCAAATCACGAACTCTTCGTCCCATAGCTTCGACCGTGCCTGTGGTACTTGGCAAACCCAACTTCGGATATTTGCGATAGGCTCTGAAGTGGTCGATCCTCCTCAGAAACTCCCGGACCACCATGCGCATAACGCGGGATCCCATTGGTTTCTGAACGAGCCCCTTCAGCCGCTTGAGCACCGCTTCCAGGCGTGGACCGTCCGGCATTTCCAGCGCTTGACGGGTGAGCCGGTAAAGGGTCTCTCGCACGGGTCTGCCTACCAGTTTGCGTTTCCGTCCCCCTCGGCTCCCTTGCAACTGGCTGATGAGATGGAAGTGACACAGCTGCACGATCCAGCCCTGGCGCGTAGCCAGCCCGATGATCCCCCGAATGTCGTCGGAGACCGAGGCGCAGATGCGTCTGTATATCCGAGCGGGGATCGTCGTGAATGCGTGAGACCAGCACTGTACATTCTCTCGCCCTGGCAGAAGCACAGGATCGAGGAAGAGCGCTCGATTCTGACGGCCCGGTTTGACGGCCATCAGGTACAAGACCCAATGGTGTCCCTGAAACCGAAAGTACAGTCCGTCGAAAACCAGGACCAACGGCCCTGCTGGCAAGCGCAAAGCGCGAGGTCGGGACACGAACTGCCGCAGGGCCTGACGACAACGGTGCCCCAACGCTTGACGTGTAAGGCCAGCGCGCGGTGCCAGACTTTTCAAAGTTCGCCCTTGCACCAATATTGCTTCCAAAAACCTGGGCGAAGCTCGCCAAGGCTTGCGTCCTCGTTTCTTTCTGCGGACGCTCCATGTACGCTTGCAACGGCTGCACTGGCGACGTCGAGAACCGAAGCGATAGATTTTCGCTCCGCAACATGGAGATTTCGCGTGCGACGAATTCATGCACGCGAACTAGACACAGATTAGGGCTCAAAGTATGGAAAATCACGATCAAATTTCGTTTAGCTTTCAACAGAATTTATTTGTCTGAACCCGATTTTGGATTTTAGATTTTGGATTACCGGACAGAAAACCCAGAGTGCGACTGTCTCCCCAATCGAAAATCGGCAATCGAAAATCGAAAATCACTTAATCACTTTGCCCGGCCGGTAAGGAATCGTAGCCGGTCCTTTTCCCCATTAGCGGGACCGGGGCGAGTCAACTTTGTTTGGAATCTGTGGAGGCGAAGGCCTCAGAACATTTCATGCAGCCTCTACGCTGACTTTTAGTTTCAGCCCACCCTGGTTGACGATGTCCTGGAGCGCGAGAGCCACAAAGCTCTGTTCCGAATGGCCTAGTATCTTGGCGAACTTCGCGGCGCGCTCAGGACTCACAAGCTTGCGACCCTTCTCGATGTCGCACAGATGCTGCTTAGAAATTCCGAGCTTCTTGGCAAAATCAACCTGTGACATCTCCTCAGCTTGGCGCATCGCTTCGATCAGTCCGCCGAACGTTAGCTCCCCGACCAGATTGTCTAAGAACTGCATCGCATCACTTTTTTTCTTAGTACTCATGGGGGTGCACCTCTATGACTTTCACGATTTTTACTTCGCCTCCCTCAATCACGTAGACCGCACGCCATCTTTTGTTTAAGTAAATGGCCCTTTGCCCCGCGCGGTCGCCCTTGAGCGTATGGTCATGCCAACCCCGCACTTTTCGAACCTCTTCCACACCATACTTCTCGATATCATCAACCCACTTCTGAAACTTAATGACTAAAGCTTTAGGCGTCTTCATCAGGTCTTTTTCTACCGCCCGGATATCGACCTGTTTGATCATAATTAGGGTACTGCCAATTGGTGTACTCGTCAACTCTTAGCTCCAGACAACCACCGTTTTTATCGTTTTCTTAATCCGCAATGTGAAATTGAAAATAGGTTCATTTGATCACTTTGTCCGCCCTTGCCAGCACGTTGGGCGGGATCGTCAGGCCGATCTGCTTCGCCGTCTTCAAGTTGATCACCAGCTCGAACTTCGTCGGCTGCTCCACGGGGAGGTCGCCGGGTTTGGCGCCTTTCAAGATTTTGTCCACGTAAGTGGCGGCGCGCCGGAAATTGTCAGCATCGCTGGATGTATAAGATACGAGGCCGCCGGCCTCTACGAAATCACTTCCCTCACACATTGAAGGTAGTCGGTTCTTTATGGCAAGGTCCGCAATCCGCTTTGGGTAACGTAGGAGCAGGGGATTCCTAACCGTGATGAGGGCGTTCGCGCGCCCCGTGGCCGCAGCTTGAAATGCACCCTCCAAATCAGCGTTCGGGCCTCGTGCCTCTAGCGATAGAAGCTGTATCTTTAGTGCGCGCGCCGCAGCCTCATATTCTTTAAAACCAGTAGCTGCCGCTGGGTCGACCGCTTCCCAAAGGACTCCGACGCGCGATATCCCCGGAACCATCTCCTTAAGCAATTCCAGCCGTTTTCCGCTTAATTCTGTCGTGAATCTGGCGAGCCCCGTGATATTTCCGCCTGGGCGCGCCAAGCTATCGACTATCCCAGTCGCGACTGGATCTACATTACTCAACATGACAATGGGAATCGTCTTGGTCGCCTGCTTGGCTGCGCGGATCGCTGGTAAAGCTGGGGAAACAAGCACATCGACCTTGAGTTGCACGAGTTCGGCCACAAGGTTTGGGATCCGGTCTAGATTTCCCTCAGCGTAGCGATGCTCAACCAGGATGTTTTTCCCCTCAATATAACCGAGATCTCGCAGCCCTTGCCGGAATGCCTCGACCACAGGCACGGGAGTCTTGGGTTCGCTGATCCCCCACACGACTCCGATGCGTGGGACTTTCTTCGGCTGCTGCGCCTGAGCCACCGAGCAAAGCGCAAAGAGCATGGCGCAAAGCGTAAGACAAACGAATGTCAATTGCCGCCTGGGAATTAGAGTATTGGAGTACTGGAGTGATGCTTTTGTCCGGATTGACCCAACGCTCCATGACTCCACTACTCCATCACTCCGTCTTTTCATCTGATCACCTTATCCGCCTCAGAAGCTCGCAACATGACAACCACGTCAGCGTCCTTCGGCTTTCCGTATCGCCGCCCACAGTTTCGGCGCGGTGTAGGGCATGTCGATGTGGTCGATGCCGAGGGGAGCCAGCGCGTCCATGACCGCGTTGGCCACCGCAGGCGGAGCCCCGTTGCATCCCGCCTCGCCCACACCCTTGACACCCAAGGGATTAAAAGGATTCGGCGTCACGGTCTCTCCCAGTGTGAGCTGCGGCATGTCACCGGCGCGCGGCACCGCGTAATTCATCAATGAGCCGGTGAGCACCTCGCCGTCATCGCCAAAGAGCATTTGTTCGCGCAGCGCTTCACCGAGGCCCTGAGCTACGCCGCCGTGGATCTGCCCATTGAGAATCATGGGGTTAAGGACAACCCCGCAGTCATCGACCAAAACGAGTTTTTCAAGCTTCGGCGTCCCCGTTTCCCGATCGATTCTCACGACCGCCACGTGGGCGCCGAAGCCCCAGGCTTCGCGCTTCGGATCAAAGAAGACCGTTTCTTGAAGACCAAGCTCCGTACCGCGCGGAACATTTCCGCCGTACGCGGCGGCGGCAATCTGGCGCCAGGAAACTTTCTTGTAGGGTACTCCGGCCACCGCGAAGCCTCCATCCGCCTGAACGATGTCCTCGGCTGCCGCCTCTATCAAATGCGCGGCGATACGGCGAGCCTTTTCCAAGACGCGATCGATAGCAATCGCCAAGGCACCGCCACCCATGATGGCGCTGCGGCTGCCAAAGGTGCCGACGCCCTGCTGGATCACCAGCGTATCGCCGTGTCGAATCGCCACGTGATCCATGGAAACGCCCATCTTCTCCGCCACCACCTGGGCAAACACGGTCTCATGGCCCTGCCCGTGCGAGCTGGAACCGGTGAGCACCGTAATGTCTCCGCTGCGCTCCACGCGGACCGTAGCGCTCTCAAAGCCGACGCCCCCGCTCGGCTCGACGAAAGTCGAGAGGCCCACGCCGACCAACTCGCCGCGTTTGCGCGCTTCGTCTCGATAGCGAATGAGTTTTTCGTAGTCGGACAACCGCAGCGCCTCGGCGAGCGATTTTTCATAGTCACCCGAGTCGTATTCAACGTTTACGCCCGTGCGGTATGGGAACTGCTCGGGACGGATAAAATTCTTGCGCCGGATTTCCAGACAGTCCATACCCAATTCGCGCGCCGCTTTGTCGACCAACCGCTCGATATTTAGCACCGACTCGGGCCTGCCCGCGCCGCGGTACGGACCGGTGGATACGGTATTGGTAAAAACCGCCACGACTTCAACGGAGCAGTTTTGGATCTGGTAGCAGCCCGGCGCCATCGCCATCATGCGCAGCGGCGGTATCGCGGAAAGTGAGTTCAGGTAGGCCCCCAGATTCCCGACCACGCGCACTTTCAAGCCGAGCATGGTGCCATCCCGCTTGAGGGCCAGCTCGGAGGTCATCACCTGGTCGCGCCCTTGATTCGTGGTGACGAAATCCTCGCTGCGCGTGGCGATCCACTTGACGGGCCGGGCAAGCTTGAGCGCCAGGTGGCTGGCCAGGGCGTCCTCTTGGTAGAGAAGCCCTTTGCTGCCGAATCCGCCGCCGACGTCCGGCGCGATGACGCGAATCCTGTGCTCAGGAAATCCAATCGCGGTGGCAAGGTCCGTGCGCACGCGGTGCGGACTCTGAGTTGAGAGCCAAACTGTCAGATCTCCCGTCGGTTCCGGCTTCGCCACGACGCCTCTCGGTTCGATCGCCAGCGCAACCAGCCGCGGGCTCGCGATGCGCAGCCGAACAATATGCTCGGCCTCCGCAAATACCTTGTCTACGTCGCCGCCTTTTTTCGTCGCGACGTAACACACGTTGCTTTCCAGCTCCTCCCGGGCGAGCGGCGCGCCGGGCTCCAGCGCCTTTTCGGCACTCACTACCGCGGGCAGCGTTTCGTAATCGACAACGATAGCGCTCGCCGCATCCTGGGCAAGGACTCGGCTTTCAGCAACCACCGCCACCACGGGAGTGCCGGCCGCATGGACGGTTCCGCGCGCGAGCAGCGGATGGGGCGGTATCTTCATGCCGGGCACCATCGGGAAAGCCGGAACATGCAACCGCTCGCCGAGGTCATCGCCGGTCACCACGGCGATCACCCCGGCCGTCGCCTTCGCCGCACTCGTATCGATGGAAAGTATTTTTGCATGCGGGTAGGGGCTGCGCAGAAAAGCCATGTGGAGCATTCTCGGTAGCTCGATGTCCTCCACATAGCATCCTTTCCCGCGAATCAGGGGCCCGTCTTCGACGCGGCGAATCGACGCGCCGATAAGTCCAGTCGGCGTGTGCTCCGTTGTCATAATGAAGCCTCGCTTTTAAAAAAATTCTCGTGGCTCGTGTTCGTATCCGTAACCAATGTGTCGGAACAAGAATCCTGCCATCGCACCCAAGATCTTCTATTCATTCTTTCGCCGCTCGCCGCAGCTCCTTAGTCGCCTCGACGTCCAGCTCGAAGCGTCGTCCGTACTGCCGAATTACCACACCGTAGTCGCGCCGCGCGGCTTCGAGCGACACGTAACCGGAACGCACGTCGGCGAGAACGCGTTCCGCCGGACGCTCCAGCGGACTCCAGAAACCGCCGCCACCGGCGGTTTCGATCAGAAAACTATCGCCCTTGTCTATCTCGGTAGGTTTGATTTTGCCCGTCGGGAACCTCTCGATAGTACCGTCGTCGCGCCGGATCGATATGCGGTTCGCCAGCGCCTCTTTGCCGCCGTGCAGACCCCACGGCGCGCAGATCGTGCGCTCCACATGCGCATGGATCGTCGCCGCCCTGCGCATGCGCACCTCGTTAGACACTCCCAGGCCGCCGCGGAATTTTCCCGCGCCGCCGGAGTCTTGGCGCAGCGCGCGATGCTCGACGATGATGGGATTCTTGGCTTCGGTGGCTTCCACCGGCGCGTTATGCGTGTCGCCATCGTTGAGGCAGACCGTAGCGTTCATCCCGTCCTCGTCATGCTTCGCGCCCCAGCCTCCGCCAGGGTGGCCGATATGGGACCAGAAAAAGCGCCCCGTCTCGGCGTCAAAGCCGTGCGGGTTAACGGTGCACAGGTCGGCATAATGGCCGGCAATGGTGCGCTCCGGACAAGCTGGGGCCAGCGCTCTAAAGATCGTATCGCAGACGGTCATGGGTACGGTCATCCAGACACGCACCGGCGCGGGCTTCGTGGCGCTCACCACCCGGCCCGGCGGCAGAATGATCTTCAGCGGCCGGAACGAGCCCTCGTTAATCGGCAACAGTAGTGGCGCGGTGATGCATTTGAAAACGACCTCGGCCGCGGAACGGCCGGCGGTGGGTCCGGAGTTATAGAATCCCGCTACCTGGGGGCTGACGCCGCTCAAGTCGATGGTCATCTCGTCGCCGCGCACCTCGACGCGGACCTTGATCGGAATATGCTTGCCGAGATTGACGCCATCGTCATCCATGAACGATTCGGCTTCATAGACTCCGTCGGGGATCTGGCGCACCGCTGCGCGCGCGAGTTTCTCGCTCTGCTCGTAAACTAGCCGGATGCTCTCTTTGAACGTCTGGTTGCCGTAGCGTTTAAGCAATTGCAAGAGCCGCCGCTCCCCGGTTCGGATCGAGGCTAGCTGCGCGCGCATGTCTCCCATCGCACGCTCGGGCACGCGCACGTTGGCGCGGATGATCGAGGTGATCTCAGGGTTTTCCTTGCCGGCGCGGAAGATTTTTACGAATGGGATCTGGAGCCCCTCGGAAAAAATATCTCGGGTCACGCCGCCGAGCTGCCCGCCGATGTCCTGCCAGTGCGCCATCGAACAAGAAAACGCGATCAGCTCCCCATCGTTGAAAATAGGCAGGGTAAAAATCAAGTGATTTAGATGGCTGCCCATGGTGTAACTATCATTGGTGAGCAAAATGTCGCCCGGCTCGATGTTGTCCTTGCCCCAAAAAGCAATTTTCGCCTTGATCGAATCCGAGAGACCGCGGATGAACATTGGCAGCCCCAAGCCGATCGAGATCGTGTTGCCGTCGGCATCGAACAACCCGACGGTGAAGTCCTCAGCCTCGTAGATAATTGTATGGTAAGCCGTCCGCATGAGGTTGGTCTTCATCTCGCCGGTGATCGCCACGACCGCGCTGCGCACCACCTCGGCGGTGAAGGCGTCCACATCACTCATGCAGCGCCTCCGGTGTCTTTTCCATCACGGCTTGAACGACTTGAACCTTTTGAACGATTTGAACTGTCTTGTTCAAACCGTTCCAGCCGTTCAATTCGTTCAACACGGCGGAGTCGTTCATTGGGAACCAGCTAGTTGCATGACGAGATGGCCGTACGCATTGACGGTCACCGTGTCACCGGGCTCCACGACCGTCGTCGAAGCCGCCTCCTCGATAATGGCGGGCCCCTTGATCACGTTGCCCTGCAGCAGCTTTGTCCGGTCGAACACGGCAGCCTCAACTACTCCGATCCCATCAAAAATCACCGATCGGGTAGAGCGAAGAGCGGCCCACGGTGGTGTTGGTTCACCTTGGGGGATCTTTGAAAACTGCGGCTTGCCGAGCCGTCCGATGGCCGACACGCGCAGGCTCACGATGTCGGCGGACTCCTCCGGCGCGCTGTGACTGTAGCGCTGCTCGTGGGCTTCGTCGAAGAGTCGCTTGACCTCCTTGCGCGCTGTCTCGTCTGCCACGTTTGCGGGCATGCGCACCGCCACCGCGTGTTCCTGGCCGACGTAACGCATATCCGCGGCGCGCTCGAAGACGATTCGGTCGGCCGCGATTCCCGAGCGCTCGAGGTCTTGGGGGCCTTCAGCTTCGAGCTTTCGAAAGTGGTCCTCGAGCTCATACATCTCGAGATCATCCAGGCGCGCGAACAGCGTCTGCACGTAGTCGCGGCGCAAATCGGCCATGAGCATTCCGAGCGCCGAGAAGTGGCCTGGAGCCTGCGGGATGATAACTGTCCGGATCGAAAGCTCCTTGGCAACCGACGCCGCCTGCAGCGGCCCGCCGCCGCCGTAGGCGACGAGAGTAAAGTCGCGGGGATCGAGGCCGCGCTCCAAGGTCACATGACGCACCACGTTCGCCATGGCCGACGTGGCGACTTGGAGCATCCCGGAGGCCGCGCGCTCGAGATTCACGCCAAGAGGCACGGCAAGGCGCTCGCCCAGAACGGTCTCCGCCGCGTTCCGGTCGAG
>DASYUV010000067.1:0-15367 GCA_036000865.1 Binatia bacterium | reverse complement strand
AACACATCGAACACAGAGTTATGGAGAACTTCCGAAGCCAACACTATTTGTGGTTAGTGTCCCTCTCGGGGATCATCTAAATCCCTCGCCTTGAGGCGAAGTCAATGTACGTCATGCCGGCGAACGCCGGCATCCAGGTTCGTCTTTAGTTCAAGTTCAAAAACCGCCTGGATTCCGGCTGGAGTCTATCCTGAGCGCAGTCGAAGGGCCGGAATGACGGAACAAGAGTCGACTTCGAGTCGACCGATTCAGAACCCCTCGGCTCGGAGCCGAGGGTAGTTCAGTGGTCTCCTCTTTTGTCCTTCGTGACCTTGGTGTCCCTCGTGGTGAATCCTAAAGATTTGGCATGACGTCGGCAGCGAATTGCTGCATCGACTCTTTCACGGCCCCGTGCGGCACGGTGCCGATGTTGAACCAAGTTAAGATCGTCGTCGCGCCGGTCTTTTGCGTCAGCTCTTTGATTTTCTCCACTGCCAGCTTTGAGTCCCCGATCACCGCATGTTTTTCACAAACCGTGTCGAAACCGACCTGCGCTCCCGCCGCGGTGCGCAGCCGCGCTGGCAGCTCCACGCCGCGCCGAGTCAACCATGCCGTGTAATCGACACGCATGTCGGTAATCGTTTTGAAGTAGCTCATGACGCCGGCTTCCGAGCGCGCTTTCGCTTCGGCCATGCTTCGTGCTAAATGCATCGGAAGCAACAATCCCAACTCTCGGCTCCCTGAATCGTGACCATTCTGTTTCAAACCAGCCCAATACGCGTTCGCGTACTCGACGACCTGTTCCGGCGTACGCGTGTGAATCGGCAGAAATAGATTCACTCCTAAGCGACTTCCGACTTCGACTCCGTCGAGAGAGCTGGTTGCCATGTAGATCGGCGGCAAAGGTTTTTGAATCGGTTTCGGATTGACGATCACTTCAGGAATATCAAAAAACTTTCCCTTATAAGTAAGCGTCTCGTCGGACCAGGCCTTTCGAATGACTTCGAGCCCTTCGGCCATGAAATCGTGGGTTGATTTATGATCGGCGCCAAAACATTCATACGCCCGGCTATGGGGATGACCGCCGCCGGCGGCAAACTCCATTCGCCCGTTACTGACGAGATCAAGCATCGCCGCTTCTTCCGCCAGCTGCACGGGATGATGCACCGGTAGTGTATTTACCGCCACCCCAAGACGCAGCCGCTTAGTTCTTTGCGCCACAGCCCCGAGAACGACATAGGGCGCGGAGAGGAGCGAAAACTTCGGTTGGCAATGGATCTCAGCGATCCAGTAAGTGTTGAATCCGAGTCGGTCGGCCAACTCGGCTTGTTCCATGAACTCTTCGAGGCGCGCCGCCGGCGACGAGCCCTCCGGGCACTGTATTTCCGTAAAGAGACTACATTTCACCGGCGGCTTCTTCCTCTGCCACTGGGTTAATGACGTGCAAATTACGATTGTTTGTTTTTTCTCTCATTGGCTTCAACGACCCGCTGCGCTGCTGCCGACAACTCCCGTGTAATCGGCACATCCAGATTATACAGGCGCGCCAACTCGGCAACGAGCGGAATATCTTTGTTCAAAACGTTTCGTCCCGATCTTGGCAGCGGATCATTACCCGAAGGATCGAAGGTTCTCTGCCACCGGTTGAGCACACTATTGTGACCGACGCGACGCATCAACTCCAACGCCTTCTGATAGGGAATGCCGCCGGCCAACCCGATCTGAACCGCTTCGTGAACGATCAATGTCTCTGCTCCGCCCAGCATGTTCACGATTAGTTTCCCGACCGCGCCGGTGCCAAGCGGGCCCATGTGAAAAACCTCCTTGCTCATCTTGAGCAGATGCGGCCTGGCCCGCTCCACCCATTCTTCCGGCCCGCCCACCACGAAGGAAAGATTGCCGGCACGTACGGTGTCAGGCACGCCGGTCATACAAGCGTCAATCGCGTGCACGCCTTTCGCACGCGCAGCGTCGGCGACTTGCTTCACCGTCTGGGGCAAGATCGAGCTATGAAGCAACAACAGAGTTTCCGGCCGCGCGCCTGCCAAGACTCCCTTGGCTCCAAGTACACAGTCGAGCATGTCTTGGTCGGTGCGCACGACGATATCGATCAGCGTCGATTCTCTGGCAACCTCCGCCGCACTTTCCACTGTGCGCATGCCCAAGACCCGCGCCTGCTCTAACGCGGGCATGTGTGAATCGTAGCAAACCGCCTTGACCCCGGCGAGCTTGAGCCGCTCGAGCAGCGCCAAGCCCATGGCGCCCGTGCCAATCATACCGACTGTTTCCACGTGGCCTCCATTCGGCAACAAAAATTGTTTCTATTTGTACAACCGATCGACGAATCCGCTTTTCTCAAGCTCAAGAAGGGCTGAATTGTCGATGAAACTTTCCGCCTTAGCCGTCTTCGCTCCCGGATGCGTGGCAAAATTCAGCATGGTTTGGACGGAGGCGACCGGCACAACCGGCACTTTTTCCCAAGCCGGTAGGAAAGTACGATAGGAATCCTCGAGATCGTCGCGATCCGTAGTCTTGGTATACTTACCGATGATCTGTTTAGCTAGCTCGGCATCCGCGCGCGCGACTTTGATTCCTTCCAGGTATCCTTGCAAGAAACGGCGGACCTCTTCGGGGTGAGATTTGAGATAGTCTTTCGTGCTCGCGAAGGCGGCATGAATCATGGGAATATTTTTTTCCGTCACATTGATCAATTCTTTCAGCCCGGCATGTCGCGCCTTTAAAGTCGTCGGCGAAGTAAAGATGCCCGCATCCGCGTTGCCTTGGCTTATTCCCGCGAAGATCTCGGCCATGCCTTTGAGATAAATCACCTTGACGTCTTTACCCGCTGCCAATCCCCCTTGCTGGAGCAGCACCCGCGCGGCAAAATCCGTCGTCGCGCCAGGCAGGGTTACCGCGAGCACCTTTCCTTTTAGGTCGCCGAGAGAACGGACCTCCGGTTTGGCATAAAGCGACATGACCGCGCGGCTGAGGACGCCGGCCATGTAAACCACCGGTTCACCGTTGAGACCAGCTTCGATAATTTCACCGCCGGGATTGACAATGTCGAGGCTTTTGGCGAGGAGACCTTGGGTCGCGGTTGCAGGCGCGATGAAACGCAAATCGAGGTTCAAGCCGTATTTGGTAAACAAGCCTTTCTCTAAGGCGATCCATACCGGCGCAAAGCCGCCGCTGATGCCCGAATAATTCGCCCGAAGGATGGGGCTCTCCCCACCCCAGGAAAGGCCTGCGAACAGGAGCGTCATGGAACAAATCGCCGAGGCAAAAACACTTAGTCGCCTTGTTCGCATAAAAAAATAAATCCTCGTAGATGTGTCGTTTTTAAGTTAGCGGGGGTTAATGCTTACCAGCCCAGTGCATAACCCACCCGGCGCGGATCGGCGCCGCCGAGCCAGCAGTCATGCTCGCGCGCAATGAGCTTTGCGCTGCCGAAGGACCAGCGATCGACGATGGACACGGTGTGGCCTTTTTTGCGCAAGCTATCGAGGGTCGCCCGGTCGTACCCTTCTTCCATGCGCAAAGCTTCCGGAAGTTGATCGCGCGGCGGCGTGCCCGGTTGGTGGCTCCAGCGCGGCGCCTCCACGGCGCTCTGCGGGTCCATCTGTAAGTCGACCAGATCGTGGATAATCTGAAAATTGGTTTGCGGCTGTTCGTCTGCTCCAGGACTGCCGCCGACCGCGAACACTTCATTGCCGTGAAAGATCATATAAGTATTGAGCGTGTGCGCCGGCCGTTTGCCGGGCTTCAAAGAATTGGCTTTGCTTGGATCGAGACCGAAGCTGCACAGGCGATTATTCATGATCACACCCGTGTCACCACCGATCACGCGCGACCCAAAGGGCGCGAAGACGCTTTGAATAAACGAGATCGCGTTGCCGTCGCGATCTGTCGCGCAAAGATAAGTCGTATCAGTGCTCTGGTTTGCGACGGCGACAGAAGGCCGATTCATAATCTCGCCGACAAGCTCTCGCCGCTTAGCGGCATGCTCTTTAGAAATCAGCGTTGCAATTTTTGGATCGCCGAATTTCGGATCTTCCAGGTAACGTATGCGATCTTCGAAGGCTAGTTTCTTCGCTGCCACTTGGTAGTGAATCATGTCGGCGCGACTCATACTGCTGTCGTGAAACGGCCAGGCCTCGACGATGTTGAGCATTTCGAGAACCATGAAGCCCTGCGAGACCGGCGGTTGCTCGTAGACCAGCGCATCGCGGTAGCTGGTGCTCACGGGTTCCAGCCATTGGCACACCACACTCCGTAAATCTTCCTGCGCCAATAATCCGCCCTCCGACTTGATCGTCGCGCAGATTTTGTCGGCGACTTCACCGGAATAGAATCCTTCCCTCCCCTTTCGCGCGATCTTCTCTAAGACCTCACCCAGACCCTTTTGCACAACTATTTTTCCCGGCTTCGGCGCGCCTAACGGCTGCCGGTAACAGCGATCGACCCACGGAAATTCTGAGCTGAACTCCTCGACGCTTTCGGCGAACTCTTGCGAGATGGGAAAACCTTCACGCGCGACGCGAATCGCGTCTGCCATCAGCCGTGTCAAGTCTTTCGTGCCGTACTTTTTGTGCAGTTCCAACCAACCATCTACGGCTCCGGGAACGGCGATGCTGAGCGGCCCAAATTGCGGAATATTTTTCAAACCTCGATCGTGAAAATATTCGATGCTCGCCCCGGCGGGTGCCGGACCGCTGGAATTGAGCGCCTCGACCTTTCCGGTCTTTTTCATGAAGATCAACGCAAACAGGTCACCGCCTGGGCCACTGGCTTCGGGTTTTACGACTGCCATGACGAACGCAGTGGCGAGCGCGGCGTCGACCGCGTTGCCGCCGTCTCTCAGCACATTCACGCCCGCTTGGGAAGCAAGCTGATGGCCGGACGAGACCATGCCATTTTGTCCCATGATGACAGGCCGGGCTGCTTTGGTAAATTTCATGTGGCTCCTAGTCCAAGAATGTTGGCGGCGTTGCCGCCAAGAATCTTGGCTTTTTCAACGGAAGCGAGATCCAGCCCATCGATCGCTTTCAAACTGTTCTTAACCAACACACATCCCTCTTCCGGCCCATAAGGATAATTCGTCCCCAAAACCATTCGGTCCGGGCCGAAAAAATCTTTAACACAACGAAGCGTCGATGCCGGATGATCGGCGGTATCGACGTAAAAGCGCCGGAAAGAATCGAGCGGGTTTTCTTTCAAGCCGTATTTGTGACGAATCTCGTCGGTGCGGCCGGTGTAGATATTGATCGCGCGCTGGGCGAAGAACGCCAGCACCCCGCCAACGTCGGCGACAACCCAATTAATTTCGGGAAAACGCTCGAGCACTCGGCCGTAGACTAGACGGGTCATCGCCACGGTGCTATCGAAGGCCCAACCGAAGATCAAAGTCGGCATGATATCGATGCCGGTTGCCTCCGTAGCGAGCGGCGCAGTCGGATGCACGTAAATCGGCAACTTGTATTTCGCCAAACGTTCGTAGATCGGAAAGAGCTCCTCTCGATCCAGCGCCTGGCCGTTGAGATTCGCGAAACAGCCGAAGCCCCGGAGTCCAAGCTCGTTGACTGATCGCTCCAACTCATCCAGTGACGCTTTAGTGTCGCAGGTCGGCAGTGTGAAGAACCCGATAAAACGCTTTGGATGCTTCTTCGCGATAGCCGCAATGGCATCATTGGCGACGCGCGCGATCTCGATCGCGTCTTCTCCTTCGAAACGATCAGCGCCAGGTGCCGGTATCGTCAGCACGTGAACGTCGATACCCAACTGATCCATGTGCCTAAGACGCTTCTCGATATCTTGTCCTTGGAATGTCGCGGTGTTGATGCGGCACTTGAGCGTCTTATCGTAAAAGTACGACATGCCGCTATGCGGATCGGGCTCTTCGAGAATGACCGCCCCATCGAGCCGTTTCATTTTGGCGAGATAGGATTGTGGAAATACGTGCGCTTGAAAATCGATGACCATGTCCGAGTCACAACCGATAAGGTTTATATGTCATAGGCCATATAGGGCGCGCGCGTTGTCGTCGAGGATTTTCTTGACCACATGTGCCGGGACCGCGCCATCTTCTTTGAGCTTGCGCAACGCGAGAATCTCGGAGGACGTATCGTTGTGGCCGTAGTCGGTGCCGATCACGAGCATGTCGTCGCCAGCGTATCTGAGCACATAAGGCAGATCGTCATCGGTTTGGCAGGTGACCCATATCTTGTTTTTGCGCAGCACCTCGCTCTTGTCGACCTTGATTCCGTTGCGCTCGAAGCGTCTTGCAAAGTCGTGGACCGCGTAGGGCACCCATTGTGAGCTCACTTCTATGAACGCCCATTTGGTGTTGGGAAATTTTTCCGGGATCCGGTTGAAGATCAGCGAGTGGAAGGATCCGACAACCGCGAGCTTGAATTTGTTAAAGCCGCATTCGTTGAGGAAATAATCATGCACCGCGAAGCTGCCGGTGGCGGAATGAACGCAGATCGGCAGATCGAGCCTGCCGGCTTCCTCGTAGATCGGAAAGAAATGGGAGTCGCTGATATGCTTATCGCCTTCCAGGCCGCGCATGAAGATGCCGCAGGCGCCATTCTCTTTGGCGAAGCGCGCTTCTTCGATCGCCTTGTCCATCGAAAGTAGCGGTAATACCGCCGCCCAACGCAGTCGGTCAGGCGCTTTCTTCCAGATATCGATCAGCCAGCGATTGTAACTTCGGGTCACCGCTAGCTCGACCTCTGGACGGCGGGTGAAGGGGCGCAGGAAGATCGTTGGGTAAAGTACTTGGACATCGACGTCCAGCTCATCCATGTGCTTGAGCCGCGCTTGGATGTCCGCCATCTCGCGTGCCTCCCGAGCCGTGTCGTGACCGACGTTGCGCGCCTTGCCGATATACGTGCCGTCGACCAACCATGATTCGCCGCCCGAAGACGGATCGTTCGGCGTCGGCACAATGCGTGGTCTTAAGTTGCGTTCCGATTCCAACATGTATTCCCACGTGTGCTCCGTTTCTAACACATGGGCATCCGAATCGATCACGGCCATCGCTAGAACCCTCCTGATCTAGATCCCGGACCTCGCGCGGCGGGATTGAGCCCCGCCTTCTCGGTCTTTGACCCGACCGAGCTGTTACATCCCTGGCATGTGTAGTCGTACAGCTCGCCGTCCGGCAGCACTAGCAAGAGCCGTTGCCGTACCGGCATCGCGCGTCCGCATTTGTTGCAATAGAGCAAACTCGCGTTGAATTGGTCGAAGGACTGCTCCATGGAACCGCCTCAGGCTTTGTGTTCGCCGTTATGCTCCGCCGCCTTGCTCGCCTTGGTTTCTTTGATCACTTTTTCCGCCAGGTGTGCGGGCAGCTCTTCGTAATGGGAAAACTCCATATGAAACTCACCTCGTCCACTGGTAATGGAACGTAGGTCAGGCGCATATTTTAAGACCTCGGACATGGGCACCCGCGACTTGATAACCTGGGTGTGGCCTTTGGTGTCCATGCCCAGCACTTTGCCGCGGCGGCTGTTAAGATCACCGATCACATCGCCCATGCACTCGTCGGGCACCGCAATTTCCATGTTCATGATCGGTTCCAGCAGCACCGGCTTGGCCTTTTCAACGGCATTTTTGAATCCCATCGATGCGGCAATCTTGAACGCGATATCCGAGGAATCGACGTCATGGTACGAGCCGTCGTACAAAGTCACGCGCACATCGACCATCTGATAGCCCGCCAAATAGCCGCCTGCCATCGCCTCTCTCACGCCCTTTTCGACTGCCGGAATATAATTACGCGGAATCGCGCCACCGACGATCTGGTCGACGAACTCGAAGCCTTTACCCGGCGGGAGCGGTTCGACCTTGAGCCAAGTGTCACCGAACTGGCCGCGCCCGCCGGTTTGTTTTTTCAGCCTCCCCTGGGCGCTGGCGCTGGCACGAATGGTCTCTTTGTACGGCACTTTCGGTGCTTTCAGGATGACTTCCGCGCCGTATTTGCGTTTCAGTTTTTCGACGATGATTTCGATGTGTTGCTGTCCCATGCCGGAAAGAATAAAGTCTCGCGTTTCCTCGTCGCGGTGCATCGCGATCGTCTGATCTTCTTCCATGATGCGATGCAGGCCCTGCGGCAATTTATCTTCATCGGCTTTGCTTTTCGGTTCCAAAGCGAACGAAATGTTCGGCGCGAAATGAGCGGCGCCTTCGTAGACAATCGGCGCCTTTTCGTCGCACAGAGTGTCCCCCGTGGCGATGTCCTTGAATTTCGCGGCGGCGATGATTTCGCCCGCCACCGCTTCTCTCACGGCTTCTTGCTTTTTGCCCTCCAAGCGAAACATGTGGCCCATTTTTTCCTTCACCTGTCGGCTGGGCACGTAGCAAGTCGCATCCGGAGCGATTTTTCCCGACATCACCCGCATGATCGAAAGCTTGCCGGCGAAAGGATCGATCACTGTTTTAAAGACATACGCCGAAAACGGCGCGTTTGGATCGGCTGCGCGTTTGAGGGTTTCGCCGTTGGCGGGGTTGCTGCCTTCGACTTCTTCTTCGTCGAGCGGGGACGGCAGATAATCAGCGACGGCGTCGAGCAGCTGAACGACGCCGATTTGCCGCAGCGGCGACCCGAATAGGATGGGAAAGATTTTTCGCTCCCTCGTGCCTTCACGGATGGCCTTCTTTAACTCTTCCGCGCTCAACTCCTTCCCATCGAGGAATTTTTCAAGGAGTTGATCATCGGTCTCGCAAACGTCTTCGATCATTTTTTGCCGCCACTCGTCGGCAGCACTCTTTAATTCCGAAGGAATCTCCGCTTCGACGAACTTCCCCGTGTCGCCCTCATAGATACACGCCTTCATCGTAATAAGATCGACGACGCCTTTAAAATTCATCTCCGCGCCGAGCGGCATTTGCAGATAGACCCCTTTACATTCCAAGGCTTCTAACATCGGCGCGATACGGGCTTCGACGTCGGCTTGTTCATGATCCATCTTGCTAACGAAAAGTAAGCGGCTCACGCGGTTTTCATTAGCTTTCTCCCACAAGCGCTCGGACTCGACACGTATTCCAACGACGGGATTGAGCACGAACACCGCGCCGCCAAATCCGCGCATCGAGTTGATCGAGTCGGCGAGAAACGCCGCGTACCCCGGCGTGTCGATCAAAGTCATCGGAAATTTTTTCCACGACAGGGAATGAAATGCCGTCGAGATCGACACACGATGCTTGATCTCTTCCGGCTCATGATCCAACACCGAAGTCCCGTCTTGAACCTTTCCCAACCGCTGAGTCGCACCCGCGGCGAACAGCATCGCTTCCCCTAGAGAGGTCTTGCCCGACCCTCCTTGACCGAGAATGCCGAAGTTACGAAGTTTCTCGAGCTCCGCTACAGCCATAACTACGGGTTCCTCCCCCTAGATTTTTCTAAGTTTGGACTCTTGCTTTAACTTCATGGAGCGAATTTCGTTCATGAATAATTCGCAGCCCTTCTAAGGTCAAGAATTCATCCACTTCCGTGATGCTGGAGCATTCCGATGCGACCAAAGGCGCCAATCCTCCCGTGGCCACGACTTTGGCTCGAAGGCCATGTTGCTCTTGAATGCGCTTGACGATGCCGTCCACCAAGCCTACGTAGCCGTAGAAGATGCCCGCTTGGATCGAGTTGATCGTATTTCGTCCGACGACTTCTTTGGGTTTGACGACCTCGATGCGCGGCAACTTGGAGGCGCGCTGAATCAACGCCTCTAGTGAAATGGACAAACCCGGCGCGATGGCGCCGCCAACGTATTCGCCCTTTCTTGAAATTAGATCGATCGTCGTCGCCGTGCCGAAATCGACGATGATGCAGCTGTCGTGATATTTTTCGTACGCCGCGATGCCATTGACGATGCGGTCGGCGCCGACGTCTTTTGGGCTCTCATAGAGAATCGGCATGCCGGTCTTGATGCCGGGGCCGACAATCAAGGGTTCGATTTTGAAAAATTTATCGGCGAGCTCTTGCGTCGTCGTTAGCATGGGCGGCACGACGCAGGAAACGGCAATGGCGGAGATTTGATCACAGCGATAACCTGCGTAATCGATCAGCTGCGAGATCATCACGCCATACTCGTCAGCGGTGCGCTCAGCTTGGGTCGCCAAGCGCCAGTGAGTGATCAACTTCTTGCCTTGGTAGAGACCAAGAACGATGTTGGTATTACCGATATCGATGGCCAGCAGCATGGATCCGCGAATCAAGTTTCCAGTGGAATGACGTCCCCGGCAATAATCTTCTGCAGTCTTCCGTCATCTCCTTCGACAACCAAGGCGCCATCGCGCGCCATGCCGCGCGCGCGGCCGATGAGAACCTGGTCCAGCAATTCGACCCGCACCCGCTTTCCGCGCAGGCCGAAATGCGCCTCCCATCGCGGCGCGATCGCCTCAAACCCGAACTGTTCAAGATCTCCATAGCACCGGTCAAGGTCTTGAATCAATCGTCGTAAAACAAATTCGCGATCCATGTGAAGCCGCGTTACATCGAATAGAGAAGTCGCCCGTTGACGAAGGTCCTGCGACATGACCTCGACCGGGCAATTGACATTAACGCCGATGCCGAGAATCACGTACTCGACGCGCTCGGGTCTGCAGACCACCTCAGCCAGAATACCTGCCAACTTCTTCCCGTTGACCAATATGTCATTGGGCCACTTGATCACCGGGCTCAGCGGAATGAGCGAATCGATGGCTTCGGCGAGCGCCACAGCGGCCGTCAAAGTAATCTGCGGCGCATGGACCGGCGCCAACTTGGGGCGGAGAATGACCGAAAAATATAGGTTAGCTAACGGCGGGGACTCCCACCGCCGGCCCAGGCGGCCGCGGCCATGGGTCTGGGACTCCGCGAGCACCACTTCGCCTTCGGCCGCGCCCTTCTCGGCAAGCTCGCGAGCGTGAGTATTGGTCGAACCGATCTCGGCGAAGTAATGGAATTTTGTACCTAGGCGTTTCGCGTCTAAATGTCCGCGAACCTTAGCGAGATCAAGCGGCGCGCCGTCTACCGCCGCCGTCAAAATGGACCGAGGATCACTTGCTGACATTCATCGTGATTTTCATGTTGAAATCGACCACCGGCGCCGAATGCGTGAGCGCGCCGGAGGAGATAAAGTCCACGCCGGTGGCGGCGACTTGCCGAATGCTTTCCAGCGTGATTCCCCCCGAGGCTTCGATCCAGGCTCGCTTGTTAACCAGCTTTACCGCCTCGGTCATCTGCGCGATCGACATATTGTCGAGCATGATCACGTCGGCGCCGGCATCGATCGCTTCTTGAACCTGTTTCAGGTTGCTGGTTTCCACTTCGACCTTCGCCATGAATGGCGCGTGACGCCGCACCGCTTTGACCGCTTCGGCGATCGAGCCGGTGGCTTCGATATGGTTATCCTTCACCAGCGCGGCATCGTACAGGCCGATGCGATGATTCATACCGCCGCCCATGCGCACCGCATATTTCTCCAGCGTGCGAAGGCCGGGCGTGGTTTTTCGGGTATCGAGTACCTTGCAGGGAAAGTCCTTGACGGCGTCGACATACTTCCGCGTCAAGGTCGCCGTGCCCGACAATCGTTGGAGAAAATTGAGCGCCGTCCGTTCGGATAAGAGCAGTGCGCGCACCGGACCGACCGCTTCGGCAACCACCATGCCCTGGGTGACTGGAGCGCCGTCATTGGTCAGCAATCGCACCGTGATTTTGTGATCAATGAAATAGAAGATTCGTTGGAGCAAAACCAAGCCCGCTACGACGCCGTCTTTTTTGGCGCGGAACAAACCGGTTCCTTGCGCTTCCGCCGCGATAGTGGCCATTGTCGCCAAATCACCGGCACCGATGTCTTCATCGAGCGCGTCGCGAATCAATCTTTCGATCTGCGGGCTGACTTGAATATCCATGAGCGCTAGCTCCTCCCGGCCTGAATTTCGCGGATCTTTTCCAAGCTGCTTCTGAGCGTGCGGATCTTCTCCTCGAACTGGCTCGCCTTTTCCCGCTCCTTCTCGACCACTTCCTCTTTGGCCTTGGATAGAAAGTCACCGTTGCCGAGTTTCTTTTGCACCCGCACCAGTTCCTGCTCGACCTTGCCCACCTCTTTCGCCAGTCGCGCCTGCTCTTCATCGAGATTGACCAGATCGTCGAGCGGCAAATAGATCTCTGTGGCGCCGACCACCGACGTTGCCGCTCCCCGGGGACGCTCACCGGAGCTTAAAAATTCCGCCGAACCGACGCGCGCCAAGGCGCGCAGATACGGCCGCTGCTCGCTGAGGAATGATAGGTCCGCGCTCTGGCCGTAAAAAATCACCTTGACTTCTTTCCCGGGCGGGCAGTTCATTTCGGTGCGAAGATTCCTGATGGCGCGAACAATGCCCATCAGAAACTCCATTTTTGTCTCCGCGTCGGCGTCAATCCAGGTTGATGGGGCCGTCGGATACGGCTGCACCATGATGCTTTTGCGGGAGTCACCGAACACCTGCCAAATCTCCTCGGTCACAAACGGCATAATCGGATGAAGCAGCAGGAGAATCTGATCCAACAATTCCGAGAGGAGTTTGCGGCTTTTCGCCGGATCGTCACCGACGGTCCCGTTGAGCGCCAGCTTACTCATCTCGATGTACCAATCACAGAACTCATGCCAGGTAAACTGATAAAGGACATTGGCATAATCGTTGAACCGGTACGCCTCGATCGCTGTGCGCGCGTCGACGATGGTCGAGGCGAGGCGCGAACGAATCCAACGGTCAGCCAACTCGAAGTTATCATCGAACAGCACATCGTGCCCGTCGTCTCTGGCGTCATTCGCGCCGGACAGATTCATCTGCACGAAGCGTGAGGCGTTCCAAAGTTTATTGACAAAATTTTGATAACCGGCGATGCGATCTTCCGCGAGCCTGATATCGCGCCCCATGGCAGCCATCGCGGCGAGTGTGAAGCGGAACGCATCTGTACCATATTGATTCATGACGTCGAGCGGATCGATGACGTTCCCCTTCGATTTGGACATCTTCTGCCCCTGTTCGTCGCGCACCAGCGCGTGGATGTAAACATCACGGAACGGCACTTCACCCATGAATTTAAGTCCCATCATGATCATCCGCGCCACCCAGAAGAACAAAATATCAAAGCCGGTGACTAATGTAGATGTCGGGTAGAAGGTCTTCAGATCGTCCGTGTTGTCGGGCCAGCCCAAAGTCGAAAACGGCCACAGCCCGGACGAAAACCAGGTATCGAGAACATCGGGGTCTTGGATCAATTCCTTGCCGTCACATTTCGGACATTGCTGCGGAGCTTGCCGCCCGACGATGGGCATTGCGTCTTTGGTGAGTAAATAATCGCCGTCCGGTCCGGCAATGAAGTTCGCCGCATCGCAGCGCTTACAGTACCAAGCGGGGATCTGGTGACCCCACCAAATCTGCCGCGAGATACACCAGTCTTTGATGTTTTCCATCCAGGCGAAATACGAATTGCTCCAGCCTTCGGGGATAATCTGAATTTTGCCGTCGCGCACCACCTTCGTCGCCGGTTCGGCCAACGGTTTGATGTCAACGAACCACTGCGGCGTCAAGTATGGCTCGATCACTGTCTGGCAACGGTAGCATCGCCCCACCGCAAGTTTGTGGACGGCGGTTTTCTCCAGAAACCCATTTTCTTTTAACTCAGCAACGATGAGCTTCCGCGCCTCGAAGCGGTCTTTGCCGCGATAACGTTCAATCCATTCGCCGCTCTCGCCGCGAGCTAAGAATGCCGCCGCGTCGACGCGAGCGTCGGCGTCGAATATGCTGATCTTATCCAGGCCGAAGCGCTCGCCGATTTCGAAGTCGTTGAAATCATGTCCTGGCGTGATTTTTAGCGCGCCGCTGCCGAACTCGCGATCGACGAAGGGATCGGCAATAAGCGGAACGACACGCCCCGTGATCGGCAAGCGAATCTTCTTACCGATTAAGTTCTTGTAGCGCTCGTCATCCGGATGCACCGCCACCGCCGTATCGCCGAGCATCGTTTCCGGGCGAGTCGTCGCTACCACGAGCGCTTGCGATGGGTCGTCGGCAAAGGGATAACGAATATGCCAGAGATTGCCGTCCGACTCTTCGTGCACGACTTCGATATCGGCCAGCGCGGTTTTGCAACGGGGGCACCAATTGATTAGTCGTTCTGCGCGATAGAGAAGTTTATCCTCCCATAATTGGACGAACGCCTCGCGCACTGCTCGCGACAGCCCCTCGTCCATGGTGAATCGCTCATGGCTCCAGTCGCAGGAAATCCCCAGCGCTTTCAGTTGGTGCAGGATCGCGTCACCCGCTTCTTGTTTCCACTGCCAGACTTTTTCGATGAACTTTTCGCGCCCCAGCTGCGTCCGGCTGATTCCCTTTTGTGCAAGCTGGCGCTCGACGACGTTCTGCGTCGCGATGCCAGCGTGATCCGTGCCGGGGACCCAAAGCACACGGTAACCGTCCATGCGTTTATAGCGGCAAAGAATATCCTGGAGTGTATTGTTGAGGGCATGCCCCATGTGCAGGGAACCGGTAACGTTCGGCGGTGGGATCACCATAGAAAAACACGCACTGGTGCCTTTTGTTGGTTCAAACAAACCGGATTTCATCCAGTGGTTGTACCATTTCGCCTCGATATCTTTGTGACTATAAGCCTTCGAGAGTTGCATACGTTTATTTGGTCTTGTGCTGCGGCGCTTTCGACTTTTCGCGCGCCGAACCCTCCTCGACGATCTCCACAAGATCAATAACTTGGCCTTCTACGTCCGTGGTCTCGTTGTTCTCCTCCTTCGTTGACGATGGCGACTCCGCGCGGCTGCTTTTGGCATTGACCGACTGCTTCGCTGCGTTTACTGTTCCCAAACATTCCGCCAACGCTTTTTGCAGCGCGTCTTTGCCTATCGGCTGGTCTATCACCATCAACTTGTCGCTCGTCGGAGCTTGCGCCACAGCGGCTCGGTCAATCCAAATCGTCGGAGTCTTCCAATTTTGCACATCGCCAAGCTCCCGCGTCGCCAGTGAGTCACGTTCTCGCAGGGCTGCAGCATCCACGATAACCAAGTCGACATTTTTCACGGCCGCAGCGTCGGGAATCATTTCCATGACTTCTACCTGATGCTCGGGAAAAAGAGCGACCGAAAAAGCGTGCTGCAACATTTTGTGCGGTTGTATGACCAGTATCCTACTCATGTCGCGTCATTCCTGACAAACTTGACAAGGCCCTGACCTCAAGTTAGATCAAATCAACAGTCGATGGGTATGAGCTAACTGCGCGAAAGTGGCGGAATTGGTAGACGCGCAGGATTCAGGATCCTGTGGGGTAACTCCCGTGGGGGTTCGATTCCCCCCTTTCGCACCAAGTCATAAGGTCAGTACCTATCACACAAGCCCGAGTTTCTCTAACGTCCGC
>DASYUV010000066.1:0-29329 GCA_036000865.1 Binatia bacterium | reverse complement strand
CGATCCAAGCTTATATTCAGCATCACAACCAAAATCCTAAACCCTTTGTTTGGACCGCCAAAGCCGAAGACATCATCGCTAAGTATCGTCGCGCTAAGGCCGTCTTGGATAAACTACAAACAGCGTGAGACACTACACTAGTACGTCTAGGTATTGAAGCTGCACCTTAAGCGCGGCGGCGGCGAGTTCCGTCTCTCTTAGCGTTTCTGCGTAGCCCGGTTCGGTAGAAGTTCCGAGAACGGCCAACCGGGAGAGTCTAGGATCGGTCTCCTTCAGAAGCTCCAGTCGTTTTCCGGTCAGCTCAGGCGCAAGAGCGGACAATCCAGTAATGTTGCCGCCGGGTCGCGCAAGGCTGGCGACAAACCCGCTTCCAACAGGATCGTTATCGAACGCCATGACAATGGGAATGGTAGAAGTTGCTTCTTTGGCGGGACGAGTTGCTGCCGTACCGGCTGTGACGATGACGTCCACCTTTAGATGCACTAGCTCCGCCGCGAGCGCGGGTAGGCGATCTAGTTTTCCATCTGCATACCGCCAGTCAATGACAATATTTTTGCCCTCGATGTAACCCAGATCGCGCAGCCCTTGCCGGAATGCCTCGGTGCGGGCCAGGTTAGTGGAAGCAAAAACAGCCTCTAGGTATCCTATCCGTGGGACTTTCGTCAGCTTCTGCGCCTGAGTCACAGCCCCAGTCACTGCGAGGACGAAAGCAATTATCGAAAGCCCCACCCATTTTGGATTTTGGATTTTAGATTTCCGATTATCGGAGGGAGAATGCCAGAGTCGAATTAAAATCGCTTTACTCATAGTTTTATTCCCCAATCGAAAATCGGTAATCGAAAATCTAAAATTATTTAATGACCTTGTCCGCCCGGTACAGAACGGACTGCGGAATCGTCAGGCCAATCTGCTTCGCCGCTTTCAGATTGATGATGAACTCGAACTTCTTCGGCTGCTCCACCGGGAGATCGCCGGGCTTGGCACCTTTCAGAATCTTGTCCACATAAACGGCAGCGCGCTTCCAACCCCAACTGGGATCCGACTCGTTCGGCCCGTAGGCCATCAAGCCGCCGGCCTCGGCGAAAGACCTGTTATAGTAAATGGCCGGCAGCCGGTGCTTTGCTGCCAGCCCTGCTAGACGGGAGGCGTTAGTGGTCAAGAGCGCAGAGCCTAAGATGACGAGGCCTTTGGCCTGGGCGGTGCCCGCAGCTTCAAATGCACGGTCGAAATCCGCAGCGCTACGTACCTCAAGAACATTAAGCTTCACGCCAAGGGAACGGCCTGCTAAATTTATAGCTTTGAGCTGGTAGGCAGTGCCCGTGGCATCCCAAAGAACGGCTAAATTTGAGACTTTGGGGAGGGCCTCTTTAAGAAGCTCCAGCCACTTGCCGCTTAAGTCCCCCGTCTGGAAGGACAGGCCCGTCACGTTTCCACCGGGCCGCGCCAGTGTAGCTACGAATCCGTGTACATCAGCATCATCAATCCGCCCCATGACGATTGGGATGGTGTTGGTCGCAGCTTTTGCGGCTCGCACTCCTAGCGACCCGTGTGTGACAATGACATCCACATTGAGCCGGATCAGCTCGGCTGCAAGCTCAGGGAGGCGCTCTACTTTCGATTTAGCCCACCGGATCTCGAGCGCGAGGTTCTGGCCTTCGAGATAGCCCAGTTCGCGGAGCCCTTGCCGAAATTCGTCGACGGTCTTACTAGGAGGCGAGTCGATGCGTAATAGCCCGACCCGCGGCATCTTTGCTGACGGCTGCGCCGCCAAAGCAAAAGACTGAAGCGACAATACCACAAGGACAAAAATACCGATTCTCATCATCATGGATTTTCTCTTATCTAAATCTCGTTTGCATTCGGCTGCTTCCCGGAATCGAAAATCGGCAATGATTCTATTTGCGATTTGGATTCTCAACTCGAAACTGAAAACGATCTATTTTATGACTTTATCCGCCCGGGCCAGCACGTTCGGCGGGATCGTGAGGCCGATCTGCTTCGCGGTCTTGAGGTTGACGATGAACTCAAACTTCGTCGGCTGCTCAACGGGGAGGTCAGCGGGCTTGGATCCTTTTAGTATCTTGTCCACGTATGTGGCTGCGCGACGCCACAAATCGGGAAGGCTTGGCGCATAAACCATGAGACCGCCAATCTCCGCTACGCCCGAGGTACCGTAAATGGCCGGTAACCTGGTTTTCGCCGCCAGATCAGCAACTTTTTTTCGCCCAGCCAACAACGTCGGATCGGGGATCACGGTAAGGGCTCCCGCCCGTGCTTTGGTCATTGCCGAGAATGCTTTGTCCAATTCATCAGGGCGTCGCACTTCAAGAACTTGGAGCTGCATCCCTAGCGCCTGAGCAGAGATTTCCGTTTCCTTCAACAGGCGGCGTGCGTTTGGGTTGTCTGGGTTTAAGAGAACGGCTACGCGTGCCACTCCTGGAACCACTTCCTTGAGCAGCTCCAGCCGTTTGCCGCTTAACTCTGGTGCAAGGCCGGCAAGCCCCGTGAGATTCCCGCCCGGGCGCGCAAGGTTGGCGACGAATCCATCGGCAACCGGATCAGAAAGTGTCTCGAAGACGATAGGAATTCTGCCGGTAGCCTGCTTGGCAGCCTTAATGGCAGGTGCACTCGCGGCAAAGATGACATCTACCTTGAGACCAACCAGCTCAGCCGCGAGGTCCGGAAGGCGATCGTACTTTCCCTCAGCTGCTCGGGTTTCAAGGGCAACGTTCTGTCCCACCACGCAGCCCAGATCGCGCAAACCCTGCCTGAATGCCTCCAGTAATAGGTTTTGAGCAGAAGGAGAGCTCGCAGATAAAAACCCTATCCTTGGGACTTTCTCCGGCTGTTGCGCCTCCGCCACTGCCCCACACGTCGCGAATGTGACACCGATGGCGACAATTCCACCCCATTTTAGATTTTTGATTTTGGATTTTAGATTTTCGGAACAAGAATTCAAAAATCGTTTCCGCAACGTGTTGTGCATCAGATTTTTCCCTTAATCGAAAATCGGCAATCGAAAATCTTAAGACTTGTCCTGAAACATTTGATCACCATGGATTATCTTCTTTCCAATCTGTTTCTTGTCTCCTGCCTGCATCCAAGCGGTCAACCACCTTTAGTCAGTTTTATGTCCGAGCTCTCGCGCTACTTGCAGGGCGAGGCGCGGGTCGGCGATTTCTTCGAAAGCGACTTTCCGATCCGCGAATCGACCCTGAGATTGAATCCCCTTGACGATATTCTCTATGCCCGTTCGCGTCGGCACGCCGCTCCCAGCCCACGCGAACGCCATCAGCTCATGTGTCTTCGTTGCGGTTTCCTGATCCATTTTCATCGTCTTGACGATAAACTCCACGGACCTTTGTTTTGAACCGATGAGCGCTTCCTTCGCTTCCTGGAGCGCTCTGATGACGCGTCGGACTTGATCCGGTCTGGCGCCGAGCGTCTTGGTCAGCGTCGTCAGGCCGCCCACCGGCATCTCCACCGCTGCGCCGATGTCGAGGATTTTGCTGAATCCTTTTTTGAGTAACACGAACAACACCGGCGGATCGACGATCACCGCGTCGACGCTTTTCGACTCCAGCGCGCGCTGTTGCTGTTGCGGTCCAAGGCCAACCACGATGAAGTCCTTTGGATTGGCCCCGGCCTTCTCCACAGCCATCGTGAACGCCGTGTGGGTCGTCGCTCCCAGGCCGCTCACACCGATCCTCTTGCCGCGCAGCTCTTGAAGCGTTTTCACCTCTGGCTGCGCGATGACGTTGTAGATCAGCCGATTGGCGACGATCCACACCGCGCGTGACGGACTCCCTCCCAAAGTAGCGCTCACCGAGCCAGGTCCAACGCCCGCGACGTACTCCAAGTCTCCGGCATTGAGCGCCACCGACGAAAGCTGGAAAGTGAGCATCAGGAGTTCCGCCTGAACGCCGTTTTTGTCAAATATCCCGAACTCCCGCGCAGCGAGGAGCGGCATACTGCTCAACGACAAGCCAATGTAGCCGATGCGAACTTTGTCTTGCGCCAATAGGTCGCCTCCAAGACTGGATACGACGAGAAGCAGAGCCAGCAGCAAAGCCCTGCTGATCAACAGAAACCTACTCCGCATCAACTTTTTGCGTCCTCGTTCTTCAATCACTGCGGCTTTGACTGCTCGTCGCTTGCGGCGGAAAGAACTATTGCCAAACCTGTTAGAGTCCGTCATTCCCGAATGCTTCTATCGGGAATCCAGGCGAGACCGGAACTGGACCCCCGATTAAAACATTCGGGGGTGACGCCTTTAAGACGACTCGCGTCGCCGAGTTCCGACGCGCGGAGCTTCTCGCGGTCATTCAACTCGAAACCCGAGACGCTTAGAATGCTAATCCACCTTGTAACCCAGTTCCTTGGCGACTTCTCTGGCGATACGTATATCGGCGATTTCCTCCAATGCGATTTTCTTCCCCGTGAACTGGCCGAGCAGCTGCAGCGACTTGACGATCTGTTCCATGCCTTCGCGGCTCGGTACGCCGTTGCCGGCGGCGCTGCGGCGGTTGTCAGCGAACATCTCGTCAGCCACTTCGCGGTCGACGCGAATGGTGCGCATGATCAAGTCGATGCTTTTCTCCTTCGACTGAAGCAGCGCTCTCTTCGCCGTTTGCAGGGAGCGCAGCACGCGCCTTAACTCATTCGTGCGGGTCTGGATGGAAGTATTCGAAGCGGTGAGTCCGCCAAGAGGCATTTGCACGTGATCGCCGATTTCGAGCAGCGGGCGAAATCCCTTTTTCTTCGCGTGATAATTCAGCGGCGAGTTCAGCTGCGCAGCTTCGATGCTGCCGTTTTCCAATCCGCTCATCAGTTGTGGCGCGCCCAAGGCGACAATGACGAAATCTTTGGGATTCTCGCCGACCGCTTCCAAAGCGATGCGCAGCGCTACGTCCGACGTTCCGCCCAGGCCGGTGAGACCGATGCGCTTACCGCGCAACTCTTTTAGGGACTTAAATTCCGGCCGGGCCAGGACCGTGTAAATCAGTGACTCCGACGCGAACCAGACGGCCTTAGAAGGCAATCCCCTGAGCGTTGCCGCAACCGAATTGGGACCTACTCCGGCGACGTAGTGAATATCGCCGCTCGCCAGCGCCGAATTGGCCGCTTGCGAGCGCATCTGAATACTTTCTACGTCGAGGCCGTTTTGTTCGAAAATCTTCCACTGCTGCGCGGCGAACAAAGCCAAGCAGCAGATCGAAATGTTGGGGTAAGAAATCCGGATCTTGGTTTTGGTTTCCTGAGCTAATCCGCGCGATGCAAAAACAGCCAAGAGAAACACCGCGCCCAACACGGCAGTCGTTTGGAATGTAGCCTGTTGATTTTTTTTCATCATCGATCCGTCTCCGGTTATTATTGGACAATCGACCGTCGCGGCGTGCGGCAAACTGCCGAAGCTGATCAAAAGCATTCCCTCTCCCCCACATTTTCGCGGGGGGAAGGGTGAGGGGTGCACCAAACAGGACCCTCACCCCTTCCCTCTCCCGCAAGCGGGCGAGGGAGCTACGTCCAGTTACGCGCGCACTTGCCTCAATTTACGAGTAGCTCCAACGTCCAGTTCAAATTTTCTTCCGCTTTGCCGAATCACCACACCGTAATCGCGCCGCGCTGCTTCGAGCGACACGTAGCCGGAGCGCACGTCGGCGAGGACACGCTGCGGATCTCGTTCCAACGGATCCCAAAACCCGCCGCCACCGCCCACTTCGACGAGGAAACCGTCACCGACCGCGAGAGCGACATGGACGGTGGTCTTGCCGGTCGGCAATCTCTGCACAGCACCCTCCTTGCGCACGATGCTGAAGCGATTGGCCATCGCGTCTTTGCCACCGTGTAGCCCCCAAGGCGCGCAGATTGTTCGCTCTATGGCGGATTGAACGCTGCCCTGCGAGAGCATCCGCACCTCCTGCGCCACGCCGAGTCCGCCGCGAAACTTGCCGGGACCGCCGGAGTCCTGGCGCAGTTGTCGGTATGAGATGAATATCGGTCCTTTTCCTTCGCCCGCTTCCACGGGCGTGTTATGCGTGTCGCCGTCGTTGATGCAAAACGTCGCGTTCTGTCCGTCTCGATCGTGCAAAGCCCCCCAACCACCGCCGGAGAGCGTCGCCGGAAAATGAAAGGCGCGGCCGGTCTTGGAATCGAGACCGAAAGTGCGCGGCGCGGCTAGGTCCGCGTGTTGCCCCGCCATCACGTTGTCGGGACAAGCCAGCGCGAGCGCTTTGAAGATTGTATCCGCTACCGTCATTGGCACAGTCATCCAGGTGCGCACGGGCGCCGGCTTGGTGGCGCTCACGATGCGTCCCGGCGGCAATACGACTTTGAGCGGCCGGAAAGAGCCGTGGTTGATCGGCAGAAGTAACGGCGTCGTGAGAAACTTGAAAGCGACTTCAGACGCCGAACGGCCTGCCGTCGACCCTGAATTATACGGCCCCGCCACTTGCGGGCTTACGCCGCTCAAGTCGACGGTCATCTCGTCGCCCCGCACTTCGACGCGAACTTTAATCGGGATATGTTTGCCGAGGTTGACGCCGTCGTCGTCCATAAACGATTCGGCTTCGTAAACGCCGTCGGGAATTTTTTCTATCGCAGCGCGCGCCAGCTTTTCGCTCTGATCGAAAATCAGCCGCACGGACTCCTTGAACGTCTCGCCGCCATAGCGCTGGAGCAGTTGCGTTAAGCGCCGCTCGCCGGTGCGGATCGCGGCGATCTGAGCGCGGAAGTCACCCATGGCAAATTCCGGCAAACGGCAGTTACTGCGAATGATCGCCGTCAGCTCAGCGTCCTGCTTGCCGTTCTTGAAAATTTTCACGAACGGCATCTGCAGCCCTTCGGAAAAAATGTCCCGCGTCACTGCGCCGAGCACACCACCCACGTCCTGCCAGTGCCCCATCGATGACGAAAAAGCGACGAGCTCGCCGTCGTGAAAAACCGGCAAGGTGAAAATCATATGATTTAGGTGGCTGCCCATCACCTGCGGATCGTTGGTGAGAAGAATGTCGCCGGGAAAAATATTCTCCTTGCCCCAGTGGGTGAGCTTGGCCTTGATCGCATCCGACAGCCCGCGAATAAACATCGGCAGCCCCAGACCGATCGAAATCGCGTTGCCGTCAGAGTCGAACAGGCCGACGGTGAAATCCTCCGCCTCATAGATGATCATGTTGTAGGCAGTGCGCATGAGATTGGTCTTCATCTCATCGGTGATCGCGACGACCGAACTGCGGATCACCTCCGCGGTGAAGGCATCGACACTGGCCGCGCAGCGCTCGATATCAGAGGTCTGGGGTTTCATGTTCCAACGTTAGAGAGTGCTCGTTTCAGAGTTTTCGAGTTCTACGTCCTCAGGGAAGTGACAACCATGAAGCGGCGGAACGAAAGCGAAGATTCGGATTACCAATTCAGCTCAGTCGTTAAAGAAGCCTATCTGATGAGGACTTCTTGCGTCAAGTTGAAGAATCGGCGGCAAGAGATGAAGGCCGGTCAACACGAAGCACCGAACCTCCAACCGGAAATTCCATGGGATTGTGACCGGTGGCAAGTGAAAATTGTATGAGGTATTCTTTATGTAATAGGAGAGACGCGCATGGTCAAGGCGGCCGATATTGGTTCGTTAATCGTTCTTACTCCAGACGTTCGGCGTGGCAGAGCCCGAATTTCCGGTACAGGGGTCACGGTGCGGCGAATCGTAGAGTGGTATCAATCAGGTTATAGCCCAGAGGAAATCGCCCACGAAATCGGACATATTACGCTAGCTCAAGTTTTTGCTGCGTTAGCCTACTACCACGCAAATCGGGAAGAAATCGAGGCCGATCTTGCGACTGAGACAGACGTTGCCGAGCGGTTGGAAGCCGATCAACGGAGCAGCCGACCATAGCGGCTCGTGAAGATCCGGCTCTATTTAGAGGAAGACTCCATGAGCCACGCTCTTGTCCGGGGTTTGCGGGCCCGTGGCGTGGATGTCAGAACTGCTTTAGAGGAAGGCATGATCGAGCGCGACGACGAGGAACATCTGGAATTCGCAGCCAAAGCGAATCGTGTATTGTACAGCTTCAATGTCGCGGACTTCTACGATCTGCACAGCACATACCTAGCTGACGACAAAGAACACGCCGGGCTGATCCTCGCCCGTCAGCAACAATTCGTTGTCGGCGAGCAATTACGCCGGCTTCTTAGGCTGATCGCAAAAGTCCCGGCCGACGAGATGAAGAATCGTGTCGAGTTTCTTGGGGCCTGGAGTTAAAAAACGTCGTGCAATCCGAAAACTCTCCTGAGTAAAGTCCCGGCAGCGTCAGCGCGTCTAGCAGAGCAGAATTGACCTAGTGCGAAGCAAAATCGGTTTATTGTTACGCCTGCCGTAGCCGTGAGGTCGCATCAATGTCAAGCTCGAAACGACGTCCTTGCTGTTTGATCACGACGCCGTAGTCGCGGCGCGCCGCTTCCAGTGACACGTAACCGGCGCGCACATCGGCGAGCACGCGATCCGCGGTGCGCTCCAGCGGACTCCAGAAACCGCCGCCACCGGCGGTCTCGATCAAAAACGCGTCGCCGGCGTCGATTTCCGTCGGTTTGATTTTTCCCGTGGGAAATTTTTCCACCGTGCCATCGTTACGAGATATCGAGATTCGATTCGCCAGCGCATCCTTGCCGCCATGCAATCCCCAAGGAGCGCAGATCGTACGCTCCACATGGGCGTGGATCGTCGCCGTCCTGCGCATGCGCACCTCGTTCGCCACGCCGAGGCCCCCGCGGAATTTTCCGGCGCCGCCGGAGTCTTGGCGTAGGGTTCTTCGCTCGACGAGGATCGGACTTTTTGCCTCGGTGGCTTCCACGGGAGAATTGTGCGTGTCGCCGTCATTTAGGCAGACCGTCGCGCTCATGCCATCCTCGTCGGATTTCGCGCCCCAACCGCCGCCCGGATGGCCGATATGCGACCAGAAAAAGCGTCCCGTCGCCGCATCGAAGCCGTGCGGGTTAACGGTGCAGAGGTCGGCGTAATGTCCGGCAATCGTGCGCTCCGGACAGGCTGGAGCGAGCGCGCGAAAAATCGTGTCGCACACGGTCATTGGCACTGTCATCCAGACGCGCACCGGCGCCGGCTTCACTGCGCTCACGACCCGTCCGGGAGGTAGGACTATCTTGAGCGGCCGAAACGAACCGTCATTGATCGGCAAGAGCAAAGGCGCGGTGATGCATTTAAAAACGACCTCGGCAGCGGAGCGGCCGGCGGTTATCCCGGAATTGTAAAATCCCGCCACCTGCGGACTGACACCGGAGAGGTCAATCGTCATTTTGTCACCGCTGACTTCGACGCGAACTTTAATCGGGATATGTTTGCCGAGGTTGACGCCATCGTCATCCATGAATGACTCGGCCTCGTAAACGCCGTCAGGAATCTTTTCTACCGCCGCGCGCGCCAATTTCTCGCTCTGCTCATAGATCAGCCGGATGCTCTCTTTGAACGCCGCGTTGCCGTAGCGCTTTAACAAGTGCATCACGCGTCGTTCGCCCGTCCGGATCGATGCGAGCTGCGCGCGCATGTCTCCCATCGCTCGCTCGGGCACGCGCACGTTGGCGCGAATGATCGAGGTGATCTCGGGATTTTCCTTTCCGGCGCGGAAACTTTTCACGAACGGCAGCTGCAATCCTTCGGAAAAAATATCCCGGGTGACACCGCCGAGTTGCCCGCCGACGTCCTGCCAGTGCGCCATCGAAGAAGAAAACGCCACCAGCTCACCGTCGTTGAAAATCGGCAGTGTAAAAATCATGTGATTCAAGTGGCTGCCCATAGTGTAACTATCGTTGGTCAAAAGAATGTCGCCGGGTTCGATATTTTCCTTGCCCCAGAACGCGATCTTCGCCTTGATTGCGTCGGAGAGACCGCGAATAAACATCGGCAAGCCAAGGCCGATGGAAATCGTGTTGCCGTCGGCGTCGAAGAGCCCGACGGTGAAGTCTTCCGCTTCGTAGATGATCGTGTGGTACGCCGTGCGCATCAAGTTGGTTTTCATCTCACCGGTGATCGCCACCAAGGCGCTGCGAATCACCTCGGCGGTAAAAGCATCAACTGTTCCCTCGCTGCGCTCGGCATTCCAAATTTCAGATTTCATATTTCACAACTCGCATCCGTTTCTCCGAACGGCTTGAACGATTTGAACCTTTTGAACGGCTTGAACGGCGCGCGCTCATTGCGCGCTATTGAGTTTCATAATCAGATGCCCGAACGCATTGACCGTCACCGTGTCGCCCGGCTCTACTACGGTCGTCGACGCGACTTCTTCGATGATGGCCGGTCCGCTGATGACATTGCCTTGCAGGAGTTTCGTCCGATCGTATACCGGCGCCTCGACCGCTCCCGCACCTTCGAAGATCACCGCTCGAACGCCGCGGCGGGTGTTTACCGGCGGTGTCGTTTGTCCTTGTGGAATTTGCGGAAACTGCGGTTTGCCTAATCGCCCTATGGCCGACACGCGCAAGCTCACGATGTCGGCCGATTCTTCCGGCGCGCTATGGCTGTAGCGCAGCTCATGAGCTTCGTCGAACAGGCGCTTGATCTCCGCGCGCGACGATTCATCACCAACGTGGGAGGGCATCCGTACCGCCACTGCGTGTTCCTGGCCCACATAACGCATGTCGGCGGCGCGCTCGAAGACGATCCGGTCAGTGGAAATACCCGACGCCTCAAGAGCCGCCTGGCCTTCGGCTTCGAGTTTCTTGAACTGGTCTTCCAGCTGGAACATTTCGAGGTCGTCCATTCGTTCGAACAGTGTCTGGACGTAATCGCGGCGCAGATCGGCCATCAGCATGCCAAGCGCTGAGAAATGCCCGGGCGCGCTCGGAATGATAATGTTTCCGATCGAAAGTTCTTTTGCGACCGACGCGGCGTGCAGCGGACCGCCGCCGCCGTAAGCAACCAAAGTGAAGTCGCGCGGGTCCAGGCCGCGCTCGAGCGTCACGTGACGCACTGCATTGGCCATTGCCGACGTGGCCACCTGAAGCATGCCTGCGGCCGCACGTTCGAGATTTACATTGAGGGGTTGGGCCATTCGATCGCGCAACGCCGTTACGGCTGCGTTGCGGTCGAGGCGCATCTCGCCGCCGAGAAAACGCTCAGGCGAAAGCCGTCCGAGAATCACATTCGCGTCAGTGACTGTCGGCTCCGTTCCTCCCCGCCCATAACTCGCCGGGCCCGGCTCCGCGCCTGCGCTGCGCGGACCGACGTGGAGACCGCCGCCTTCATCAAGCCAGGCAATGCTACCGCCACCGGTACCGACTTCAACGATGTCGAGAACCGGGATGCGGATCGCAAGCCCTTCGTTGTAACCGCCGATGAAATAATCCGGCGAAAGACTCGGCTCGCCGCGCCGAATCACACTGGCTTTGGCCGTCGTGCCGCCCATGTCGAAAGCGATGGCGGCGTCGAGATCCAATATCTCGCAGAGCGCCATCGTCCCGACGACGCCACCCGCTGGCCCCGACTCCATCATTTGGATGCACTGCCGCCGTGCAATCTCGACGTCGGACAAACCGCCGTTGGACTGCATGATCATCAAATTGCCGGCGAATTGGTTGGCGCGCAGACGCCGCTCCAAATCTTCTAGATATTGGGAAACGTTCGGACCAACGTAGGCATTGGCCGCCACGGTCGAGGTCCTTTCGTATTCGCGGTACTCACGCGAGAGTTCATGGGAAGCACTGATGAAAAGATTCGGGTCGGTTTCGCGCAAGATCTCGCACATGCGGACCTCGTGCTCGGGCGCGCGGTAGGCATGGAGAAACAGTACCGCTACGGCTTCGAAACCCTCTTCCTTTATGATGCGCGCCACCTCGCGCGCCTCTCCTTCGTCAAACGGCGTGCGCACCGAGCCGTCGGCGAGCATCCGCTCGGTAACTTCAAAAATGTCTTCCCGGGGCACCAGAGGGCGATGCTTACGAAAACGCGGATTAAAGGATTCCGGCCGATTGATGCGACCGATCTCGTAGACGTCGCGAAATCCCTTGGTGGTCACTAGTGCGGTCTTGGCGCCTTTGCGCTCGACGATCGCGTTGATGACGACCGTAGAACCGTGAATCAACGTGGAAACCTGGTCGAATCGAACCGCGGCTTTCATCAAACCGTCCAAGACTCCTCGCGCCAACTCCGCCGGCGTCGACAGCGCCTTGGCCAACGCCAATGAACCGTTCGCCTCGTCGAACACCACTACGTCCGTAAACGTCCCGCCGATATCAACCGCTACGCGCATGTCTTCGCTCCGCTCAGAATCTCAAATTGCAAATCTCATATTTCAAAATGTCGACAATCATGGTCACGACTAAAACTCTCCAAATCTGAAATCTGAGATTTGAAATTTGCCATCGCGAAGCGCTAGCCGCACCGATGGTTCGCCAGATACTCGCTCAACCACTTGTTCCAGGCCTCATCGATCTGCCGGATTGCGCTCACCTGTGGATCTTGGGCTTCGTTGTGTTCCACGAGCGCAACGACTCTGAGGTCGACGCCGACAAGGTGCGGATCGGCGCAAAAATGATCGCGGATCATCACCGCGCCTTCAGCTTCCAGCTCCGCAAGCGCGCGATCAGCTTCCTCCGTATTAATCTTGCAGCGCCCCAGCGAAGCGTATAGCTCGGTCATGAAGCGGGCTTTTTTGTTGCGGCTGCGCAGCAAATCAACGATCGTTGCGCGAGTATCTTTGCTTTCAGAAGCAATTTTTGTTTCGGAAACGCGATCCATCTCAAATTGATTGAACGAACGCTTATGTTGTGCAGAACTCTATGGAAGGTGTCTGCGCTTGTCAAATCTGGAGAACCGACGATCGCATGAATTCTCACAGCCGAATGTCATATTGAATTTAGCCCATCCCTGTGCAAATCTTTGATTCCTCATGGCCGATCAAACCGCGAATCTTCTGCGCGAGCTTCCCTCGATCGATCGCCTACTCAAGCATGTTCATTGCGTGTCACTGTTGACGCGTTACGCTCGGGAATACGTCACCGAACAATGCCGCTTGGTTCTCGATCAGCTTCGCGCCGAAATCAGACAAGGCAGTCGGGCCATTGACCTGGGCGAAGAATCCATTATCGAGCGGATCGAAAACTGCATTGTCACCGACAGCCAGCCGGGCCATATTCGGGTCGTCAACGCCACCGGAACGATCCTGCACACCAACTTGGGCCGCGCCTTGCTATCACAAGCCGCCATCGACGCGATGCTGGCCGTGGCCGATCATCCGATCAATTTGGAATACGACTTGGTCGCGGGCAAACGCGGCAAACGAGAGGAAACGCTCGAAGAGCTGCTCGTTCATCTCACCGGCGCTGAAGCTGCAACGGTGGTGAACAACAACGCCGCCGCGATCTTGCTCGGCTTGAACACGTTGGCCGAAGGCAAAGAAGTGATCGTTTCGCGCGGCGAGCTGATCGAAATCGGCGGCTCGTTTCGCATTCCCGAAATCATGGCCAAGAGCGGCGCGATTCTGAAAGAAGTTGGCAGTACCAATCGTACGCATCCCGCCGACTACGAAAATGCCATCAACGAAAAAACCGCGCTGCTGCTTAAAGTCCACACCAGCAATTACAAGGTCGTCGGCTTTACCGCGGAAGTGACGCTCGAAGAGCTGGTCGCGATCGGCAAGAAGCACAACCTGCCGGTGATGGAAGACTTGGGCAGCGGCGCGCTTATCGATTTGAGCAAATACGGCTTACCGAAAGAACCGATCGTCGCGGACAGAATTCACGCCGGAGCGGACGTCGTGACATTCAGCGGCGACAAGATTCTCGGCGGGCCGCAAGCCGGCTTGATGGTCGGTAAGAAGGCCTTGATCGGCAGGATGAGCAAAAATCACCTGCAACGCGCCTTGCGCTGCGGCAAGTTAACGCTTGCTGCGCTTGAAGCGACGCTGCGCCGTTACCGACAGTCGCCGGACATCGTTCAGGAGATTCCGACGCTCAGAGCCTTTACGCGGCCGCTGGACGAAATTCGCGCGTTGGGCGACGAACTTTTACCGAAGCTCCAGGCCGCGCTGGGGCAAGGATTCCGTGTTCAACTGCAACCGTCCACGGCGCAGATCGGCAGCGGCGCTCTGCCGATTGAAGAGTTGCCGACCGTCGTCGTCAGCGTTGAGCATCCAAAGCTGAGCGCCAACATCATCGCGCAAAAATTTCGTGCGGCGCATCCGCCGATTATCGGCAGAATCAATGACGACCGTTTCCTCCTCGATCTGAGAACGATTTTCGACAGCAACGATTTGATTCCGAATTTTCACAATCATTGAACTCTGAAAAAGTTTTGAATCTGCGATCTACAATCTGAAATCTGAGATCCGCGCCATGCCCTACATCATCGGTACCGCCGGCCATATCGACCACGGCAAGACTAGTTTGATCAAGGCCCTCACCGGGCAGGACACCGACCGGCTCAAGGAGGAAAAGGAGCGTGGTATTTCCATCGATTTGGGCTTCGCCCACTTCGATCTGCCGGACGGCAGTTCAGCGGGCATTGTCGATGTGCCCGGTCACGAGCGTTTTATCAAGAACATGCTGGCGGGGGCCCATGGCATTGATCTCGTCTTGTTCACCGTCGCCGCCGACGATGGCGTCATGCCGCAGACTGAAGAGCATTTGGATATCGTCCATCTGCTCGGCGTCAAAATGGCAATCTTCGTGATCACTAAGGCGGACTTGGTGCCACCCGCGCGCATCGCCGAGGTTGAAGAGGAGATCGACATCCTGACGCTCGGCACGACATTGGAGGACTCGCCGAAAATCGCCGTGTCGTCAGTCACCGGGCACGGCGTTGCCGAGCTCAAAGATCGCATCGTGCAAATTTTGAAGAGTCACACCAAGCCGGCGCCGAACGGTTATTTCCGACTTCCGGTTGACCGCGCCTTTGTCCTGCAAGGACACGGCGTCGTCGTTACCGGCACGGCTTTGAGCGGCGAAACTAAAGTCGGCGAGCAAGTGCGCTGCTTGCCTGGCGACCATCTGTTCCGCGTACGCAGCCTGCAGGTTCATGGCAAAACCGTCGATAGTGCGGGTTGGGGACAACGCGTCGCGATGAATCTTACCGGTCCCGAGCGCGCGGACATCGCGCGCGGTCACGTGATTTGCCACGAAAAGATTTCCCTCGTGACGGATCGGTTCGACGCTTATGTGGAGGTTCGACCGGCAGCCGCCAAGGGCATCAAGAACCATCAGCGCGTGCGCGTCCATCTCGGTACTGCCGAACGGCTTGGCAAAATCATGATCCTCAGCGCGGCAGAAAAAATCGAGCCGAAGCAATTGGCTTATTGTCAAATCACGATTTCCGAACCGCTGCCGGCATTGCGCAACGATCATTTCATTGTGCGCGACGAGACCGCGCAGAAGACACTAGCTGGCGGATTCGTCATCAACCCTTGGGCCAAGCGGCACAAACGCGGCGAGCGCGAACTGCCAAGCCGTCTCGAAGCGCTGCATCGCGGCGATCTGACGCGCCTCACGGAAACTTTTCTCGATGAAAGCGAATCCTTTGCGCTGCCCATCGAAGCGATCCACCAGTTTCTCAACGTGAAAGAAGAAATCATCCGCGATGCCATCGATGCGATGAAAAACCTCCGCGTTCTGAGCGGCGAAGGTGAAAGGGTCTATACCACCGAGAGCAAATGGAACCGCCTCAAGGAGCAGATACTCGGGAGTTTGAAGGAATTTCATGCCGGCCATCCTCTCGTTCCCGGCATGGACATGGAAGAATTGCGCGGCAAGCTTGTCTATCAACTCTCACCCAAAATGTTTCGCCTCATCGTGGAGATGTTGCTCGGCGAGAAAGCGATTGCCAAGGAAGAAAGCCTGCTGCGGCTGGCCAGTCACCGCGTTCAACTTGGCGGCCAGGAAAAAACGCTGATGGAAAAGATCAAGAAAATACTCGGCGATCAGCCGTTGGCCCCGCCGGATTTAAAAGACATCGAAAAACAGGTCGGCGTTCCGCGCAATCGACTGAATGAAGTGATCCGCCTTCTAGAGCGCGAGGGTACCGTCGTCCGCGTCACCACCGACATGTATTTTCTGACGAGCAGCATCGATCAGCTGAGGATGACGCTGAAGAAATTTTTGAGCGAGAAAGGCGAGATGACCGCGGCATCGTTTCGCGATCTCATCGGCTCGAGCCGCAAGTACACCATTCCCCTTCTCGAATATTTTGACCGCGACGGTCTCACGATTCGAATCGGGGATATCCGGCGCCTGAAATCTCCATCATCAGTCGAGAAGCCAGCCTCGTCGCATTGAAAATGCCTAGTCTTCGATCTACAGTTGTCAAATCATGATCTTGACGAAAAAGAAGACCGTGCGGCTGACGCAAGAGGTCAAGGCCGCGGGTTGAGCCGCCAAGCTCGGCCCCGCCGACCTCGTGCAAGTTTTGCACGACCTGCCCAAGTTTAAGAACCCCGACATGCTCGTCGGCACGGAAACCGGCGACGACGCCGGGGTGTATCGTCTGCGCCCCGATCTCGCCATCGTCAACACGGTGGATTTTTTTACGCCCATTGTCGACGATCCCTATATCTTCGGCCAGATCTCGGCGGCAAATTCACTGAGCGATGTCTACGCCATGGGCGGCGAGCCCAAGACCTGCATGAACATCGTGTGCTTTCCCAAGGGCAAGATGGACATCGAAATCCTCGGCGAGATCCTCAAGGGCGGCGCCGACAAGGTGATGGAAAGCGGCGCGGTGGTCATTGGTGGCCACAGCATCATCGACGAAGAAATCAAATTCGGCATGGCGGTCACCGGCGTCATCCATCCAGATAAAATCTTTCGCAATGTCGGCGTCCAGGAAGGCGACGTGCTCATTCTTACCAAGCCGCTCGGCACGGGTATCATCACGACCGCTCTCAAAAAAGGTAAAGCATCGGAAGAGAGCGTCAATGAGGCAGTGAAGTCCATGACCACGCTGAACGCTGCGGCGTCGTTCGTCGCGCGCAAACATCCCGTTCATGCCTGTTCCGACGTCACCGGCTTCGGCATTCTTGGCCATGCTTTGGGGATGGCGAGCGGCAGCGGCGTCACTTTGGTGATCGAATCGGCCAAGATGCCGCTGCTCCACAGAGCGCCGCGCCTAGCGGAGAAGGGGTATATCACCGGCGGCTGCAAACGGAACCAGGAATACCTGAATGACAAGATGGTCATCGACAAATCGATCCGTGAAGGTCTAATCCAAGTGGCCCTCGATCCGCAAACTTCGGGCGGCCTCCTGCTCGCTGTCGCCAAACGGCACGCGGCAAAACTTGTCGACGATCTCCACGCTGCCGGCGTTCCCCACGCCACTGAAGTCGGCTATGCCACTTCACTACAGAAATCCTGGGTGCGATTAGTGTAAACGACTGTTTCTTTTAGCAACCATTCGGAAGCGCTCACCGCTAGAGATGCGCGGCTACTGGTACAAACATTTAATCCGGCGCATCTGAGAGTAATTGCCGGAATGTTTTGCTAAACTCTTCACATACACAGGCTGCCGGCATGACCGCTCCCAAGCTACTGCACAATCTCGCCCGTCTGCACAACGTCCAAACTGTCTATCGTGACGGTTTGGGCCAGCTGCGAGAGGCGCCGCTTGAAGCTATTATATTGGTGCTTCGATCGCTGGGCGCGCCGCTCGAGACTTTGAACGATCTGCCGAGCGCATGGCGCCAACGTAGACAGGCTTTGTGGCAGCGCGCGATCGAACCGGTGGTCATCGCCTGGCAAGGCAATCCGTTGAAAGTGAAGGTTCGCCTGCCCTACCGTCTCGCTGAAACGCACCCCAAATATCAGATTGTCCTTGAAACCGGGGAACGGCATGAAGGAACGTGCCACGATGAACCAGGCACGAGACCTGAATCGCGCGATGTGGAAGGCGCCCGCTACGTCGCCCGGCGGTTAATCGTCAACGCGAAGATCCCTCTCGGTTACCACCGGCTTCAACTGCAGTTTGGCGATACCAAATTAGAGTCCCATCTTTTTTCGGCGCCGCAACGGGCCTACGCGCCCGCCGATACAAACGGCAAGCGCTGGGGCATTTTCTGTCCGCTCTATTCTCTCTGGTCGGCACAGAGCTGGGGCGCCGGCAACTTTTCCGACCTGGCGACGCTGGTTGATTATGTCGGCGAACTGAATGGCGACGCAGTCGCCACGTTGCCGATGCTGGCGAGCTTCCTGGACGAGCCGTTCGATCCAAGCCCCTACGCGCCGGTGAGCCGACTTTTCTGGAATGAACTTTTTCTCGACGTAACCAAGATTCCCGAACTGGCCCAGTGTCCGGCCGCCCGAGCCGTGTGCGAGGCCGCTGACTTCCAAAAAGAACTGGCGAGCGTGCGCAATGCGGCCTTGGTCGACTACCGCAGAGCGATGGCGCTTAAGCGCAAAGTTCTTGAAGCGCTGCTGCGTTTTCTGCTGACGCAAACTTCCGAGCGCCGGGAGAGTTTTGGGAAATTTGTTGCGACGCATCGTCGCGCTAATGACTACGCAGCGTTCCGCGCCAAGGGCGAGCGCGAACGAAAGAGCTGGCTCCAATGGAAGGCGCCTGGCCGCGACGGCATCCTGAGTCTGAACAACTACGATGAAAGCGCTAAACAATACCATCTTTACGTCCAATGGCAGTGCGTCGAGCAAGCTCGTAGTCTCCGGGACAAAGCACGGCATCGTGGCATCGCCCTGTATCTCGATTTTCCCCTGGGCGTCAATCGCGACGGCTACGATGTCTGGCGCGAGCGCGAATTGTTTGTGTTAGGCGCCAATGGCGGCGCGCCGCCTGACGGTCTCTTTATCAAAGGGCAAAACTGGGGCTTTCCACCGCTGCATCCCGAAGTGATTCGACGTCAGGGCTACCGTTATTACATCGATTGCTTACGCCATCATATGGCCTCGTCCGGCATGCTGCGCATCGACCACGTGATGGGCTGGCATCGGGCGTTTTGGGTGCCTGAAGGGTTTAGCGCCGCCGAAGGTTTGTACGTTCATCACCGCGAGGCGGAGTTTTACGCGATCTTGAATTTGGAATCGCATCGCCACCAAGTACAGATCGTCGGTGAGAACCTCGGCACTGTACCGCCCTACGTCAATGAAGCGTTGGAGCGACATGGGATGCTCGGCATGCACGTCGGTCAATTCAGCGTAACTACCGACTCACAGAGAGCGCTCGACGCGGTTCCGGCAAATACGGTGGCCAGCCTCAATACCCATGACACGCCAACGTTCATGGGTTTTTGGAGCGGCAAGGATATTCAAGACCGCGTCGCGCTCGGCCTGATCGAAGACGGTCAGGCGGAAATTGAACAACAATATCGCGCTGCCCAGAGGAGTGCCCTGATCGCATTTCTGCGCGTCGGAGGCTGGCTCAGTGAAGATGCTTCCGCGGCGGCCGTGCTGCAGGCGTGGCTGACATTTTTAGCCCGAGAAGGTGAAGCCTTTCTGTTGGTCAATCTGGAAGATCTATGGCTCGAGCCCGTTCCGCAAAATGTCCCCGGCACTTGGCATGAGCGGCCTAATTGGCAACGCAAGTCTCGCTTCTCCACGGAAGAAATCCGTGGGATGAACGGGCTCGTCGAGATTTTAAAGACCATTCGCGACAACCGTGGCCGGATGGAGTAACATATTTTTAACCGTCAGATCAACAACTATGAATCTGCTCACCGACGACGATATCTATCTTTTTAATGAAGGCAATCACTTTCGGCTTTACGACAAGCTCGGTTCCCACGTGGTCGCAGGCACAAGTCCCGGCGCGTACTTCGCCGTCTGGGCACCCGATGCCGAGCAGGTTTTCGTCATCGGCGATTTCAATGGCTGGAACAAATCCAGCCATCCCTTAGCGCCACGCGGCCAATCTGGAATCTGGGAAGGTTTTTTTCCCGGCATTGGCAAGGGTGCGCTATACAAGTACCACGTTGCCTCGCGTTTTCAGGGTTACCGAGCGGACAAGGCCGATCCGCTCTCCATCTTCAACGAAATTCCACCAAAGACCGCCTCGATTGTCTGGGATCTCGATTACGTCTGGAATGACGCCGACTGGATGGCGAATCGCCATCGCTGCAACAGACTCGATAAGCCGATGGCAATCTATGAGATGCATCTGGGCTCGTGGCGACGTGTTGGCCATGAAGGTAACCGTTCGCTCTCCTATCAGGAGCTGGCGCCGCAGCTGGCCGACTACCTGGAGCGCTTGGGTTTCACTCACGTCGAGTTGTTGCCGGTGATGGATCATCCGTTCTTCGGTTCGTGGGGTTATCAGGTTACCGGTTATTTTGCGCCGTCGGCAAACTTTGGCACACCGCAAGACTTCATGTACCTGATCGATGTCCTGCATCAGCGCGGCATCGGCGTCATTCTCGATTGGGTGCCTTCTCATTTTCCCAGCGACGAACATGGCCTGGCATTTTTTGACGGCACGCATCTCTACGAGCACGCCGATTCGCGGCAAGGCTATCACCCGGAATGGAAAAGCTACATTTTCAACTACGGCCGCAAAGAAGTGCAGAGTTTTTTGGTCAGTAACGCGCTCTTCTGGCTCGATCGCTATCATGTCGACGGCTTGCGCGTCGACGCGGTGGCTTCGATGATTTATCTCGACTACGCGCGCCAAGCCGGCGAGTGGATTCCCAATAAATACGGTGGCCGGGAAAATATCGAGGCCATTGAATTTTTGCGCCGCCTGAATGAAGCGGTCTATCGATATCATCCGGACGTGCAAACCATCGCCGAGGAATCGACTGCCTGGCCGATGGTTTCGCGACCGAGCTACGTCGGCGGCCTCGGTTTTGGCCTCAAGTGGGACATGGGTTGGATGCATGACACCCTCCAATACATGCAAAAGGATCCGGTGCATCGGCGCTACCATCAAAACAATCTGACTTTTCGCATGCTCTATGCCTTCCATGAAAACTTTGTTCTGCCGCTCTCCCATGACGAGGTCGTCTACGGCAAGGGTTCTCTGTTGGAAAAAATGGCCGGCGATGACTGGCAGAAGTTCGCCAACCTGCGGGCGTTGTTCGGCTACATGTACGCCCAACCCGCGAAGAAACTACTCTTCATGGGAGGGGAGTTCGGCCAACGGCGGGAATGGGTCCACGACACGAGCCTCGACTGGGATCTGCTAGCCTCCCCATCCCATGCCGGCGTGCACAAATGGTTGCAGGATCTGAATTGGTTCTATCGCCGTGAGCCGGCCTTCTACGAGCTCGACTGCGAACCGGCGGGTTTTGAATGGATCGACTGCGGCGATGCCGCCGGCAGTGTCGTAAGCCTGATCCGTAAGGGCCGGTCGACTTCGACATTAGTGCTTGCGGCGTGCAATTTTACCCCTGTGCCCCGTTTAGGCTATCGCATCGGCGCCCCGCGGCCGGGCTTTTGGCGCGAAGTCTTGAACAGCGACGCACTGGAATACGGCGGCAGCGGCATGGGTAACAGTGGCGGCGTCGAAGCTATGGGAGACGGATTGCACGCTCGGCCTTTTTCTCTGACGCTCACGCTGCCGCCGCTGTCCGTACTATTTTTTACGCATCAATTGTGAACGTGTCGAATCATCGGTCGTAACTGAATTGATCGCGAATTCACGCGACGCAACATGAAGATCGCCATGATCGCTTCGGAGGTCAGTCCGTTCGCGAAGACCGGCGGTTTGGCTGACGTGGTCGGCACGCTGTCGGTCGCTTTAGAACGGCTCGGCCATGAAGTATGCGTCATCGCGCCGGCTTACCGCTGTGTCTTCCAGAGCGAATTTGCCCTGCGCGAAAGCCCGATAAAACTTTCAGTGCCAGTTTCCGATCGCCAACAGGAGGCCACAGTAGTTCAGAGCGCCCTCGGCAACGGGGTCCTCGTCTATCTGATCCGCGCCGATCGGTACTTCGATCGAGAATCTCTCTACGGCACGGCCGCGGGCGACTATCCGGACAACGCCGAACGCTTTGTTTTTTTTAGCCGGGCCGCTTTAGAACTGCTCCGCCACCAACCAGTCGATGTCGTTCATTGCCACGACTGGCAAACAGCTTTAGCCATCGTCTTTCTCAAGACTCAAACCAGCCGTTACCTCGAGATGGCCGGAGCAAAGAGCGTTTTTACGCTCCACAATTTGGGCTTTCAAGGAATTTTCCAGCCACACGACTGGGATCTATTGAATCTCGACGCCGCTCTTTTCACGCCGCAGCTCTTGGAGTTCTACGGCAATATTAATTTTCTTAAAGGCGGGCTCGTTTTGGCCGACAAAATCACCACGGTGAGTCCTTCCTATGCCCAGGAAATCATGACGGCTGCGCAAGGCTTTGGTCTCGAGGGTGTCGTGCGGCAGCGTGCGGCCGATCTCGTCGGCATTCTCAACGGGGTCGATTACAGCCTGTGGAATCCCTGGACCGATCCCTTTATCACACCCCATTACGGCGAGAAGAGTTTGCCTCTGAAAGATGAGTGTAAAAGAAAGCTCCGGCGCATCTTTAAACTCCCCGATAACAACCATTCTCCGGTTATCGGGATGATCTCGCGCCTGACCGCGCAAAAGGGGTTCGATCTGGTTGAAGCCATCTTCGACTTGTTGATGCAACGCGATGTCCAGTTCATCTTGCTCGGCACCGGCGAAACCCGCTTCGAACAATTCTTTGGCGCCGCCGTCACGCGTTATGCCGACCGTGTCGGCGTGCGCATCGGCTTCGACGAATCGCTCGCTCATCAAATCGAGGCTGGCGCCGATCTCTTTCTGATGCCCTCTCGGTACGAGCCCTGTGGCCTCAACCAGATGTTTAGTCTCAAGTACGGTACGATTCCGATCGTGCGCGCCGTCGGCGGCTTGAAAGACACCGTGCAACAGTGCGATACCGATGCTGAAACCGGGACGGGATTCGTGTTCGAACCTTACGAGGCGCAAGCATTGCTCGACGCCATCGATCATAGCCTGCAGGTTTTTCACAACCGAACGGCCTGGACCACGCTGCAGCGCCGGGCCATGGCGATGGATTTTTCCTGGGAGCGGTCGGCAAAACTATACGCCAATTTGTACCGGAAGCTTATGCATTGAGGCGCATCAGAGGCTCATGATGTACATGCTCGGCGTAATCCTGGCGGGCGGACGGGGCGAGCGCCTCTTCCCATTGACGCAGCACCGCGCCAAGCCCGCCGTTCCGTTTGGCGGGAGATACCGGATCATCGATTTTGTGCTGTCTAATTTCGTCAACTCCGGCATCCTGTCGATCTACGTTTTAACTCAGTTTAAAGCCCAGTCGCTCTTGGAGCATCTCGATCGCGGCTGGCGCACCACCGATTTCCTCGGCGAACATTTCGTCACTCCCGTGCCGGCCCAGATGCGCTCTGGGGAAGAATGGTATCAGGGAACCGCGGACTCAGTGTACCAAAATTTGTATCTGCTCGAGCGCCATAACCCGAAATTGGTCGCGGTGTTTGGCGCGGATCACATCTATCGCATGAACATCCGTCAGATGATCGACGAGCATCAAAGAAAATCCGCCGACGTTACAGTCGCGGCCATCCCCGTCAGAATCGAGGAGGCGTTCCAGTTCGGCGTGATTGCCGTCGACGCCGACTGGCGCATCATCGGTTTTCAGGAGAAACCGAAACAACCCAAGTCGATACCCGGCGAGCCAAATTACGCTCTGGTATCCATGGGCAATTACCTTTTCAACAACGATGTGCTCATCGAAGCGCTCAACGCCGATGCCAAAGTAACTTCGAGTAACCACGACTTCGGCCGGGACGTGCTCCCGAACCTGATCCAGCAAGGCCGAGTCTTCGCCTATGATTTTCGTAAGAACCGCGTGCCGGTGCCGTCGAAGGGAGAAGAAGCAAGCTACTGGCGCGATCTAGGGACCATCGATGCCTACTACGACGCCAGCATGGACCTTTGCTCCATCGATCCGTCGTTTAATTTGTACAATCGCAGTTGGCCGCTTCGCTCGGTTAGCTTCGCTGATCCCCCGGCGAAATTCGTTTTCGATTGGAAGGACCGCCAAGGCATGGCGGTCAATTCGATTGTTGCCGAAGGGACGATCATCAGCGGCAGCTACGCGCACAATTGCGTCGTCGGCAGAAATGTCCGGATCCACAGTTACAGCCACATTGAAGACTCGGTGATCATGGACTGGGTGGAAATCGGCCGCGGATGCAAGATCCGCCGCGCGATTATCGACAAGGCCAACGTGATTCCGTCCGGAACACAGATCGGCTACGATGCGGAGAAAGACCGCGAGCGCTATACGGTCTCACCGAACGGCGTGGTCGTCTTGTCGCACGGGCTGCCCAAGTCGAACTGGGTAATGACCCACCCCTAACAATATTGTAAAATTTCATTGAACGCCCGCATCGGAGCTAATGGCCCTGCGCCTCGGGTGCGCTCGTCTTTTATGGACCGCTATATTTGCATTCACGGCCACTTCTACCAACCGCCGCGGGAGAATCCTTGGCTCGAAGCCATCGAGCTGCAAGACTCGGCGGCGCCCTATCACGATTGGAACGAACGAATCACCGCGGAATGTTACGCGCCGAACTCCGTTTCGCGCATCGTGGATGAGCACAATCGCATCGTCAAGCTGGTTAACAACTACGCGAAGATGAGCTTCAACTTCGGCCCGACTCTGCTGTCATGGCTGGAAGCGAAATCCCCGGATGTCTATGCGGCGATTTTGCAGGCCGACAAAGAGAGTCAGAAACGTTTTTCCGGCCACGGCTCCGCCATGGCGCAAATTTACAATCACGTGATTATGCCGCTGGCCAATAGCCGTGACCGCGCCACCCAGGTTGTCTGGGGAATTCGCGACTTCGAAAAAAGATTCAAGCGCGCCCCTGAGGGGATGTGGCTGCCGGAAACCGCGGTGGACCTGGAAACCCTCGAGCTACTGGCAAACCACGGCATCCGCTTCACCGTGCTCGCGCCCCACCAGGCCGCTCGCGTGCGGCCGATCGGCGATCCTGCATGGCACGGCCTAAACGGCACTTCCATCGACACGACCCGGGCATACCTGCAACGGCTGCCGTCGGGACAATCCATCGCACTATTTTTTTATCACGGACCGACTGCGCGAGCCGTCGCATTCGAAGGGCTGCTTTCCCACGGCGACCGGTTCATCGAGCGACTGACCGCCGCATTTTCGCCCGAACGTCAGGCACCGCAGCTCGTGCACATCGCCACCGACGGTGAAAGCTACGGTCATCATCATCGCTTTGGCGACATGGCGCTCGCCTACGCCTTGGAACAGATTGACAGCGGGCAGTTGGCCCGACTAACCAATTACGGCGAGTTTTTGGAACGGTACCCGCCGACCGACGAGGTCGAAATCATTGAAAAAAGTTCCTGGAGTTGCGCTCACGGCATCGACCGCTGGTGGAGTGATTGCGGCTGCAACACCGGCGGGCGCTCCGGATGGAATCAAGCCTGGCGCACCCCGCTGCGCAACGCTTTGGACTGGCTCCGTGACACGGTCGCTCCCCAATGGGAGAGTAAAGCCGGTGAGTTTTTGAAAGATCCCTGGGCGGCGCGCGACGCCTACATCGATGTTTTATATCGTCGATCGGCGGAAAACATCGAGAAGTTTTTCTCCCGCCACGGCGTGCGAACCTTAACGCCCCCGGAAAAATCCATCGCGCTCCAACTCCTTGAGCTGCAACGCCACGCATTGCTCATGTACACCAGCTGCGGCTGGTTTTTCGACGACCTTGCCGGCATCGAGACGGTGCAGAATCTTCAGTTCGCCGGACGCGCGGTGCAGTTAGCCGAGAAATTCTTGGGCGCGTCCTTCGAGGCCCAATTTACCAACCGGTTGGCGTCAGGAAAGAGCAACTTGCCCGAAGAAGGAGACGGATCGCAGATCTATGACCGCAAGGTGCGGCCTGCCAAAGTCGATTGGGAAAAGGTCGCGGCCCATTATGGGGTGTGCACTCTGTTCGAAGACTTTCCCAAAGAGACAATGATTTATTGCTACGACGCGACTCTCGAAGACCATCAAATTTTCACCGCCGGCCGCGCCAAGCTCGGCATCGGGCGAGTCCAACTTAAATCCAAGGTCACCCTGGAGTCACAGAAGCTGAATTTCGGCGTGCTCCACCTCGGCGACCACAACGTTGCCGGCGGGGTCGCGGAATTCGTCGACGACGATTCCTATCAGAGCATCGTTCGCGGCGCTGTCGACCCGTTTACACGCGCCGATTTCACCGGCGTCATGCGACTGATGGAGCGCCGTTTTGGTGAGTCGAACTACTCGGTGCGATCGCTTTTCCGGGACGAGCAACGAAAAGTTTTGCAGACCATTCTCTCCGCCAATTTACAGGAAGCCGAATCGCTCTATCGCCAAATCTACGAGCCGCGCGCGCCATTGATGCGTTTTTTGACCGATCTCGGTATACCGCTCCCGAAGGGTTTTGCCGCAGCGGCGGAATTTGTTGTAAACAACTATCTGCGCTTGGCGCTGGAACAGCCTGGCATCGATCTCCAGCGAGTGATTAGCCTATTAGAAACCGCCAGACTGGAAGGCGTAGCGCTGGATGCGGCCACACTGGAATTTGCCTATCGTCGTTCGTTGGAGAGATTGGCGGTGAAATTCGCCCTCGAACCGTCGCCGTCGATGCTTCAGCAATTTTATGAGGTTGCAACCTTGCTCCACAGCCTCCCGTTCAACGTCAACCTGTGGAAGGTGCAAAACATCTATTACGATTGCTTGAAACGCGTTTACCCGAATAAGCGAAAAAGACAAAAACTCGGCGACGAAACAGCCCGTTCGTGGATCGCTCGCTTCGACTCGCTCGGCCGCTTGCTCGGCATCAATGTTGTGTAGCGCCCCTCGAGAGAGGGGCGCTCACGGCTGAATTGAACACTATCACTCGCACTGACTGCGGCTTTAGAAAATTCCCCTGATCAAGCCGCCCACTGCGCGAAACGGAAGAGCAATCACCTCGCCCACGACGTCGACGGTGCTGCTCAACACGCCGCCGGATTCACTTTGAGTCTCGGTCGTGGTTTCAGTCCTCCTGTCCACGCCCGCTGGATAATCCCTGGTTTCAGTCGTCACTGTTCTGCTGTGCGTGGAACACCCGAATCCTGTGGTTAATACAACGATCACCAATAGGCCAATCGCAAACTTACGCATGATGACCTCCCTGGCATAAAACTGCCCGTATAAACCCCTCATCACATCAAACCCATTCAACTAGCTAACTCAGCAAGGCTTGTACCAGATGGCGATGTGTCGATTTAATTAGGTTTTTTGCCGATGGGCTTCTTGCCGCAACTGTTTTGTCGGGTTTTTCCCTTCCTATGAAACGAATTAACGGACTGAGATTTGCCCTCTGACATCGAAAGAGAAAAACGATCGATCAAGTGCGGATAAAAAAATACTGTCGGACCGCTCGAGACAAAGAGCTCCGAGAAACGTGATCATCCTACTCGGAGCTTTTGAAATCCTGAATCTTGATGCCGTGTTTTTTCAGCAGGTCATAAAAATCGGCGCGATACTTGCCGGCTATTTCCGCTGCTTTCGCCGCCTTGCCGTCGCAAGACTCCAACACGCGAATGAGATAAGCCTTCTCGAATTCCGCTCTCGCTTCTCGGAGTGATTTCAGCGGACCATCCGGTGACACATGGCTTGTCGGCCGCGAGCCATCTTGGGGCGCTACGTCGATGGCAACTTTCGTTTGCAGAATGAGATCATCCGTGATGAGTCCCTCAGCCATGACGACGCCGTATTCGATGATGTTTTCTAGTTCCCGCACATTTCCCGGCCAGTCGTAGTCCATCAGCTTTTTCATCGCTTGAGGAGTGAGACCTTTGATTTCTCTTTTAGTCTGCTCAGCAAATATTTTTAAAAAATGATCCACCAAATGCGGGATATCTTCCTTTCTCTCGCGCAGCGGAGGTAAATGAATGGGAATGACATGAATCCGGTAAAACAGATCCTCGCGGAATAGCCCCTTTTTGACTTCCTCTTCTAACACCTTGTTAGTTGCTACGAGCACTCTGACGTTGACCTTTACCGGTTTTTCGCTGCCGACTGGATAGTATTGCCGTTCTTCCAACACTCGAAGTAGTTTGGCCTGAACGGGCAAGGGCATATCGCCGATCTCATCCAAAAAGATCGTGCCCTCATGGGCCTGAGCAAACAAGCCTTTGGTGCTGCGAACGGCGCCGGTAAAAGCTCCCTTTTCGTGGCCGAATAACTCGCTCTCCAGAAGATTTTCTGGGATCGCGGCACAATTGATCGCGACAAATAAAGCATCTTTGCGCTCGCTCGCTAAGTGGATCGCCTTGGCAATCAACTCTTTCCCGGTTCCACTTTCGCCGTGAATGTAAACCGTGGAATCCGTCTTGGCGATGCGCGATACGGCCTCGAGCACCCGACGCATCGCCTCGCTTTTGGTGACGATGTTGGTAAACCCGTATCGCTCTTCTAAAAGACCTTTCAAGCGACGGTTTTCCGCGGTGAGCCGTTGCTTTTCCAGCGCGCGAGAAATTTGCAATAGCAGCTCGCGGGCGTCAAACGGCTTTGTCAGATAATCGTACGCGCCGCGTTTCATTGCTTCGACGGCGCTGTCGATGCTGCCGTATCCAGTCAAGATGATGACTGGCATTTCCGGATGGTTTTCATGCAGTTCCTCCATCAAGGAAATGCCGTCATGCCCCTCGAGTTTCATATCCACCACTGAGAGATCAAAAACAACGTTCTTTGCGGCGAGTTTGGCCTCTTCCGCGCTAAAGGCCGTGGTCACCTCATAATCCGCGGTTTCAACCCGGGTCTTCATCAACTCGAGCAGATTAGCGTCATCATCGACGACTAGTATTTTGCCGGCCGACATGTTCGTCCTTACTAGGCTGCTTTTCTGAGCAGCGCCATTTTCTGAAAAATACTACCGTTGTTAGGTTCCCTTCCTCGCGCGAACCCGGATGATTAGCGGTCCACCGAGGAGACCCAGTCTAGAATTCTTAATTGATCATCGCAAGATGCACATCACTCGACGACTTGGCGAGGTAGATTGGGCCGGTAGTGAACTTACCGACCGCGGATACTGGGCAAGCACAGACAAGGAACGTAAGTCGCTGACACGACAGGAGCGAAGACCGCGGGGCGCTGATAGGCGCTCGCGAATTTTCTTTGACCCGATCGAAAACGATGCCTCTTGATAGTCTGAGGAGTCACCCTTCAGCAGTGGAGAGAACTTCTACTTGCACTCGAGCGACACCGAGGCTGACGATTCCAAGGGCGCCGGCGGCCGCCCGCGATAAGTCGATGATTCGCCCGGCTGCATGCGGTCCGCGATCATTGATTCTTACTTCCACGGAATGTCCATTCGCCAGGTTAGTAACTTTCGCTCTGCTGCCCAGCGGAAA
>DASYUV010000065.1:0-22337 GCA_036000865.1 Binatia bacterium | reverse complement strand
GTGGAGCCCGAAGGGGTTCCTGACGGGATCGGCGACTACGACTAACTCGATTCTGGTTGGCACCCACTTTGAGCGCGTGGACATGTCGGTTGGATGTAACGGCAACACCGGGATCCCCTGCAGCGACACGGGAATCGGCGGGCACATTAACCAGTTCCACCGTAACCGTATCATGCTGCGCGAGTGGGATCTTTGGTATTTCATCGCGCCGCGCATGAGCGTGGGAACAAGTGTTTTGTGGTACGACGCGGCGAACCTGCGCAACGGGCGGAACCAAGCGGCGCACAACCTCAATGTGTGTAGCACACACGACATTGATAACGGCAACTGCCGGGCTGGCAAAGGCGGTAACTGGGTGGATGTGATGCTCAACTGGAGATACACCTTCTAAGTTTCATTGACCGCGGCGGGGCGGGGGAGTTCCGAAGGTTCCGACTCCCAGCCCGTCTACGTGCCTCGCAGCGGTTGTCAACGGCCACCGTGAATTCAGAATTAGTCAACGGCGACTCCTTCCGCTGGCTGATTCTCACGGTGTCCCTAATGCTCTGGAGCGGCTGTAGCCTCCAGCCGCTCCAGCAGCAACCCGTAAACGGCTTAGGTTACGTCGAATTTCACAAGCCTGCTCCTCAAACCGCCGGAATTGTAATCGCTGCAACGCATGGTAACACCGAGCCAGTTGCAGTGGACTACGCGACCAGCATCAGCAACGCTACCGGTGCTGGATTAATAATTGCCCATGGTTTTCGGTCGAAGCGTATAGCGATAACCCAGCCACTAGTGCGCATGTCTTCAGTAGCCGCCAAAGCTACCGATCCTCGCCAGCGTGGCAGCATCTATCCGGAATTCAACGCGCTACTGCAAAAAGCTGCCAACGGTCCACTTAAATTTTACGTCGGCGTTCGGATGGCGGACGAAAAAAGCAGTTTGAACCGCATTGAGGTAGCGACCAGCGGGTTTACGTTCGATGAATTAAATGCACTCAAAGAAATTTTCGTCCAAATCCGAGATCACGACATTAAAAGAACGCATGCGCCGAGGATCGAGATCGCGCTAGATCCGTTGGACGAAATTTCCTGGCGTGTTACCGGTGTCAAGCATCATGGTGTGCTGATGCGCGCCGAGCGAGGATTGAATCTTCGATTGCCAGCGAGTCTATCGGAGAACGCCGCGAGGGACGCCTATCACACGATTCTATCTGATTGGGTTCAATTGGCCTTGGGAATGGCGCGGCGTGGTTCAACACGCTTTCCTCGGATCGAAGTGATGTCGTTGGAATACGGCAGGATCGAATTAATACCGTCATCCAAACAAAAACCGGGAATCGTTATCGGCGCGCCGCACGGAACATTTGACGTGCATACGGAGAGAGCAGTCAGGCTTATTTGTGCTCGTAGCGGTTTGGCGGGAGTCGTCGCCACAGGATTCACACCGACGGAAACCGGAGGCGGTTGGCGCATTAATGTCAACAGACCGACTGAACGACACGTTGTTTCAAGCGAACGAGAGATCGAAACAACACGCTCCAGGAAAACCTACGAAACTTTCAAGCGAGCGGTTCTGAGAGCAGCTCATGGAAAATTAGACTTGTATATTGATATCCACCAAAACAGCGGCAGCCGAATCGAGGTAGCCACTGTAGGTTTTTCAAAGGCAGATGCGCGATTCATCAAGAATGCGTATCTGGCGTTACGGCAGCAGGCACTCCTCGGACGTTCAGATATTGCCGAGGTCGATCTGGCCATTGAGCCGCTCGATCAAATCGAAGTCGGCGGGTGGGCCGCTAAGACCAACGGAATTCTCGCAGTCGCGACACGAAGTCTGCACTTTGAGCTCTCGGGCGACGGTGTTATGGCATCTAGCAGTCACCGCGAGCTTTACATGCCAGTTCTAGCGGAGCTTATTCGTCAAATTCTTACCCGAGTTCCCCACACCAACTCACCAGCGGGCTGACCATTTCAGGCGTTTGGAAAACCGTCTTTCGCGAAGTCCGAAGCGTCGGGACCGGACCGGTTGGGGAACGTTATTTTCATCCCAGGATCTAGGACTTTAGTTGTATAGTCGATTTTTCTCGATGCCCGAATGGCGATCCCGCACCTGACGAAGCGTTCTGACTATTGAAATATATATAGATTACTTGAGTCTGCATACCGAAAAATTTACCAAAATAATTTTCTTGTGAGCTTGGTTTTTGGCTTTTGGTAGCGTCTAAATACTGCCGTTGGGCTTGACTACCTAAGACTTTAGTAGTAATTGGCCTTCAACGCTTCAAGGTGTTTTGATGCCCCGTCTCCTATTCATTGCAAAAGAGGATCGCACGCGAGCTCTACTTCAATGCCGGTTGACCCCCGGCGTTAAGGTTAAATGCGCTCCGTGTATTAATCAGGCATGGGACAAATTGAGTAGTCGCAAGTTCGATTTGATCCTTTGGAATACCTCTTGTGATCCGGCGGCACAGATTAATCTTGACGAGACGCTCAAGTTACTATCGGCCAAGAGTTTAGGCAGCAGGATCGTTGTCCTGGGGAACTCTTTAGCGCTCGAATCGTCACGACCTTGCGGTGATAACGTTCATGGCGCCAATCTACCCGTCAACGAGGAAGAACTTTTCTCTCTGATAGAGAACAACCTATCTCTCATATTGCGCAGCGAACACCCCCACCATGCCGACGAGATCGATGTGCCGATCGACTTTGAAGGTATTATCGCGGTGAGCTTACCCATGCGCGCCGTGGTCCGGCGCATCATGGATGCCGCAGCGGTGGATATTCCCGTTTTGATTACCGGTGAGACAGGGACAGGAAAGGATCTGGTCGCCGCCGCGATTCATAGAAGAAGTAGCCGCAAGAACAGACCGTATATTGCAGTCAATATGGGGGCGATGGCCCGTGAGTTGATCGCCAGCGAAATCTTTGGTCACGAGAGAGGCGCGTATACGGGCGCGTTCGACGCGCGACCGGGGATTTTCGAACAGGCAGACGGCGGCACGGTATTCTTGGACGAAATCGCCACTATGGACGAAAAAACCCAGGTCAGTTTGCTCCGCGTCTTAGAAGAGAAAACTCTTCGCAGGGTGGGCGGAATCAGAGCCATTGGCGTTGATGTGCGCATGATCGCCGCGACAAACGAAGACCTGGAGAAAAGCGTCGCCGAGAAACGATTTCGCGAAGATCTGTTCTACCGTCTCAATGTCTTTCCAATTCGGGTACCGCCATTACGTGAGCGCATTTCTGCCATCACTGTGCTCACCAATCATTATCTGTCCAGATTTGGTGCTGTGTATGACAAAGAAGTAGAGCGCGTCTCGGCTGAAACGTACAGATTGCTTCGGCATTATTCCTGGCCCGGTAACGTGCGCGAATTAAAAAATGTTATTCAAACGGCCGTTCTGATGGTTAACGGAAAAGAGCTGCTACCTGAGTTCCTTCCGCAGCGGATCAGAGAGGCGGCTGATGGAAGTGAAAGTCGCGGGGAGTCAACGTGTTCCTTTCAGGTGGGTGCGACTCTTGATGTCGTCGAAAACCAACTCATACGCATGACGCTCGCTCATGTTCGCGGAAACAAGAAACTGGCCGCCAGTATTTTGGGGATAAGCCGCCGAGCGCTCTATAACAAAATCAATAGACATCGGCTGCGCTGAGTGGGCATTTTGTGCACATGCGTTCCAATTTCACAACGCGTTACTATTGCGATCTGGTTAGTTTTTTTCTTCCTCGAAACTGCCGCGCAGCCATCGTGTAAACAATCGTAACACAAATCAGTCATCCTGTTACTTCAGTGTGAAAATTCTTTACTAAATGCCGCACGGCGTACGCCATTAGCGCGTTCCTGATTCAAATTCTCTCGTAATTTCGCTGACTATTTCGCGATGGATTCATTGTTGCACAAGGAGCAACGACGGAGGGAACGTCATGGTCGAAGCAACGAAAGCAACTGTTCAAGCGATTCACTCAAGTTCTTTATTTGAGCCGGACGCACTGATGACGCATCAGTTCTCTAGCGTGTTTCGGCAAAAAGGTCACTTCGAGCCGGAAGAAAGACTTATGTTTGCGGTTTTGACGGACGCCGTTGAGTGCTTTCAAAAATATTTGAGCTCCAACAGTCCCAGGTGCCGCGCCTCATTTACTCAAGCCGAGGTCTGGATCCGAAGCACCGAATCGAGGTGGCCGTATTCCTTTGAGCACATCTGCCAGGTGCTGAATATCAGTCCGAGTTATCTCCGGCTGGGTCTAACGCGATGGCGTTTAGCGCATGAAGGAAACAAGGTCTCGCGGAAACGAATACGCGATCCGCTTCGTTATCAGTACCGAGTAAAGAGGCAGCGTGCCAATGGATAGGGACAAATCGGCGTCAATATGTAGACGTTCCAGCGGCTACGAACGAGCGGGTGCAAAAACGTAAATGGCGTCGACGTACAGACGAAAACAGGGATGTGAGATATGGCATTTCTGCCACAACTGCTCGTGCTGGCCGGAAGACAACTATGTCGAGCAGTGGCAGCCGCCAGGCACCGGTGAAATGTGCAATGAGTGCACCGTTCAGCGACGTGAAGGAAACTGCGCTTAGGCACTCGCTATCCTCGGTGCGCAGGGCCCGTTGCTCGACCGTGGGCCGGAGAATCATGCCGGTAGCTAGAGCAGATTCCAGAATCGCCAAGATCATGCTGGTCGGATCGGACCACAAGCAGATTTTGGAGAAACGTCTGAAGGCCGCAGGTTGTCAGGTCTTGAAAGTGAACGATAACAAAGCGGCAATCGACCATGCGCGTCACGAGTGTTTAGATACTACCGTGCTCGTGTCGAGCGGATCGTTGATTAATGTCGCGGAAACCATATTCAACTTGCGAGACCTGAACGGATCCATGGAGATCATTATACTGGTGGATCGGCTCGGGCGGCATTCAAGCCGCTTTCTCCAACAACTCATCGAACATCCCATTAGCGGTACTCGAATCCTGACTCGTCGCCAGTTGCAAAGACTGCTGCACACATCAACGCCATCCTCGCCACCTGGCGGGCCCTTCTAAGGGATTTATTGATTATCCAGGAAAGCGAGGCATGGATGATGAGAAATACCAGATTCATGAGCCCTCGCTACTGGAGAATGTTACCGAGGCTCGCGGCGGCAATTGTCTTTCTATTGTTGCCAACGTCGGGCGAAGGGCGGACACTTCAGTATCCGGAAATAAATCTTACCAGAGGCAGGACACCCGCCGGATATCCGTACATGAATGGCGGCATCAGCTTCGATGAGCAGAAGACCATGGAGCGGGCAGCCACACCTTACAATCTAAAATTAGTCTTCGCTCGCCACACGGGCACTCTGGTCGCGCCCGCCTTTGTGATGATCGCCACCAATAACGACCGTCGAATCGACAAAATTTTTTTGCGTGGTCCGTGGTTTTACATCCAACTTCCGTCCGGCGGGTACACGATCCTGGTCCGCTTCAATCGTCACGTCGTGCTGATTAGAGGCGTTTATCTCTCTGAGGGTCCGCAAAGGACTTACTTGCTACGTGGAGACTAGTCGTAATGAGGAAAAAAAACGAATTCACTTTGGCGAGTGGAACACATCGACGAGCCTGGGGGCATGTTCGGGCGCTTACAAGTCGTACTGCGCGCCGATCTCGGGCGTGAAAAAATAGGAGATTAGTATGCGTGGCGAATTGTCGCTAAGAGGGCTCACTATTTCGTTGGTTATTGCAGCGGTTGCTTTCTCGCCGCTCGTGGACTCGCGTGCGGACCAGAACGCGCGTATGGCCTATATCTCGGACTCGCCTGGTTCCTCGGCTCCCTACTGGATCGCCAAAGATGCCGGGTTGTTTAAAAAGTACGGGCTGGATGTCGAACTTGTCTTTATAAACGGGAGCACACGGGGAATCCAAAGTTTGGTGGCAGGCGACATAGAGTTCGCAGGCGCCGTCGGGACTTCAGCGATCAACGGCAAATTGGCGGGCGGCGATTTCGCAATCGTCGACAGCCTCGTCAACACGCTGCCCTACTACATTATCGGAACCCCGAAGATCAAATCCCCAGAGGATCTCAAAGGTCGGACGTTAGCGACCCACATTCCAGGCACGTCTGCCGACTTCGCCGTGCGGCTCGCGCTGCGCAAATTCGGCAGCGACTACAAAGACATCCAAGCCGTCATGGTCGGCGGTGCCCCGGCGCGCGTTGCCGCGGTAATCAATGGTCAGACTGACTTCACGATGGTTACTGAGCCGGGAAAAATTCAAGGCGAGAAGGCCGGAATGAAGCTGATTATCGATATGGCGAAGCTCAAGATCCCGTTTCAGTTCACCTGCACGGTGGCTTCGGGAAAATTGATCCGAGAGCAACCCAAAGTTGTCGAGTCGATGGCCAAGGCATTGGCCGAGGCGGTTCACTTCTTTAAAAATAACAAAAAAGAAACGATCCAAATCATGACGAAGTATACCCGCGGCGCGAAACCAAACGTGCTGGAAGGTTCTTGGGTCGCCTACAAAGAACTGCTGCAGGAGGACACGCAGCCGACGTTGGAAGGCTTGAACGATACTCTGGCGGTGCAAGCGACTTGGGATCCAAAAGCCGCGAAGGCGAAAGCCGAAGATTTTGTCGATTTACGGTTCGTTAACAACCTTAAGAGGAGCGGTTTTATCGACAAGCTCTACGGCCGCACACACATGAGCCGGAATTGAGGTGCCAGTTACGGTTACCGTGGACCGAAAAAACGGAGGAGAAAATGAACCGAGCAGCCAAATTGATTTTGATCCTTTGGTCAGCAAACGTTTGTCTCTATTGCCCATCGCTTATTTCTTCCTCGCCAGCGGGGTCCAATCCAAAATTAATCGAGGCGGCAAAAAGCGAAGGCGTCGTTGCCTATTACACCACTATGACGTTGAGCCAAAGTAAAAAGGTCGCCGATAAATTCCAAGCGAAATACCCATTCATCAAGGTCGAACTCTTTCGCAGCGGCGCGGATGAACTTCTAAATAGAATCAAAACCGAGGCGCGCGGCGGTTTGTTTGCGTGGGACGTGGTCTCGGGACGCGGCGATATGGTGCTGACTCTCTCGGAATCCAAGCTGCTGGCGCCGTACCGTTCTCCAGAGAGCAAATTTATTAGTAAAGACATGGTCGATGACGAAGGATATTGGACCGCTTACTATGTGAATCCGTTCGTACTCGGCTACAACACCAACCTGGTCAAAAAAGAGGATGTCCCCAAGACCTACGAACAACTGCTTGAACCCAAGTGGAAAGGAAAAAAGATTTCCATCGACGACTCAGCCTATGGGCTCTTAGCCGGACTCATTCGGGAGTGGGGCAAGGAAAAGGCGGTGGCCTATTTCAAGAAACTTGCCGCACAGGAACCCGTAGTTATGAGAGGAAATACCAATCGCGTTCAATTAGCGATGGCAGGAGAATACCCGCTCATCATCGCGTACGCGCCGACGATTCAGAGGGAAACTTCTCTCGGACATCCTATGGATTGGGTTCCTCTCGAGCCTGTGCCGGTTCAGGTCAATCCCATTATGCTGGCGGCTAAAGCGCTCCATCCCAACGCGGCTAAGCTACTCGTGGATTTTCTACTCTCGAAAGAGGGGCAAAAGATGCTCGTCGGTTTTCGCCGGATTCCGGTCCGTGAGGACATAAATCCCGATCCGCCGCGGCTCTTTAAAGACTACAAGCGGATCGTAGAGCACCCGGAAGATTACAAAGACTTTGCTCAGACCATCAAGCTATATCAGGAGATCTTCGGCCTGCGCTGAGGCGTCGTCGAGACTATGAAAACGCTCCTTCTCGCCTTGGTTGGAACGGCGTTTCTCTGGCAGCCTGTGTTGGCGAGGCCTCGGTTGGCGCTCGAAATGCAGTTGCTGGAAGGCGCAATGAGAGAGCGAAAATTAGTCCTCTATACAACTACAGACTTGCCTCAGGGCATACAAGTTGTTCACGATTTCGTTCAAAAATACCCGTTCTTGGATTTAGAGATTCATCCGCTCGAAGCCGAAGCATTGGTTACGAGAGTTCTAAACGAGTCACGCACGGCTACGCCACGGTGCGATGTTCTGATCGGCGGCGGCGGTGTATTGCAGCCTCTGTTTGAAGAGAATTTGCTTGCATCCTACCAGTCTCTCGAGCGTGGAGCGGTTAGTGAAGCTCTCAACGACAGCGAAGGCTATTGGTCGGGGTACTACGTGAACTCGTACGTGCTCGGCTACAACACTGTGCTGGTGAAGGAGGAAGACATTCCCAAATCCTACGACGATCTGCTTGATCCGCGTTGGAAGGGTAATCGAATCGCGATCGATAGCACAGCTCACGGATTGTTACGCGGACTTGCGCCAGCTTGGGGCGAGGACAAAGCCGTCACTTATTTAAAACGACTTGCCAGCCAGCAGCCGCTCATTTCTCGCGCGAGCATTTCGGCGGTGGAAACCATGCACAACGGCAATGTTTCATTGGTGATCGCGCGAGCTCCCGTGATTCAGGGATACAAAGATAAATTTCGGTCGCCCATCGAGTGGATTTCTCTCGAACCCACAATCGCGCAGATCGACGCCTTGATGGTATCTGCTCAGTCTCCGCATCCCAATGCCGCGCGGCTGTTTGTCAATTTTGCTTTGTCCAGAGTGGGGCAGGGCGCCCTGGCCGGCGTTCAGCAGATCCCGGTTCGCAGAGACATGGAAGCAAATTCAAAGCTGGCTGCGGGAGGTCACAAGTGGTTTGTGGAGAGGCCGGATCAACACGTCAATTTTTCAGCGACGGTGAAACGGTTTCGGGAAATTTTCGGCATTCGCTGACCGCTTCTGTCCAACGGCATGGTTTGTACGGTGGCAGACGAGCCGCCAAGGAGGACGCGATGAAATCTGCAAATATTCTAACGGCGAGTCTGGTTGCTCTGGCGTTGTTTGCGGCCTCGACTGAGGTCGCTGCCGACGAATTCTATAAAGGCAAGACGATCCGCTTTATCGTCGGCGCTCCTGCCGGAGGAGGTTACGACACTTACGTTCGGGCCATCGCGCGGCATCTGGGCAAGCATATTCCGGGGAACCCATCGATGGTCGTGGAGAATATGGACGGGGCCGGTTCGCTGATTGCGGCCAATTACACCTACAACAAAGCTAAGCCAGACGGCTTGTCCATCGGCGTTTGGATCAGCGGTCAAATTATACGCCAAGCGCTAGGCGATAAGAGCATCAGATTTGACGGCCGAAAGTTCGGATGGATCGGCGCGCCGAGCAAGGGAGCACCCACTTGCGCGATGATGGGCTTTAGTGGACTAAAAACCTGGGATGATGTTCTCAATGCAAAGCGATCCATCAGGATGGGCGGCGTGCGCGCGGGGACCGCTTATGATGACGCACCGACAATTTTGAACAACGTAGCGGGAACGAAATTTGATGTGATTTCGGGCTTTGCGGGCACCGCCCCTGTCCGCCTAGCTTTGCAAAAGCGAGAAGTCGAAGGGGCCTGCCTGGGGTGGGAATCGATGCGGGTTTCGAACAGGGCCATGCTCGACGCCAAGGGCGACGACAAACTGATTCCCTTTATAACCCACAAAAAGCTCGAAGATCCCGAAGTCAAGGATCTGCCGCTGTTTACCGACGTGATCAAAGGCGAAGACAATCTAGCGACGTACAAAACCTGGGCGGCTTCCTACGAGTTTCAGCGGCCCCTTTCATTGCCGCCCAATGCGCCGAAGGAGCGGCTTGAGGCCTTGCGTAAAGCCTTTGCAGCAACTTTGAGAGATTCTGAATTTTTAGCCGAGGCGAAGAAGACTAAGCTCGATATTGAACCGGTGTCAGGGGAAGAGATCGACGGATACGTCAAGCAGATATATTCAATGTCGGACAAGGTGAAGCAAAATCTCAGCTTCTTAGTAAGGCCAACCCAGAGGAAAAGTAACTAGGGCAAATAACCTGACTAGAATCGAAATGGGTAAGCCCAGTGCTGCAGATAATCGGTCCGGTGCGAAAGCGCAACTCAAAAATTCGGGAGATGCCATGAAGAAATCATTTTTCAGCCTATTCGTGGTGGTTCTCGGTCTAGCGTTCATCGGCGGTTCGTCCAAGATGAGTCGGGCCGAAGATTTCTACAAAGGCAAACCGATCCGTTTTATCGTCGGCTTTGCCGCCGGCGGCGGGTACGATGCTTATACCCGCACCGTCGCCCGCTACATCAGCCGCCATATCCCGGGCCATCCTGCCACGGTGGTTGAAAACATGGATGGCGCGGGCAGCCTTATCGCGGCGAATCACATCTATAGCAAAATTACGCCGGACGGTCTGACGGTGGGAATTTGGAATAGTTTTAACGTTTTTATGAACGCCATGGGCGATCCAGCCGTCAGAATCGATGGGCGCAAGATTGAATGGATCGGTACGCCGGGCAGGGATTCACCTGCCTGCGCCATAATGGGCTTTACGGGCTTGAAGACGCTCGACGACATCTTGAAGTCCCAAAAGCCGATTCGAATGGGAGCCGTCAGGGGAGGCAACACGGTTCATCTGCCGACGATGTTAAACGAGTGGGCTGGCGCGAAATTTAATATCATTCCAGGTTACACCGGCACTTCGAAAATCCGCCTGGCGATGCGGTCGAAAGAACTCGACGGCGCCTGCTGGACTTGGGATTCCATGCGTTCGACGGCGCGCTCAATGCTCGATGCGAAGGGCGACGACCGGATGATCCCCGTCGTCATAAGCGACCGTTGGGAAGATCCCGAGGTGAAAAGTGTTCCGCTATTCAGCGAGGTCTTCAAAGACAAAGACAATGTTCATGCATTCAACGTATGGAACGCGGCCAATCAGTTCTCCCGGCCCTTTACGTTTTCTCCAGGCACTCCCAAAGATCGCGTAAATATACTGCGAAAGGCGTTCAAAGCCACCATGGGAGACGCAGACCTTGTTGCGGATGCCAAAAAATCCAAGCTGACCGTTGAGTATGTCTCGGGCGAAGAAGCAGAGAAGCTCGCGGCTCAAATCTATTCGATGCCTCCGCAGGTAAAGGAGAGGCTGAAGTTTACCGTTAGAAAACCGGGCCAATCATAGGAGTCGTCATTACACTTAACATCCTACAAACAAAATGGAGGAAGCTATGAAGGCTCGGGTGATTTACCCGCTCATTGCGATTTTGGGCGTGCTTTTGTGGACGAACTTGCCTGGCGCGAGTGCGGCCGATTTCTACGATGGCAAAACGTTACGCTTTGTCGTTGGCTCGGCGCCCGGCGGAGGCTATGACACTTACACGCGTATGATCGCGCGCCATATCAGCCGCTATATTCCTGGCAATCCCGCCACCGTCGTTGAGAACATGGACGGGGCTGGTGGCCTAATCGCGGCTAACTACTTGTACAAACGAGCGGCTCCTGATGCACAGACCATCGCGGTCTTTAACAACGCGAACATCGTGCAAAAAGCCCTAGGCGATCCTCGGATTAATATCGATTTTCGCAAGCTCGGCTGGATTGGGGCGCCGAGCGTGGGCGTCCCCATGTGCATGATCATGGGATTTACCGGATTGAAGACGCTCGACGATGTTCTGAAATCTCACAAGCCGCTGAAAATGGGCGCCAACCGGGCGGGATCGACAGGGTATGATTTGCCGCTGATTCTTAACCAAGCCCTGGGCACCAAATTCGAAGTGGTCAGCGGCTACAGCGGCACTTCCAAAATCCGTGTCGCGTTGCAATCCCGGGAGCTCGACGGCTTTTGCTCCCAGTGGGAATCGATGCGTGTCACTGCCCGCTCGATGTTGGATGCCGAAGGCGACAACAAGCTGATTCCGTACGTGATGAGTGAGAAATGGGAAGATCCAGAAGTCAGAAATCTGCCGCTATTCAAGGATGTGATCAAAGATCCGAAGAAATTCGCGATCTACAAAGCCTGGGCGGATCAAATGGAATTTCAGCGTCCCCTAGCGTTACCGCCTGGAATGCCAAAAGAGCGCCTTGAAAGTCTTCGTAGGGGTCTCGCAGATGTCTTGAAGGATAAGGCGCTGCTTGAAGAGGCTAAGAAAGCAAAACTGGTGATCACCCATGTTTCTGGCGACCAAACCGCCAAACTAGTTGACGAGATTCTCTCAATGCCCGAGGACACAAAGAAAAGTCTTTCCTTCCTCGTGCGGACTAAGAAGACCTAAGCCGACGAGGGCGAATTGGCAGGATAAGAAGGAGACTTCACGATGAAGAAAATTGCAAGTTCGATCGCTGTGCTGGTGGCATCATTTTGCTTTTCAACCCTCGCCTGTGCCGACGAATTCTACGCGGGGAAGACCATCCGCTTTATCGTCGGCTACGCGCCCGGTGGCGGTTACGATACGTATACCCGCGCCATCGCTCGCCATATTGGGAAACATATTCCCGGAAATCCCTCGGCAGTGGTCGATAACATGGAGGGCGCGGGAAGTCTCTTGGCGGCGAATTACATGTTCAACAAGGCCGAGGCCGATGGGCTCACGCTAGGCAATTTCAATAGCGGCATGGTGACGCAACAAGCGCTAGGGGCAAAAGGGATCCGGTTCGACGCCCGGAAGTTCGGCTGGGTCGGGTCGCCCGGCAAGGGATGGCCGACATGCATGGTGATGGGTTTTACGGGTCTTAGAACCCTCGAGGATGTCCTCAAATCAGGGCACAAGCTTAGGTTCGGCGGAACGCGAGCCGGCGCGTCCTCTGACGATTTGCCCAAGCTCATGGATGCGCTGATGGGAACCCATCTTCAGGTCATCTCCGGATACAAAGGCACCGGTCCGATACGTGTTGCTCTACAGCGCAGAGAGATCAACGCGCTTTGTTCCGGTTGGGAATCCATGCGGGTCACCGCGAGGTCTATGTTGGATGCCACGGGTGATGACAAATTAATTCCCTTCGTGATTCACGGACACGTGGAAGATCCGGAGGTTAAGGATCTTCCCCAATACACGATGGTAATTAAGGGTGACGAAAATGTGAAAGCCTTTAAGGCGTGGGCCAATCAGTATGATTTTCAGCGGCCCCTGATGGTTCCGCCGAATACCCCTAGAGACAGATTACAAGCGTTGCGCTTGGGGTTGCAAAAAACGGTCGCGGCCCCAGATTTTTTGGCGGAAGCAAAAAAGAGCAAACTGGTCATCGATAAAGTAACGGGCGAGGATATAGAGCGGTCTGTGGAGGAAATATTAACGATTACGCCTGCGGTAAAGAAAAAACTCATGGTTCTTGCGCCGGCGAAGAAAACAACGAACTGAGCTGTGCAGTAACCAATTGACGAACACTCTCAGAGGAGGATCAGATGAAAAACCCAATCGAATTTTTAGCCGTCATGACCGCGGCTTTGTTTATGATGGCCAATGCTTCAAGCGCTACGGCTGACGATTCAACAACTCATACCGATCCTGGTTCACAGGAAGTAGGAAGATAAGGAGTTAAAGAACGTTCCTCTAGCTCGTGATTATATCAAATCGAAGGGCGGCGACGATGGCGTTCGGCTCTACAACGCTTGGATCAATCAATATGAGTTCCAGCGTCCCTGGGTCATGCCTCCCAGCGTGCCAAAAGACCGCGTCGAAATTTTGCGCACGGCCTTCAAAGCGACCTTCGAAGATCCAGAATTTTTGGCCGAGGCCAAGAAAACCAAGCTCGAACTGCAATACATTGGCGCGGATGAAATCAACGGTTTGGTGAAAGAAATTTTGCATATTTCGCCTAACTCGAAAAAAGGTCTGCAATTCTTGGTGAGAAAAGCGACGAATTGATCGTTGGGTCGATTCCGCCAATCGGCGGCGATCATTCGATATCGCCGCCCACAACGGAGGTAGCATGAAAAATAAATTTCTAAATTTCATCGCCATTGCGGTGGCTGCGTTCGCGCTGGGTGTCTTTGCGCGTGATGTCAGCGCCGGCGAATTCTACCAGGGTAAAAACATCCGATTCATTGTCGGTTTCGCCGCCGGGGGCGGCTACGACGCCTACGCGCGGATGGTAGCGCGCTACATCAGTCGGTACATTCCCGGCCATCCTTCAACCGTTGTCGAGAACATGGACGGCGCCGGCAGCGTGATCGCCGCCAATTACATGTACAACAAGGCCGAAAAGAACGGCTTGACCGTCGGCGTTTGGAATTCACAAAACATCTTCAATCAGATGATGGGCGATCCGAGCGTCCGCTTCGACGGCCGGAAGTTCGACTGGATCGGTTCGCCTAGCACTGATTCTGTCGCGTGCGCCATCATGAGTTTCGCCGGTCCGAAAACGTTCGCCGAGATCGCCCAGTCAAAAAAACCTTTGCGAATGGGCGCCACCAGGGCCGGCAACACAACCCAATTGCCGGCCATGCTCAACCGCTGGGCCGGCGCTAAATTTGACGTTATCCCAGGCTATACCGGCACGTCAAAGATCCGCCTCGCCATGCGCTCCCATGAGGTAGACGGCGCTTGTTGGACGTGGGATTCCATGCGGTCCACGGCGCGGTCGATGCTCGATGCCAAAGGCGCCGATAAAATGATTCCTTTCATCATTAACGGAAAGTGGGAAGATCCCGAGGTGAAGGATATCGCCCAGTTTCGCGACGTGATCAAAGATAAGGCCAATCTTAACGCCTTCAACACGTGGAATGCAGCTAACGAATTCGCCCGGCCGTTTTCGCTTCCGCCGGGCTCGCCGCCTGAGGCGCTCGCCGTTCTGCGCAAAGCGTTCCAGGCCACGATTGAAGACAAAGATTATGTCGCGGATGCAAATAAATCGAAGCTTCCGGTCGACTATATTTCCGGCGAGAAAGTGGATCAGTACGTCGGACAAATTTATTCAATTTCTCCTGAGGTCAAAAAGCGTCTCGAATTCCTGGTCAAGAAAGCAAGAACCTCCTAGGAGGGCTTATGTACGCGTATGTGGAAGCGTTCAATCAGGGGCTCATAAACGTTTTGCCCTATCTTACGCCGCACGGCACTGAAACCTTCATCTACATGATGATCGGCATGGCTATCGGCTTTGTCGTCGGCATTCTCCCCGGGTTGGGCGGCGCTACGACGCTGGCACTTATGCTGCCGTTTATCTACAACATGGATCCCACGACGGCGTTTGCCTTTCTCTTGGGCTCCAACGCCGTGACCGCTACCACGGGCGATGTTACTTCGGTGCTCTTTGGAGTTCCGGGGGAAGGGATATGCGCGGCAACGATCGTTGATGGCCATCCCATGGCGAAAAACGGCGAGGCCGGACGCGCGCTTGGTGCGGCGCTGATGAGTTCTCTCGTCGGCGCGGTTTTTGGCGCTTTCGTTCTCGCCTTGGCGATCCCGATCGTCAGCCCTCTCGTGCTGTCCATTGGCTCCGCGGAGTTCTTCATGCTTGCGGTGCTCGGCGTCACTTTTGTCGCCTCCCTTAGCGGCGCGAACGTCTCCAAGGGATTGCTCGCAGGCGGGCTCGGTCTGGTGCTGGCGATGGTAGGGCTGGACCCGATCGAAAGCGTGCCTCGGTTCACCCTTGAAGGCCTAATGGGCGAAGATAACTCGCTCTTTCTATGGGATGGCATTTCATTGATAAGCGTCACCATCGGACTTTTCGCCATTCCGGAAATCATCGATTTGGCCGTTCAGGGATCGAGCATCGCCCGCGAGGGTACTCCGACCAAGCTCGGCGGAGTGATGGAAGGTATCAAGGATACGTTCCGCCATTGGAAGTTGGTGCTTCGTTGCAGCGGGATCGGCGCCTATATCGGCCTCATCCCCGGTATGGGTGGTGGGCCGGCTCAGTGGCTCGCCTACGCTCATGCGGTGCAAAGTTCGCCGGATAAAGAGCGGTTCGGCAAAGGCGCCGTCGAAGGGGTACTTGGCCCCGGGGCTGCGAATAATTCAAAAGAAGGCGGGTCGCTGATTCCGACTCTGGCCTTCGGCGTACCCGGCAGCGTGTCCATGGCGATCCTTCTCGGCGCGTTTATCATCCAGGGCATCGTCCCGGGTCCGGATCTGTTGAATCCGGCGAAGCATCTGACACTGACTTTCTCCTTTGTCTGGATCATCGTCATCACCAACATCATCACCGTGCTCATCTGCCTGCTTTTTCTTAACCAACTCGCCAGGATTACCTTCGTCAAAGGGACGTACCTGATCCCGTTTTTACTTTTTCTGGTTTATCTCGGTGGCTTTGCGACTAAAAACAGTTTTGGCGACATGCTGCTCATCGTCATCTTCGGAGCCATCGGATGGCTCATGGTCAAGTTCGACTGGCAGCGCCCGCCACTTCTGCTCGGCTTGGTGTTAGGCGGCATCGCCGAAAATAATTTATTCATCGCCGATCGCATCTATGGATATACCTGGCTCTGGCATCCGGGTGTTTTAGTCATTGGGTTCATTATCGTCGCGGGGACTGCGTTTCCTTACTTGCAGGCCTGGTTCAAGCGTTCGCGCGCAGGCGAAGAGGCATCCACTGCGGAAAAGAAAATCGCCTCCGTTAGGACCGAAGCCCTGCCGCTGGCCACGCGAATGGGCCAAAGCCTATTCGCGCTATTTATCCTAGGCATTTTTGTTTACGTCGTTTACGAGGCTAAATATGGCTTCGGCGCTTTTGAACCGCGCGCGGCGCTCTTCCCTTGGGTCATCGGGTTACCCAGCCTACTGCTCGCGATCTATGTGTTTGTGAAGGATAGTCTGCAATCCACCCGCAAAGTCAAAGCCGAGGAATCGGCGCTATACGCGGAACCCGAGGTCGACCCCATCATTGCCCGGCAAAGAACGGTTTCTATCGGCTGTTGGATCGTGGGCTTTTTCCTGGCCATTTGGATCTTGGGCTTTGTCCCGGCCTCGGCGTTAGCCACCTTTCTTTATTTGAAATTTGGCGCCGGCGAAAAATGGCCCATCACTGTAGCGTTGACCGCCGCTTGCTGGTTGTTCTTTTTCGGCGTCTTCGATTACGCGCTGCAGTTGCCGTTTCCCACCGGCGCGTTTTTCGATTGGGTGCACGTCGATATTGCCAGCGTGAGAAATATTTTCGCGGCCGGCGGTTAATGGAATTTTTGAGAAAACTCTCACTGAGTTAGCAGAACGAAATGAACGACTTGGCGGTCGAAAGAGGCAAGGTGCAATGCCGCGGGCTCGCTGTGACCGCGTCTTTCGGCCGCGAGCCTTTTAAAACCTGGCGCAACAAACACTTTGTTAACGTTCTGGTGTACGGAGGAAAGAAAGCGGACGAACGGATTCCGGATACCCAAAAAACTGAACCAACGTCGACGACAAGGAGAGCGGCCTATGAAAACGGTTGTGCGAAACACTGTCGCATTGTTCGTTCTTGTTGTTTTCAACACCTCTGCAAGCGCTGTGGCCGAAGACTCTTACCGAGGGAAAACTATACGCTTTGTCGTTGGCGCAGCCGCCGGTGGCGGTTACGATACTTACACGCGCAGCATCGCGCGCCATATAAGCCGGTACATTCCGGGCAACCCAGCAACGGTGGTCGAAAACATGACCGGTGCCGGCGGGCTCGTGGCGGCCAACTATATTTACAAGCAGGCCAGTCCCGATGGATTGACGGTCGCTGTTTTCAACAACTCTCTTGTCGTACAGAAGGGGCTCGGTGATCCCCGAATCCACATCAATTTTCGCAAGCTCGGTTGGATCGGAGCTCCTAGTATCGGCGTGCCGGTCTGCATGGTCATGGGCTTCACGGGTTTAAAAACTCTCGATGACGTCCTGAAATATAAGAGGCCTCTCAAAGTGGGTGCCACCCGAGCGGGTTCGACCGGCTATGACCTACCGCTGATTCTAAACAAAACGTTAGGCACCACCTTCGAGGTGGTCAGCGGTTTTACCGGCACCGCCACGACACGCGTCGCCCTGCAAAAACGCGAGCTCCAGGCCTTCTGTTCTCAATGGGAGTCGATGCGGGTCACAGCGCGCGCCATGTTGAATGCGGACGGCGATGACAAGCTTATACCTTTTATCGTCAGCGAGAGATGGGAGGATCCGGAAGTCAAAGACCTTCCGCTTTTCAAACACGTCCTTAAAGATCCGAAAAAATACGCGATCTATCGCGGCTGGGCGTCGCAAATGGATTTTCAGCGTCCGCTCAGTGTCCCTCCAGAAACGTCAAGAGAGCGCGTCGCGATTCTGCGCAAAGGATTGGCCGATACCTTGAAAAATTCTGCGCTGCTCGAAGAGGCAAAGAAATCCAAGCTCGTCATCACGTCGGTTTCCGGTGAAAAGACCGAGAAGCTGGTCAACGAAATTCTCTCGATGCCCCCCGACGTTAAGCAAAACCTCGCGTTCCTAGTGCGCCAGAAAGGCACATGACCGGAAACTTCCTCCACCTTTATGCGAGCCGCCGGCTGATCCGGCACGTCGGCTCTCGTTGGAACAGTTTCTCAAGAAAGGAGAAACCCATGGCTCTCAAGCGTGTTTTGCTAACCCTGTTTTTCTGCCTTACGCTTTCAGTGCTAGCTGTCGCTCAGGAGAACGCAAAGTTCCCCGTGGCGGCTTCCTCTAAGGTGCTTGGCTTTGCTCCGCTTTGGGTAGCATCTGGAAAGGGATTTCTCAAACAGCAAGGCCTTGACGCAGAGGTAACCGCGATCCGTGGAACCGCGCCGACCATGCAGGCATTGGTTTCAGACTCAATCTACGTAGCACTTGCTGCAAATGACGGCGTTATCGGGCTTGCAGAGAAAGGGATGGATCTGGTGATGATCGCCGGGGGAAGCAAAACTACACACATGATCATGGGCGGAAAGGGATTCAAAACCTACGAAGACTTGCGTGGCGCAACCATCGGTTCCTCCACCTTGACTTCCGGGACCGCCTTTCTTCTCAGAAGAGTGCTCAAAACCAAGGGTCTCGAATATCCCAGAGACTACAAGCTTGTAAACGTCGGAGGAAGCGGTCCGGCGTTCGCCGCTCTCAGCACGGGAAATATTGCGGCGGCGATTCTCGCCGTGCCGATTAATTTTCGGGCGCAGGAAATGGGATTTAACTTGATCGGCAAAGTGACAGATGTCTTTCCGAACTATCTACTCTCTAGTTTCTCAGTTCGGCACCCGTGGGCCGCCGAACATCGAGGCGAAGTCGTCCGATTTTTAAAAGCCGTGCTGCAGGCGCGCAAATGGATCGAGGACAACAGAGAAGCCGGAGCGGAATTTTTAGCTAAGGAGCTCGACCTCAAACCAAAGCTCGCCAAGAAGGGATTGGATTACTACCTCACTCATCGAGCGTGGGAGCCGGATCTCAACATTGATATGGATGGGCTAAAGACGGTGGTCGAGATCTACGCGGAGCAGGCGGAAATGAAAGGCTCGATTCCAAGTCCGGAAAAGTACGTGGATCTGAGTTTTCTGCACCAGGCTTGGAGAGATCTCGGCTGGAAGTAATTCTGATCTTAATAGGGTTAGAGAGTTCCGACGATGACGATTCCAGTGTGACATTGATTGTGGCGATGCAGACTAGTTGGAAGCATCGCCGCCCAAACATCAGGCGAAAAAGCTAAGCCCGACATTGGTCAATATTTCCACCGAAGGAGACACATATGAATTTTGTACGTCCACTTTTGTTGCTTTGCGCAGTGTCGATGTTGCCAAGTGTTCAGCGCGTCGATGCGCAGGGCGAATCCTTCTACAAAGGCAAGACCATCAAAGTGATCGTCGGTTTTACGTCCGGCGGTTTTTATGACCGCTGGTCACGATTGCTGGCGCGCTACGTGCCCAAATATTTGCCCGGCAATCCGGAAATGGTCGTTCAGAATATGCCGGGAGCGGGCGGCATGATCGCGGCGAACCACATCTATACCGTAGCGAAACCCGATGGGCTGTCCGTCGCCATGCTTTCTTACGGTTTGTATTTGGATCAGCTCGTTGGTCGCAAAGAAGTTCAATATGACGTGCGCAAGCTCAATTGGATCGGTTCGCCGGAAAAGAGCGAAGTGCTTATGTACATGCGTAGCGATGCACCCTTCAAATCGATCGAAGACATCCGCAAGGCAAGCACGCCGCCCAAGTGCGGCTCCACGGGTACGGCGGGCACCGACTATATCCTCGCCCGCCTGCTCGAAGAAACTCTCGGCGCTAAGATCGATACCGTCTTGGGTTATCCAGGCGGGAGCGAGATCGATCTGGCGGTGGAGAAGGGTGAGGTCCAATGTCGCGGACTTACCGCCGCGCCGTTTTTCGGCCGCGAGCCGTTCATTTCCTGGCGCAAGAGAAATTTCGTCAATGTGCTGCTTTACGGCGGCATCAAGCGCGACCCGCGCATTCCCGACACGCCGACGATTTACGAAATCTTTGACAAGGAAAAGACTCCCGAAGAGAGCCGGCGCGTCGCCGATGTGATTTTGCGCGGCGGCGATTTCGGCCGCCCCTGGGTCCTGCCTCCTGGAACGCCCACAGAGCGAGTGAAAGAGTTGCGTGACGCCTATGCCAAGGCGATGGCCGATACTACACTCCTCGACGAAGCCAAGAAGGGCAAAATGGAGGTCGAATATGTGCCCGGAGAAGAGCTGCAAAAGCTGGCGGAAAACATGATCAGCCAGCCGCCCGGCGTGGTCGCGCGGGTGAAAAAACTGCTCGGTAAAAATTAGCGACAAATTCGAATCTACAGGCGGAGGTCATCTATGATTCAGCGATTGATCAGCGCGACTTCGATAACCTTATTGTTAGTTTTGTGGAACTCGTCGGGCATGGCGCAAGCGCCTTATTACGCCGGCAAGACAATAACGATGATCGCCGGTACTAAAGCCGGCGATGTCTACGATATGTATGCTCGGCACCTTGCGCAGCACATGCCGAAGTACATTCCCGGCAATCCCAACATCATCGTACAAAACATGCCCGGCGCCGGTTCCATGATCGCCGCCAATTATGTCTACAACGTGGCGGGTAACGACGGCATGACGATCGGCGCGATTTTCCCGGCGCTTTATTTCGATCAAGTGGTTGGCCGTAGCGAAGTGAAATACGATTGGAGTAGATTTGCCTGGATCGGTAGCCCCGTCACTTCGAACCATTTGCTCTATATGCGGGCCGATTCGCCGTACAAAACGATTCATGATGTCGTCAAGGCATCCCCTGCTCCTAAATGTGGCGCCTCGGGAACCAGTTCCACCGGCTACTACATCCCAAAGCTTTTAGACGAGGTTATCGGAACCAATTTCGATATTGTACTCGGTTACCAAGCAGGTCAGGATATCGATTTGGCGGTCGAGAGAAATGAGTTGGTTTGCCGCTCTTTCACGTTGACCGCCTTTTTTGCGCGCGAACCGTTCACCACTTGGCGCAAGAACAAATTCGTCAACGTGCTGATGCAGACGGGAAGGAGACGAGACAAGCGACTGGAAGACACGCCGACGATCTATGAGCTGATGGATCAATACAAGACGCCGCAGGCCGGTCGCAATCTGGCCACGCTGGTCCTTGCCGGCGGGGCGTTCGGGCGCCCCTATGTCATGCCGCCCAATACGCCGAAAGAACAAGTAAAAATTATCCGTGATGCCTTCGAGAAAACATTGAAAGATGAAGCGGCGAACGCTGACGCCACGAAGAAGAAGCTAGAGTTCGATCCTTCATCGAGCGACGAGCTTGCAAACCTTGCGAAGGAAGTCACCAGCCAATCACCTGACATCGTCGGCAAGATGAAAAAACTGCTCACTAAATAGTTTTGTGGCTTGGATGCCAAAGCAACAGAGAGCCCAAGCAAAGCCTTCGTGTTCCTGGTGCGCAAGAAAGGCGGTAAGGAAATAAGACGCCGCCGCGCAATCGCGCGTTCGGGTTGAAGGGCGCGCCGGAAATGGGCAGGTGAGCATTGCCAAGATGTCGTGCGATTTCTAAAGGCTCTGTTGCAAGCCAGGAAATGGCTCGAAGACAATCGCAAAACGGGAGCGGAGTTTTTAGCCCAAGAACTCAAGCTTAAACCCGAACTCGCACGACTGGGGCTCGACTATTATCTCGAGCATCGCGCGTGAGGCCATGTTTGTCTATTCCGACGAACGCAGGTGACAAAAATTCGACAAAGGCACCCAACTTAGTCGATGGCGGCTACGTCATTGGCTCCGAGAGTGAATAGGACGCATGGAAATACCCCGATCCTGTAGGTACTGTTTACATTGGGCGATGGAATATTCGCGATAGTGGAAAATCGAAGCAGCGAGAGCAGCGCTCGCTTTCCCGTGGGTGAACCCTAAATAAAGATGTTCCAGTTCGCCGACACCGCCGGATGCGATTACGGGGATCGTGACGCGATCGGCAATCGCGGCGGTCAATTCGAGATCGTAACCTGCCTTCGTGCCGTCGCGATCCATGCTTGTCAGTAGTATTTCTCCCGCGCCATAACTTTCCATACGCTCCGCCCACTCGCAGGCATCAATCCCCGTAGGATTTCTTCCGCCGTGGGTGAAAACTTCCCAGCGCCCGCTCACTCG
>DASYUV010000064.1:0-42295 GCA_036000865.1 Binatia bacterium | reverse complement strand
TAGCACCTCTCTACCTCGCGCCTCCTCCATCGTCTATACTGATATGATATATAGACAACAACTCGTTCGCCGTCGAAGGTGGTACAAGTGGAACAGCAAAACAAAGCTTTGGCTGATCTCGGGTCTCAGATCGATGAGTGGCTGCGGGCGCAGAACGGCTCCGTCAACGCAGATCAGTTCGCCGGGATATTGCGCACCTTGCTCAAGCTGGCGCAGGACGATGCCGAGCGTGGAGATCTAAAAATCTTAAACCGCGCCATGCAGGAGTTGCGCCACGCCTTTAGAATCTTCGCGCCCTACCGTCATATGCGCAAGGTCAGCATTTTCGGTTCGACGCGGGTGCAGGAAAGCGATCCGTATTATCATCTGGCACGCAGCGTCGGGCAGGGCCTGGCGAAAGCAGAGTTCATGGTGATCACCGGCGCCGGACCGGGCATCATGCAGGCCGGCCACGAGGGTGCGGGGAGAGAGAACAGTTTCGGCGTCAATATTCGTTTGCCTTCGGTGCAAAATGCCAACCCGTTCATTCGCAACGATCCGAAGCTCATGGACTTTCACTTTTTTTTCACGCGCAAGCTCATGTTCGTCAAGGAAGCAGACGCGGTGGTGATTTTCCCTGGCGGCTTCGGCACCCATGACGAGCTTTTGGAATCGATCACGCTGGCCCAGACCGGCAAGACTCAGCTCGTGCCGATTATCTTGATGGACATTCCTGGCGGTACCTACTGGACCCGCTGGCAAGAGTTTCTTCGCGATGACGTGATGAGTCGCGGTTACATCACTGAGAGAGAAATGACGTTTTTCAGAATCTGCACGAGCGCCGAGGCGGCGGTTAATGAAATCGCCAAATTTTACCGCAATTTTCACTCCTACCGCTTCGTTAAGAAAGACCTGGTGATTCGCCTCAATCACCCGCCGACAGTCGAATTGATCGACCGGCTCAACCGCGACTTTGCGGATATCCTCACCGGCGGCAAAGTCCGGCAAACCGATCCCCTGCCCGCTGAGGCCGACGATCCCGACAAGCTGCATTTGCATCGGCTCCTCATGCGTTTCAACCGCGAAGACTATGCCCGGCTGCGGCAAATGATTGATGTGATCAACGAGGAAGGGTCAGGGTAAAACTCTGCTCACGACGATTTTGTCGGCGGCACCTTGCTAAGGACCGGTCTCAGATCTGCACATTCCGGTAATCAGATCCGTGAGAACGTACAATTCATTCGGCACTTGACGCATTCCGTGCGATGCGCCTAAAAGGTTTTAGAGACGTTTCACCACGCACCGACTCACTTAGTTGCCGAAAGGAGTCCCGCCATGTTTGAAACCGATCGTTTCATACAAGACTGTTGCGACGGCTTGCGGGAAACCAACGCGCATCCCGCGATAAGAGATATCGTCGCAAGAGCAGTGGTTGAACCTCGTGAGGTTCTAACATCGCTCGGCGAGCCAAAACTTTCCGGCCTCCAGACCCTTTTTCGGTCCGAGACATTGACGATCCTCAATGTCCTGTGGGGACCGGGCATGTCTCTGTACCCGCACGACCACCGGATGTGGGCTGTGATCGGGATTTACAGCGGGCGCGAGGATAATGCCTTCTTTCAGCGGAGTGAGACCGGCCTACGTCAGCACGGGGGAAAGACGCTTAACAGCAAAGAGACGATTCCTCTCGGCGAAGCGGTCATCCACGCAGTCACGAACCCGCTCGATCAGATCACCGCAGCTATCCACGTCTACGGCGGCGATTTTTTCGCCGTTCCGCGGAGCGAATGGGACCCACAAACGTTGCAGGAGCGACCATTTGACTTGGAACATGCCAAAAAGGTTTTTGAAGAATCAAACAAGCGCCTCCCGTCTGCCACGACGTGAGTTGTCCGCTAGAACGTTTAGTGCTCTGAGCAAGTTCTTCCCTTCGTTCATCCTTCGACCGTCGTCCTGAATTGCGCGCATCCCATAAACTCTGTGCATGCAAATATCCGCGTTACGCAAGACCTTGGTTAACCAAGTCAATGATACAGCCGTGCTGCCGAAAGAAACCGACTTGAGATGCGAGATTGTAGTTATAGACTAGGTCATATGTTTCGAGATCGAATCGACTTCGTGAATTGGAAAAGTTGCATGCTGAGTATCGCGAGCTATCGGGACGAGCGGCAGCGAAGATGATGATTTGTCATGAAGGATAGATTCAAAATCGCCGCGGATCTCCGGGCGATTGCCCGCCTTCTCACCATAAAGGGTGAGAATCCCTTTAAAGCGCAAGCCTATGAGCGCGGCGCCAGCGCTCTGGAAAATCTCCAAGGCGATCTTGACGGCCTCGTCAAGGCGCACCGGTTGAGGGAAATTCCCGGCGTCGGCACTGCGCTCGCTGCGATTATCGAGGAGATTTACCAATCGGGTGAATGTTGGTTGCTCGAGCAGCTGCAACAGGAGCTGCCGTCGGGGGCCGTCGAGCTCAGCGAACTTCCCGGCCTGACTCTCAAGAAAATCATCGCCCTGCACGACGCATTGCGCGTCGAAAGCATTGCCGAGCTCAAATCTGCCTGCCAAGAAGGCCTGGTCAGCAAAGTAAAGGGCTTCGGCCTGAAGTCTCAGGCGAAGCTGCTGGCGGATATCGAAAAGCTCGACACCCCGAAAGAAGGATCTCTGCTGCTTCATCATGCTCTCGAAGAAGCGGAAAGAATTCTCGGGCACCTGCGCGCGTGTCCGGAAGTGATCGAAGCGGATGTTGCGGGAGCGTTGCGACGCCGCAAAGAAACGATACGGCAGATTTGTGTCGTTGCGGCCAGCGATCAGCCGAGGCCAGTGCTCGATCAATTTCTGCGCTACCCGGCGCTGGCTCATACCGACAAGCTTGAGGATGCCAGTTGTCTTGCTCGCCTGGCAGGCGGTCTCCAAGCCGAACTCGTTATCGTAGCGCCGAACGAGTATGTCGCTACGCTTCACGCCCGCACCGGCTCACGGCAGCACATCGCGAAACTTCAAGACTTGGCGCGCTCGAAAGCAGTTACTTTTTTTCCCGATATGCCGCGCACAAAAGGTGGCAAACCGCGAAGCATCAAGTGCGAAAGCGAAATTTATCAGCGCCTGGGACTTCCGTACATCGCGCCGGAGTTGCGCGAAGATGACGGCGAGATCGAGGCCGGCAGCGCCGGCACGCTGCCGCAGCCGCTAACGCTCGAAGACGTTCGCGGCATGACCCACTGCCACACGGTCTATTCGGATGGCCGGAACAGCATTGAAGAAATGGCCTTGGCAGCCGAAGCGATGGGCATGGCCTATCTGACGATCACCGATCATTCGCCGAGCGCCTATTACGCGCGCGGCGTGGGTATCGATCGGTTACGGGCACAGTGGGATGAAATCGCTCGGGTGCAGGAGCGCGTGAAGGTAAGACTTTTCAAAGGAACCGAGTCGGATATTCTCGAAAACGGTTCGCTGGACTATCCCGACCATTTCCTGGAGCAATTCGACATTATCATCGCGAGCATTCACTCGCGCCACAAGATGGATTCCGATCAGATGACGCAGCGGCTGTTGCGCGCGCTCAAATTGCCGTTCTTTAAAATCTGGGGCCACCCGCTCGGCAGATTGATCCAATCGCGGCCGCCGTTCGCCTGCCATATGGAAGAGGTGCTGGACGCTATCGCGCTGTCCCAATGCGCCATCGAAGTCAACGGCGATCCGCGCCGTTTCGACCTCGAGCCGCGCTGGATTCGCCCCGCGCGAGAGCGCGGCATTAAATTTATCGTTTCCACGGACGCTCATTCCAGCAGCGGCTTGGAAAATTTGCCCTATGGCGTGTCCACGGCGCGGCGCGGCTGGCTCACGCGCGGTGAAGTTCTGAATACGCTTGACGCCGAAAGTTTTATCCAGGCGGTTCATCCATGAAGCGCGTGTTTGTGCTGTCACCGGCGAACTGCAATGGTCTGCGCGCCCGGTGGCTGCTCAGGAAAAACAGCCGATCGGATCTGGCGCGACGTTTGCGCAGCTCCGCCGTGCCGTTGGGTGAAGTTTTCACCTTTTTGAGCGCGCTCTATTTTCGCGGCAAGCTCGGTTACGCGCAGGCCTTCGCGCGACCGCCGTCCGAGTGTCCGGGAATTTTGATTATCACACCTACTGCCGGTCTCATGCCGCACGACACGTTGATTCGAATGCCGAAACTCAGGGGATTCGGCCGCGTGCCGATCCGCCTCAAGAATCGGCTCTACTGTTCTTCGCTTCGGCGCACCGCCACAAGGCTCGCTAGTGAAATGGGTTCCGACTGTGAGCTGATTCTCCTGGGAAGCATTGCCAGCGGCAAGTATTTGGACATATTGACTCCAATTTTTGGCAGCCGGCTGCGCGTTCCCGCTGACTTTATCGGTCGAGGCGATATGAGCCGCGGCGGGTTGTTGCTGCGATGCGTGAGCGAAAATCGCGAACTGAAATATATTGACATTGCCGCCGTCGAATCTATGTTGGTCTCGAAGCGATGTCATATCGATAGAGAGACGATTGGCCGCTCGCCCGAGCAGCCGATATTACCGACCTAAGTCTCCAACGTGCTCATGCCTACTCAGGAGGAGCCAGTACCATGACGACGGCATCATCAGCGATAACTAATCCAATTGAGCTTTCGGCGCGTTCACTCCTGCAAACGGTTTTGGCACGTTTGGGCCCGCGAGAATTTGCCGTGCAGCTGTGGGACGGCGAGCAGTGGTCGCCCGAGCCGAACGCCCCGACTGCATTCAAACTGGTCTTTCGCACGCCCAATGTGGTGCGCAGTATGTTTAGCGATATCAGCTCGCTGAGCTTCGGTGAGGCGTATATTTATGGTCACCTCGATATTCAAGGTTCCTTAATCGATGTCTTCGAGTCTGGTGATCGGCTGCTGACTCTTCGTTACCCGCCGTCGGAAAAGCTCAAGCTGGCACGGTGGCTTTGGTCGATCCCGGCGCCAAAGTACCGGCGCGGTGGAACTTTTTCCGGTTTTGCCCGACGCTTTACCCCGACTGCCGCGCGTATCCGGGCCGCGGTGAATTATCACTACGATCATCCGGTAGATTTCTGGAAATTATGGTTGGACGAGTCTCTGTCCTATAGCTGCGCCTACTTCGAATCGCCGGAAGTCTCGCTGGCCGAGGCTCAAAAGAGCAAGCTCGATTACATCTGCCGTAAGTTGCGCCTTAAGCCCGGGCAGCGCCTGCTCGATATGGGATGCGGCTGGGGCGCGCTGGTGATGCACGCGGCGGCAAACTACGGTGTCGAGGCTCTCGGTCTCACGCTCAGCCCGCATCAGGCGGAAGTCGCGCGCGAGCGCATTCGCGCCGCCGGTTGGGCAAGCAAGTGCCGCGTCGAAGTGGAAAACTTTCTCGAGTTCCGGTCCAGCGAAACCTTCGATCGCATCGCCAGCGTCGGGGCGGCCGAACATGTTCCGGAAAAATGCTTTAATGATTATTTTGCCCGAGCCTTCGAGCTGCTCCGTCCCGGCGGTCAATTTCTCCATCACGCGATCGTGCGCAGGCCGAGCATCCAAGAGCGACCCGGCCGCTCGTTTATGGATCGCTACGTCTTTCCCGATCATTTCCTCGCCACCATCGGGCGCACGGTCGCCGGCGCCGAAGCCGCGGGCTTCGAAGCGCGCGATGTCGAAAGTTTGCGCGAACACTACAAGCTCACGCTGGAGCAATGGCTCCGTCGTTTCGAGGCGGCGCAGAGCGAGATCGAGCGCCAAACCGATCCTCTAAGTTTTCGGGTTTTTCGCTTGTACCTGGCCGGTTCAGCCTACGAGTTTCGCTGTGGCCGTCTGGGCATTTATCAGACGCTTTTGGCCAAGCCCGCGCGCGGTCAAAGCGGTCTACCGCTCACGCGAACGGACTGGTACAGGTGATCGGACAAAACTCGGAGATGTAGAAAACCTGGAAACGTCAACAAAACGAATCGACAGGTGCTTTATCTCGCCTCGCGATATCCGCGTCGCAGTTGAAAACACAAGCTATTCTGCGTGCTCAAAACACTCCGTGCCGCGCTCCCGCGACCATATTGATCACGATCCAACAGGCGCCCGGGTCAGTTCAGATCAATCTTGAATCCAGCGTGGTAAGGCACTGAGACTGACCTCCTTGACCCTACGACTGCGATTTAACTACGATGCAGGCCAAGAGGAGGATTCCATGCGTGTGAGAATACGGCCACATCAGCGAATAAGTTTTATCGTGCCAGCACTCTTGCTCGTTTGTGGCCAAGCTCACGCGCAGGAAAAACTCAAGATTTCGTACAGCTCGGTGGATGCTCCGAACGCCAACTGGTATATCGCCGAGAACAAAGGGATCTACCAAAAATATGGCTTGGACGTAGATTTGGTCTTCATCCCGACCTCGACGACCAACGTTGCCACCCTGGTTGCCGACTCGATCAAAGTCGGCAACATTTCCGGCGGCAGCATCGCCAACGCGGTTGTCGGGGGCGCTAATCTCGTTGCCGTCGGCTGTTTCATCAACACACTTCCCTATGAGCTGATCGTTCATGAATCGATCCGCACGCCGCAACAACTAAAAGGCAAGAGCGTCGGCATTAGCCGCATCGGCAGCTCTTCGGACGTGGCGGCGAGAGTCCTGCTCAAGGGGCTAGGGCTCGAGCCGGAGAAAGACGTCGCCATTCTTCAGGTCGGCGGCTCGGGCGAGAGAGCGGCTGCTTTCGCCACCGGAAAGATCGCTGCTTTTCCGTCACCTCCGGGCACTATCCATCTGACCAAAGGAATGGCCAGCAGGACGCTCATCACCACTGCGGATTTTCCGAAGAGCTACCCTTTTCCCTATGTTTGTCCGACGACGCCAAAGAGTTATCTGTCGAGTCAATCGAGACACCGTCAAGCGGTTGCTGATGGCATTGATCGAGGCAACCCACTTTTTCAAAAACCGCAAGGAAGAGAGCAAGAAGATCCTCGCCAAGTATTCACGCCAATCGAACGAAGCCTATCTGGAAAGCGCGTACCAGACCATCGCTAAACTCTTCGAGCGCGTGCCGCTCGCGACGCGGGACGGAATGGAAGTCCAGATCAATGAAGCGCTCGCGTTGGCGCGCAAGCCAGGCGCGAGCGTGAAGGTCGACGACATCGTCGACGACAGACTCGTCGTCGAGCTGGAAAAGGAAGGCTTCATCGAGCGAATTTACAAATAGAATCATCGCGGCTTCTCCTTGCCGTCAGCTCGCCTCTTTGAATTACCTCTATCCGCTTCTCGTCCTTCATCGTCAGGGTTGTCATTGCCACACCCTGCCATAATTACGTTGCTATTAGCCCACTTTGTTACAACAGGTTAGAAAATCAGCGTTGACGCGGCGGGTTTTCTCCGAGTATGCTTCGTGCCAAATGACGTTTTGTGGAGGTGACTCATGTACGAGATCGGTGGAAAACAGATCCCGGCGACGTTGGCGGAGGTTGTCGATCCCAAGCGCTCGGCGCTGCTCATCTGGGACATGGAATACGCCATCGGCCCCAACGCTTTTAACTATAAAGAGATCCTGGCCAACCTAAAAATGCTGTCTGGCGCGGCCCGGCAAGCGGGCGTGCCGGTTTTCTATTCGGTCCAAACCGGTTTCGACCTACTGAAGGAGGAAGCCGGCGTCTGGGTGCGCGTGCGCATGAAGCGGGCGAAGGCAAGCGATCCGAAGCAGCTGCTCAACGAAAAAGAAAACCCCAGAGACCGAGAAATCGTCGAGGAATTGAAACCCGAGCCAAAAGATATCGTTTTCCAAAAACGCCGGCCCGATGGTTTCGTCGGCACTGACTTCGATCTCATGTTGCGAAGCAACGGCGTGCGAACAATTCTAATAGGCGGTGTTGCCACCGAAGGCGGTATCGAAGGCACCGCCCGCAGCGCGCGCAATTTGGGCTACGACACGGTCGTCTTAAAGGACTGCGTCGGTTCGCGCAACCGCGAGCTCCACGAATTGGCTTTGAAGCTCATGGAGCAAACCCACTTCGACATCGCTGCCGCGGCTGAGATCGCGGCAATTTGGCAGCGCAAGTGATTCACCTGCGAATAACGCGGCTCAGTGTATTCGTCGCTTCGCTCCTTGACTGCTTTTTTTCCGCTCTTTGCGCGGCCGATGAGAAAATTGTCGACGACGCGCGCAAAGAGGGCTCGCTGACGTTGACGATGATTGCATTATTTTGTTAAAGCTCATTCAGGTCGATTTATAAAAGGAGAGTTGCCATGGGTTTTACCCTCGAATCATTTGCCTCGGAATGTCACCGGATTCTCAAAGAGGATCCCAGCCCAACAGGCAGAGAGAAGATACGCAATTTGGTGCAAGAGGCGCTCAAAGATAAAACTTTCATCGCATCCTATGTCAACGATAACACGCCGGATCGTCAGGTAATCTACGAAGATCCGGAGCTCGGTTTTTGCATCTGTGCGCATGTGAACCGCGACGCCCGGGAAGCGAATCCGCACGATCACGGATCGTCCTGGGCGATTTACGGCCAAGCGTTCGGCGAAACCGAGATGAGCGACTGGGAAGTCCTCGAGCCTGCGGCTGAAGGCAAGCCGGGAACAGTTCGGCGTGACAAAGTCTACACGCTAAAGCCCGGAATGGCGCACATTTACAATGAGGGCAACGTCCACTCACCGAAACGCGTCGCGGCCACCGGACTCCTTCGCATCGAAGGCAAGAACACCCAGAAAATGAAACGGTTCGCTTATAAAGCTATCTGAAATTCTTACTGGGCCAAGAGAAGATCCAGTCTTGAAGTCGAGGAAAAAAGGGCGGAGTTCTGCCGTGACCACGGCGAATTTTGACCCGCCGGCTGAACAGTTGGCTCGCTCCTCGATCCCGGTTAGCGGCCGGCACTTTTAGCCGTGGCGTTTGAAATACTGAACCGCCCGCTCGTGTTTTTCCGCTGCTGACCGCGTCTTGAAAGTGCCCAGATTGCGACGCTTTCCAGATCTGTCTTTCTTCCGCGAATAAAGTCGATATTCGCCTGAGGCTAGCTTACGTATCATCTGCGAGTCATCTCCTTTCCTCTTTTTCATGACACACTTTGTGGAAACATGCCCTCCCCGGTACGGCGTAACGACTTTGTTCGAGACCGATGAGATGCATGGCGCGGCCAATACGCGTCAGGATCGTTGATAGGACCGTCCCATTCGACACGAGTGATGACCGCTAGGATTCGGCAAGGATCGTAAGCAAGATCGCCGACTGCGCTCAGCAGCGACACTGCCCTTCGGCGCCATTGAAATGCCGGTCAAGGCATTTGCTTGCTCTCAGACGCGTCGTTTGAAGTATTGGATTACTCGTTCATGCTGCTCGGCTGCTGCCCGTGTCTTGAAAGTGCCGAATTTGTGATTGCACCGTTTTCCAGTTTTATCTTTCTTCGGCGCATACAGTCGATACTCGCCTGAGGCTAGCTTGCGAATCATTTCGGAAACCTCCTTTGAGTAAAATGTCTATCCGATCACCGAATGACTGCGGTCCCCGATCTGCGATCAAAGCCTACCGCGCGCAGCGACGCGTTGTCGCGCCGATAACCAAACAGTTCACCGGCGAACGCGAAGGTAAAAAGCGCGATGGGAAACAGGAATGAGCAGCATAAATCTTTTCTTCGGAGTCTACGCTCGGACTGAACTTCTGCATCGAATAACCACGAGTCAAAATCCAGTATTACTGAGAATTTTCATGCAATGCATGTGCCAAAAACAGTATGACAAGATGACCAGGCCGCACTTCTCATTGTTTCGTATAGTCGACAGGTTTTTTTTACCTGCGGAAAACGCCACGCTACCAACGCGTCAAGGACGGCGTTCGATGAGCCGCGCAGGCAAACAATTCTAGCGGAAAATCCTTGGGTGACTGTGAAAGCGTGAAACAAGCGGCAGGGGCGAGGTCGAGCTGGAAGTTTGGTTGCTAAAATTGAACGGTCGATACATCATCCATGCTCGGCGCTTTTGTCTTGTGTGGCGGGATGCGGCGATCGATGTTTGACTTCTATAATGCGCGGGGAAGGCCTGCCGATGTGAATATGGGCGCCGGTCGACATGCTTGGTACTTTGCCGCGAAAAGCGATGAAGGGAATACCGGTCCTTCGTAAGTACGCCATCAACTCGCGGCCTTCCGCGCTGCCTGGCTGCACAGCAATATCGAGAGCCTCGCGATGATCCAAGCTCATGCGATCATGGGTGGATGATTGACCCATTGCGCTGATCGGCAGGGCGCGGCCAAACCGGGCACGATAGAATGTAGCAATTTTTTGTACGCCGGCCAGCGACCAATTGGCGGGTCCGTTGTAACGAATCAAAGTGGCGGTTTCGTCGTAGCCTCCCAGAGGCAATGGTGGAAGTCGGGCCAACTCCTCTTGCGCAGCTTCTTCAGTAAGTAAAAGGGCGACATCATCTTCGGCAATCCATTGACGGATTTGTTCTATTTGGAGCCGCGTACTGCTCATCGCGCGCTCGCTGTTTTCAAGTTCCGCTTTCGAAATGAAATCCAACTGGTACAATCCCTTCTTTAGCTCATAGTCGGCGGTTTGCTTTTGCAATAGCTCCTCATAGAGCGAAAGCGAGTTTCTCAAATGCTCGCGCGATGCCCTCTTTCGCTCGATAAGCATCTTTCGCGTGGCGAGCAGTTTCATCTCTGCTGTGGCGGGGGCCGTCTGGGGAGTAACGCTCAGCGTCGGTTTTTTTTTCTTTGGTTCTGCGGCGGTGCTCGCTACCGAGCAAAGCGCAATAAGGCCAACTGTTGCGGCGGTAACGATAAGCAGCTTCATGCTTGAACGACGCTGTGAAATCGGGATAGAGAGCTGTAAAAATCGCCAGTACCTGCCGCACTGAGGCGATCATTTCAATCTCTCGTGATCAATTTTAATGGAACAAATTGCGTGCCAAAAATCAGTTGTTCATTTTAATAACCACTTACGCTGGCCGGTGCATGGCGAGTTCGTTAGATTTTCCCTCAACTCAGTGAATATCTGGAGGTTTTTCCGTACAGTCAGTCGATGCAGCTAGGGACGTGGCGATGCTCAATTCCTCGCGCCTCATGAATCGATGCTAAACCGCCATTGTTGCCGCGTGGAAACGCGATCGCCAGCGATTTAACGTTTGAACAAACCCTCGAGGCCTTTTCGAATCATGTCTTCAGTCGAGCTTCGCTTCTTTTTCTTACCGTCAGAGGGCGTATCCTCTTCCTGCGTAGCGGAGTCTTTTTCCTGCCCACGGGACTCTTTGCGGCCAAGAAAACGATTTTGTAGATCGTCGGTTCCTTTGCGCATAAAGCCGCGCTGCGCCATCTGCGCCAGGTAATTCGTGTCGGGCTTTGGTTTCACATTAGGCAATCTGCCTTTGACAACGATTGGCACTTCGAGCTGTCCCTGGTTATTCAAAAGATATTTCATCTCACGGGTGGATTGGCTCAAGTCGGCGGACAAACGCTGGGAAAAATAGAGTGTGGAGCGAAAGTCGATCTTGCGGGTGAAATCTGCCCAGCCGTTCCCCTGCACGAAAAATTCGGCAGCCGACATGCGCAGGTCTTTGACGTTCATCCGGCCGTCCGCCAAGTCGAAAATCGCTTTCAATTCCTTGAACTCCGTGTCTTTCGCCGTGAAGGTTTCCGGATATTTCTTGCGCAGCGACGGACTGATGATACTGGTCAGCCCCGGTATTCCGGTAACTCCGCCGAGCGTGCTCTCGGCAATGTTGAAGTTAAGCAATGCGCCCTGCACGACTTCCGCTTCCCCTTGGCCGCGCAGTGCCGGTTTGATCTCTTCCCAGTTTTTACCGCTGCCGGCAAGTTTCATATCGGCATTCATCCGCCCGCGCAGATCTCGTTCAGCCTTCGGATCGAGAGCGGTGTAGAGTTCTTTGACGTCGATGCCTTGCACTTTCGACGTAACGGAGAAACGCGGCACCGGCTCTTTAAACGAATACTCGCCGGCCACCTGTACCGTGCCGCTCAGCGCGTTGACCCGCAGGCTACGGATATTGGCCACCTTGTCCGCCAGGGCAAGCGTCGCTTCGAGTCCTTTGTACGCAACGTTGTAGAGCGTGCCGTCCGCCGAAGACATCTTGCCCTGGTACACCATATTGCCGCCTGCCATGGTCAACTGACCTTGGCTCTGCAAGTTGCGGATGACGTCCGCTTTGCGGTCCTCAGAGAGCGAAGAGTGATAGTCCGCTGGCCAGATCTCCGGCGTTGACATTTTGTAAGTCAACGTCAGTGGCGAAAATTTCTCGATGGCCGCGGCGATGCGAATTCTCGACTTTCCCAGGCTCAGGCTAAGGTCGCTGATATCGGCTTTTTGACCGGTGAAATTGATTCTCGTATCGAGATTCTCGATCGGCTTGGGGAACTCGGGCGGTTTGGCGCTAGCCTTCTTGAGGTTCAACGTGCCCTGAATTTGTGGTGCCGCCCCTTTGCCGACTTTTCCCCTTACGGTCGCCTGCACATCCATTGTGCCGGCCAATTTATAGCTCGCAATCGCCGGAAGAATTTTGTCCCAGCCGTCCAGAGAGGCGGGCTCTGACTTCACCGATAAATTCAGTACAGGACTGTCGCCAAACTGCACGTCTCCCGCGGCGGCAAGCTCCAGGGTGTGTAGCTTGAGCCGCCCTTTGCGGATGGACAGTTTGTCCCCGGCGTAGCTCGCATCGGTGACCAGCGTCAGGGGAATGCCCGTCGCCTTTTGAAAAGTCTTTCCGTAACGCATGGCGCCGTTGGTGCCTTCGATTTCACCGTTCGCCCGCAGATCTTTGAGCGTTCCCTTGAATTTCACATCTTTGATGCGAAACACGCCCGAGAGATCAAGATCCTTGGGCAGAAAGTTTTTTAGAGCCGGCAGAGCCGCCTTCAGTCGCGTCATGTCGAGCGGATCAATATCGATCTCACCGTCCAAAGGGGCCTGATTGAAATCGCCGTCGGGACGGAGCGGCCCGATCTTGCTCGTAAGCTTCAAGTTCTGCTTATCGTCATAAACCGCCGCCGCCAGTTTCACCGTAAAAGGTTGGTTCAAATCAAAATCTTCCGCTTTGACATCAATTTGCCGTAGTTGTAAGTCGGTGTTGTCTTTCTTGTCGATGTATTGGATGTCTCCGCGGGAGATATCGACCAGGGAGATCAGAAAGGCCGATTGACTTTCTTCTTTGGACGCTCGCTCTTTCTTTTCTTTTTCAGCGGCCTCTTTTTTTACTTTATCTTTCTTGCCGATGGTGGAAAAATTGAACTTGCCGTCAGGATTGCGGACGATGCGGATCACCGGATCGTGAAGGGCGACCTTTTTAATCTGCACCTCCTTTTTCAATAGAGGCCAGAATCTCAGGTGAATTTGGACATCCTTCGCGCGCACAAAGTCCCCGGAAGAGTAATCAGGGTCATCGGCCATGGCGAAGCTGGTTAGGCGCGCGCCGATACCGGTGAAAAGCGTCGCTTCCACTTCGCCTACTGATATTTTTCGCCCAAGCGCTTGTTCAGCTCGATCGAGAAGAAAAGCTCTGTTACGCGTGATCAGAGAATTGATATTCAGCAGCGCCACAAGGCCGACAGCAATCGTGACTATCACTGCGATGCCGGCAGCAATGAACCATTTGCGCATGCTATGTCTCCTATCGAAAATCAACGCGCTTTCTTCGACCACAGCGATGTGGTGCAAAGTCGCCTATGAGAGGATCAGAGGATGAAGAAACCCTCGGATCGAATAATGGCCAGTATGATATTTTCTAACGACGATATCAAAGCGCCCGCGCCAGACTACGAAGTATTTCAAGCCCGTCGTGCCTTGTGAATTTCAAGAATTAATGGACTCGGTCCGCAGGACTGGTCATTCGGGACTCTGCGATGCTGCCGTGCCGGCCGCGCTTCCTCCTTCGAACTTGCATCGACAATAAACGGGAGACACTCCGAGCGGTGCGGAAGCCATCATGAACCCGAGGTAGCCTGTCAAGCCGATATTTCTCGCGTCCGCCGGTTAATCCGACGGGCCGGGAGCTTTTATCTTAATTGCGCTTGCTCCCGAAAGTCCCAGCTAGCGCTAGCGGAGACAATCAAACCCGTCGCATTTAGCGAGACACATGCAAAGCACGAAGCGCGCGAAGGCCACCGAAGTTTTTGTAGCCGATAATTTTCTTCTTTGTGCTCTTCGTGGCCTTCGTCGTGACAGCGTTGTTCTTTTTTTTAGTTGCGGCTTACCGCGCGAGGTTTCAAGTTTCTTTGTGCTTGCTGGCGGGTCTCGGCTCACCGCGCTTGGCTCGCATGTTGTTGCCCGGGCTCGCGGTCGCCTGGAGGTGCCGTGGCTCCGCCTGCTTTGTAAACGTCTTTGAGCACGAGTCCCTGCGGGTCTTGGTTCTGCACCTGGGCGATCAGGGCATCGCAGTCTACGTCCTTCCCCTGGCCGAGGTCTCTCGGTTGGAGTGGAGTCATTACGAGCATCGTCAGAACATTGAAGATCTTCTTAAACAAGGAATCCGTCCCGGTCTTGATCGGATCCGGAAACACGGAGATGTTCTTGAAACCTCCCGTCACACGGATATACGAACGCAGGCTCAGCGGGCTGAAACCTTTCGGCACCGGCAGTACCACAATGTTGACCTTCTCATCTCGGAGGTCGATGTTGCCTTCACCGGAAATGACGGAATTGGCGGTATCGAAGACCAGAGTTTGAACGCCCATCTGTCCATTCTGTCCCTGGAGATTTAGTAAGGCACAGCGGACAGGGATGGGCTTATCGCCCCGGATGACCACGCCCAAGGCATGAGCAACGTCGAGTCCGGCCAACCGAACGAGCAACTCGCTGATCTCTCCGCCCGACATGGCCAAGAAGGTATTGCCGGAGGCAGTCGCCATGAGCTCGCGAAAGGATTCGCCGGTCCCCGCAAGAACGATTCGCCCTCCAATAGGGCTGAGGGTTTTTTGTGCGAATGAAGTGTCAGCGAGGAATCGTTTCAAATCCAGGTGCCGGAGCCGAGCGTCGATCTTCACCTTCGAGGGCCGTTTCGACCCATCAAACGTGCTGTAGATCTCCATGCGGCCGTTGGCGACCCCGAACGCAGCCGGCGCGAAGCTCAAAACTCCGTCGTTCAAGTTCAAAATTGCGTTGAGGTCGTCGATGGGTAGTTTCGGCGCGAGAATTTTTTTGGCGCGCAGCCGAACGTCCGCATCCATGGCTCGCAAACGCTCCAGATCGTAGCGTTGATCCGGAAATATTCGATCGCCGTCCTTTTCAGCGGCAGCTTGCTTTTTTTGCTCCTCTGAAGCTGTCTCGCCCGGAGCTGTTCCAGGCTTGCCGCCGACGAAACCGGCCAAGTCGTCGAAATCGAGTAAATTAGAAACGAGATCGGCCTTCATGAAGGGGCGCTTCGGCGCTGTATCCACCCGGATGTTACCCGACAGGTCGCTATCGCCCACCCGTCCAGAAAAGTTTGCAAATGACCAGACTTTTCCGTCGTGCCTCAAATGACCTTTGAGGCGGTACGGCGGCGTCGATGGAAACACGAGGTGGATGAGCGGATAGAGATTCGCCATGTCGTCACCTTGAATATCGAGCGTGACGTCTTCCCCTTTCATCGCCAATGGCTCGGTTAGATTACCGTCGATTCTTGCTTTCAGCTTTCCGGCGCCGAGGTTGATCTTCAGAGGATATGGCTCCTTTGAACTCCTCAGATTTTGATAAGAACCGCCGTCCACAGATAGAGTCAACGGCAGTTTCTGATACGTCCCCTCCGCCTTGAGCTTGACCGGCGTCTCCAAAAATCCCGCGCCTTCCGCCTCAGTGACCTTCAATTCAATCTGGGTTTTGCTTTCCTGGTTATCAAACAGGAGCATGCCGTCTTTTATGATTAGTTTTTCGATGACAGGAAAATCGCTGCGGTTCTCCGGTACTACGGGTTCGGTCACTGCGGGCGCCGCGCGAAACTCCCAGTTTGCCGAGCCCTCAGCATTTTTTTCGAGAACCACCTTGGGTTGGGAAATAGTGACGGTGGGGAGAACCACGCGAAAATGTCGAACGAGTTGCCAGAGATCTATCTCGACGTCGAAGAGACCCACTTCGGCCATCTGCGGGTGTTTGCTCCAGCCAGCGTTCTGGAATTGAATCTCACTGGCGCTCAGTCTGGAGATCCAGCCGAGATCTAATCTAAGATCGCCATTGATGCTCAATTGCCGGCCGGTGGCCTTGCTCACTCCCGCTGATATGTATTTCTTCGCCCTGTTCTGATCCAGAGTCGCAATAAAAACTGTCAGCCCGATGGCAACAATGGCCAAAAAACAACCCACCCAAATCAAAGCGCGACGTCTTCGTTTGGTCATAGCACACCTCGTCTCTGCTTGGCTTCAATTATCAAAAGCCGCAAAAGACGTACCACTCTGAGCCGGTCAGCGAAAATAGAAGTTCGCAAAAACGCCGCTATTTTGTCCCAGAGACATTGAATAAAGAAAAGATCTCAAAGATTGATTATTCTAGACTGAAGAATATCTATGTAGGGAAACGGGTAATTGTCGGGAATTTCCGACTGCAGAAATCTAGATGTTTCATATCTGATAAATGGCCCGCTACGGTGAGTTTTCGGATTAGTTGTCACCGCCGAGACGCGACGGAACTAAAGTAAGAAGTGCCGGGCGACAGAGATCCCGTTTCTGCTTTCAATAAGCCGATAAAACTATGGGGAATATTTTTAGACAGCCGTGCGATGAGGGCGTCATTCGAGCGGGGCCGAGCGCTGTTCCATGCGCGCCAATGTCCGAGCCGTAGATTTTGGCGGCGACCATTTTGGGCTCGAGCATGGTTTTCATCGATGGCACAGTCGTCAACGTGGCGCTGCCCGCGTTGCAGAAGAGCCTCAACGCGACGGTTCTCGACGTGCAGTGGGTGGTCGAATCCTACGCGCTATTTCTCGCCGCATTGCTTTTGACCGGAGGGTCGATGGGCGACCGCTTCGGCAGACGGCGTATCTTCTGCTCAGGCGTTGTGCTCTTCGCGCTAGCTTCGATCGGCGGCGGGATGGCACAAAGCGTCAATCAACTGATTGTCGCGCGCGCAGCACAAGGCGTGGCCGGCGCGTTGCTCGTGCCGGGAAGCCTCGCCATCATCAGCGCTTCCTTTGATGAACAAAGGCGCGGACAGGCGATCGGAACCTGGTCGGGATTTACGGCGATAACCGCCGGCGTCGGGCCGGTCATCGGCGGCTGGCTGATCGAGCACCTCTCCTGGCGCGCGGTCTTTTTTATCAACGTGCCGCTCGCGCTTATCGTGCTGCTGATATCTTTGTTGCACGTGCCTGAGAGCAGAGATGTCGATGCCAATACGACCCTGGATTGGCTAGGGGTTGCGCTTGCGACTTTGGGCTTGGGTACGCTTGTTTATGGCCTGATCGAATCCTCGCGTTTAGGTTTCGGTCATCCGATCGTACTTGGCGCGCTTTTTGGCGGCGTGATCTCACTGGCGGTTTTTTTTCTCAATGAAGCGCGGTCGCCCAACCCGATGATGCCTCTCGCGCTGTTTCGCTCGCGCAATTTTAGCGGCGCCAATCTATTGACGCTTCTTCTTTACACCGCCTTGGGTGGCGGCATGTTCTTTTTTCCACTCAACCTGATTCAGATCCAAGGATACTCGGCGACGGCCGCGGGCGCCGCCTGGCTTCCTTTCATTCTCATTCTATTTTTGCTCTCGCGCTGGTCGGGCGGATTAGTGAAAAGGTACGGCGCGAAGGGGCCGCTGGTAGCCGGCCCGGGAATTGCCGCTTTAGGGTATGGCCTATTTATGATTCCAGGCGTGGGCGGGAGTTACTGGACGACGTTTTTCCCCGCGATGATACTGTTGGGATTGGGCATGGCGGTGAGTGTTGCGCCGCTCACGACGACCGTCATGAATGCTGTACCGGTAAACCGGGCGGGTGTCGCCTCGGGTGTCAACAATGCCGTGTCACGCATCGGCGGGCTCCTGGGAATTGCGGTTCTGGGTATCGTGATTGTGCATTCATTCAACCGCGAGCTCGATGGACGGTTAGCACGGATGGATTTATTGCCTGAGGCGCGGCATTCCATTGACGAGCAACGCGCCCGCCTGGCCGGAGCCGAATTACCTTCTAGCATCGACGAGCGAACGCGGATCGCGCTGAAACAAGCGATCAACGAATCTTTTGTCTTCGGCTTTCGCCTGGTCATGCTGACGGCGGCCGGGCTGGCGCTGGTAAGTGCCCTCGTGGCATTTGCAGTGATCGAGAATAGGTGATCGATGAACGTCACCGTCCTGCGCGAATCCTGGCAGCCGCATCCACTCGCCTGGATCCATCGCGCCGAAGCACGCTTCTTTGCCAAGGAATTGCGACGCGCGGGGTACGCGACGCAGCTCGTCCGATTCCGCGATGCGGATCGCGCTGAAACAGGCGATCAGCGAATCTTGTTTTCCGCTTTCGCCTGGCCATGCCGACTGGGGTCGGCCTGACACGAAAATGTCAATCAGGGGACCGTCCTGAATTGCCGCAAAACATATTCTTTGTTTTCCGAGAACCAGAGATTACCAAGGTGGCCACCATAGGGATAGAGCGCCACTTGATCACCCAATGTCTCTTTGAGTTCTTCGATTGATTTCCTGTCGGACAAGAAATCGTCGGAGTTATGCATGATATGCACTTTTGAATTGCCACGCAGCCGATCAAGAATTCGCGCCAAAGATCCTCGCTTGATAAAGCTCTCTAAATCACCTTGGAGCTCTCCCTCCTGGATTCTCCACAATGGCAGGCCAATTTTTTCGTTGTAATCCATGAACGTCAAACCCTTCGCTTCTTGGAGACGTTTTCGGACCTGGTCTTTGGCCGCTCTAAGAACCTTTTGGTCGCGAATGGCTTGCGAGACGTAAACGAGCTCGGGAAGCAGAGTTTGCAACTCCTCAGCAATGAGAAACTGGAGTTCTTCTGTCGTAAAACTAGCGAACTTTTTTGCCAATCTGTCAAAGACCGCTGGATCATCTCGCATGTCTTCGGAAAAGGACTCGACGATGGCAACGGCTTTCGCCATGATGTCCTTGGATTTGTCTGTGCCGAATTTTTCTTGTAACGCATCCCACTCATCGACTTTTTTGAGCGCATAAGAGAGATCCAGGGGCGGATTCACCAGAAGATACTTTTCTATCCCTATCTTCCGCTCTGCAGCATCAATCACGCTCAGGTAAGCACCTTCGAGCGCCCCCAGGCTTACCCCCATGAAGTTGATTCTCGTGATCTCGACATTATGTCGATCTCTTAGGACAGAAAGGCATTTCTGCATGGCTTCATATAGATCACGGGCGTCTGCCGGAGCGTAACCTGGCGCGCCGCTGCGGCTGGCCGACAACGCAAAATTCCAGCTCATTGGTGAGGGCAAAATGACGATATGAGAGCCCTCTTGATAGAAGAGACCGGCTAAATAGGTGCCAACTCCAAAGTAAGGATTGGATCCGATGCCAGAGAGAATGAAAAGCAAAGGTGCTGGATGGTTTTGCCGATAGAGAGCGACACTCAACTCGCCGCGTCCTTCGAGAGAAGGCAGCTGATTTCTGTTGGAGAGTCCCGGCACATGGACCATCTCCGATTTGAGGCGGCGAGCGGGGCCATCGTCATTCAAGATCGCCGTCGTCGCCGTCGCTAAATACGGGTCGTGATAGGGATACTTGTAGTCCGCGGCGTCGACAGAACTCCATGAAAGGCATAACGTGATAAATACAATGAAATGAATACGCATCGTGAAGAAAATCCTATGGGCCTTTTGCATCGTTTCCGCCAGGCCTTCCCCAAAAAGCGTGGCTACGAGCTAGTGACGAGATAAGCGGTTGCTGCGCCGATATATATTTACTTTGCAGCGGAACGCTGCACAACCCCTTTGGACTGCGCCCGGTGCGGCGCGGACGCGACCGCGACTCTGAGTGAGCCGGGATAGCGAACTAAAACCACAGCGTCGCGTTTCATGGCAAGTCCGTAGGTAGATTTACATCATGACAACGGTAACGAGCCGACGCATTCCGACCTGGGTAAAGATGGCGTACTCCGCTTTTGTGGCGATCGTTGTGCCGAGCTATTGGGTGACTTACAGCCCATGGAACTTTCTCTATTTTTGCGACATCGCGTTGCTCATCACCGGCGTGGCGATCTGGATTGAAAGCCCGCTTCTGGTCAGTATGCAAGCGGTCGCCATTACAATCCCTCAGCTGCTGTGGGTAGTCGATTTTCTGTTTCGGCTCGTTGCAGGCGTGCACATAACCGGCGTGACCAGCTACATGCTCGATTCGAGCATCCCTTTGTTCCTGCGGGCACTCTCGCTATTTCACGGTTGGTTACCCTTCTTCCTGCTGTGGTTGCTCTCGCGGTTGGGCTATGACCGGCGAGCGCTTGGCATACAATCCGTGGTCGCGATCATGGTCTTGCTCATTTCCTATCTGTTCGCCCCGGCCCCACCACCCTCGGCCAGTCACCCCAACTGGGCGGTCAACATCAATTACGTGTACGGACTCGATGACAAGCATCCTCAGACGATGATGGCGCCTTGGCTGTGGTTGCTGTTCATCATGGCCGTCAGCGTGATTGCGATCTATCTGCCAACCCACTTCGTGCTACGGCGCGTCTTTGAAGCGTCCCCCTCGGATCAAGGACACTCAGGGAAGGAGAAATGTATCAATCCATTTCTATAAGAGCCTGACAGCTCGGGACTGATTGCATCCGCTGCTCCGAGCGACGTATAAACTTCCGAGGAAGACGAGCTCTCTCGTCCGGAGATTCGGCAGTGGCCAAATGGATTTTGGAGCCGGGGCATACTGCGGCTGAGTTTTGTGCGCGTCACATGATGGTGACGTGGGTCCGCGGCCATTTCAAAAATATTCAAGGCACCTTATTTTTTGATCCGGGGAACCCGGGCGCTACCGCGGTCGAAGTTACGATCGATGCGAACGGGATCTGGTCGGGGGAGCCGGACCGGACGCTCACCTGCGAAGTGCGGATTTTTTGGACGCCGAGAACCATTCCCAGATTGTTTTCAAAGGGAATGAAGTCGAGCTGATCGGCGAAAATGACGCCACTCTGATCGGCGAGCTGACGATTCGCGGAGTCACCCGGAGAGTGGTGCTTAGCGTTCGTTATTTGGGCCAGTGGCAAACTCCCCGGTGGGAAGGCGGCGTCGACCAAGGTCCAAAAACCCGAGCAGGATTTACGGCGACCACGACAATCAATCGACTGGATTTCGGCGTCAGCTGGAACGCCCCTTTGGAAAAGCACGGGGTCGTTGTCGGCAATATAGTTGAAATCACGATCGATGCTGAAGCAATCTTAGAAAGCGTTTGAACCGATCGGCGCCATCTAGGAGATCGTCATGATCAAACAGTGCATTGCGACCATTACGGCAATCGCTTGTCTTTGCGGCGCGCGATTTGGTTACACGGCTGCCGATGACAATTTCTATAAAGGCAAGACGATCCGTTTGATTGTCGCGTTTTCAGCGGGCGGAGGCTACGACGCCTATTCACGCACGATCGGCCGCCATTTGAGTAAACACATCCCCGGCAATCCAAGTATCGTGGTTGAAAACATGACCGGCGCCGGCGGCATCATTCACGCGAATTTCATGTATCAGGCGAAACCGGAAGGGCTGATGATCGGCAATAATGCCGGGGGACTGATCTTACAACAGATTATGGGGGCGAAGGGCATTGAATTCGACGGCAAAAAGTTTGAGTTCCTCGGCGCTCCTGGTTCAGATCACCACGTTTGCACGCTCAGCAAAGCGAGCGGGATCACCTCGATGGAAAAATGGTTTGCGGCAAAAGAGCCGGTCAAGTTCGGCGGGGTCGGCCCCGGAGGAGGGGCTTCCGATAACGCAAGAGTATTGCAAGCCGCCCTAGGTCTGCCGATCAAGGTCATAGACGGTTACAAAGGCACCGCGGACATTCGCCTAGCCGCCGAAAGCGGCGAGCTTGCTGGCGCATGCTTTGCCTGGGAATCTTTTAAAACCACTTGGCGAAAGGGACTCGATTCAGGCGATTTCAATGTCATCGTGCAGGCCATGCCGAAGAAACATCCGGAGCTGCCCAATGTGCCGCTGGCCAACGACTATGTGAAGACGGAAGAAGGACGGCGGCTCCTGAAGCATGGCGTTTACGATACCGCCATCATTACTCGACCCTATTTTCTTTCGCCCGGCACACCGAAGTCGCGCGTTCAGTTATTGCGTAGAGCCTTCGCCGATGCGCTCAAAGATCCGGACCTCCTCGCCGAAGCGAAAAAGGCCAGTCTAGATATCCACTACGTTTCGGGAGAAGAGGCCGAAGAAGTTGTGCAGGGGCTGTTCAAAATCGAGCCGGCGTTTATTGCGAGGATGAAACAGGTTCTGGTTCCGTAGCAACGCACCTTTTTCAGCAGCGACATGTTCAATCGTCAATAGAGACTTGGTAACGGTTTTTCAAGCGCTGGCTTAGCAATCCGGCGTTGGCGGAAAAAAAGTTTCTAGAAAAGACCATGGCCCGGAGAAAGAGAGTTTCCTTCGGCGACGTGTTTAAACCCGTTTTTCAAACGCTACTTTGCGTTGCCGGTTTGCTCGTCGGCTTGGGTATAGGCGCGTTCGCCATTTATATAAGCGGCCTTTGGAACCAACTTGAACGAGTGTTAGGTATGCCTCTTCACTCCGCATCAGTGACTGAACTAATCATGGCTGCGGCGGCGTTCGTCGTCGTTATTGGATGCGGTTGGCTTGGAACACGGTGGGGTATGGCGTGGGCAGCAAAGCTTGAGGATTAAGAACGAAAGCGGAACGAAACCGGCCAAAGTGTTTGTTGACTAATTTCGCTTCGAGACTGAGCTGTCAGCAACTGACTGTTCAACCGCATCATTCCTTGCTGGAAGAAGTTTTGGCCGGTAAATAATTCAAAGGCGCAGACCAAAAAAAATCTACAATTTTCACTTAACAGAAAACTTTTCCACAGCAACTGTTGATAACTTTGTTGATTACTCGCCTTGGTGTAGGGCGGATCAGCCACCAGTGCAGGTCTCAGCGAATCGCCTATGTAAGCGGCAAAAAAAATGGCTAAATATTAATATGTTGCAAGGATACGCCCTTTCCTGGAATTGGGACGGTTTGCCCGATGCGCCGATGACGCCTACGTAAACCGCATCCCCTTGATGAGTTCGTCTCAAGTTATCCCCAGTTTGCTTTGTCACCGTGGCGGAATAGAAAATATGCGCCGAGCCTCTGGGCTTCAGCGGCGAAATGCAGCAGAAAATTGTCTGGATAGTTGCCAAGCCAAGCCTCACAGCTCCGGTAACTAGGCTGGAAGATCGGCGACGGGAACCCCCGCGTCAATCGCTTTACATTTGGCTTCTTCTTTGGCGGATTTCTGCTTCGCTAGCTCCAACACTTCCCTGGCTCTCACTCTCGGGATGAAGCACACTCCGGTGTCATCGGCGAGCACGACATCACCCGGGGCGACCCGAATGCCGGCAATGCGCTGGATGATGTTGCGCACCGTGAGCGCTGGCCCGACAACACACGAGCCCGGTATTGTTGGCTTCAACACTGAAGCGCCGATGATACCGGTAATGCCGAGCTCATCCATCACGTCTGAAACAATTCCGCTGGCGTCGCCAAGCGCACGGAACCCTTCGATGACACCCTCCGGACAAAGCGGCGTTTCCATGGATCGAATGCGCTCGCGCGCGATTTTGCCGGTCAGTTTTTTCTCAGCCATCGGCATCCTCCGCTGACAAAATCGGTGGGTTAAAATAGAGCCCCACGAACTACCGTCAAGTAAAACAAGAAAAGCCGAGCCGCACGCGAGCCCGGCTGTCAGCATCTATGGTCAGTTGACGTTTCGAGAATTCTCGCATCGCCGGCGGTTATTTGGCCCGCGCGCCATTCGTGCCGGCCAAATTGACTCGATCTCTACACAAACGGTAAATTAATCGTTAGAATCCCTTCGGTTCAATTGACTTTCACTATGGACGCGTCGAAAACTCGGTTGCTGTTGCTCGGATCGGTCGTCGTCGGCTTGGGTATCGTTCTTGGCACGGCGCTTTGGCTCAAACTCGGACCTTCTCCGCAATTTGGCACGGAACGAACCGACTCATCTGATGGAATCAAGCAGTACGGCTCGGTACCGGATTTTTCGCTAACCGAGCGAAACGGAAGCCCGGTAAGCTTGGCCGAGCTGCGGGGTAAAATCTGGATCGCTGATTTCATTTATACAACGTGCACCGATACCTGCCCGCTGCAGACCGCGATGATGGCCAGGCTTCAGGAGGAATACTCCGGCAAACCGGACGTTCAACTGGTTTCGTTCACCGTCGATCCCGAGCGCGACACCCCGGCGATTTTGGCGACCTATGCCGAGAAGCATCAAGCCGACACTAAACGTTGGTACTTTTTGACCGGTCAGAGAGATCGAATACTGCGCCTGATCCAAGATGGATTTCACTTGAGCGCGGCGACGGTTCCAAATGACGACGAGCCGGGCGGCATGATCGCCCACAGCCCCCGGTTTGTCTTGGTGGACAAACAGGCGCGCATCCGCGGCTACTATGACAGCCGTGAACTTCAGGCGTTCGTCCGCCTCAAGAATGATATCGACACCTTAGTAAAGGGATAACCAAATGGCCAGCGACAAGAACCAAAGACGCAAACAACCGGCAGCAAAGTCGCTCTTGCGCGACGGCCCTAACTGGCCGCTCTTCGTTCTCGCAGTGCTCGGCATGGCGCTGTCTGGCTATCTCACGTTTACCGCGTGGTCAGGAAAAACTGTGGCGTTCTGCACCGAAGGCGCCGGCTGCGACGTCGTACTCAGCAGCCGCTGGTCAACTTTGTTCGGCATGCCGACTTCGTTCTGGGGTTTTCTCACCTACGCGCTGCTCGCGGCTGTTGCGTGGAACCGCCACGCCGATAATCAATGGCGTTGGGCATGGGTAATTTCACTTTTCGGACTTCTCTACAGTCTTTACCTGACCGCGATCTCATATTTCGAATTGCAAGCCGCCTGCCCTTACTGTCTGACTTCGCTTGGCTTGATGACCATAATTTTTATCCTGACGACCTTCCAGCGCCCGGAGAATTTGCCGCAATTTTCTTGGGGTCCGTGGTTGGCGAAGACCGTCGGCGCAGCCCTCGTAGCGATTGTTGCCCTTCATTCATATTATGCCGGGTACTGGGGCAGCGCACCTGGCCCCGAAGATCCCTGGATTCGCGGTTTAGCCGAGCATCTGTCGAAGAGCGACGCCAAATTCTACGGCGCTTCCTGGTGTCCGCACTGCAACGAACAAAAGAGGCTGTTCGGCAGTTCGGTCAAGCGGATTCCGTACGTGGAGTGCAGCCCGGGGGGACAACAGGCCCCCCAGGCACAAGTTTGTAAAGAAAAAGGGATTCAGAGTTATCCGACCTGGATCATTAACGGACAGCGCTACACGGGCGTCCAACCATTGGATGCTCTCGCCCAGTCTAGCCAGTATCAGTATCAAGGAGGCAAGCCATGATGTTGCGGGTTTTCTGGCATACAAAATTGCTTTTCCTCGGTGTTGCGGTGGCTGTTCTACTGTTGCCTCAAGCGACTAACGCCGACCCGTCGAAGTATCCGCAATTCGCCCAACAAAAGCTGCCGGAAAACGTTACACCGGTATTCGTCAATATCGAGGAGCTTGTCGCGGAGCTCAAAGCAGGCGCCAAACCGGTAATCATTGACGTGCGCACGGAGGAAGAATTCCGCGAAGTGCATATTCTGGGCGCCGTCTCTGCCCCGCTGGCAGAATTCAAAGACTATTTGAAGAGCATCCCGCGCGACCGGCCTGTCGTGCTTTATTGAGCGTGCCCCCATCACCTGGCCAGTTTGGCCTATGGCATCCTCTACGAAAACGGTTACCGCAACATGAAGGTGCTCGACGAAGGACTAGTCGGCTGGTACCAAAAGCGCTATCCCATGGAAGGTACCAAGGTCCCCTGATCGAAATGGTCGGCAAAAAGGCGGTTATTCTCCTGAGCGGCGGCATCGACTCCGCCACCGCCGCGGCGATCGCAAAACAGCAGGGTTTCGAGCTCCACGCGCTGAGCTATCATTACGGCCAGCGCCACGAGCGCGAGCTCGAGTCGGCCAAACAGGTCGCGGCATTCTTGCAGGCCAATTCGCACCAAGTGATGCGCTTCGATCTCCGCGCCATCGGCGGCTCCGCGCTCACCGATCATATCGAAGTTCCCAAGGGGCGCAGTGAGTTGGAAATCTCCCAGGGGATTCCAGTAACGTACGTGCCTGCGCGTAACACAATTTTTCTTTCCTTCGCGGTCGCCTTAGCCGAGCGGATCGAGGCTCAGGATATTTTTTTTGGCGCAAATCAACTCGACTACAGCGGCTATCCGGATTGCCGCGACGAATATATACGGGCGTTTGAAAAAATGGCCAATCTCGCCACTAAGGTCGGCGTCGAGGGCAAAAGCCAATTAAAAATTCACACCCCCTTGCTTCACATGACGAAGGCAGAAATCATCAAGACAGGCCTCAAGCTTGGACTCGACTACGCGCTAACCTGGAGTTGTTATGATCCGAGCACCGACGGCCGCGCCTGCGGCCGGTGCGATAGTTGCCAACTCAGGCTCAAAGGTTTTAAAGAGGCCGGCGCGACAGATCCGATACCCTATGCCGGGCGCTAGCGCCATGGAAGATGGAAATTTGTCATGCTCTAGCCTCCATCTTCGATCCTCGATGCTAAAATTCGTCGGAGAGTCTTCTCGAGTAGCGAGTTGGAATTAGGAATCATGCTGGCCTATCCGTTCACCGCGCAATTTCTCACTCAGTTGGAAACCCTGAGGCTGCGCACGAGAAAAGAGTTCCTCGGCAGTCATACCAGCAGTTACTCCTCGCCCCGGCGTGGAACCAGCTTGGAGTTTGCCGACTACCGCAAATACTCCCCCGGAGACGATCTCCGCTATCTCGATTGGGGCATTTACGCTCGCAGCGACCGGCTGTACGTCAGACTCTTTCGTGAAGAAGTCGACCTGTTTGCTTATGTCTTCATCGACGCCAGCGCCTCTATGGCCTTTCCGTCGCGTGAAGAAAAATTTTTACCAGCAACGCACGTGGCATTGGCGCTGGCCTATGTCATCTTGGCGAATCACGATCATGTCAAGTTCCATCTGTTGCAGGACCGAATCGGCGGCAGCGCATCGCAGTTTTACCGCGGTCGGCGGCGCATGGCGGAATGCATTGAATTCGCGACCTCGGCAATTCCCCGCGGATCGCTGGAACTCGGGCCCGCGCTCGCTGAGCATTTAAAACGATTGCATCGCCCGGGTAAGGCCATACTCGTTTCGGATTTCCTCATGCCCGCCGTCGCCTTTCAACAAGGGCTCAATTCGTTGCGCGCTTTTGACCTCGATATAGCTGTCATTCAAGTCTTGTCGCGCGAGGAAGTCGATCCGGCTTTCCCGAACGGCAGTTTGTCCTTGGTCGATAGCGAGACCAAAAATGAAATCAGATATCAGTGGGGTGGCGCCGCGCGGCGCGATTATCAGACGAGATTGGCGCATCACAACCTGGAAATCCGTAGCTTCTGCCACCAAAGCGGAATCCACTATTCGCTCTACGTCACTGATCGCGATCTGAGCGATTTTGTCTTTGCCACGTTGCCGGCGATCGGCCTTTTCAAGTAAAGAGTATGGAATTTCTCAATCCCACCGCTTTGCTCGGCCTGCTCGCTTTGCCGTTGCTGTTGATTCCGTACTTGATTACAAAAAAACCGCGGCGCCTGGTATTTTCCAGCCTGTTGCTGTTCATGGAGGGTGGCGTCCAGGCAAGCGGCCGGCCTTGGGGACGCATGAATCTGCCGCCGATATTCTTTCTCCAGCTTTTGCTTCTCGCCCTCTTGATCCTGGCGTTAGGCGAACCGGTATTTTCCGTTCGCCCAACCAGCATCGCGGTCGTTTTGGACAATTCGGCAAGCATGCAGGCATTGGAAGACGGCAAGACACGATTGAGCTTAGCCAAGGGCGCAGCGAGTTCTGTCATCGGCGAGCTCGGTGCCACCGGAAAGATTGATCTCTACTTGACCACTCCGCGATTGGCGAAAGTTCGGGCGGCGCCGTTAACGACGGATGAAGCGAAAAGCGCCATCGGCGCTATTACTGCCTACGATCTCGGCGATCCGTCGATCGATTACGATCACGTGCTGAGCCAGTTGGCGCGCGAGCGAAAGTATGAGCGCGTCTACCTGATCACGGATCACCCGGCGCGCGGCCAAACGGCAACCGCGCGAGTAATAACCGTTGGGAGACCGCAGCAAAATTTAGCCGTAACGGGTTTCGAAATTCATCGCTCTTCACTGGCTAATGCCCGTTTGGAGGCAAGCGCCAAGCTCACGAACTTTTCCGATCGGGACGAAAAAATCAAAGTTGTTCTAAAGAGTAGCCGTGCGACACTCGCCAGCCGCGAGCTCGCGGTCGGTGCCGACAAGACCGCCACTGCAACCTTCGAAGGATTCGCCGAACAGCCAAGCTACGAAGTTGCCATGGAAGCGCGCGATGCCTTGCCGCTGGACAATCGGCGGTTCGCGGTTGCACCGGCTTCACGCAATCTGCAAGTCCTGGCCGTCACACCGCGCCCACAGTCGATGATGAGCCTCAAATCGATTCCTGGCGTAAGCGTTGACGTCATCTCTCCCGGCGAATACGAAAAGTCCGAGCGCACCGGCTATGGTTTGGAGATTTTTCACTTTTCGGCTCCTGCAGCACTGCCACAAAACCCCGCACTGTTCATTCTTCCGCCGGAAAGCCACTCCTTGGCCAAACTGGGCGCGCCGATCTCAAACGCGATTGTTTCCAGCTGGCGGGAGCCGCATACGCTGACCCGTTATATTAACTTCAGTTTGTTTCGCCCGACCTATGCCCGCCCGTTGAAGCCACAGAGCGCGGGCGATGTGGTGATCGAAAGTCCCAACGGAGCCCTCGCTTTCGCGGCCGAACGACAGGGAGTTCGCTACCTCACCCTCGGGTTTGATCCGCTGCCGTTTCTAGGTCGCGACAACTTGCCGATGTCGATTTTTACGCTCAATTTCTTTGATTGGTTTTTTGAGAGCGGCGGCTCGAGCGGTCAGGCGACAGGAGAACCCATCCGATTGGGCTCGGTCCAACCCGGCGACGTTCTCACCACGCCGGCGGATGGCAAAATTTCACTAAAGCCCGAGTTTGGCCATTTTTCTGCGACGTATTACCAGGGGATTTATCAGCGCAGTCGCGGCAGCAGAAGTGAGCTTTACGCTCGCAATCTGCAGGACACCAACGAGTCCGACTTGCGGACGTCAGCGCCGATCGAACTCCGCGGCGAAGCACCAAATTCGACCAGCGCCTCCGTGCTATTTTCATTTTGGCCCTATCTGCTCATCGCTTCGCTACTGCTGTTGCTGATTGAGTGGTTCATCAGTCCGCGTATGGGCTCCTTTAGATTTCGCCGTCGCGCGCGGCAGCTTGTGTAAGAATAGAGCGGAACCGATGGGGGAACCGGAGATAGGAGATCGACGACGGGAAATCGAAGTCCGGAGATGAGAAATGCGAAATCCTATCCCAATAAGTTCCGCCGGGCACGGAGCCGTGGATTACAGCGGATGAACATCGAGGCCGGGGCTATTGGACGGCGGCTGGACTGAAGCCTAGCGAGCGGGAATCATGAACACGTTTTTCGCCAATATCGAGTTTGCTAAACCGTTTTTTCTCTGGCTGTTAGTCGCCTTGCCGTTGCTGTGGTTTCGCTATCGCGATCGCCGGTTGCTCGTCCTGATATCACGCACGCTGATTCTCGCTCTCGTGATTTTCACACTCGCCGACCCGCAATCCACCAGCGAGCAAACACGCACTCAAGAAGAACGGATTTTCGCCTTTGATTTTTCGGCAAGCATCGCTCCCGGGATGCGCCGCTGGATGAAAGACGCTATGGGCCAGTTGCCAGCGCCCAATCGAGACGATCGGGTTTTCGTATTTGGCTCGGCGTCGACGGAAGTTTCCAACTGGCGTGAACTATTTGACGGCGACGGAGCGAAGTTTTCGGGTATCGATCCGGAGAAGACCAATCTTGAGAATCTTTTGAACTCCCTATTGGCCCTACCCCCCGCGCCGAGAAGTCTCTATTTGTTTACCGACGGCTGGGAAACCCAGGGCAGCGTCGAACGTCTGATGCCGGCGCTTGCAGCCGCCGGCATCAAAGTCTATCCGATCCTGCCGGCGCAGCGTCCCGCCATCGCCAACGTCGCGGTAACGAAACTTTTGGCGCCGACTCAGGGCAACAGCGGCGAGAGCTTGAATCTCAAGGTCGTGCTCGACAACCAAAACGACCGCACAGTCGAGGGCACATTAACTGTCACGCGCAATGGCCAACCAATCAAGACCGAGGCGATCAAGCTAAGCCCGGGAAGCCAAAGTTTCACTTACCAAACGACGCCGACCGAAGGCGTCCTGACATCGTACCAAGCCACTTTCACCGCTCGCGATCGTGATGCTGACCGCTACCCGTCGGACAATCACGCCTTGGCATGGGTCTCGGTTCGTGCCAAAGCAAAGATCTTGCTGATCAACGGTCATAGCGGCGCGGGCCGATACTTGGAGGAGATTCTCAAACGTCAAGGGCTTGACATCACCGTGCGAAGCGCGGAAACCGCGCCTGCGCCGAAAGGTTACAAAGTCGTGATTTTCAATAATGCGGAGCGCGATAGATTCCCGGTCGGCTATCTCGCCACGGTGGAACGACATGTTGCTAGCGGCAATGGATTCATCATGCTCGGCGCCGATGCGAGTTTCGCCCCGGCAAGTTATCGTCAGACGCCGATCGAAAAAATTCTTCCGGTGGATCCCAAAGAACCGCCCAAGCCCGAGGAAAAAAACCGCGCGGTGGTCTTGGTCATCGACAAGTCCGGCAGCATGCGTGACGACAACCGCATTATCTACGCCAAGGAAGCCGCCAAGGCCGTGGCCCGGCAACTGAAAGACATCGATCTGCTGGGCGTCGTCGGTTTCGACGACAGCCCATTCGTCGTCGTTTACCTGGAAACCATGGCACGGCTTCGCAGTGTCGTCGGCGCCCAGATCGACCGTCTCAAACCGGGCGGACAAACCTACTTTCTACCGGCACTGCTCGAAGCCAAGCGTCAACTGGAGCGGGTTAACGCGTCGCGCAAGCATATCATCTTATTGAGCGACGGCGTCACCCGAGGCAGCCAGGGAGAACTGGTGGATCTCGTGAGCGCGATGAAAAGCGACTCGAAGATCACCGTCTCGGCCGTGGCGATCAGCACCGAAGCGGATGTCCGAATCATGAAGCGAATCGCTCAGTACGGTGGGGGCTTGTTTCACCACGTCGTCGACCCGTCGACTTTGCCCCAAATCGTCTTGGAGCAACTCCAGGACAAACCGAAAGAAGAGCCGCAAGAGAATCGGCCTCTGGTTCCGGTGCCAAATAACGGCTCGGAACTACTCGCCGGCTTCGGCGCCCGGACTTATCCGACGATTTTGGGATATATGGATACTGACCTCAAACGCGGCGCTCACTCGGACCTCGTAGTCAGCCGCGAGGACCGTCGGGCTCCCTTGCTCGCTTCATGGCGATACGGAAAAGGAAAGTCAGTGGCTCTAACGACCGACTTTGAGGGCCGCTGGACGCGAAATTGGATTCCGTGGGGAAGCTTGCAGGGATTCTGGGGACACATTCTCGACTGGCTGAGCCCGCCCGAGGAGAATCTGGTTCCCGCCCACGAAGCAAGAGTAAGCTTCGTCGAAAACCGGTCCATCCTAGATTTGTCGGTCTTCGATGAATCCAGCGCCAATAGTCAATATCGACTCACTGTCACTGGTAAGGCGGGAAAATCAGAAGGCGTCCTTAGTAAGTTGGCACCAGGGCACTACCAAGCCGCCCTACCCGTCTCCCAGCCGGGAGACTATCGAGTCGACCTTTTGGAAGAACGAGGCGGGCGCAAGATCGCTTTTCCGCCCATTGGATACACTTTGCCTTACGATATTAATGCCGAACGGCCTCGCCCGGAGTTTAATATCCGATTATTGTCTCGCCTAGCCGAGGCGACGGGAGGCGAAATCAATCCCAAGCCGCGGGGGAGAAGTTTAAGTAATAGGGATGTCGTAACCAAGAGCTATGAACCGCTGAGACAGCCCTTCATAGTCCTGGCTTTTTGCCTCTTCCTACTGGAAGTAGCGCTAAGAAAGTTCGTTTTCGCTGAGTCCGACTAATCTCCGGAGCTAACCGGCGCCACCAGCGAATTAGTTAAATCCTTAAGCATTTTCATTAATTAACTGCGATTTTTTTAATTGACAGATAGCCCAAAACAGACTATTAGAGAATCTTCTTTCTATGCGTCCGGGGACAAAAAGCGACAGAAGTGCTGAGAATATCTTGATTCAACCCGGATGCGGCCGGTTTCTCCCTCGTAGCTTAAATTTCTTCGTCTGGCTTTGGATCATTACCTTCCTGTCGGCGTTGCTTCCTCACGAGGTGCGCGGGGCAAAACAGAAAACCGTCCGCAAGGATACGTCCAAAGGCAAGTCGGCGCCCGCGTCTCCGGTTCGAAAGCTCACGGACGCTCCGGCTCACAAAACATTGCTGCCTCCGCCGATAGCGTCGCCGGTTGATCCGCTAGAAAAGCGCGAACATGTAATGCATCGAGTTCGGGCCGGTGAGACACTATCTCAGGTTCTTGCTCGTTACTACGTACCCGACGCGGAAAAGCAGTTCTGGGTCCGCTCGATCATGCGTAATATGGGCAATCCGGTATTACCGGCCGGCAAAGAGGTTCACCTTTATTTTGCCAAGCCAGCCTTTAAACGCCCCAGCCGAGTCGCCCCCGGCACGCTAAAAGCCATAGAATTCGATCAAAGCGACGCCTTCACCTTAACCTGGGAAAAAGGCATTCGCGGCATTCTCTTTCAGAAACGTGAAAAACCGTATGATGTCGAGCTTAAGACGGTAAGTGCGTCCCTTGAGAATTCCCTATTCGACGATGGCCTCAAGGCCGGCATTCAACCGGCATTACTCTCGCAGTTGGCGGAGATTTTCACGTGGGATGTGGATTTAGAAAAGGACATCCGCGCTGGCGATAGTTTCAGGGTCTTATACGAGCAACGAAGCCGAAAAGGCCAGGAAACCAAAGCCGCCCTGCGCATCCTAGCGGCTGAGCTGATTAACGCGGGGCAGAAACTCACGGCGATCTATTTTGAGAAGCAAAAAGGGCAGGGGAATTATTATAATTTGCAGGGCCGAAGTCTGGCGCGATCGTTTCTCCGTTTTCCTTTGGAGTTTACTGCCATCACCTCTCATTTTACCGAATCGCGGTTCCACCCGATTCTTCGAACCAATTTACCTCACCCGGGCGTCGACTTTGCCGCCCAAAGAGGAACCCCCGTTCGCGCAGTGGGCGATGGAATCATTGCCGAAGCTGGCTGGAACGGTGCTTACGGTAAAGCCATTGATTTAAAGCATGACGCGACGTACACGAGCCGTTACGCTCACCTGGATAGCCTCGCCGACGGAATTCACCCCGGTATAGCTGTTACTAAAGGCCAGATTATTGGCTATGTGGGGTCCACTGGACGCGCAACGGGTCCCCATCTTCATTTTGAGCTCTACAAGGACCAGCAATACATAAATCCGCTCAGCGTCGATTTCCCAGCGGATGAAATTATTGAACCAGCTCTGCAAAAAATGTTTGAAAACCAGATGCGTACTTATCTGGTTGAGCTGACTTCCGCGCCCCAATCATAGTCCGGCAACGCGATTCGTTGTCGGCCATTTAAGTTTCATTCAGAATTGGCTAGCTAGTCTCTGGCAAGCAAACGTGTTCAGCTTGCCGGAACGAAACCTTGTCGTCAGTCCACTCAAACCGCGCCGTCAAGACCAACGTACAGGAAAAATTGATTGTTCTGTGCGCCACAGCTGGAGGCGTCGGTTATGTGCCGATCTTTCCCGGTACAGTGGGCACGCTGGTCGCCATCCCGTTTTCTCTCGGTTTAAACCGTCTTGCTGAGTTCTCGCTGGCGATAGCGACCATGGCTTTGGTCGGCGCGATCTTCTGTGTTATAGCTCTTGCCACCAAAGCCGCCCGGGTGCTGCATCAGAAGGACCCTGGAGTTATTGTCGTCGACGAGATCGTCGAATTCTTGCTAGGCAACTTCTCTGCTCCCATGACGATTCCTGTTCTGCTCGCGTCCTTCCTCCTGTTTCGCTTTTTTGACATCGCCAAGGTGTTTCCGGCGTCTCAGTTGGAACGGATTCCGCACGGCGCTGGCATCGTCCTGGACGATATCATGGCCGGAATTTATACCCTGGCTGCCGTGCGGGTGCTACTCACATGGGGAATACTATGATCGAAACCGCGGTCATTCTCAGCACCGGCGATGAGCTCACGACTGGGAGGGTCGTCGATACCAACTCTGCCTTCCTTGCCGACCGCCTTTTCGCCGCAGGCGTCAAGGTCGCAGCGGTGTTAAAAGTCGGGGATGACCAGGAGAGATTATTCTGGGCGTTTCGTCAGGCGCGCGATCTCGGCGATTTCATCATCGGCACGGGCGGCCTTGGGCCAACAACGGATGATTTAACCACTGAGACAGTCGCGAAGTTTCTCGGCCGCAAGCTGATCCAGGTTGAACCAATCGCAACCAGTCTAAAAAAGCGATTTGAGGCGCGCGGCATTCCCTGGACCCCTAACAATCTAAAACAAGCGCTTTTCCCTGAAGGAGCGACAATCATTCCCAATCCGTTGGGTACCGCCCCTGGTTTTTGCGTTGGCCTCGGCGACGGAAAGAATCTCTTTTGGCTTTCGGGCGTACCCCAGGAAATGATCGCGATGTTCAACGATACGGTGATGCCCTGGATCGCAGAGCAGCAGGGCAAGGAGGCCGAAAATCTCGCGTGCACCTTCAAGATCCACGGCCTCACCGAATCAAAACTGGACGATTTAGTGAAGCCGATCGATCTCGGTTCCTACGCCAAACTTTCGTTCCGCGCTCATTATCCGGATTTGACCATGCGCTTAACCGCGCCCGCCGGATCAACGCAGCCACAGACGTTCATTGAACTTTGTGACCGAATTCGGGGCGTTCTTGGTTCTCATATTTACGCCGAAGTCGACCTCACCTTGGAAGAAGTCGTCGGGCAGCTATTATTGGAGAAAAAACAGACCTTGGCCCTCGCTGAATCCTGTACCGGCGGCTTGATTAGTCAGCGCATCACTCGGATTGCCGGGAGTTCGGCCTACTATTACGGTGGCGCCGTGACTTATTCCAATGACGCCAAAATGAAATTTCTCGGGGTTGAGCCCACGACGTTGGCAGAACATGGCGCAGTGAGCGAAGAGACAGCGATGGAAATGTCTCAAGGCATCAGAGCGCGAACCGGCGCCAGTATCGGCCTTAGCGTCACCGGAGTTGCCGGACCGTCAGGCGGGAGCAAAGAAAAGCCCGTTGGCACAGTCTGGATCAGTATCGCTCAGGAGAAGCGCCATGAAGCCCGCTCTTTCCACTTTCATGGCGAGCGCGAGCGAATCATCCTTGGTGCCTCTCAGGCCGCGCTTAACTGGTTGCGCATCGCCCTCATGGGTTAGATTTGTGATTCGCGCTTTCATCGCCGTGGAGATCAACCCTCAAGTCATCGACAAAATTTTCGCGGCGATCAATCAACTTAAATCGCGAATTTCAGGTGTTCGCTGGATTAGCGCAACGAATATTCATTTGACGCTCAAGTTTCTCGGCGACGTCGAAGAGACCCAAATCAATCAAATCGGCGCTGCGCTCGAAGCACAGCTCCACCCCTTTCCGCGCTTCACCATAAATGCTAAAGGTTTAGGGGTATTTCCAGACTTGCGACGGCCGAGAATCTTGTGGGTTGGTTTGACGGGGATTCAGTTGGCGTCGTTGGTTTCAAGATTAGAATCTGCTCTGGAGCCGCTTGGTTTTGCCCCGGAGAAAAGAAGTTTCACGCCGCATTTGACCATCGGCCGATGGCGGCAAACTGACCGGGCGTCTAAAACCCTCGGACAAGCACTGGAGAGCTGGAAGGATTACCAGTTCGGCGCTACGAACGTTGACGAAGTGATTTTATTTCACAGCAAGTTGAACCCTGAAGGCGCGATTCATACTAAACTGCAAATAGTAACACTCACGAGCGCGCAAACCGGTGAGTGACGGGCTATGTGAAGGAGACTGGCGATGGACGTGAATCGAGAGAAAGCACTTGATCTTGCAGTAAGCCAAATCGAACGGCAGTTCGGCAAAGGCGCCATCATGAAACTGGGCGATGGCGGCGTGCCGAAAGATCAGCCGATCGTGTCAACGGGCTCTCTCGGTCTCGATATCGCGCTCGGCATCGGTGGCGTGCCTCGCGGCCGCGTCGTTGAAATTTACGGCCCGGAATCTTCCGGGAAGACGACTTTGGCCTTGCACATTGTCGCTGAAGCACAGAAGTACGGTGGCATGGGCGCTTTCATCGATGCCGAACATGCGCTGGATCTGGGTTATGCCAAGAAACTCGGCGTCAAGACTGACGACTTGCTGATCTCCCAGCCGGACCACGGCGAACAGGCGTTGGAAATCGCCGAGACCCTGGTACGAAGCGGGGCCATCGATGTTCTCGTTATTGACTCGGTTGCTGCCCTGGTTCCCAAAGCGGAAATCGAAGGTGAGATGGGCGACGCCCATATGGGCTTACAGGCTCGCCTGATGTCGCAAGCGCTGCGAAAACTGACCGCGACGATTTCTCGTTCCCTGACCGTGGTTGTCTTCATCAATCAGATTCGCATGAAAATCGGGGTCATGTTCGGCAATCCGGAAACGACAACGGGCGGCAACGCGCTCAAGTTCTATGCCTCGGTGCGCATGGATATCCGGCGCATCGGCGCCCTGAAAGACGGTGATAACGTCGTCGGCGGCCGCACGAGGGTTAAAGTCGTCAAGAACAAAATGGCGCCGCCGTTCAAAGAGGCCGAGTTTGATATTCTTTACGGCACCGGCATTTCGCGTGACGGCGAAGTCGTCGACCTCGGCAGCGAAATAGGCGTGATTGAAAAGAGCGGCGCTTGGTATTCCTACGGCGGCGAGCGAATCGGCCAAGGACGCGAGGCAGCCAAACAATTCCTCAAAGAACACCCGGAAACCGCCAGCGCGATTCTCGCCAAGGTGATGGACAAAGCCGGCGTCAAGCGGCCCGAGCACGAAACCTCCGCAGCGGCGGCGCCGATAGAAAAGAAGGAAAAAGCCAAAGGCAGGTAGCCACGATACGTCCTCGATAGCTCTGAAGAAAACTCGCTTTAAGTCGAATCGAGCTCCGTTACAAGCAGACGCGCTGCAGCAGGCGCTACGTTATCTTGGCTATCGGCCACGGAGCGAAGCGGAAATCCGAAGCTATCTACTTCGACGGGGTTACATTCCTGCTGTCAGCGACCGCGTGCTCGAAAAGCTCCGTTCATTAAATTACGTCGATGATAAATCGTTCGCGCGCAATTGGGCGCTAACAAAAGCCCAAAGCCAGGGCTACGGCCCGCGAAGAATCGAGCAGGAGCTTAGAACCAAAGGCATCGTCCCATCCCTGATTCGTGAGGTCATCCGAGAGACCCTCGATCAATGTGACGAAAAGACCCAAGCCAAACGACTTTTGGCCAAACGCTTTCGCAGCGAAAGTCTTGGCGACGTGAAAACATTGCGCCGCGTGGCCGCGTTTCTGCAGCGCCGCGGCTACAGCAGCCAGGTCATCTCGGACCTGCTGCGGTGCCCGAACGAAGAAGTATAATCGCGCCATGATCACTGGAAACGACATACGCAAGTCTTTCTTAAACTACTTTATCAAACAGGGCCACACCGCGGTGAAGAGCTCTTCATTGGTGCCGGAAAAGGATCCGACATTGCTTTTTACCAACGCTGGCATGGTCCAGTTTAAAAACGTCTTTCTCGCTCAAGAACGGCTGCCTTTCACGCGCGCCACAAGCGCGCAAAAATGTCTGCGCATCAGTGGCAAGCATAACGATCTCGAAGCCGTGGGGCGGGACACTTATCACCACACCTTTTTTGAAATGCTCGGCAACTGGTCCTTTGGCGACTACTACAAAGCCGAGGCGATCGAATGGGCCTGGGAGCTATTGACCAGGGAGTGGGGCCTTCCGAAGGATAAACTATACTCTACCGTGTACCTCGACGATGATGATGCAGAGAAACTCTGGCTCAAGATCGCTGCTCTTCCCCCCGAGCGGGTAATGCGTTTCGGCGCGAAAGAGAATTTTTGGGAGATGGGCGAGACGGGTCCTTGTGGTCCGTGCAGCGAGATCCATCTCGACCGCGGCCCCGAAACTTGTGACATGAAAGGTGTGCCGGGTCATGAATGCCGGGTGAACGGCGATTGCGCGCGCTACATCGAGCTGTGGAACCTGGTTTTCATTCAATACAACCGCAAGGAAAACCGCGAGCTCGAAGAATTGCCGTCGAAGCATGTCGACACAGGCATGGGGCTGGAACGGATCACCGCCGTCTTGCAGAAAGTCCTCTCGAACTATGACATCGACTACATGCGTGATCTGACGGCGACGACGGAACGGCTCACCGGCAAAAAATACGGCGCTGACCCAACGGCGGATATTTCGTTCCGCGTCATCGACGATCATGCGCGCGCGGTGAGTTTTCTCATCGCCGACGGCGTCATGCCGAGCAACGAAGGGCGCGGCTACGTCCTGCGTCGCCTGCTGCGTCGCGCCGCGCGCCATGGCCGGCTGATCGGCTTGAAGGAACCTTTCCTGCACGAAGTAGCGAAAACGGTCGCCATCGTCATGGGCGATGCTTACCCCGAGCTACGCGCCGAAGAACAGCGTATCCGCGAAGTGATTCGCACCGAAGAGGAACGCTTCGGTGCGACTTTGGATAGAGGACTCATACTTCTCGAAGAAGCCACGACAAAGCTAAAGACGGAAAAGAAACAGACGCTCCCCGGGGAGACTGCATTTCGTCTTTATGACACCTATGGTTTTCCGCTCGACATGACCGAAGACATACTGCGAGACATGAAAATGACCGTCGATCGCGAGGGTTTCGAGAAATTGATGGAGGAGCAACGCGCCCGGGGAAGAGAGAGTAGAGGATCTCAAACTATTACCCCCATTCCAGCTTCCTTGAGGATTTCGCCTGGAACCCCAACGGTTATCATCACTAGTCGTTTTACCGGCTACGACCGCCTGGAAGGAGAATCCGAGGTCCTTGGGATATTCGGCGGCAAGACCGAAGCAGTGGAAGGCGACGAAATCGATCTACTGACGGCCGAGACGCCATTTTACGGTGAGTCGGGCGGTCAGGTCGGCGACCGCGGCACGATAATTACTGCACGCGGCGATCTCATCGAAGTGATCGACACACAACACCCGACGCCGCAGCTCATCGCTCATCGCGGCCGGGTCAAAAAAGGCCGCGTGCAAATCGGCGATAAAGTGCAACTGATAGTTGACCGCAAGCACCGCCAAAGAACCATGCTCAACCATTCGGCGACGCATATTCTGCACGCCGTATTGCGCAGGGAGTTGGGACAGCAGGTGCGCCAAGCCGGATCGTTGGTCAGTCCGGAAAGGTTACGCTTCGACTTCAGCCACACGGGAGCGATTCCAGATGAAAAACTCGCGCTCATAGAAACCGAGGTCAATGAGCACATTCGAGAGGATGCTGGCGTGTCGATTCAGGAGCTGAATTACGACGAGGCAATCCGTCATGGTGCGCTTGCCTTTTTCGGCGACAAATACGGTGATCGCGTGCGCGTCGTCAAGATCGGCGACTTCTCCACCGAACTCTGCGGCGGCACTCACGTACGCGCGTCCGGAGAGATCGGGCTTTTCAAGCTCCATTTCGAAGGCGGCATTGCCGCCGGTGTGCGTCGTGTCGAAGCTTTCACCGGCGAAGGTGCCCAGGATCTTATCCAAACCTACGAGCAACGGCTGAAGGAAATCGGCGATCTCATCCGTGCCGGCGCCGACGATGCCGTGGAGAAAATAAAAAAACTTCTCGACCGCCAAAAGGAGCTAGAGAAGGAAATTGAAAAACTGCGCGGTCAGTTTGAAAAGGACCAAATTCCAGCGCTATTGGCAAAGAAACAATCGATCAATGGTATCAATCTGTTGATTACCCAGGTTGACAGCGCCGATGGCAAACAGTTGCGCGAAATCGCCGATCAACTCACGGAGAAACTTGGTTCCGGAGTCGTCGTTTTGGCCAGCGCGGGAGACGCTAACGTCAACCTGGTCGCGTCCGTCACGAAAGAATTGACCAAGCGCTACCATGCCGGTAACATCATCAAAGAATTGGCCGGCATGGTTGGCGGCGGAGGTGGCGGACGACCAGATTTCGCTCAAGCCGGCGGCAAAGAGCCGGCAAAAATTGCCGCGGCTCTGAAGCGGGCGGAGGAACTTGTCCGACAAGCAACATGACGCGCAAAAATATGTTCGGACCCTTGCTAGTTCCCGAATCGGCTGATTGTCTGACCAAGGTACATTTGAGTGACCTGCGGAGGGCAGTTCAATAGCGTGGTCACGATTCGCACCAAGACGTTCACGGAAAAGACCGCGGGTTTCTGCGACATCGTCGATATCACCGCCAAGATAACCGAGTACATCGAGCACGGAAAGATTCGGCACGGCTCGATAAATGTATTCGTGTCCGGCTCCACCGCCGCCATCACAACCATCGAGCACGAACCCCGCCTTGTTCAAGACTTGAAAGAACTCGTCGAGAAGTTGATCCCGTCGAATCGCAGATATCACCACGACGACCGCTGGGGAGACGACAATGGATTTTCCCACTTGCGTGCGTCTCTCTTCGGCCCGTCCGTGAGCATTCCGGTCGAGAACGGCCGTCCGTTGCTTGGAACCTGGCAGCAGGTGATTCTACTGGATTTCGACAATCGACCGCGCACGCGCGAAATCGTCGTCCAGCTCATAGGAGAAGCGGAGTGAAAGACGAAAAGAAACCAGTCGCTGATACCGTCACGGAGATCGGCGTAAATCTACTTGAGTTCCATGATCCCCGATTGTTCCGTGATCTATTGGGTCAACATGACCAGCACCTGAAAATTATCCAAAGTTCGCTGCAAGTAAGGATTCGTGTTCGCGGGTCTTCCATGGAAATCGAAGGAGACCCGCTGCAGGTGGAGCTGACCAGCCAACTTCTCCATCAACTCTACAGCCTCTTGGAAAAAGGCTACCCTGTTTACGCCAGCGACGTCGACTATGCTATCCGCATTTTGAGCGGGGATAGCCGGGCAAAACTCCAGGATATTTTTCTCGACACCATCTATATCTCCGCCCACAAGCGTACGATCACGCCCAAAAGCATTGCGCAGAAAGCTTACATCGATGCGATCCGCCGCTACGACATCGTATTCGGCATCGGACCGGCGGGCACGGGAAAGACGTATCTCGCCATGGCCATGGCGGTCGCCGAGTTAATGAAAAATAATTACGTGCGAATTATTCTAACGCGCCCGGCCGTGGAAGCCGGCGAAAAACTCGGATTCTTACCCGGCGACTTGGCCGAGAAAGTGAATCCTTATTTGCGCCCGCTTTACGATGCGCTGCACGACATGGTCGATTTCGACCGTGCACACAAGCTGGTCGAACGGGGCACTATCGAAGTGGCGCCGTTGGCGTTCATGCGCGGCCGGACTTTAAATGACTCGTTCGTTATTCTCGACGAAGCGCAAAATACCACGCCTGAGCAGATGAAGATGTTTCTCACGCGTCTGGGCTACGGATCGAAAGCCGTGATCACCGGCGACGCCACACAAATTGATCTGCCCGCGGGAAAACCTTCCGGACTGAAAGAAGCATCACGAATTCTAAAAGGAGTGCACGGGATTCGCTTTATCACGTTCACCGAAAAGGACGTGGCGCGGCATCACCTGGTACAAGAAATTATCACAGCCTACGAGCGCGAAGAAAATGAGAATAGCGCGCGAGATCTGCTGACAAAAGCCTAAGCGAGTATTATTAGGCGCACCGGAGCGGCGCACAATTACTGAACTCCTTCCAAATTCACTTTGGCTTGAACACTCTTGCCGTCGCGTAGCAGCGTAAGATTGACAGCATCTCCGACTTTGTATTTTTCCAACATCAAGAACAGGTCGTTCGGCGTTTCAACTTTTTTGCCGTCCACTGCCGTGATGATATCGCCCAATCGCAGCCGGCCTTCGGCGTCTCTCCGGGTCGGTTGAATTCCGGCCTTTGCCGCTGCGCCACCCCGGACCACATCCACTACTAACACTCCTTTCACACCCAGTCTCTGCGAGACTTGCTCGTTGATTTGCTCGTCAAGCTGAACGCCTAATCCCGGGCGGGTTATCTTC
>DASYUV010000063.1:0-35898 GCA_036000865.1 Binatia bacterium | reverse complement strand
AGGCGCATTGAAGAAATATCGCGGGAACAAGCAAAAAGCATCTCAAGAGCTCGGCCTCAGCCGGCAAGGATTGGTAAAGAAGCTGAAGCGATTAGCCATTACAGGCTGACGCAGAACGTCGGCGAGTTTGCTCTTCATTGGTTGGATTTTGTAAGTCGCTAAGCGGCACGGAAGCGTTGGCGATGAGCAATCGTAGCGTCTCTGTAATGTGTTTAGTGATCCTACGACGGGTCATTAGGGGAGGGACATCCCCTCCCCTAATGCGTGATTAAATCCAGGTTGTCATTCATTCGCTATCCCCATAGATTCCGCCGAATTTCAAACGCCGCTGCGCCTTTATCTCGTCATTTCCGAGTGGATCATGATCGCACGATCCATAGAAATCGATGATAGCGGTCGAGCTATCATCAAGAACCGGCCGCGCCCAGGATAAACTATCCTCGCGCATCGGCGGGAACTTCATGTGACAATAGCTGGCGTCGGTAGCAGGAACCCGCACGACTTGGCCAGAGCCTAATTCCTCCCCGTACGCCATCAGCACGCCCCAGAACAGCGTGGAGCAGGTTGGACAAAAGTGATACGCTCTTTTTCATTCTTCTCACCTCCTTTCTTTCCAGATTTTCACTCTCTGACTCCGCCTGAGAGCATGCATCGTGCCAAGACAAAAAGGTGCCAAGGCATCTACGTGAAAACGATTAGTTGCGATGGGCAGTGATACTCTATGAATGGAATTCGTGACCGGAGGTACTAAGAGACGATCGTGATTCGATTATTTGCTACATGCGAAGTTACCAGGAGCATAAACTTAGTTGTCGTTCTGTTAATTTCGTTGTCAGCGTCTTAGAAGACAGAGCACGTGAATCGAAAAACTAGGCCCGACCTGTAGTCGCATTCGAAAAGGGTGCACGATCGAAGACGCCGTTCGTCAATGCAATGGCAACAAACAAAAAGCGGCTCAAGCGCTAGGCCTGGGCCGCCAGGGGTTGATTAAGAAGTTGAAACAATTGGGAGTCAGTTAGGTGTTATCTACCGCCCTTAGTTTTGGATCGTGATGCCTCAATAATTTTATTCTTCTGAGCTTCTGCGTAGAATCTCCTACGTTTTTCTAGAGCTGGAGGGAAGGTGCGGCGTCGCAACTCTATAATCGTATCCCATAGTTTCTTTCTCTCCAGTTTCTCAACTTTCGGTTTTGCCAGTTTAGCCTCCCTGGGCTGCGGGGCACCCCAGACCGATACACCCAGAGCGTCTATGATCGCTTCAACATTGCGATCGTTGAGAAAAGACGAAGCCGAGGGTTTTACCAAAAATTCTCTTACCAAGATCTGGAGAACTTCGAATCCTTGCCTTTGTTTTCCGCCAAAGGTAGCCATCGGCATACTATCTCTCCAGAGGTGTCCCATCCCAGGAAATTCCATTAGGATGCTATCGTGTTTGTTGGCTAGCCCATCGTTAAAAAAATTCTCAGCTTGACCCCCAGCAACGACGGGATCCGCATCTCCTTTTATAATGAGTGTCGGTACATTATGTTTATAGTAGCCTGCATTCCAAGGATAGATAGGTTCCCCGGGGACCACGCCTATTTTTTTGGCCAAGTCTTGAGCAACGGGCCCTTTTACGATGCGCTGAATATCTTCACTCCTAAAAAACCCGTCCTGCCGAATTTGACGGTCCATAACCTCAAGAACCCAGCGGCTGATGCCATCATAAACACCAAAAACATAGTAGGCTCTTCGTGACTTTAATTGTCGAGCGCTTACGCTTAAAATACTCTCTTCGGCTTCCTTGAGTCTTTTTTCGTAAGCGCTGCGGCGCTCCGGACTTAAGCGCATTATTATAGACGGGGTTCTTCCTAATGTGGCCCTGCGATCACCCCTCGCATTTAGCTGTTGTTTTGGCAAGGTTAAGTAATGAGCCATTAGGAGAGCTGCATTGAACTGCGCCTGCTCTGTCCTACTAGGAAATTTCAAATTTCTCTCTGGCTGGCCAAAGAATTGCAGATTGCGCAAGGCTTTGAAAAACTCTTCCGGATACGGGAAAGATTTAAGATTTAGATCTCGCTCTTTAAGGTCGGCATAATTCTCCATAACAAAGCTCATCGAACCATAGGTACGATCCAACTCTTTCAGTGTTTGGTTAAGGTTACTTTTAATTTCCCGAATATGTTGATCAGTGACAAAGCTGAGGTCATTGGTTGAATCGCCCTCACGGTGATTCGGCGTGTTAGCGTTTTCACCCGGAGCTACCTCGGCAGCTTTCTTGTTCGATCCGCTTTTAAATGCGTTGCCACGATAGCTTTTTATAATCGCTTCCAAGTTCGAAACCATCAAATTTCTACGGTGATTGCGCGATTCCAGCGATCTTGACGGGGGCGCAAGTAACACCAGTTTTTTTACCTTCGCTGTCCCGTACTTGTTTGCGTAGCGTTGAGCTATCAAAGCCCCATGACTCTCCGCCCAAATCGCATCCCAAGGAGTATCGTTTCCAAGCAGATGAAGCCTGAGCCTTTCGATGTCTTCAACCACGTAATCGGCACGAAGAAATCTATCAAATTTGTTGGACTGCGGAATCTGACTGAGCCCGCTACCACGAACATGAAGATATGCAACGTTATCACCATCGGCTTCTAGTAATTCCAACGCATTCACTTCTCCATGTTTGGCAGGGTCTAAGTCTTCCAATGCGAATATGGTCCCGGGCCCACCAGGAATAAAAAGAACATTCTTAGGGGCTTGGTTGTTAGGATTGGACGGTTTTATGAAAGAATAATGCAAAAAAAACTTACATTTCAGCTTCTTACCGCTGGGGTTATCTGACGAGACATCTTCTATCTCTAGCTTGTCTATCGCTCCCTTGGGCAATGCCCTTTGTTTTCGAGGTTCCAGTGAACCCATCTCTGCCGCGCTCCATCGGGAATCGTTGTTTCGCATGATCTGTCTCCTCATAGATATCTATAATTCACGCCTTTAACACCAAACTCTACACGCAAGTACTTTTCAGCACATCAGATATCACCTGATTTTGATCCTTAACAATCGCTCTCGACACGCATGAAAAAACTGATCGGATTCACAAGCTAATCGTCGTCGAAGAGTTCGGTCCTTTAGTTTACATTCCCCGTTAACTTCGTTGACATCTCCCTAAGGTCAAAGATCAGGTTTTCCGCTCTTAAACACCATTTCTTAGCAAGCTTTCCTCGTTGAAAATGCAAGACGCAAAAGTGAGACCAGGCAAACCATCAGAAGGGAATGAAAATTTTTTCTGTTCAAGTCAAAATTTCTATGCTTACCAAGTACGCTATAAAACGTAAGCGTTAAACCACGCGCGTTCGGACCCATGAAGCGCGGCAGCCGGAGTCATGGCCTAGCTAAACTAGTGTGGTGCCTCAGACGTTTCGTGACATAATTCAATCTCCATTTCCGGGCAAGCTGGCGATAGCTGGCGCGACCGGTACAGGATAATCAAACGCTTCTTCCGCTTTTCGCACAGTGGGGCGAACCACCGACTTCTTTTGCGAACTTCTGGGACAGGACACTAGGCCATCCTTAACCCGACGCGGTGAGGCACTAGAGCGTCGCCGGAGTTTGACGGCAACAAGCAAAAGGCGACCCACGCATTGGGCCTGCGCCTTAGAGGGGTTGATTAAAGAGTTGAACCGATTGGGAATGACCCGCTTATAATGACCACTTATAAGGTTTGGTTGTGTTCGCAGAAAGAGAGACCGCACGCGGATTCCGGCCAAAAACACTTCACGCGTTGCGTCCATAATGATTGTTCAGCGCAATCAGGTGACTCAACAGGAACGACCGAGAGAGAAAACCGCTAGCTCTCCCCGACTCTTCTACCTCTGACGTGTTTTCGCGATGTTTTCCTTGACTGCGTTTTGTAAAAGCGGATTTCGTCGGATTATCGCACGGTAGACCTTCCTGTTGATTTTCCGTTTTTCATCTTTATTTTTTGGCTTTCCCGATTTCTTTATCAGGTCCCGGACGGCCCATACAAATCCGTATGCGTCTTAATTAATCGTCGATTGGCTTCGCGGACTTTCCTAATACTATTATCTGGCAATTTCGGGGACTTTCCCATTTTGATACCTCCATTCGGGGGTTTGTCTAGCGACCTAACCTAGTCTTAGGGATGACTCATGTCAAGAAGGTTCCTGCGTTCCGCACGAATTGAAGACGGAACTCAGCTTTCATCCGACGGCGGCCATCGCCCTGTAGTGCGGCCGGAAATTTGTATCGGTTTCAAAAGCGATGAGAATTCCGCGGCTAACCCCAGCGTAATGGTCAACGACAAAGTCCAAATGAACCATTAGTAGTCTTCCATTAGTTTTCAGCTTTTCCTCGAGCGCTTTGGTAATGGCCTTGATGGTCTCCGCCTTCTTTAAGAAGCAAATGATCGGCGAAGCTAGTTGCATCGTTGAAATAAAGGTGAAACAGTTCGTGAACTGTTAACTTTGCTTTCTCTCGCCATACGATCTATCGAAGATATTCGACACTCGACAATCTGATTGAAGATTGACCCGTGCGAGTATTATGTGAAAACTATCTATTATTTGGGCGATGAGCTGTTCACTAAAGATTTCTGTCTTATAAGTTACGGCTCCCGTCAACTTTGTTGACGTTTCGCGTAGCTCAATTATCAAATCCAATGTCGTCATGGTTATCCCTGGATGTGGGAGGCGGTTTTTCCCATCCCACGGAGCAAAGATCAGGCCAGAATCATTCCGGGATTGAAAAGCTAGATTCCGATAATTAAACAGCACCTGGAACAAAGGTTGTCGGACCGCTTTTCGTTTCATTTCCAACGCAGATTCCAGTTCTTCGATGGGTATGTCTTGGTGCGCGAAAGCTTCAAGTGCATTCTTCTGGACCCGCTTTAGAAATCGGCGGAATGTCCACTGAGGCGACACCTGAGTACGCACGATTACGGTATTAACGAAGTAGCCGATCAATTTTTCAGTTTCCTTTAGACTTCGGTTGGCCGCTAGGGTTCCGATCCGTATATCCCTTTGACCAGTAAAACGATAAAGCAAGATATTTATGACCGTCAGCATGACCATGAAAGGAGTCGAGCTCTCCTGACGAGCGAGAGCATTAATGTCCGTAAAGAACGCTGGGTCGAATTCAAATAGTCGGCGAGAAGTCCGAAAATCCACGCTTCTTTTTTTTCTGCGATCCTTTTGAAATTCGAGCATGGGCACAGTCCCGGCGAGCCGTTTTTGCCAGTAAGCAATTTGGTTTCTTAATAATCCACATCGCAATACCTGATGTTGCCAGCAAACGAAGTCCGCAAATTGAATCGACAATTCGGGAAGCGGAAATGGACGTCCGCAGGCAAAAGCGTTGTAGAGCGCCGCCAAATCGCTTCGAAACACCCCCATCGACCATTGATCCCCGATAATATGGTGCATGGTAACCAGCAAGATGTGCTCATTCTCTGTCAGACGAATTAGTTTGGTTCGAAGCAGAGGACCGTTTTCCAAATCGAAGGGGCCACTCGCATCTCGCCGCGACAATTGGGTCGCTCGTTTTTCTCGTTTGCTCGCGGGCAGATGAGACAAATCCGCAACACGCAATTTGACTCGCGGCCTTCTATCGACGATCTGTACTACTCGGCCATCGACTTCGGTGAAAATGGTGCGCAGTGCTTCGTGACGGTTCACGACTTCTTGTAAACTCTTGTGTAGCACGGTGGCGTCCAGCGACCCTATGATCCTATAGGCATAAGGCATGTTCAAAAGCTCAGTACCGGGAAGTAATTCGTCCGCGACCCAAAATTGCTGCTGGGCCAGTGATGCAGGCAAACACCCGTCGCGTAATACTGGTACAACCGGCGGCAACTCACGGGATCGACGTCCTTGGATAATTCTTTCGATCTTGAGCGCGAACTGAGCGACAGTCGGAGCCTCGAATAGAGCGCTAAGCGGAATCTGCCTGCAAAACGCATCCCGCAATCGAGCAACGACTTGGGTACCGAGCAAGGAGTGCCCTCCCAGCTCGAAGAAATTGTCGTGGATCCCAAGTCGCTCTATTTTTAAGACGTCCCGCCAAACTTTTGCCACCAATGCTTCAATTTCCGTGCGCGGCTCGATCAAACTCTGATCAAGCGCTGGTTTGGCACCTTCCGGCGGGGGAAGCGCCTGCCGGTTGACTTTCCCGTTCGGCGTCAGTGGTAGATGGTCCAGCGCTATGAAAACGGGCGGCACCATGTAGTCAGGAAGCCTTTTCATTAGAAAGTTTCTCAGTTCATGGGGGGAGGGATTCGGCACCGAAGCAACGATATAGGCGATCAATCGTTTGCTGGAATCTAAACTCCCACGTCGAGGTTCCCCGTCATTCCAAGCTACAACAACACTTTCATATACGGCTGGGTGTTGATCCAGTGCAGCCTCCACTTCAGCGGGCTCGATGCGGTATCCTCGGATTTTGACCTGATTGTCCGCTCGGCCGAGAAACTCAATATTTCCGTCGGGCATATAACGAGCCAAATCGCCAGTTCTGTAAAGACTTGATCCCTCGTCATGGTTAAATGGACTCGGAATAAATCTCCTGGTGGTTAACTCTGGCCGATTCAGATATCCGCGGGCCAATCCCTTGCCACCAACGTACACTTCTCCAGGCACACCGATAGGAACCGGCTGTAAGAGAGAATCCAACAAATAGATCTGCGTATTGCTAATCGGGCGACCAATTGAACTCCTGTTACCTGAAATCGGGTTGCAGGCCACAGCGAATGTAACATCAGCAGACACTTCAGAGGAACCGTAAAGATTGAGTAGAGTGCTCTGAGGTAACAATTTTCGAAACCGCTCCATAGTCTCAATCCGCAGCGGCTCTCCGCTGCTGGACCAAAGTCTTAGCTTAGGCAATCTTGTTTGAAGATTAGTGCTCGTTTCCAAAATCGCGCGCAGTAGCGAAGGCACCAGAACGATTCGCGTTACCCGATCTTTCGCAAGCGCCTGGATCAGCAGCCGGGAATCCCTTACGACCTGTTCAGGAATTATTATCGACGGAACTCCTTGTAATAACGGACCGAAGATTTCCCAAACCGAGTCCACAAAACTGAGCGAAGTCTTGATACAACTAACTTCGCGTGCGCCGAACGGAAACGCCCTCCACATCCATGAAAATCGATTGACCGAGCCTCGATGAAGCCCGATGATTCCTTTGGGGATTCCCGTAGAGCCTGACGTATAGATCACGTAAGCAGCGCTATCGGGCGTCACTTCGCTTCTGGGATTGCCTGATTTGGCTCCGTTGAAAAGGCTCAACTCCTCCAAACACAGTGACACCGCTCTCGTTTGAGGGAGATTTGGAAGGAGATGTTTTTGATACAACAAGATGGACACCTGAGAATCTTCGACCATGAAATGTAATCTCTGCTTCGGATAGGTCGGATCCAAAGCCACGTAGGCTCCGCCCGCTTTAAGGATCCCCAAGAGACCAATGATCATCTCCAACGATCTGTCTACGCAGATCGCAATCAGCTTTTCTGGCCCCACTCCCAAACTCATGAGATGATGCGCGAGTTGATTCGCGCGGGTGTTTAACTCCCGGTAGGTCAAATGTCGCCCTTGAAAGCTTACGGCGACCGCGTTGGGAGTTTGTTCTACCTGCCGCTCGAACAACTCGTGAATACATTTGTCTTTGGGATAGTCTGTGGCCGTGTCATTCCACTCTACGAGCAATTGATGCCGCTCCGCATCTGTAAGTATCGATAAAGTTGAGATGGGCTGGTCACTGTCTGTGATTATTGCTTCCAGCAGGGTTCGAAGATGTCCCGCCATCCGCTCGATCGTCGCAGGATCGAAGAGATCCGTGCTGTATTCGAAATAGCCAATAAATTTTCCCTGGCGCTCACGCAGAAACAGGGACAGATCAAACTGCGAGCGACCTGTCTCAAAATCGATGGCATCGACTCGCAGATCGTTGAGCTGAGAAAATGGCTTTGTTGCGTTCTGCAGAACAAACATGACCTGGAACAGTGGATTGCGACTCAAGTCGCGTTCTACCTGTAGCTCCTGAACCAGTTTTTCGAACGGCACGTCTTGATGCTGATATGCAGCAAGGCAAACGTCGCGAACGCGCGCGAGGAGTTCCTTGAAGGTTGGATTGCCGGATAGATCCGAGCGCAAGACCAGCGTGTTGACGAAAAAGCCGATCAACGGCTCAAGTTCGGTTCGGGTGCGATTTGCGATCGGCGATCCTATGACTACATCCTCTTGCCCGCTGTAACGGTGTAGCAACACCTGAAATGCCGCCAGCAGGGTCATGAAAGGAGTCACGCTTTGGCGATGGCTCAATTCATTGATGGCCCTGCTAAGCGACTGCGACAGACCTATTGCTTGCCTGGCACCGTAAAAGCTTTGTCGCGCTGGACGTGGTCGGTCGGTGGGTAGATTGAGAATCGAGATATCGTGGAGCTGTTTTTTCCAATAGGCAAGCTGCGCTTCGACCGCGTCGCCTTGCAGCCACTCCCTCTGCCAGGCGGCAAAGTCGGAATACTGGATCGGAAGATCGTTCAACGGAGAAACCCTGTCGCTGACGAAGGCTTCATACAACGTCCAAAGCTCGCGCGTGAGAATACCCATCGACCAGGCGTCGGACATCATGTGGTGCGTGGTCATAATAAGGACATGCTCGTTAGCGGCGACTCGCAGCAGTATCGCTCTCAGGAAAAGGCCTACCGAAAAGTCGAAGGGCCGCAATGCTTCTTCTTGAATCCGGCGTTGTACCTCGGCTTCGCGCTCGCCCCCGGAAAAATTCTGCAGATCGAAAATAAAAAGCTTTACTTGAAACTCGTTGGTGGCGATTTGTACGGGCCGGCCATCGACAATGCGAATCAGAGACCGCAGGACTTCGTGGCGCCGGAGAATTTCGTTCAGGCTGGCTTCGAGTGCGCCGATGTTCAGATTTCCAATCAACCGTGAAGCGCGGCAAATATTGTAAACGGTGCTGCCTGGTTGGAGCTCTTCTAAAAACCATAGCCGCTCTTGTGCAAACGACAAGGCCGCGGCGACTTCGGCCGCGCGCCGTACAACCGCTGGCGGGATGAAAGTTTCTTTCGGTTGATTAACGCGGAGAAATTCGAGCAATTCCTGCTTGCATTCAACCAGCTGTCCACGCAGGTGATCGCTCAGCACGCCCTTCGGTGCGTTGATGCGTAAACGATCTCCTTCGGCTTTCAACCGTACGTCGAGGCTTTTCAGGTGGGAGAGAAATTCCGCGACGCTTATAGCTCGATCTCCTCTCGATCAGAACCGTCCGTGATCAGCGCCGTCTTGTCTGCCCGTAGTCGAACCTCGATCTCTTTGGCAAGCCCCGCAACTGTCGGAGACTCGAGAAACGTTCGCAGCTCTAAACTTACGCCAAATGCCTCTCTGATGCGCGCCGCCGCTTGTACCGCCAGCAATGAATGTCCCCCGATACGGAAGAAATTCTCTTCGATACCAACCTGCTCCCGACCAAGCACTTGGGAGAAAATGGCGGATATCTTTGCTTCTACTTCGTTTCGTGGAGGCGCAATCGGCTTGGATGAGCTCGACAGAAATTCCTGCACCGGTGGAAGCGATCGATAATCGACTTTCCCGTTGGGACTCAGAGGCAGTTGCTCTAAAAGGACGAAATGGGCAGGCACCATGTAGTCGGGAAGGCGGGTACTGAGATAGCCATGCAACAGGTTGGTCAAACTTTGCGAAGCTTCCTCGCCCCCGACGATGTAGGCAACTAAACGGCTGGCCAGTCTTGGGTCTCGAGTCTCGGGTCTAGAGTTTTCAAGATTCGGCATCTCGTAATTCTGCAAAATAACTGCGGCTTCTCTCACTGCCGGATGCTGCTGCAGGACCGACTCAACTTCCTCCAATTCAACACGGAAGCCGTGTATGTTGACGCACCGGTCGTTGCGTCCGGCCCATTCGACGGCTCCATCTGGCAAATATTGTCCCATCTCTCCGGTTCGATATAGCCGATCTTTTGGATCATCGGTGAACGGATTCGTTATAAATTTTTCTTTGGTGAGTTTTCCGTCTCCGATGTACCCTTCGGCCAAGTGAGGGCTACGCACATAAAGCTCGCCTAGCTCACCGACTCCTGCTAGTTGCTCTGCTCTATTCAGCAGCAGAAGCTGAACGTCCTTAATACCACGGCCCAACGGGATCGGCCGGTTGGCATTGCCGCGGTTCGTTTCGAAGCTAGCCGGAATCTCGTAATAGCCAACCGCGCGTTGCGTTTCAGTAGCACCGTAGAAAACACCGATCATCGCATTAGGCAACACCCTACGAATCTCGGCGACCAGACCCGTGGTTAAAACATCGCCTCCGAATAAAACGCGCCGTACCTCAGGTAACGGCTGAGCCCCGGCAGTCAACAAAAGTTGCCCTAGCGCCGGGGTGAGATGCAGAACTGAAATCGCGTTCGCCCTCAACCACTCAGTCAACCGCGTCGGTTCTCTGACAATCTCCGCCGGCGGCACGTAGAGCGTCGCACCCAATGCGAGCGGCGTGAACACATCTCGATGCAAATGATTGTACGCGAGACCGGAGAGCAGACAGAAACGATCCATCTCATGCAAGTTGAAGGCTTCCTTTTGCCACGGCAGAAAGTGGGTTATGGGTCCATGCCGGCAGACCACGCCCTTGGGCTCTCCTGTGGACCCGGAGGTGAACGCAATATAGGCTGGGTCGCTGGTACTCGTGATCACCTCTGTCGCGATCTGGGGCTGCTGGCTCAGAACGTCGGCAACCATCTGTTTACCTACCGGTAATTTCACACGGCAGGTAAGATCAAGCGTCTCCAAGCAGTTCGCGAGCTCTTCGCCTAGCTCTCCCGCCCCACCCATTTGGATCCATCCTTTTGGTCGCGCGATTCGTAAATAGGAGGTTAATCGGGCCGGCGGGTATGCCGGATCGAGAATGAAAAATGCTGCGCCGGCCTTGAGAACACCGAGCAACGCTAGAACCAAGGAGGGACTACGATGCGCATAGATCGCTACGATATCCTTCGGCCGAATTCCGTTTGCGAGGAGATAGTTCGCTAGCCGAGCACTGCGCTGATCAAGCTCCTGATACGTCCAAGTGTTGTCGCTATCGATGACAGCCAGCTTCTCCGGTGTTATCCTTGCCCGCTGTGAGAACAATTCGTGAATCGCTCCTTCCCACATGTCGTCGAGAACTTCCTTCGGGTCCGGAAGTACGGTGCGCGATATGTCAGTCACTAGCGACAACTGGCTGATAGGCAGCTCGGGATGACTCGCGACTTGATCGAGGAGAGCAGCCCATTGTTCCAACAGCAAAGTAATTCGATCTTCGCGGAATAGCACAGTGTTGTAGACGATCGCCAGTTCGATCTTTCCGCCCACTTCGGGCGCGTGCAGTACGATGTCGAATTTTGCTTCCGGATCGATCTGCGCAAGCTTGGTTACTCCGCAACCGGCTAAAGTCAGAATGCGCTCGGAGGTGTCGGCGATGTTGAAGAGAATATCGAAAATCGGATTACGTCCAGGCTCGCGTCGTGGCTTGATTTCCTCGACGATCTTTTCGAAAGGTACGTCTTGATTTGTATAGGCATCGATGCAAAGTCCACGGACGCGCTGAAGCAACGTCAAGAAGCTGGGATTGCCGGAAAGATCGGTGCGTAATGGCAGGGCATTGATGAAAAATCCGATCAAGCCATCGATCTCAGGGCGATTGCGGCCCGCGATCGTGGAACCGATGACAATGTCATCCTGACCGCTGATGCGCGACAGTAAAATACTAAACGCAGCAAACAAGGTCATGAATACCGTGACGCTTTGCTGCCGGCCGAGATTTTTCAATGCGCTTGTTAGATCACCGGACAATTGTCTCGTCGTCCTGGCGCCGCGATAAGTCTGCGCTACCGAGCGTTCAAAATCTGTCGGGAACGCGTCTGGCGCCGGCAAGGAAGCGAGCTGACGCTTCCAGTAACTCAATTGGGCGTCAAACGCCGCCGACCTGAGCCACTCATGCTGCCAGGCGGCATAGTCAGCATATTGGATCGGTAGCTCCGCCAAGAGTGGTGTTTTTCCGTTGCGCAAACCGTCGTAGAGCACAGCTAGTTCACGGTAAAAAATCGCCAGCGAGGACCCGTCGGCAATGATATGGTGAAAGTTGAGAATGAAAAGATGATCCGCATCAGCTAGCTTTACCAGCTTGGCTCGAAAGAGTGGATAGCGCTTTAAATCATATATTACACAAGCGTCCTCAATAGCGAGTCTCTCTGCTTCTGCTTTCGCCTGATCGAGCGTCATCTCAGTGAGATCGACGAATGGCATGCTGATTTGAAGTGTCGGGACGAACTCCTGATACGGCCGTCCGGCAAGTTCTTTGACATACGACCGCAACACTTCGTGCCGAGCGATCATCGCGTTCAGTGCCTGTTCTAGCGCTGCGCGAACGAGATCGCCCTCGATGCGAAACATGGCGGGAATATTGTATGCCGACAACTGCGCATCGACTTTCTGCAAATACCAGAGACGACGCTGGGAAAATGACAGTGGAACGGACTGATTTCGTGACACCGGCACAATCGGTGCGATGGCCACGCCGGAGTCGCTGCGTTTCAAAAGATCGACATGCCGTGCTAGCCCGGCGACGGTTGGCAGCTCAAACAATTTGCGCAGCGCAATATCGACGCTATAGTTATTGCGTAGCCGCGCGATGACACGCGTAGCCAGCAGCGAATGGCCGCCGAGATCGAAGAAGTTATCGTGAACGCCGAGCTTGTCAAGCTTGAGCACCTCGCGCCACACTTGCGCAACTAACTCTTCAATCTCCGTTCGCGGTTCAACCAAGCTTTGATCGAGCAGCGGCCGCTCGCCGTCCGGCGGTGGGAGAGCATTTCGGTCTACTTTTCCGTTAGCCGTGAGCGGCAAAGACTCCAGCATCACGAACATCGATGGAATCATGTACTCGGGTAGTTTCTCTTTTAGATAATTGCACAACTCAGTAACAGACGGAGCAGGTTGCTGCTTTTGCACAACGTACGCGACGAGACTCTCTTCAGCCAACGAGTCACGAGCACGAGACACAAGGACGCTGTCTTTCACTGCCGGATGTTGAATCAGCGTGGCTTCGATCTCGCCTAGCTCGATCCGGTGGCCGCGTATCTTAATCTGATCGTCGATGCGGCCGAGGAATTCTATATTGCCGTCGGCGAGATATTTCGCTCGATCGCCAGTTCGGTATAGGCGGGAGTTCGAATTATCGCTGAAGGGATTTGGTATAAATTTTTCCGAGGTCAGTTCGGGGCGATTGAGATAGCCCATCGCCAGACCGTCACCACCGATGTAGAGGTCGCCCGGGATGCCGATGGGGACGGGTTGGAGATAAGTATCCAAAATGTAGATTTGAGTATTGGCGATGGGCCGGCCGATTGGAACCGGTTTGTCATTCGTTTCAACCTTTGCCATTGTCGACCAGATCGTCGCTTCGGTCGGCCCGTAGAGATTCCAAACCGAACTGCCACGATCCAATAACTCGTCGGCCAGTTGCGTTGATAAGGCTTCGCCACCGCAGAGAATCTTGAACTTGTGCTTATTCTCCAAGTCGTTTTCGAGCAGCATCTTCCACAGCGACGGAGTCGCCTGTATGACTGTACTGCGCGAGGCTTTCATTCGAGCCAGTAACTGCCCGCTGTCGCTGCTTTCATCCTTACTCGCCAAAGTTAATTTTGCGCCCCTGATCAATGGCAGGTAAAGTTCGAGAGCGGCAATGTCGAAGGAGATCGTTGTAATTGCTAGCCAAGCATCTTGCTGCGAAAGCTCAATCGCTCGACCGATTGACGATAGGCAGTTGACCACCGATCGGTGTTCGATTTGAACGCCCTTAGGCCGTCCGGTTGAGCCGGAAGTATAAATCACATAAGCGAGATTGTTAGACTCGGTTCCCGACTTCGGATTGTTGTCCCTTTTCTGTGCGATCAAAGGCAAGTCGCGGTCTAAACAAACTACTGTCAACCGAGGATCGAGAACTGAGGATCGAGGATCGCCATCTTCCATTCCTTCGACGGAGTTTATCCTGAGCGCAGCCGAAGGACTCAGGACAGGCTTCCATTCTCTACCCTCGACCAACTTCTCTTGGGTTAGCAGAACCGATACCTGGGAATCTTCCAACATAAAACCCAGCCGCTCTCTGGGATAGCTGGGGTCCAACGGCACGTAGGCGCCGCCGGCTTTGAGAATTCCCATCAGGCCGACCACCATCTCGATGGAGCGCTCGACACAGATACCAACGAGGTTTGCTGGTCCGATGCCCAGACTGATTAGGTAATGCGCCAGTTGATTTGCTCTTCGGTTGAGCTCTCGGTAGCTGATCTCGCTGCCTTCGAACTCCAAGGCGATCGCATCTGGAGTTCGCTCTACCTGAGCTTCGAACAGTTCGTGAATACATTGGTCTTTCGGGTAATCGGCTGCGGTGTCGTTCCATTCGACCAGGATTTGGTGGCCCTCTGATTCTGTGAGTATCGGCAATGTAGAGATCGGCTGATCGGGGTCGGCGACGATTCCTTCTAACAACGTCTCAAAGTGACCTGCCATCCGCTTTATCGTGTCGCGATGAAACAAGTCTGTGCTGTACTCGATATGGCCGACGATTCCATGTTTCTTATCAATGAGGGAGAAGGTCAAATCGAATTTTGTCATCCCAGCGTCAATATCGACGGGTTCGGACCGAAGTCCCGCCAGTTCAAGGGCTGGAACCGAAGTATTTTGGAAAGCGAACATGACTTGGAAGATCGGGTTACGAGCCAGGTCGCGCTGGGGTTGTAATTCCTCAACCAACTTTTCAAAAGGAAAGTCTTGGTGTGCGAAAGCGCCTACACAAGTCTCTCGGACACGTCGAAGCGTTTCACGGAAACTGGGAATGCCCGAATAGCTCGTGCGCAGCACCAGAGTGTTGACAAATGACCCGAGCAAATTTTCAGTCTCGGGCAGCCGACGATTGAGCACCGGGCAGCCGACTAGCAGATCTTCCTGAGCGGTGTAGCGGTAAAGCAGGGTCTTAAACGCCGCGAGCAGCGTCACAAAAAGCGTAACGTCATTCTCTCGACTCAACTCTTTAAGCTTTAGTTGCAATGTTTCGGGCAATTGGACTGATAACCTCGATCCGTCAAACGCTTGCACCGGCGGTCGAGGCTTGTCGGTGGGTAAATTCAAGACTGGAAGAGTACCGCTCAATCGCTGAATCCAATATTCACGGTGCGTCTGGAAGGCTTGGCCTGAAACGCGGTAGCGCTGCCAGCTTGCAAAATCCGCATATTGCACAGGCAATGCCGCTAACTGTGGCTCTTTCCCATTCAGTATGGCCTCGTAAGCGATCCATAGTTCGCGAAAAAAAATCGCCACGGATCGACTGTCAAAAACAATCTGATGCAAGGTCAGAATCAACAGATGTTGGGCGTGATCAATCCGGGCCAGTCGCGCACGAATCGGTAGTCCTTCCGAAAGATCGATTGGCTGTAGCCATTCATTCCGAATCAAGAGTTCGATTGCGGCCAGCAGTTCAGTATCGGCAACATGTTCCAGATCCGTCACGGTAATCTCGATTGAGCAACTGGCCGCAATGCATTGGATTGGCCTGCCATCTGGAGCGGGATAGCTGGTGCGCAGGACCTCGTGACGGCGCACGATGAGATTAAGGCATTCCAACAGAACTTCTAACCTTAGTTCGCCGACGAGTCGTTCGACTTTGCACCCATTATATACTGGACGGGCGTGCTCGAATTGATCTAAGAACCAAAATCGTTCTTGGGCAAACGATAGAGGAGGCGGAGCGTCATCATTGTCCCTGCGCGGGATGGTGTATTCGGACTGTCGCTCAAATCCCTCGCGTTCTAAAAGGTAGGCAAGAAGCTCATCTCTTTGGTTCAAGGCACTAGTCTTTTTTTAGGAGGTGTGTTTTTTTTCTTCTGGCCGCCGTTTGTTGCGCTCGTCGGCTAGCATGGTTTCGATTTCAGCGGAAGACATACCATCGACCTGTAAAAACAAAGTCGCCACCTTTTCCGCCCGTTCCGCGCTCGGTGCCTTTTGCACAAGAAGTTGAGCCGCCCGTGCCACGGTACAAGCATCGTAAAACTCCGCTAAGGTAAGATTCCAGGGAAAAATTCGGCCGATCGCCGAAACGATTCGGCTGGCAATTATTGAGTCGCCCCCAAGATCAAAAAAAAGATCATGGATGCCGACGCTGTTTATGCCCAGGGCTTCAGACCAAATCTTGGCGAGCATCGATTCCATCGGGGTGGTTGGCGCGCTGAATCGGGTGCCGAGTTTGGGCCGATCTAGATCCGGCATGGGTAATTCCTGGCGATTGACTTTGCCGTTGGTATTGAGCGGCAAGCTCTCTAGAATCATAAACTTACTGGGCACCATGTAATCCGGGAGCCATTTTTTTAGCGAATCGCGCATTCGGCTTATCGTAGGAATCTCCTTAGTGGCCGGTGTAACATACGCGACCAGCCGGTCATCGCCGCAACCATCTTTACGCGCCGTCACCGCGGCCTGATTTATGCCCGGCATCTGTAGCAACGCCAACTCAACTTCCTCGGCTTGAATTCTGTAGCCTCGGATCTTTAGTCGGAAATCTTTGCGCCCCAGATATTCGAGGCATCCATCCGGCTGGAGCCGCCCCAGATCCCCGGTACAATAAATTCTCCGGCCGTGGCCATCGGGATCATCAACAAAGACAGCATCCGTCAACGCCGAATTATTCCAATAACCTGGGAAAATATAATCACTGCGGATGGCAATCTCGCCGACCTCGTTCACTCCGAGCGGGTTCCCCGAATCGTCGAGAATCAAGACTTCCATATCCTCCACCGCGTAACCGACCGGCAACGTACCGTTGGAGACATGTGAATTCTTACTAAAAAAATGAACTCGGTAAGTGTTCGTTTCAGTGCTCGACAAAACATGAAGCAGTAAGGCTTCGGGAAAATGGCGCTTAAACAATTCGAGATCCTGTGCGAAAACCTGGCCGCTGCCCAACCGGATTAGGCGTAAGTCGGGAAATTGTTCGGCGCCGGTCAATTGTTGGGCGAAATGACGAAACGCCGTTCCGACAGAGTGGAAGATCGTAATCTTCTCGCGCTGGAGCCAATCAGCGATTGCCGTCAATCCAACTTGCTTAAGGTCCACCGGGAATATTGCCGCGCCGCTCAGTAAGGCCAGGTACAGATTACTCAACGCACCGGCGCTGCTGGGCGGGCGCATTAGAGTCATGCGGTCCTCTGGTGAAATATGCGACGCGTTTCCCAATCTCATGACGTAATGAAGCATGTTGCGATGGTTATCCATCACTCCCTTCGGATGGCCGGTGGTTCCCGAGGTATAAAGAATTTGTGAAAGGCCATCGGGCGACACCCTGTTTTCAGGATTCGCCTCGCTCCAACTGTCATCGAGGGATTCGAAGTCAATTAGAATGTGAGTTGAATTTAGCCATGACTTTGCCAGGCCCAGCCCGTCCCTTCCGGTTAGCACGATCTTGCTGTTGGTATCTTGAAGAATGAACTTTGCCCAACGGGGTGAAAACGAGATGTCGAGTGGGACATAAATTTTGCCCGCTTTGACAATTCCTAAGATGGCGGCTATGGTCCCCAGATCATTCTTTACCAACACGGCAACCGGTTCGTTGCTCGCGCCGCTGCCTGACCGCAGGGCATGGGCAATCCGATTCGCCATCTTATTCAATGTGCCGTAGGTTACGGCTTGGTCGTCTACCTTGACCGCAATACGCGAAGGGTCACGGTCGACTATTTGTTCAAACCGGCTGGCAATCGATTGCTCGATCTTGTTCCGGGTAAAGTTGGTGAAAGGATTGTCAGGCGTAACCCGAGACCGGGCGCGCGATACGAAGCTAAATGGTTTGTCCGTCTCCAGAACCATAGCAACCCCGCTTCAATTCGTCCCTCAGTGAAATAATGTGCTGAGTTCTTGCTCCGCTGCGCCTATCCAGCTGGGCATCTCCATGTTGCGGTAAGATGTGAGGGCCAGAGATAGCTCAGTTCTAGCTTTCTCAATCTGATTCTCACGGCGATGCAATCGTCCTAGACTCAAGTGAATGTGAGCCTGGAGCGGACACATGGCCAATTCCGTCGCTAACGCCATGCTCGGAGCGTAATGACTAAGGGCTTCGCTGGGATTTGATGACTCTTCTTGAATAACGTCGCCTAAGAGTTTATGGGCCCACGCTTGATATCCTCGCTCGCCGCCGTCGCTGGCCGAAGCCAACGCGCGTTGACCCTGTTCTCGCGCTGCACCGATTCGACGCTCTAGCAAACTCGCATGGCCCAGCCAGGTAAGCCGCAACGCCCACCCCGCTTTACGACCAATCAACTCCGATTGCTCCTCGGCTTTTTCCATCAATGGAATAGCGTCGCCAATACGTCCTGCGAGAGCATAGGCGTAACCTAAATTCGAGCCAACTTGGGTCGTCAGCACCCGAATCTCGCTCGATCCGCAGATTTTTTGGCTTCTTTCCAATGCGCTGATCGCGAGTTCTAAATCGCCTTTGACGAGGAATAAAAATCCCAAGCTACAGTACGCGTAGGCGAGGCTGTACGCATGCTCGCTCTCTTCGGCGATTCGAATGCCGGTCTCGGCGATAGGAATCCCGTCTTTGAACTCACCCAGTTGCGCGAAGCATTGAGTCAACCAACTGCGACAGATCACCGAGATGACAGTGGCGGTGCCAAACCGCTCATGTTTGAAGCGTTGGTCTTTCACAACCGAGAGAGCCCGATTGAGCATCGTAATCGATTGCTCGTATTGCCCCGTGTGATGGAAGGCTACCCCCATGTAATAATGGGTCACGGTATTCAGCTCCATATCGTCTCGGTTAATTCGCAGAGCGCGCGTCCCGGCCTCGATGGAGCGGTCATGAGCGCCGACAACCCCGTAATAGCCAACCAAAAAATTGAGCACTCGTCCCAGCCGTTTATGATCGCCTATTCTCTCGGCGATCGCTTCGGCTTCTCGCAAGCTTCGGTGGAGTTCTTCAAATTGGCCGAGAAGAAAAAGCGGGTTGCGAAGTTCCAATCTAACATCCACGGCGCGCCGCAACGCGTCACCGTCCTGCGGCAGGTGTTGTAACGCCGCCAGTGAGCTGTAGTAAAAATCCGCGGCTGCTCGGTTAGCGGAGCGCGCCGCGGCCTTGCTTGCGGCTTGTCCCAAGTAATCCACCGCCTTATCCCAAAGCTCGCCGTGGAACGCGTGGTGCGCAAGTTTCTCCAGATGGTCGTGCGAAACACTTCCCTTGATTTGTTCCAACGCCGTCACCACCTGCGAATGCAGCCATCTGCGACGCTCGTGCAAGAGCGTGCCATAGGCGACCTCATTAACCAGCGCATGCTTGAAAGTATATTCCAGGTCGGGGAATAGGCTGGTCTCGTAGAGAAATTCCGCGGCCTGAAGATGACTTAGGCAGATTTTCAAACTTTCATCGGAGAGCTCGGTAACGGCACGCAGTAATGTAAAAGGAAGAGCAACACCGATGACAGCGGCGGTTTGAAGCAAGTGTTTCTCATCGATCGGCAATCGATCGATACGATCCGCCACGACATTTTGCACTGTGCTCGGAATCACAAGATCATCAATTTTCAGAGCCGGCCGGTAAGCCCCTTTTTCGCCGCTCAAGACCCCAGTTTCGACAAGGGAGCGCACGCTCTCTTCGGCAAAGAAAGGATTTCCTTCCGTGCGCTTGATCAATAGCTGTTGAAGCGGCGCGAGGTCTGGATTAGTTCCGAGCAGTTTTGACAACAATTCTTCCGCGTTACTCGTCTGGAGGGGATCAACACGAATTTGAGAATAATAACTCTTTTCTGACCAACCATGGTTGTACTCGGGCCGATAATTGACGAGTAGCATTATGCGGGCCAGTGGAAGACTATCCACTACCCCATCAAGAAACGCTTGGGCTTCATGATCGATCCAGTGTAAGTCTTCGAAGACCAACATCAGATTTTGTCTATGGCTTTCCCTGACACAAATCCGCTTGAGCGCCTCCAAAGTGGTACGGCGGCGCTGCTGCGGATCCATCGAGTTGAAGCGCCTTATCATCTCGCCGATATCTTGCAGCTGCTCATGCCAGTAAGGCTCGCGGTTCGTGCCAGTATCTTTTTCCTCGGGTAACGCGCCAAGCAAAGAAAAAATCGGCGGAATAGCATCTTTGAGCCTACTGTCCAGTTCCAAAAGATGCATTACTACTTGGTTTCGAATGTTCTCGCTGCCCTCTCCGTCGGCAATTTGGAAATAACCGCGCAACATTTCAATCAACGGGAGATAGGGCGTTGCCTTACCATAGGAAACTGATGCGCCCTCGAGCACAAGCCAACCTGGGGGTAACTGATGCCGAGTAAATTCATGAACCAAGCGCGATTTCCCCATGCCTGGCTCGCCGACCATTGCCAAGATTTGGCCCTTCCCGGCTGCTGTTTCCTCCACGAGCTTCTTGAAAACCTCAATTTCTGTTCGACGCCCAACCAAAGGCGTCAATCCTCGGGCGGCGCCCGCCTGTAGGCGTGTCCGCGCCGAAGTAGCGCCGATCAGCTCGTAAGCGTCAACCGCTCGGGAAACGCCCTTCACCTGCACGGTGCCGAGAGACCTGACTTGGATAAAGCCTTCGACTTGCCGCAACGTATTGGCGGACATGAGACTTACACCTGGTCCGGCAAGTTCTTGCATCCGTGCGGCCAAATGGGTCGTGTGACCTAAAGCTGAGTAGTCGATATTAAGATCGTTATCGATCGAGCGAACGACGACCTCACCAGAATTCAATCCGATGCCAATGTGCAATCCCGACTCTTCGGACTGGCCAATCATTTTGCGGTAAAGCCGCATCTCGTCCTGCATCGCCAATGCTGCGTAGCATGCACGCAGCGCGTGGTCCTCATGAGCCACCGGCGCGCCAAAGAGAGCCATGATCCCATCACCCAACACCTGGTTGACGGTTCCTTCATAGCGATGGACGGCTTCCATCATGACGCGCAGCACCGGATCGATGATCTTCTGCCCCTCTTCGGGATCGAGGCCTTCGAGCAAGCTGGTCGAACCTCGTATGTCTGCGAAAAGAACCGTGACCTGCTTTCGTTCTCCTTCAAGGGTATGCCGAGAGGCCAGGATCTTTTCCGCCAGGTGCTTGGGTACGTACGTGTCCGGGGTGGGTGCTCCTCCGGTTGGAGCCGGAGTACTTGTCGCAGTTTGATTGATCGACTGGCCGCAATTGCGGCAGAAACTGGCCGTCCGCCGATTGGCCTCGCCGCAATTAGGGCACGCCGCTTCGAGCCGCACGCCACATTCGTCGCAGAAAAGCGCTGGGTCGCGGTTTTGAGTCTGACATTGGGGACAAATTATGGACACGGCGCAGCTCGCAGACAAATATTTACTTATGTCGGTTTCTTAGTTGAGCCGTCTATTCTTACAACACCCTCACCAAGTCGCGGAACCGGTCGATATCATCTCTGCCCGTGAAGGATGCTCTTCAATCTTGTCTTGAGACCGCCTGACATAGCAAGAGACTGGGAGACCAGCGCGCTTGTCTTGGCGCCCGATAACGGGTCGGTCTCAATCTTTCCCTTTTCCGCATCTTTCAGGAAATCTCGATCTTGAAACGTTTTCATGAACGCCGACTCTAACGCCGCCGCGCGCTTCGGCGGGACTCCCGGCGAGATCAGGTACATTTTGGCGAATTGACTGGGAACCGCGGCGCCCAGGCGCAGCAGCTCCCGCTGTTCTTCATTCTTCGCGATCGCACCAATGGTGGGAACCTTACTAAATGGGAGATCGGGCAACGGCGTGTCTGCCAGTTGAGCGAGGATTACCCACTCGCCATTTTTGATAAGCTCAAGGGCGGAAATTTTAGCCGACGTCCAGGTGTTGAAGAATCCGTCCACTTCGCCGCTATCCATCGCTAGACGAATATCCGCGCTCCCTTTGTAACCTGAGACGACCTTGATGTTGGCTCCGACTACGTCGCGCATGAGCAACGGCGCGTGCTCAATAGTGTTATTGGGAATGCCTCCAAAAGTAGCCTGTCGCGGCTTGGCTCCCAGTAACTCTTCTAGTTTCGTGATGCCAGATCGTCGGTTAACGAGCATCAAATACACTTCCGGCACTGGAACGGCTAGCTAGCGAAATTTTGCCATATCGAATTGGACACCGGGATTGCCGAATAGCTGCTCTAAAATAATCGGGCCGGCGACGTTTCCAATAGTAGTTCCGTCTTTCGGTCCGACATTGAATATGTGATTGGCAGCGACGATGCTGCCTGCTCCCGGCATATTATCGACAATAACAGTTGGGTTTCCGGGAATATGTTTGCCTAAGTGCCGACCGATCACTCGTGAGTAGGAATCGTATCCTCCCCCTGCCGGAAAACCAACGATGATCCGAACCGTTTTTCCCTTGTAAAAAGCAGCAACATCCTTCTCATCAAACGGCAGGGTGGAACTCCGCGCTGCTGCATCCCAAATGCAGGCAAACGCCCCGACGAATACAGCAACAGACGTCAATAATTTTCGCATGGCGAAATTTACCATTCTGTTTGACCGCCGACCTTGCAGCGGTACGAATATGTACTAGCCATGGAGTGATTTGGTCATGGATATAGTCCCGACTTGAGGTGAAAGCAAGTAGGTAGTTTTTGCCAGCCGAGTCTCTACGAAATTGGAAGTTTGGACCCTTGGAAATTCGCCCACGCAACTCGGATTGCGCCGATTGACGCCAATTTCAGACCCGACCGGGTTGGATTTTCACGGCAATCTTAAAGAGCGCTGGTCGCCGAGGCAATTCAATATAGAAGCTCGGATCGAAGAACGTGGTCACGCAGGACCGTTACGACGCGCATTTAAGGACTCCCAATTTCGCCAGGAGCGTTTTCCCAACCAAAACACGGAGAAGTAACGTCCCTAAGGAACCTCTTCTGACTCCAACGCAGAACGAACTTTAACTACACTAATGGCAAGCCATTGATCGGCTCGCCGTGAACGAAAAAACGTTTTGCTGGCGCACGCTAGTGCCCGACAATTTCGATCCGAAATCCGGACGGATCATGAAGATACACCTCATATCCGGATTTTCCCCGGCCTTCGTATACTTCGTAGGGGAATTTCATCGCATCGAATTTCTTGAGCATCGCCTCGCGGTCCTTTGATCTAAAGGCAAAATGCAAAACCCGCGTGCGGGAGCGCGGACTCAAAGCCAGCGGCTGACCGTCACGGCAGATGCGCTCGTAGTCTCCGGCCTTCCACACCGGACAAAGAGCAATCGCTGTTCGTTCGCTTTTCAGCAACCGGTAGGGGCGAAATTCTTGGCGCGAGTCGTTGGTGTTGAGATCCATGCGATCCTCGCAAACTTCCATGCCCAACACGTCTACGTAGAACTTAGTTGTGTCCTCTAGGTCGGCCGCGGGGAGATTAATCGCGCCAAAGCCGGTAATATCAATTCCCTTACCATTTCCCGCGCCCGCGGCTTTCATGGAAAATGATAGGATATTGTCGTCCGGATCGCGAAAATAAATTCTCTGATAGCCGGCGGGCGTCGCTACCGGGCCATCGTGCGCAAAACCAGACTGGGACAGGTACCGCACCGCCGCATCCGGATCGCTAACGGTGAATTCGAAGTGCGGCGCGGGCCCGGGGCGAATATCTTTACTCTCTCCGGGCTTGAGATTGCGAAACATGAACAATACACAATCGCCGGATTTCACCTGGACATTCGGCGTGCCGATCGCTGGATCGAGATCGGAGCTGTCCCGGCGCAGCTCCATGCCAAGAAAATCCATATAGAATTTTTTAGAGCGCTCGAAGTCGCTGACCAGCACTCCGGTGTGGTCTAGTTGCGTCAGGCAAGACATAGATTCTCCTCCTTCATGAATTCTGAGTCTCGTCATCCGGCGATGATCGGTTCGCCTCTACCCTTGCCAAGACGCTTGACGCCCCGCTCCGTAATCACGACGGCATCACCCCAGGCAAGCATTTTACTCCCATCCGGTGAAGCCACGCGCGGTCCGAGGATATAGGCTTGGCCGGTTTTCATCTCAGTGTCAGAAAGATCACTCGAAAATCCTTTGCCTAGATTCACGGTCGGCAAATCTTCGCCCAAACCGACACCGTGCAGCGGCACGCCCGAGGCCCGATAACCCCAGTCTTCGATCAGATCGGTGTAAGCCTTCACGACGTAGCCATAGGTCGCACCCGGACGCATGCGGTTGTACATGAGATGGAACGACTCCACGGCCAATTCATGGAGCTGTTCATACTCCGCCGAAGGCTTGCCGACAAATATCGGGCGCCTAACCTGCGCCATATAACCTGCGCATTTGGCTTCAACCTCATTGACGATCACATCTCCCGCAGCCAGTTGACGCTGCGGCGGATAGCGGTCCGGGCGCGTCGGCGAAGGACCGGCGCGCCAAAGAATCATCGTCGGCAGCTCGCCGCCTTCTTTGACCATGGCGGCAACCATCTCAGCGTACACTTGGTTTTCACGCTGCCCTGGTCGCGCCGCGTCAGCAGCGGCGTTGATACTGATTTCGGCAATCTCCGTCGCCCTTTGCAGCGCGGCAATTTCCTCTTCGCTCTTGATCAGCCGTATGTCCAACATCATTTCTGTCGCGTTGAGAAACTTCGCTTGCGGAAATGCACCCTGCAAATGCGCGAGGGTGCCGTGAAGAATGAGGCCATCCGGCGAACGGTACGTGCCGCCGATCCCGACCACACCCATACGCGCGGAGTCCATACCCCTTTCTCGAATTACGGCGGCGAACCCTTCGCTCCAAGCACAGTCGGAGGGGCGGATATCCTGTACCCAATCCTGCACCCCACACCACCAATCGGTTCTTTGTTTGTCGCCGCGTAGAAAGCAGGTCGGCTCTCCCTGGCTGGGGAAGAAGAGGGCCACTTCGGTCGCGAATCCTCCGACCTGGGTCAGATACCTGACATCCGCCTGATAGGCCTCATTATGACCGGTGTTGCAGGGAATGATCAGTGCGTCGAATCCCAACGCGGCCATCTGCGCGCGCACCTGGCGGTAGCGCCGATCGCGCTCGGTCAATGAGAAGGTGAAAGGAAGGCCATCGCCTCTTTGTCCGATCATGGCACACAACTCCATCTATCACGGCTTGGTCTGCTTGGCCGAGCCGGCGGAACCATCTTCGTTAGAGGTCACCGTCGAGCATAAACGCGGATTCCAAGTGACCAGAACCTCGTCTCCAACTGTCAACGGAAGCGAATGATGAACAATGGCTTTTAGCAGCTGATCCTCTACTTTAATCTCGCAGTGCGTGTGACTGCCCATAAACAGCGCGCGCGTCACTTCGCCGCGCCATGATGCATTTTGCGCTGCGTCGGTGAGTTGCCTAACCTCGATATCTTCAGGCCGAATAGAGAGAAAACTTTCGCCGCGGCCGTCATCGACGACGATCTTACAACCATGCGGACAGCGACTGATAAAGTTTGTCATGCCCAAGAATTCCGCCACGAAGCGGCTCTTGGGCATTTCATAGAGTTCCCGCGGCGTTCCCTGCTCGACGATTTTACCATGGCTCATCACACAGACGAAGTCTGACATGGACAGCGCTTCGGTTTGATCATGGGTGACGTAGACGGTCGTAATGCCCAGCCTTTGTTGCAATGCGCGGAGCTCGCTGCGCATGCTCTCGCGCAGCTTTGCGTCCAAGTTGCTGAGCGGTTCATCCAAGAGAAGAATCTCAGGCTCACCGACCAGCGCGCGCGCCAGAGCCACGCGTTGCTGCTGCCCGCCGCTGAGGTTGGGTGACAGCCGGTTCTCCAGACCTTCGAGCCCGACCAAGCTCAAGGCGGCCTTTCCGCGTTCGAGCTTTTCCTGTGCGTTCAACCGCATCTCCCCCAAGGGATAGCACACATTTTCCATGACCGTCATATGGGGCCAGATGGCGTAGGACTGAAACACCATGCCGATTTTTCGCTTGTGCACCGGAATAAAAATTCCTCGCGCCGTGGAAACTACCAATCTATCGCGAATAATGATCTCGCCGCGATCGGGACGCTCGAGTCCGGCGAGACAGCGCAAGGTCGTCGTCTTGCCGCAGCCGCTCGGGCCGAGAAGCGTCGTCAATTTACCCGTTGGAACCTGGAATGAGATGCCGTCGACGGCGTGAACCAGCCCCTCTTCACTGACAAAGTCCTTGCCTAAGTCCGAGACCGTGATCACCGCTTCATCCCCGCACACCGAAACGTCGGCTCAGTTGTTGAGCGATCACGACCAGAACCGACAGCACGATGACCAGGATCACCCCTAGAGCCGCGACGCCGTTGTAGCTTCCCCGCTCATAGATATTGAAGATCTGCACGCCGACAGTTTGGTTCTCTTTGGTATAGAGCATCAGCGAAGTGCTCACGTCACGAAAGGCGTGCACCGTCACCCAAATCCAGGCGGCGACGAGCCCGGGCGACAGCAAGGGTAAAAAAATTTGCCGAAAGGTGCGCGACCAAGAGGCGCCCGCCGTATAGGAGGCCTCTTCCAACTCGCCATGGATCTGAGACATGTTGGCGGAAACCATCCGCAGTCCGAACGGCATCCAGTTGGTAACCATGGCAAGCATGATAATCCACACGCTCCCGTAGATGAGCGTTCCCCAGGGCACGGCCAGATAAAGCCAGAGAAAAGCGAGTCCCAAAACCAAGCCCGGCACCGCCAGCGGAGCGAAAGCTAGAAAGTCCAACAATCCTCGACCCCTAATTTTAGTTCGGATCACGATCCAGGAGATCACCGCGACGAGCAACGCAATGATCACCCCGCTCATGCTGCTGATCAGCGTGCTGTTAAAGAACGAGAGCAGCGTGTGAGGATAGATAAACAGGACATAATTATATTGCTTGAGGCTCATCATCCCGAGCGCGTGCCATGAGAGTGGCTGAGGAAACGGCAGCAAAGAATTCCATACCAGCACCAGCAAGGGTAAGCCGATGGTCAAACCCAACAAGGTCATCGCGGTCGCGGCGATGACATACCTCCAGCGGCCCAGATCGATGACGCGTGGACGGTAGCCTTTCCCCGTAACGGTCATAAAGCGCTTTCCCGCGCGCGTCGCGCGGAGATAAAGAGCGACGCCGATGAGCGAGACCGCGAGCAAGGTGATCGCGTACGCGCCGGTCAATCCGTAATCCACCGGATCCGTGCTCGTCTTGTAATAGATCTCGGTACTGTAGGTATCGATGCCATTCGGGTATCCAACCAAAGCCGGCACTTCGAAAACTTCCAGTCCGCGGGCAAAAGCCAAGAGCAGCATCGCGACTACTGCCGGCCGCAACAGTGGCAAGGTGACGCGGAGGAAAACCCTGAGCGGGCCGGAGCCCGCGACACCGGCCGCTTCTTCGAGTGACGGATCGATGGAGCGCAGGGCCGACGCCATGAGAATAAAACTGGTGGGGATCAAATCGACACCGGCGATCCAGATCATGCCCGACATCGTGTAGACGTTAAAAACCGGTCGGTCGACACCCGGCAGAAGCATGAGAGCGTGATTGATCCAACCGGTCTTGGGACTCAGGAGAAAAATCCACGCCACGGTCATGAGAATCCCCGGTAGGATCATGCGCGCCGTGGCCAAAACGAATATGACGTTTTTAAACGGCGTATTGGTGCGCTCCACCACCCAAGCCAGAAATGTCGCGCCGATGAAGGCAAGCGCCGAGGCGCCGGAGGCCAGGATGAGGGAATTCTTGGTCGCAGCCCAGAAGACCGGATCGCTGTAAGCGCGGAAGAAGTTATCGAGTGTGAAGTCGAGCGACCAAAAGCCCGCGCGCGCCGGGCTGACGGTCTTGAGGCTACCCCACACGAGCATGAACAGAGGCACAGCGACTTGCCAGATCAGCACGGCGACAACGGCAATAAGAACGACTGCTTTAAGATCAAGACGGTCGACGATGCGCTGGCGCAAAACCACTTGAGCCGGTGGGAAATTGCTCGTTTTCATCCAGGGCTGCCTCTGACCTGACGATCCAAACACTTTGAAAAATTCGTGTCAACTTAGAATCGAGGAAGATTGACAAGTCCGCCGCCTGCTTCCTAGAATGCCGCGTTCAAGGAGAAGCGGATGGTCGAGCGCTGGACACCTGAGTGGAGCACGCCGGTTTTTTCCATCGCTGAACGAGAGCGACGATGGCAGACAGTCCGGGATCTCATGGCGAGCGACGGGATCCATGTCATCATTTGCCTCCCCAACACCAACCGGCGCGACCGCGGTCAGCAAGACTCGCGTTATCTCACCCAGCTCGGCGAAAACTGCGAGGAAACCACCGTCGTCTTTCCTCTCGAAGGCGAGGTGACCGCTTGGCAAACCCGCGCCGGCGCAACGCCGGCGTCCAACTGGTTGAGCGACATTCGCGCGGCGCGCTACGGCGCCGGCGCCGAGGTCGTCATCGCCCGCTTGAAGGAGATGGGATTTGACCGCGGCAGCATCGGCATCGCCGGGCTCACAGGTTCTTTGCTCGCGCGGACGCGCGCGCCCGAGGGCGAAGCGAACTGGCAATCCGTCGAGATGATTAAACGAGCTTTTCCCAGCGCCCGAGTAGCCTCAGTAACAGAGATTCTCGCCCGCGCGCGCTACCAAAAAAGTGACGAGGAGATCGAATTCATTAGAAGAGGTGTAGAGGTCGCCGAGCGATCATTGCAGGCGGTCGTCAAACATGCCCGCGATGGCGTTGCGGAGCGGCATGTCTTTGCCCATATGCTTTACGCCAGCGCCCACGCCGGCGGCTCGATGCCGGTGATGTTCGGCTGGATCAGCGGCCCACTGGGAAACACCTATACTCGCCTCGAGCAACCCTCTTTCCGCAATTTCACTAACGGTGACGTCTTGCTGTGCGAGATCGAAGGGCGCTGGGGTGGTTACATCGGTCAAATCGATCAGGCTTTTTCCATCGGCCCGGCTCATGCGGATTTCAAAGACGCAAACCAGCTCGCGTGGGAATCCTTCAACCGCGTCCTGGCTGCCTTGAAGCCCGGCGTGACCGTGCGCGAATTGCTGGACGCCGGCTCGGTCCGCGGCATGAACGGCCGAGGAGTTGCAAACTTGACCATGCACGGGCGGGGCACGGGCGATGATGGCCCACTTGTGACGCCGAGAAGTCGCTCGCCCGAAGTCTTGGCACTGGAACTCAAAGAAGGCTGTTGTGTAATCATCAAGCCCGACGCCGCCGTTGACGGCAAACCGAACTATGGCCGTTGGGGCGACTGTGTCGTCGTGCGCCAACATGGCGGTGAGCGACTTGGCGCCAGACGTCAAGTAATTTTGGAGCTGACATAAGACGTTGAAAAGCCGACAACAGCCACTGATCACTACGAGCACCAGCAATCTCGCGCGCAGACCAAGTACGCTTGTGCCGAGAACCACAATCGCGGAGCGACTTCCATGACCCTTCTTTTAAAACGGCACGAGGTCTCCGATCTTTTGGATATGCGCCAAGCGATCCAGTTAATCGAGACTGTTTTTCTCGAGCAGGCGAATGGAAACGTCCAGGCGTGGGCCCCTTTTGTCGTCGGCCACGATGATTACGAGCTCCGCGTCAACGCCGGCTCGCTCTCGGGGCTGCGTCTGGTTGGGCTGCGCGCTGGGATGGGGAAGGCAGGTTCGCAGCTGCTGCTATACAGCACCCGCGAAGAGCGGCTTCTGGCCATCATGGCGTACCCGATCAGCTACTATCGAGTCGGCGCCACTGTCGGTCTCGCGGTCGATAGATTGGCCAAGAGCGATGCCGCCTGCATGGTAATTGTCGGCACTGGCCGTATCGCGTCTCTAGCATTGGAAGCGATCGCCTGCTTGAGAAAATTCGAAACCGTTCTCGTGCATAGCCGCACGGATGAGTCGCGCCGGAATTTTTGCTCGATGGCGAGTCGTCGCTTCAGCATTCAAGCGCACCCCGTCAGCGACCTCGAGCCTGCCGTACGACAAGCTGAGGTCGTGGTCGTTGCGACCAGCGCCGAGGGACCGGTGATTCGCGGCAGTTGGCTCGCAGAAGGCGCCCACGTGAGCACGGCGGGAATCCGCCATGAGATCGACGAGGAAACTTATCTGCGCGCGCAGCTGGTGGTCGTGGCAAGCCGCGAACAGGAAGAGCGCTTCATCGCCGATCGGGGCACTGATAATATTTTGCTCCGCCTCCTGAGCGCAGGGAAATTGCATTGGCGCGATATTCCCAAGCTGGGAGAAGTCGTCTCGGGAAAAAAAGTCAGGCCCTCCGGAATCAACGTTTTCCGCGAGTCCCAAGGCGGTTTCGGCGATATCATCCTAGCTCACCGGCTCCATGAGAGGGCTAAAGAACTCGGACGGGGTACAGAAATCAACTTCAATGAGTAAGGTGAGCCGTTTCTCCGAATCAACGATCAAACCGGAACGATGATCGGTTGGTCATTGAGCTTGCCCAAGCGTCTGACCCCGGTTTGAGTAACCGCGACGGTATCGCCCCAGGAGAGAATCTTACTTCTATCCTGACTGCCGATGCGCGGCCCGACGATGAACACTTGTCCCGGTTCGATTTGCCGTTGCAAAGAGCCGGAAGATTCCGCAGTGAGGCGGATGACTGGATAGTCTTCGCCCAGTCCCCGTCCGTGCAGCGGCACGGCGAGAGCCTTATACCCTCGTGATTCGACAAAGTCGATGTAGCCTCTGATCACATATTCGTACGTCGCTCCGGGGCGTATCCGATCGAACACCAAACGAAAAGACTCCACTGCGACATTATGGAGCTCGGTATATTCGGCCGACGGCTTGCCGACAAATATCGGGCGCCTGACCTGGGCAATGTAGCCGACGCACTTGGCCTCGATCTCGCTGATGATCACGTCGCCAATGGCAAGCGGCCGCACCGGAGGCACCCGGCTCATACAGGACGGCGATGAACCCGCGCCCCAGAGAACCAGAGTCGGTAGCTCACCGCCGTTGCGCACCATGCAGCCGACGATCTCGGAGTAGACCTCATGCTCGCTTACCCCAGGCTTGGCGCTGGCGGCGGCCGCCAATACGCTTTTCTCGGCTATCTCCGTCGCCCGCTCCAGCGCGGCAATCTCTTCTTCGCTTTTGTTCTGCCGCAACTGCACCATCGCCTCTGTTGCATCGGCAAAGCGCGCCTGAGGAAACCACTGTTGGAGACGAGATAAGGTTCCATAAAGCATCAATCCGTCCGGTGAGCGCGGCGTGCCACCGATGCCGACGACGCCGATGGACGCCTTTTCTAAATCCCGCTCGCGGATCGAGGCGGCGAAATTGTCGCTCCACGCGCAATTGGAGCCGCGCACATCGCTCACCCAATCCTGCATTGCCAACCACCACTCCGCGGGTTGTGAATCGGCGCGCACCCAGCAGGTGGGCAAACCTTGGGCCGGAAAAAACAGCGCGGCCTCATTGGCAAAACCGCCGACCTGGGTGAGATAACGAACATCGGCTTGATAGGCTTCGTTATGGCCCGTATTACACGGGACGATGAGGGCGTCGAATCCGCGCTCGGTCATCATCGCGCGCACTTTGGCATAACGCCGATCCCTCTCCGCCAAGGAAAAGCTCAAGGGCAAGCGACCGAATTTTCTTTCATTCAACACGGGCATCGAAAAGTTTGGCGCACATATCTGGGCTCGCTCGGGAAGCTTGCCCCTCGATTCGCCGTCACAACTGAATAATCCTTGCTAACAGGCTACCGGCATCAGTTTTTCTGCGGCTGCACGCGGAAGTATTTCTTATATTCATCTCGCAGGCGTTCGAGTCGCGGATCGGTCTCGTCAGCACCCGCGATGACAAACGGAACATTCCTGAAATACTGCGGGTATGGGTTCTCGACATCCTTGCGCACCGGCACGACGACCTCTTGCTTCGCGAGCCACTCTTGGGTTTCCCTACTCAGCGCCCACTCCATGTAGAGCTTTGCGGCGTTGGCGTGGGACGCATTTTTCACCATGCCATGCACGGATGGGAAATAGCCCACCGGGTCGGCGTTCCAAATGGCTAGAGGAGCGCCTTCCTTTTGCATGGAGATAATGTTGTTGAGGTAGATGTAGACTCCGAACGTCAATTCCCCCGAGGCTACCAGGTTGCGAATCTGGTTATTGCTGAAATAAGGCTTGGCTTCGTTATTGCCGAAGCGCCGCATAAAATCGCGCGCCTTGTCTTCGCCGCGACGGATTTCCATGGCCGTCCAGAACTGCCAGAGCGTTCCACCGATATCGACACCAGCCTGGCCCTTCCATTTAGGATCGAGCAATGCTTCATAACCTGAAGCGAGCGCGTCAGGTTTGACGATTTTGGAATTGTAAATGGTGTGAACGGTGCGAAAGCTCACCGGCGTCCACATGCGATGGGGCACTTTGAAACCGCCGACAAAATTATCCTCTTGAGGCGAGCGGTAGACTTGTAGCAAGCCCTTGTCTTTGAGCTGTCCCATCTGGCCGCTTCCCATATGAGCGATGTCGGGAACCTTTCCTGCTTGGATCTCGAGCAGCATTCGCTCCAGGAGCTTACTGCCGCTCGCCATCAGCACCTCGTCAATATCGAGCCAAGGAAATGCTTCTTTCATCTTCTGCCCGATGGATTTTTCCCCTGGCTCGACGGTACTGGTGCTGTAGATCACCAGCTTGCCCTCTTTTTTTGCAGCATCGATCAATGGATCCGCGACGGAGGCGGCAAACACAATCTCCCCTGCGACGAATGACAGCATCAGTCCAAAAACGACGGCGCTGCCCTTGAGCAAAGATTTTTTGATCTTCATATCTCCCCCGTCATAGAGTGATTGCGGCTGGCTATTCCAGGCTAGCATCTCTTACGAAAGCTACCGTCATCCTGTCAAGCGAATTCGCTGTTGGGTAGTGGTTCAGTTAGCTCAAGATCTCTCACTTCGTTCGAGATGACAGATCAATGAGTTTGTTGTCATTCCGAGCGGAAGCGAGGAATCTTTCTCGACCTGCAAGGTTCTCAGCGTACTCTAACTGAATCACTACCCGCTGTTGACTCCAGAGGGCCGCCAGGTTTAGAGAAGGAATGTGGCTTAGAGCGACGAAACTTCTTCTCATTTAAAAATCTGGTCCCGCCAAGGGAGGTGCAGTGATGGCTAAGACACGACCGTCGAGTGAGCAAGACAACACGCACGCGACTGAGGAGACACTACGCGACAAGGCGCAGGATTCATCCGGCGTGCAAAGATGCTTTTACAACCTGTGGGGAAGAGAAGGAGATAAGATTTGGGAACCCGTCCCCAACGAAGACCTCGTCGGCAACATCGTCGAAGGTACTGGGCGACAAGATTGGCGCAAATTGAGACCCTTCGACCTCTTGCCGGATCTTGATCCGGTGCAGGGCGGCGTTGCTCATAAGCTTCTTTTCGTCGGCGAGAAACTGCGGATTGCCTGTTCGAGCATCACCGGCCCGCAACCGATCTTCGAGCGCGCAGGCGATTACGAAACGATCCTTTTCCAATTTTCCGGTACCGCTTTGGTCGAGACCAGCTTTGGCCGCTATCAGCTGAGCCCCGGTGAGATGCTCTATATTCCAGCGATGATCGCCCATCGCACGATCGGCAGTGCCCACTGCCGGCGCATGGAATATTATCCCAAAGAGCCGATCCAGGTGGTGCTTGATCCCAATCGTCCGCTGGCTGAAACGCGATTTTCGGCGTCACGATTGGGCGATGGTGAACCTACCGATCAATTGCCCCAGAATGCTCGGCCAGCCAACGGAAAGATTCGTGAGCACCTCACCCACTGGGATAATCTTCCTGGTGAGGCATTCCTCTTTGAGCGCACCTACGACTGGATGGTCGGCAGAGCGGAAAGCGGACCGAGGCCAATTAAGGTGCGTCCCTTTGACTACATGGTGACGGACGGCCGCGGGGTCCGTACGGCAATGTTATGGAAGAGCGCCACTTTCCGCCAGCAAGTCTACGCCAACCCGGGTCGCCAACCCGCGCCGCATCGAGGCTACGATGAAGATGAATTCTGGTTTCAATTCAGCGGCTCCGTCGACCAAGAGACTGAGCACGGCGCCTATCCGATTGACGCGGGTGAATGTTCCATGGCTGAGGCTGGGATCTCCCACACCAGCACCTCCCATCCCAGTGCCAACCGTCTCACGACGTACACCAACAAACCCTTGAGGATGGTAGCTGACCCAAGCCAGCACCTGCGCGAGAGCCGCTGGGAAGTTCACGCGATTTGACCGGACTAGCGAAACAAATAAGATTTCGGCTGCCAACCGGCCGCGTTGATATCCACGGCGTCATAATCGAAAAGTTTAGCGCACTTCGTCCGGCCAGATATTCTTCATCATAGAGCGGGTGAGTCGCTTTACTTCTTTCCTTGATCTAATCCCATGCTGGTATAGGAGATACGGCCAGATTCGGTAGGGGTGGTCCATGCGAGATCTGATGCGACCTCTCGCGCCATCCGTGAGAGGTTTGGGCTCGCTGAAGGATGAAAGCAAGATTTGATCACGGGCCGCTCTTTCCAGCCGGATCGCGGATACCGCGTTGCCCTCGATGGTCTGCTCTGAAACGACAATGCCGTGACCTTTGAGAAATACCGCGTAGTGGTCGCCCATTGTCTCTAACATCTGCGCAGCAAGCTTTTCGGAATTAATACCGGCGCTGTTGGGAAAAACCGGCACGCCATCGGCAAACATCCTGGCGTCGCGATTGAATGGGATAAGGCTGGATTCTTGCAGGCCTACGAGAATGCTGAATCGAGGGTGGCAGTGGAGAACACTGCCGACGTCCGCGCGTGATTTGTAAATGACGCTGTGAATCACGGTCTCTAAAGGAATCGGCTCCGTTCCAGCGACGCGCTTTGCGGAAAAATCGACGACGCAGAGGTCCGCCGGATCGGCGAGTACACCTGCGTAACGCGGATTGATAATAAAAGTTTCGGTCCCGGGAATCTTCGCGCTCAAATGACCAGAGCCGTCGAGGACTCCCTCCGCGCTCAGAACTTGGATCGCTTCCAACAGGCGCCGCTTCAGATCTTGAATTGTTTTGTTGTCTTTCTTCGCCATAATCCCTCTCTACGCTTTGAAGTCTAAGATTCCACCGGACCGGCTATTTGAACCCTTTAACGCCTTTACGTCGAAAAATCCGGGTAACCGAACGGCGCGATATTTTTTCTGTACTCGGCGTTCAGCGCCGCCCTATCGCCTTTCCATACCAACCGTGTGAATCCATTGAGAAGAAAGGGATGTGCTCCGAGCCGGTAGAGTGTGGCGTAGTCAACATCGATCAACGCGGTTCTTTCTTCCTCCGTCAGGTCACGACCTTGGAGAAATTTCTCCGTATCCGCTTTGAAGGCGCTTGCAGTCTTCACGTCCAGGATGACCTCGCGCATCACTTTGTCTACCTGATATTTGCTCATGGCAACACTCCCGCTTCGACGTCCCAGGCCATGTACGGGACCGACCCCTTGGATTTCGGAAAGCGAACTCCCGAAACGCTCGGCGGTTTCCCGTCTGCGAGTCCCATAAGCAGCACAAAATTCAAAAACCCGGGAGTCACATTTCCGGATGCCATCATGCGATCCCACGTCGCTTCCTCGATCACCGTCTCCACGTCGCCGCTGCCGACCAGATTCATCATCCTTCGGTCAAATTCCGGGTCTGAAGAAGAACGTCCTTCTTTCGGTCCACCGATCTCTATGGCGAGGTGGCCGCTCGACAGCACACCCACGCGTTTATCCGAGGGAAGCTCCGCGATCATTTTTCGTAGCGCATTGCCGAGCTCATAGAAGCGCCGCGCCGGAGGAATCGGCGGGGCCATCACATTGGTAAAAATGGGAACGATGGGCAGATCCATTTCCGGGCGAATGAAGTTGAGCGGCACGGTGAAAGCGTGGTCGATGCGAAACTCGTCCGAAAACGAAAAGTCAACGCCCATTTTCGGCGCCAAC
>DASYUV010000062.1:0-11919 GCA_036000865.1 Binatia bacterium | reverse complement strand
TCTTTCCTTTTCGGGTGAGACTGGGAATGGGGCCATGATTGTATTTTTTATCGCGACCAATCAGCCACGGCAAGGCTCTCGGCTCTTTACAAACAACTCTGGATAAGGCTTAAGGGCTATTAAGGAGAGAAACCTATGAATGAGATCGAATCTTCAACGGCCACGGAGACGGGGCGGGACGGGCCCGCGGTGAAGGGCCCGCGCGTCTGGCTCGACATGGACCAGAAGGAGCTCGACGACGCTTACGATCAGAGCTGCTGGGCGCCGAACCGCGAGCACGTCGGGAAGCGCCGCCGCCTGGCGAGCGAGCGGGCGATCGCCCGGATCGGCGTGGCCGAGCGCGTGGCCTACGGGTCGACCGAGATCGAAAAGCTCGACATCTACAAAACCAAGCGACCCAACGCCCCGATTAATATTTTCATCCACGGCGGTGCGTGGCGCGGCGGCGTGGCCAAGGACTCTGCCTACATGGCCGAGATGTATCTCGCCGGCGGCGCGCATTTCGTCGTGCCGGACTTTGTTTGGGTGCAGGACGCGGGCGGCAGTCTTATGACGATGGCCGACCAGGTGCGCCGCGCCGTCGCCTGGGTCTATAAGAATGCCGCGAGCTTCGGCGGCGACCCGAGCCGCCTCTATTTATCGGGCCATTCCTCGGGCGGCCATCTTGGCGGCATTGTCGTGATCACGGACTGGCGCAAGGACTTTGGCCTGCCGGCCGACATCATCAAGGGTGCTTTGCTTGTGAGCGGCATGTACGATCTAAAGCCCGTGCGGCTTTCGAAGCGGAGCCAGTACGTCAACTTCGACGATGCGACGGAGGAGGCGCTCAGCGCGCAGCGCCACCTCGACAAGCTCAATATGCCGTTGATCGTGGGTTACGGCACGCTGGAATCGCCTGAGTTCCAGCGCCAATCGCGCGACTTCGCCGCTGCCGTGAAAGCCGCGGGGAAGCCGGTCGAGCTCATCGTCGGCGAAGGGTTCAACCACTTCGAGATGCAGGAGACGATGGGAAACCCGTTCGGCCTGGGCGGCCGGGCCGCGCTGGAGATGATGAGATTAAAAGTGGCAGAGGCTTGAGGCGAGAGGCGTGAGGACTTAGGCGGGAATAGAGCCGCCCCAGTGGGAAAAAGGCGAAGCTCTTTTTACCTTTCTTCGATTACGAGAGTCGGGATGAGGCTGTAGATTGTCGGACGAGTGTGTTATTCTGTTCACGGTTTATGGAAAAAGTCGTCCGAAAATTCCATTCTTTTGATGAAGCCGCCCATGCCGATGATGAGTATTACCGCACCCTGTCCGGAAACGAAAAACTACAAATACTCCTTGAGTTGATCATGCCCGAGAGTCCCGATGCGGCGGTTATCGAGCGATCTGCGCGAGTTCATCCACTTACTGAACACGAAGGGTGTTAAGTATGTGATCGTCGGCGCCTGGGCGCTGGCCTATCACGGCCGCCCGCGTTACACGGGCGACATCGATATCTTTATCGCGCGGGAACAGGATAACGCCGGCAGATTGATGGAAGTCATTGCAGCCTTCGGGTTTGGTCAGTCCGGCATCAAGCGAGACGATTTCTTGCAAGTGGATCACGTCAGATTTAATTGGGAGATTTAGGGTCAGGCCTGAGTTGTTGACTGAGTGACCCTATTGGCTTGGGATTCAGCCCCCGTCGCTTCAGCGCTTCCCGCCCGTGGCGGAGCCGGTCTCGACCAAGCGGCGCAGATCGACGTCCTCGTCTGCGAGCCACGCGGGCTGGACCTTGAGGCGGTCGCGGATCAGCGACACCACGCTCTTCAGCTCGCCATCCGTCCTCGAATCCTCCGGATCGCCACCCCTGTTGATGCCAACGGCGGCGCGCACCAGCCCGTCCTTCACGTAGAAGCCGAGGAACTTGCGGGTCTCAGGGCGGCCGCGGAAGACGAGGCGGTCCCAGCTCTTCGCGAAGCCGACGTACTCGATCATGTGCTCGTATTGATCGGACCAGAACGTGTGGAGGTAGTCGTAGGGCCGCGTGCCGCCCAACATCGCGCGGGCGGCGGCCTTTCCCTGCTGGAAGCCATTGTTCCAGTGCTCCACGCGCAGACGGCCGAAGATCGGATGCTGGTGATTGGTCACGTCGCCGGCGGCGTAGACGTCGGGCAGCGAGGTGCGGCAATGTTCGTCGACGAGGACGCCGTTGTCGACCCGCGCGCCGGCCTCTGCCAGCAGCTCGGTGTTCGGGACGATCCCGATTCCTGCCACCACGAAGTCGCACTCGATCAGCCGCCCGCTCGTCGCTCGCACGCGCTCCACCCGGCCCGAGCCTTCGAACGCTGCCACGGAATCGCCGAGCACCAGCTCCACACCCTTCTCGCGATGGATGGCGGCGAGCACCTCGCCGACCTCCCCACCGAGGACTCGGGCCAGCGGCGCCCGGTCGGGTGCCAGCGCGGTCACCTCGACGCCGAGCTGGCGGAGTGAAGCCGCCACCTCGGAGCCGATGAAGCCTAGGCCGACCACAACGGCCTGCCGCCCCCGTTGCGCCGCGGTCCGGATCCGGTCTGACTCCTCGACTGTCCGCAGCTGCAGCACGCCGTTCAGCTCCGCGCCGGGTATCGAGATGGGCCGATTCCGCCCCCCGGTTGCCACGAGCAGCCGGTCGTAGGCGATCCGCTCGCCATCTTCCACCTCCACGTGTTTCTTCGTGGCGTCGATGGCCGTGGCCCGCGTTCCGAGCCTCAGCTCGATACGCTTCTCGGCATAGACGCCGGCCGGATTTACCAGCTGGTCCTCGAGGCGCTCCTCACCGCGCAGGTAGCCCTTGGAGAGCGGTGGGCGGTTGTACGGCAGCTGGCGCTCGGCGCCGATGAGCTGGATCTCACCATCGAAACCCTCGTCCCGCAGTGTCACCGCAGCGGTCGCGCCGGCCAGGGCGGCTCCGATGATTACGATTCGCTGTGGATTCATACCCGTCCTCTACCAGTGTCTTGAATTAGGACTGCCGTGAATGCCCGCCGGTAGGCGACCTTTCAAATCGGAAATCGGCTTAACCGGGGCGGCAGCCCGCGGTATAACAATCTAACGATCGCCATTTTTTTCTTTTCAGCGGCTCTTCCAAACTCGCATCGTTTCTTGCCTAACGAATCATGAGCCGTTCCGCTTTGCCCGAGGTTGAGAAAAACGGTCTTAAGCTCCGTGAAAAGTTGAATCCCTTCTCACCCCATCACCGATTCGCCGACGCCGGTTGCCTTGGTGCCGCCAAAAGGGAAACAAAAGGTGTCGGGAGTCTTTTGTTTTTGCTTAAGCATGTCACGTTTGCGCAATTGCGCAAGTCAGCAACTATTACCGGGAGGGCAGGGCGGAATCGAAATAGGCATTAGGCGATAGGTATGGGCAACAGGAGGAGGAAGTCTTTTCGGGCAGTCGGTTTCACTACCGTTCACGACGCTCAAAATCACGGCACTGCTTTTCCTGCCCCATCCCACCTCGTAGAGCAACCTCTACGTTTCCGGAATTCCGGAAACGTGGAAATGTCGGTATTATGCTGGGTCTCCAACTTCTTCGGAGGGGCACGGGACCCAAAGTAAAGTTTTCCCCTTGAGGTTGTGCAGGGTTCGATTTAGTATTGCGGCGCTTGATGTCTTCTCGGTGAAAGACCGAAAGTCCGCCGTAACGGAGGTCATCATGAAAAGGGTTCTTTTCTTAGCATTAGCTTTGATAGGTTCGATGTCCGAGCTGCACGCGCAAGCGCCTTTTTACCAGGGCAAGACCGTAACATTTCTCGTGGGTTCCTCAGCGGGTACAGCCTATGATATCTATGCGCGGCTGCTCGCGGCTCATATCGGCAAGTATCTGCCCGGCAACCCGACCGTGATCGTGCAGAATATGCCTGCGGCCGGTGGATTGGTGGCGGCCAATTACGTCTACGGCGTCGCCAAGCCGGACGGTTTGACCCTGGCTTCTATTAATCCCGCGCATTACTTCAACCAGCTTCAGGGAAACAAGGAAGTTAAATTCGACTGGCCGAAATTCAGCTGGATTGGCAGCATGGATAAATCCGAGCACATGCTGTACATGCGCTCGGATGCGCCCTACAAGTCTATACAAGATATCCGAAAGGCTACCGAACCACCCAAGTGCGGCGCCACGGGGACGGGAACCAGCGGCCACTACATTCCCCGCATGCTCGAAGAGACTTTAGGTACCAAATTCACCATCGTGACCGGATACGCCGGCGGCACCGAGATCGATCTCGCCACCGAGCGTAATGAAGTGGTGTGCCGCTCATTTACCACGCAGGCTTATTTCCAGCGCGAGCCTTATCATACCTGGCGCAAAAAGGGTTTTGTCCGGATACTGATGCAGACCGGGCGCAAGCGGGATCCACTGTTGCCGGACACGCCGCTGTTGACCGAGCTCATGGATGAATTCAAAACGTCCGACCTCGGACGCCGGGTGGCTATCGTCATGCTGGGCTCCGGCGAGCTCGGCCGGCCCGTAGTGGCCTCGCCCGCAACGCCCCCAGATCGCACTCAGTTGTTGCGCGAAGCCTTCATGAAAAGCGTGAGCGACCCGGCGTTGCTGGAGGAAGCGAAGCAGAAAAAATTGGATATCACGCCCGTGCCCGGCGAAGAGTTAGCGAAGATCGCCCGCGATGTCATTGATCAGCCCCAGGATGTCGTCGAGCGCATACGAAAGATATTGGGGCAATAGCCAAATGGCGGAGTTTGGGCTCAGGGTACTTTTCTTCTACGGGACGATCCTAACCGAAAGTTCGCTGCGTTGCAGCAAGGGCACAACCGCTTCACCCTCGCGTCAACTGTCGATACTTGATCCGATGTGGCCGCTCCGCGGCAGCGCCCAGCCGACTCTTTCGATCGGCCTCGTATTCCGAATAGTTGCCGTCGAACCAAACAACCTTGCTGTCGCCTTCGAAGGCGAGGATATGCGTCGCGATCCGATCCAGAAACCAGCGATCGTGAGAGATCACGACCGCGCAACCGGCGAAGCTCTCCAACGCCTCTTCGAGCGCGCGTAGCGTGTTCACATCCAAATCGTTCGTCGGCTCGTCGAGCAACAAGACGTTCGCACCCTCTGTCAACATTTTCGCCAGATGGACTCGATTGCGTTCGCCGCCCGACAACATGCCGACCTTTTTTTGTTGATCCGTGCCGGCAAAATTGAATCGCGCCACGTACGCGCGCGAGTTCACCTGGCGGGCGCCGAGCTTCAATGAATCCGCGCCGCTCGTGATTTCTTCCCAGATCGATTTCTCCGGATCGAGCGCACGGCTCTGATCCACGTACGCCAACGCGACCGTTTCACCCGTTCGAATCGTTCCGCTGTCGGGTTGCTCCTGTGCCGTAATCATGCGAAACAACGTCGTCTTACCGGCGCCGTTCGGACCGATCACGCCGACGATGCCGCCGGGAGGGAGCTTGAACGTCATGTCGTCGATCAGCAGGTGGTCGCCGTAGGCTTTGCTGACTCCTTCCGCTTCGATCACGACGTTGCCCAAACGCGGCCCCGGTGGAATGGGGATCTCCAAATCGTCGCGCTTTTTTTGCGACTCCTGATCGAGCAATGATTCATACGCGGTGATACGCGCCTTGCCTTTGGCACGACGTGCTTTGGGCGACATGCGAATCCATTCGAGCTCGCGCTGCAGAGTTTTCTGCCGCTCGCTTTCAGATTTTTCTTCCCGTCGCAGGCGCTCCTGCTTTTGTTCCAGCCACGACGTGTAGTTGCCTTTGAACGGTATTCCCTGGCCACGATCGAGCTCCAGGATCCAACCTGCGGCGTTGTCAAGAAAATATCGATCGTGGGTCACCGCGATGATCGTGCCCGGATAACTCTGCAGGTGATGTTCGAGCCACGCGACCGATTCCGCATCGAGGTGATTGGTTGGCTCGTCGAGCAGAAGAATGTCGGGCTTTTGCAACAGCAACCGGCACAGCGCAACTCGACGACGTTCGCCGCCGGATAATATTTTCACCGGCGTGTCTGGCGGCGGACAGCGTAGCGCATCCATGGCCATCTCCAACCGCGCATCGAGATCCCAGGCATCCTGATGGTCGAGCTTCTCCTGCACCTCGCCCTGCCGCTCGAGCAGCGCGTTCATTTCGTCGTCGGACATCTGTTCGGCGAACTTGGCATTGATCTCTTCGAACTCTTTCAGCAGATGGACAGTCTCTTGGACGGCTTCTTCGACAATTTCGCGCACAGTGCGCGAGTCGTCGATCAACGGTTCCTGTTCCAGATAACCGACGGTGTAGCCCGGCGAGAGAACCGCCTCGCCGTTAATCTCCTTGTCCACGCCCGCCATGATGCGCAGGAGCGACGATTTCCCCGATCCGTTGAGCCCGATCACGCCGATCTTGGCGCCGTAGAAATAGGAGAGATAGATGTCTTTGAGAACGGCACGCTTGTCGTAGTACTTGCTGACGCCGACCATCGAGTAGATAACTTTGCTGGGTTCAGTGCTCATGATTTGAAGTCGTCCTGTTAACTTTGACAAATGCGCTGGCTGCAAATTAGAACGGACCGCAGCGATCCGCACGCGTTATTGAGCTTTCTTAATCGAGCAATAGCGGCTTCAAGTAACTCTATCAGGCGTCGCCGAAGTGCTCCAGCTCGAAAAAGCGCCGAGTCCTAAATACGTTAACAAAAATGCCGGAGCCAGCCAGAAATAATAAATATCAGTCGTGACAGAGAGTTTCGAGATTAAATAGCACCCGTTAATCCCTCCGTATAAGAGCACAACCCCGTTTTTATACCATGGCGAACCTTGCCGATTTACAATCGCGAGACCATGAATCACAGCAAGAAGTAGAATGACATAATCGTAGGTCCAAGCGTACGCGCTCAGAGTGAGAGATACCAACATCATAATCGGTATTTGTTCCGACCAGTTCCAATTGTTCTTATGGCGCTGCCAATGCCACAAAAACCATAACGTTCCTACAAGCGGTGGTAGGAACTGAATCGACACATTGCTGTGGGGTATGTAAAGCGTTAGTAAACTGCCGAGGCTCGGTGCCGGCAACTCGAAGGGGGTTGTGCGGCCTGGATTTCGAATACATCTCAAAAAATTGAGAGTAAACCGCAGGATCAATGATGGCCGGTATTGCGGCAACGATTGAGCCCGCAATCATGGCGCCAAACGCAACCGGCCAGCGACGTCGCTTCCATATCCAAAGTATCAATCCGATCCAAAACAGATAGAATAAACGCGGTTTGACCGATATTAGGGCTGTTGATACGCCCGCCAAGAAGAGCTCGCTTTTCTTTTCAAAATGGAGAAAACCAACAATCCCTAGCAGGATGAGCGGTGAAATATTTCCCATTATCAAAACCATCCAGGTTGGAATAAACGTGAAGACGGCAAGCCACGGCAAATACGATTTTCGTGCGGTTGTACTATAAATCGCCCATAGCTTTTTTGTGCCGAGAACAGTAGGAAGAAAACGTGCAGCGTCAGCCAGATAAAATGGCTGAGCAGGAAGTCCATAGCGCCAAACGGTAGAATGAATGAAAGTGTCCATGGTGGATACCACAGCAACATCGGGCTGGATTCGCCGTACCCCACAGATCGCTGCAGCTCTAAAACTTCGGCATACGAGAAAGGGTTCCTACCAGTTATCAGCAAACGCGATGCCGCCCAATAATCAACGAAATCTGTGACGGCGCCCTGTGCTGGAAGCGCTGTGCGATTCGGCAGAAGCGAATGACCGATGCAGCACGCAAAAAAGACAGATGACCGCGTAACAGCCCGCAATAGGCAGCAGGATCGCTTTCTTGATTAATCGACATGTCATTAGCTGCCGGTAACGACTGAATTTTTAGGATAAGGGGGCGGCGCCGACCATCGAACAGAGAACTTTGTTGGGTTCAGCGCTCATGTATTGAAACCATGTGCCTCAGAGTCGAATTTGTTAACGCTAACCTGTCCAGTAAGAATGTGCAAGAAAGACAACTGTCTGGATGTGCAACAGCCGGAAAGATTCAGTGTGTCACGGCGATGGTTTCAAGGTTGCAATCGCGCGCCACCGTAAACTGTCTTTCATCGGCGGTAATAAAAGGAAACAGAGTGACGATAGAGTCTTGAATGACAACGGCCGGAGCTACGTAAATGGTGTTGAGCGTGTGAATACAGTGCTGCCTGTTGCTCTCGCCCTATCGATGCGTGCGCGGAGCGGCTGAATACAGCTCAATCAGTGTGATGGCAGAAGAAAGGATCTCGTAAGCTTCAAAAAGTTCACGAATTCGCGACGAACCCACTTCTTAGTTAGACTTTTGACGAGAGCATTCGTGTCGAAGTACGCCAGACTCACCGCTCGTCGCGATCCTCGCTTATCGTGCGAGTAATCGGCTTGCCTTTGATGCGAACCGGAGACCGCCAAACAACCTCCGTCTTACAAGATTATTCTTCTGTCGCAACGTTAGTTAACTACGAACCGAATCGGATTTTGAATTTAACGTATGACCGCGCGACCAGCCGATGTCAATCTTAAACCATGTGCCGCGTAACTCGTGAGAGTCGGACTGGGCACGTGAGAGAGCCAACGATTTAGTGTCGGAATGTTTATGTAGGGAGCGACGGAATCTAACTGATTGTAGTTCGAACGTTGGAGCCATCTCGTGCCATAAGTCAAATACTCACGCAGGACCGCAATTTCCCCTCGGACTGATCCTCATTGCTCCTCTTGCATGGTGCCTTTGGGATTCAGACAGATGGCAAAGAGTCGTCTTATCTCCCCAACGGCAGACTGCTACCTGGTCCTTACCTTTGCGGCAACGGGTCGGGGCCGGTGAGCTTTTTGAATAGCTCTACGGCCTCCCGGTCGCGGGGCATGTCTTTGATCGTTTGCTCCAGCTCCTCCGGCATTTGCGGTTCGGCCTTTAGGCCTGTGAGTTTCGTATATTCCTTGAAAAACTCGGGGTCTCTATAGGTCTTGCGCATCGCTTCCTGCACGATCTGGACGCGGTCTTTAGGCGTACCGGGAGGCAGGATAAACGGGTTTCCGCTGCCCACGAAGGTCCGGTACATCGCAACAAGTTTCCGGTCTGTGTCCGACCTGGCAAAGGTCTCGATGTCAGGGAGTTTGGCAAAGCGGGGATGAGTGTGTTTCCGCCCCTTCGGGATCTCGATAAGGCCATGGAAGTCCATAAGACCTTTATCGACCCATTCACGATTCTCATGCAGCATAGAGTCCGCCACGGTTGACCTGGCGTCTATCTCACCCTGCTCGATAGCGACATCGAGTTCTCGTGCACCGTATCCGGTGACGAATTTGGGTTGTTTGAGGCCGATCAGATATGTGAACATTCGGCCGGAGATGTAAATCAGGTGCCCCACCGACTGGGCGCCGATTCTCATACCTGAAGCCGCACGGAGCTTCTCCGGATTGTCGAGACCCGCCTCCCTGCGGGTTAAAAAGACATGGTGGCTGCCGCTATAGCTGCTTCCCAGATAGATCACCTTATCGATGTCATAGAGAACCCCACTCTCTCCGAGAATGGAGTGCATCACGAATGGGGTCGACATACGGCCAATGGTCAGGCCGTCCGGACGGACCGATTTATAAAGATGGTTTGCAGCCTTCCGGCCACCGCCGCCGTCCATGTACTGGAGCACAATGGTGGGATTTCCGGGGATATACTTCTGGAGAAAAGGAACAAGGGCTTTAGTCCGCATGTCCCCGACGCCGCCGGCCGCGCTACTCTCAACGATGGTAACGGTTTTCCCTTGGAAGAAAGAAGTTTGCGGAAAAGCGGCTCTAACGATGAAGAGATCGAGCAGTAACGCGCCAAGAAAGATTCGGAGAAACACCGCCGACTTGGATTTGTCGCGTCTCATATGCCCCTCCCGTAATATGAGAACTCCGGCTTTCGTCAACTCTCTTCCCCGCGATCCTCCCGGTAGACCGCTATGACTCGAGGCCCGATTAACACCTGTGAAAAGTCCTGTCAATGAGACAATCTTGGCTTGCCGTATGAAACGAGCCGCTGCGTGGTCTTGTGGAAGTTTCAAATTCCACCCGTGAAGTGACGCATCCGGACTATCCGGTGCAACTCTTTGAAGAGAACATGGCGCGCATTGAACGAGGCGAAGACCCGATGGGCGTGATCAAAGATCCGACGAAGAACGAGCCCATGATCGGGTCGTGCGTCTGCACCTCGCACGACCGCAAATTCGCCGCACAACAGCAAATCGGGGCGCGGCTATTTTACGCCGTAAGCGCCGTAAAGCTGGTCGATGAAGCCGCTTCGATCGAGCTCCTGAATAAGTTTTGCGTCAATGAGACTCTCGGCTTTAAGATCGGCCACCGCGGGATTGCGCAGTTTCATCAGACGCTGCACGTTGCTAAGACCTTCCAGGGAGGGATAAGGTTTTCGCTCCGTGGCGCGAAGCAGATCTTGGTAGCCTTGCTCGGCAAGCGCTGGGTTAGACACTTTTAGCCGCCGCGTGATGGTTTCGATCACCGCGGGTTTCATCCGCGGGCTCAGTGCGTAGGCGACGCCTTCCAACCACGCCTTCAAGGCGTTTCTCGCCGCATCCGGTTGCTGGATCAGGTAGCTCGCGCGCACGATAATCCCGTTGCTGACGAACGGAATGTTGGTTTTCGAGAGCTCTACCAGGGTCGGAAAACCGCGCTGCCTTAAATCGTTGCTGAACGCGCTATCGACGACGGTCGCGTCTACGGTTCCCTTCTCCAACGCTTGGCTGAGCATCGTTTGATCACCGGCAGCGACGACCTGGATGTCGTCGCGACGAGAATCAAGCCCGAGATGTTCCAGTCCGAGCATCGCCGCCATCCAGATGGTACCGCCGATCACTTGCGCGCCGATACGTTTGCCCCGCAAATCTTTGGGATTCTTGATGTTCGGTCTAACGACCAAATCGAAAGGGATACGGCTTGTAAACGTACCGATGACGCGCAGGTCCAGACCGCCGGCCGCCGCGCCGAGAGCCGCAGTGCCGCCGCTGTTGGCGAGATGCACCTGTCCGCTCGCCATACTGGCGATCATAACGGGGGAGCCGGGCATGTAGACTTGCTGAACATTCACGCCCAATTTGGCAAACAATCCTTTTTCTTGCGCGATCCAAAGCGGGCTAACCCGGGCGCTGATATTAGCGTAACCGATGACGACTTCTGACGCCGCGAGGAAGAGTCCCGGTGTGAGGACAACGCTAAGCACAAAAGTTACTGTGAGGTTGAATTTTTTCATCGCAAGCAACCCTCTCCGATTTGCCGAGAGTGAAAAAGCCGTTGGCTATTCGTTTACCATACCTTGCGGGCAGTGGAGAAGACGAATGGAGGAGACGTGCACGTGCGTGCGAGGGAGGAATCTGTGAAGCGCGTTGTGCCGGATTGCTGTTGGTTACAAAGATTTCAATCAAGCAGGATGGGGCCTTTGCTCTTTCCAGTGCAAACGCTGCCACAGGATAGCGTTTGACCGGGAGCCGATCGATCGCCTCGTTAGGATGATAGTCGAGTTGTAGAAGTCGGACCCTTGGCACCTTCCCATATCAGCGAGGAGAGCAAGCGAAAGCTGCTCGTTGATAACACAGCGCGCTTTTACGGGCTCTAAGAGTTGAAAACGTGATCGTCTAGCGTTGCGATCAAGAAGGTCAACTACAACTACCCTTATCGTTGATCCGCTGCTGCCCAATGCGCTTGGCCAACTCGGCGGGCGAGGCCATCGCCAGGGACATCGGTATCATGAGAGCGCTGATGATGATGAGTCCCCAGATGGCGGCGGAGTAGTTCCCGTGCAGGTCGAAGATCAAGCCCATGACCATGGGGCCGATGACCCCTGCCGCAATGGGTCCCCCCTGCAGAAGGCCCAAGATTTTTCCGATGGCCCGGGTGCCGAACATAATGCTGCCGACGGCGCCGCGCATGGGAACAAGACAGCCGAAGCTGACGCCGAACATCA
>DASYUV010000061.1:0-6037 GCA_036000865.1 Binatia bacterium | reverse complement strand
CCGGCGGTCTTGAGCACCTCGCGGCCCATCACCCAGTTAAAGCCGCCCACGCCGCCGCCGGTGGCGCTAAGCCGCTTGCCTTTAAGGTCCGCCGCGGTTTTGATTTCCTCGCTCACCATGTATCCATGCGGCAATCTTGGCGCCATGCCCCAAAACTGCTTTGCCTTAAGGCCCTGGGATATGGCGGTGGCGTTGATCGAGGCCACCGCTTGGCCTTGGGTTACCGCCGCTAGATTGGCTGCCGATGAGCCACCTTCGAACTCGACGATCTCGGCGTCGATACACCGGCTTTTAAAGATTCCCAAATCGCGCGCGACATAGACCGGTGTGTGTACCACGTTGGGTGGCGCGACCGACACGCCGATCTTTATTTTGCGCATCTCTTTGCAGGGAGCCTTGGCTTGAGCCGCGGCGGTACCGACTTCGGTACTGATCCCGGTCATAGCGGCGATCATTATCAACGCAGCACGTACCGCCAGAATAAGACGCTTACGATTATTTTCATTGGTCATGTCTTGCCTCCTTAGTTTGCTCACTCTTGGTCCGGTTGGTGCATCCAGGGCGCTACTCGCTTCTCAACGAAACGCAGCAAGCCGGTCAAAGTAATACCGAGAAGCCCCAATGTCGCGATCGGTACGAACATCGCGTCAGTGCGATAGATGCTAGCGTAGCGCGAAATCAAATAGCCGATACCGGTAATCGCTGTGTAGAGGTCCGCGAGCACCATGCCGATCAAGCCGCGGCCGATCGCGAGCCTTAGACCGGTCACGATGTACGGCACTGCCGCGGGCAAGACGATATGAATCCAAAGCTGTCTCTCGCTGCAGCGGAAAGCGCGGCCGACCTCGGTAAGACGGTTGTCGACGTTCTTCACGCCTTGATGGGTGTTGATGACGATCGGAAAGAAGGTAAAAAGAAAAACCACAGCAATCTTGGCGGTGATTTCGAAGCCGAACCACAGGACCAATACCGGCACGAGTGCCACCGATGGGATTGAATAGAGCGCGGTAATGTAGGTATCCAAAGCGACATCAACGACCCAGAAGCGCGCCATGATCAGTCCCAAGGCGATACCGAAGATCGTCGCCAAACCAAGACCGGCAAACAGCACGATGAGGCTCTGGGAGAGATATTTCCACAACTCGCCGCTGGCGATCATTTTCACAGCCGCGCTACCCACGGCCGTCGGATAGGTAAACAAAACGGGGTTGATATGCCGGCCCAAATATTCCCAAGCGCTCAGCACGATAAGTAGGGAGATGATCCGAATCGCTATCTGAGCTGTCGTCCAGCGGCGCTGGACAGCCCGGGCCTTTTGCCGCGCCGCTTGCTGCTCGGCGGCAAGCTCTTGGTATGCAAAAGACGCGGGTGCGTTTGCTGATTGCTCTTCGGTTCTGCTAAGGCTCATCACATCACCACAGATGGACGCAGTTCTTCCCAGATATGGTTTCGAAGCTCGGTGTAGCGCGACTCCGCTCGCACCGCCGCCGGATCGCGCGGTCGAGGAAAATTCACCGATAAAATTTCTTTGACGCGACCGGGCCGAGACCCCATTACCGCCACTCGGTCGCCCAAGATAATCGCCTCGTCGATCGAGTGGGTAATGAAAATCATCGTCTTGCGTTCGCGCTCGTGCAGCTGAAGCAATTCCTCCTGAAGCAGTTCCCGCGTTTGAGCATCCACCGACGCGAAAGGCTCGTCCATCAACAGGATTTCAGGATCAATGGCGAGAGCGCGCGCTAACCCCACGCGCTGCTGCATGCCGCCGCTCAGCTGGTAGGGATAATGATTTTCAAAACCGGCCAAGCCGACCAGCCGGATGTAATGATCGAGGCGCTCAGCGATCAAGTCTCGGGACGCGCCAGCGATCTTAAGTCCGAAAGCGACATTGTCGACAACGGATTTCCAAGGTAACAAGCCAAAATGTTGGAAAACTATAGCGACGCCGAGGGGTGGCGAGTCAACCTTTTGCCCGTCGATCAGCACTTGTCCGGAGCTCGGCGGCAGGAGACCACCGATACAGCGCAGCAAAGTTGTCTTGCCGCAGCCAGACGGACCGACTACGCAGAGAACCTCTCGGTTGCTGATTTGCAGATCAATATTGCGAAAGGCGACAACCGATCCTTCGAGGAAAAGCTTACTCGCGTGATCGACCACAATCTTGGAGCCGTTAGCCATGATAAATAATCTCGTCGGTTTCAAAACCCCATCGTAATGCGGCCACTTAGCTGTCAAGGTGAACAGAAAAGAACGAGGATCGAAGATCGAAAATCGCGATTCTCAATCCTCAATTCTCGATCCTCTATTCTCCTGCAGCCCTCCCTACCGCCCCCACAATTCTTTACTCGCGAGACGCGCGCCTTCGGCCATCGCTTCGAACTTTGCCCAGGCGATCTGGGGTGACCCGACGCGCGGACCGAGGCCGCAATCAGTACCGGCCATGACGTTTTCTCGTCCGACCACCTTGGCGTAGCGCACCAGACGATCAGCGATCGCTTGCGGATGTTCGACGATGTCGGTGGCGTGGCCGACCACACCGGGCACGAGAACTTTGCCGGCGGGAAGTTTTCTCTCTTCCCAGATGCGCCATTCATGTTCGTGGCGCGGGTTGGCCGCTTCGATGGAGATAGTGTCGGCCTTCACTTTTAAAATCAAATCGATGATGTCGCGCAGCGGAATGTCGTACTTATGCGGGCCATGGTAGCTGCCCCAGCAGGTATGAAAGCGCACGCGGTCAGCCGGAATATCGCGTAATCCGTGATTGAGCGCGTCGACGCGCAACTCCGCGTACTTGCGATATTCAGCGACGTTCATCTTCGACATAAACTGCCAGCCATCGGGTAAATCCGGATCATCGATCTGCAAGAGGAAGCCCGCGTCGACGATGGCATTGTATTCCTCGTGCATGGCGTCGGCGATGGCAACGAGATACGCCTCGTCATCCGGGTAGTAATCGTTCTTCATCCAGTGCTCTATGGTGCCCGGCGCAATCGCGGGCAGAAAGGCCTCTTCGTATTTGTTGCCCTGAAGACTGGCCTTGAAGTCATCGATCTCCGATTTAAGAGACTCGTGCCCAACATACTTTAGCGGCGCGTTGCAGAAGACTCGTCTGAGGTTGTCGCCGCGATGGTAAGATCGATTTTCAAAATAGTCGGCAAATTCCACCAGATCGCGCGCGTAGATCGTCGACGGTCGGTCTTCGGGTTTCACTTCACGCTCGATAAAGCCACTCAATCGCTCTCGCGCGTAGCGCGAGAAATTTGATTTGCCCACTTCACCGTCGTTGATGACGTCCAGACCGCAGGCTAGTTGTTTTTTGACGACTTCCGCGACAGCGTCGCGCACCCGTCTGGTAAAGGCATCTTTGTCGACGGTTTTGCCGGCGACCTGGGCGTTGTGCATTTCCTTCAAATCCGGCGGTTGCGGCAGCGCGCCGGCGTGGGTGGTCAAAATTCGATCAGTGCTATACTTCATGTATTCCCCTCCTCAACGGCTGGAACGACTGGAACAATTGGAACTATTTGAACGTTTGGAACCGTTCCAGTCGTTCCACCGCCTCGCTCCGTTCAAGTCGTTCAAGGTTCAAAATAAATCCAATATGAGGATCTTAGCGGAGCGACTCCCCGACCTTTTGAACGATACTAAAATCAAACACTCGCTCGGGCGGCACCGGTTCCTTCGGTTTGATTCGCTGCGACGCGATCGCAATCATCTCGCGCTGGAGCTTTTCATCCACGGTGGCGGATTGTAGATATAGTTGTACGGTCGCATCGTAAATTCGTTCCGCGAACCGTTCCTTCTCCTTGCCCAATTCGAAATATGGTCCTTTGATGAAGTCGATTACGTACTTCTTGTCGTTCCTAATGAGGCGAACCGCGCGTGTCGTCGCTCGGATCGTTTTGCTGACGAGATCGGCGCGTTCGGTGAGAGTGGCCTTGGTCGTCGTGAGTCCGCCCATGACGGCGCGGTAGACATCCGCGCCGGCGGCAAGTTTATGAAAACCCTCATCAAGCGCGAAAAATTTCTGCGGGATCTGAAGCATAGTGGCGTCAATGGTGCCGGCTTTCAAAGCGATGTAAGTCACATCGCTGCTTCCAAGCGGAAGAAAAGTCACTTGCTCCGGCGGGACATGATTGGCTATCAAAATCTGGCGCGCGAGAATTTCCGCCAACGACCCGACTCCCGAAACGCCGATCTTCTTGCCCCGTAGTTGTTGGATGCCGGTAATGTTCGGAACCGTAATCAGGTCAAACGACGGACGGTCGGTTAAAGCCAGGATTAGCCGGACGTCGGCGCCGTTAACCGCGGCGCTGATACCCGTCCCCGTTGCTGTCGCGAAATCGATGCCGCCGGCCAACAGCACTTGCGGCGTCAGACCGGCTCTCACGAAAACGAGCTCGGGTTCCAAACCCTCCTCGCGAAACAAGCCTCTGTCCCGGGCGATCATATACGGCATGTCGAGGATGCTGCGGGAAACATACCCGATGCGCACGGTAACAAGTTTAGCGGATTTGTCCGCCGCCGAAAGTTCTTCACCGCGAGATGCGATCGATGCTAGGATGGTTAATCCAATTAGTGCGAAGGGACTAAATTTCACAGCCCCTCTATTCTCGCCTTCCACGTCGTGAGGCTGTGTCGTATTGTCATCCTGAGGCGAAGCCGAAGGATCTCGCCTTTTACAACTATGGATAAGTCGAGATTCTTCACTTCGTTCAGAATGACCCCCTCGCCAATTTCGCGATTGCGACACAGTCTCCGACGGGGGAAGGAATCGGAACGCTCTCCGATCTTGGTCCAGAAAATTTGCCGATCATTTCATCGAGTCAGCCACTTTTTGCGCGAAGCTAAAATCGAAAACGCGCTCGGGCGGTGGCAACTCCTTTGGTTTGACACGCTGGGCGGCTACGGCGATCATCTCTCGCTGCAGTTTTTCATCTACGACGCCGGATTGCAGATAGTACTGCAGCGCGGCGTCGTAAACGCGATCGGCGTGCCGGTCACGATCTTTGCCCAAATCGAGATAGGGCCCTCTGCTGAAGTCTATGGCGAATTTCTTGTCGCTGCGAATCAAGCGCAGTTGCGTTGCGCGGATGGTTTTGGTGACGAGCTCGGGCCGCTCGGAAGTGGTTGCCTTTGTTGTCGTCAGGCCGCCTTGCAAGGCACGGTAAAAATCCGCGCCGGAGGCGAGCTTTCGAAATCCCTCATCCACGGCGAGAAAGGTCTGCGGGATCTGGAGCATAGTGGCGTCGATGGTGCCAGCTTTCAAAGCCACATACAGCACGTCGCTCGTGCCCAGAGGAATAAAGGTAACTTGCTCCTGCGGAAGCTTGTTGGCGAGAAAAATCTCGCGAGCGAGAGTTTCGGCCAGGGCGCCGAACGCGGTGATGCCGAGTTTCTTGCCACGCATTTGTTGGAGGTTCGTGATGCTCGGCAGCGCGATTAGATCGAAGGAAGGTTTGTCGCTCATAGCGAAGACAACCCTCACATCGATGCCACTTATCGCGGCGGCGATAGCCGTCCCTGTCGCCGTGCCGAAATCGATGCCACCGGCCAGCATCGCCGGAATTGTTTGAGCCGCTTTTATGAAAATAAGCTCAGGCTCCAAACCCTCCTCGCGGAAATAACCGCGGTCTCGGGCGATGATAAAAGGCATATCCAGGATGCTGCGTGAAACATAGCCGATGCGCACCGCCGGCAATTTAGCGGATTTTTCCGCAGTCCAGGCATCTTCAGGCGATGGAATTAGTGCTAGGGCGACTAACGAGAGTAACAACAGGGTTTTGTATTTCATGCTTTCTACCTATCGCTTTAGAAGCGGCCCGCCAAAAACACTAAAGTCGAAATCGAAACCCGAGACTGAAAAGTTTTCTAGTCTAGCCTAGGCTAGGCTAGACTAGCTAGTACTACTGTGTCATTAACGTCGATTGACCACGTTGCAGCATGGGCATCGAACGAGTTGTTTCACGATGGCGCGGGCCAGTATGTAGCGCAGCGTGGCGATGGAATCGGGCACGTGACGTTGCGCGCGCTGGGCTGC
>DASYUV010000060.1:0-70256 GCA_036000865.1 Binatia bacterium | reverse complement strand
GGTGGGAAGTCAAAGTGGCATGCCGGGGTTCTGTTCACCCGTTAAACAAACAGATCTGCAACTTAAACGCAGACAATTTCGAATACGCCCTAGCTGCCTAATCGCAGTTAGCGTCTTACCGGCTTTCTCCCACGGGGTTGGATAAGACGTCATTCAGTGGGATGGGCCGATTCTCCTGCCGGAGGGGATGAGGCTGAGATCCAAACCGGATGGCTCTGCGAGACCCAGCCGTTGGGGGCTCAAAGAGCGAGATCAAAACATCGGCTAAGCATGTAGTCATATTTGACCGAAGACCTTCGGACGGGGGTTCAATTCCCCCCGCCTCCACCAAAAGCGACAGTCGGAATTCCGAAACCAGGAACTTAGTTTCTCGATTTTAGCGACCGCTCGACTTCGCGCTCGGCGACTTTGCGCCTGAGCGTTTCGCGCTTGTCGTAGAGCTTTTTCCCGCGCGCGAGGCCCAACTCGACTTTGGCGCGGCCGTTCTTGAAATAGAGCTTCAGCGGAACCAGCGTGAAGCCGCGTTCCTTCGTTTTACCCGTGAGCCGCTCGATTTCGCGCGCATGTAGCAAGAGCTTGCGCGGGCGCGTCGGCTCGTGATTGAACTGATTCGCTCCTGCGTACGGACTGATATGCGTGTTGATCAGGAAGGCCTCGCCCTTTTGCACGCGCGCGTAGCTGTCCGTCAGATTGGCCTTGCCGTCACGCAGCGACTTCACCTCGCTGCCGACCAGAACTAGACCCGCTTCGTAAGTCTCATCGATGAAATAGTTATGGCGCGCCTGGCGGTTGACACAGATGATCTGCTCGCCGGCTGCGGTCGATTTCTTAGCTGCCATTATTTTTGTTCTTGTCGTCCGGCGGCGTGATCAGCCCGCTCGAGGTGATCAATTTCAGCGCCTCTTCCATCGTCATGTTCAGCGGAGTGACTTCGTTGCTCGGCACAAGAAGATAGAAGCCGGAGGTTGGGTTTGGCGTGGTGGGAACAAAAACGTTGACGAGCTGGGCATTTTTCTTGTCTTCCAGATGGGACCACGCGCGGCCCATGGCGAAGCCGACCGTGAAGATGCCGACGCGCGGATATTCGATCATGACAACCTGCCGTTGGGCATTGGACTGCCCTAAAAAGGTCTGCACCAGCTTCTGCACGGCAATATAGACACCGCGGAACACGGGGATTTGGATAAAAAGACTTTCCCATGCCGCGAGGAACCGCCGCGTTGCGACGCCGCTGGTTAAGACGCCGAGAAAGAGAATCAAAAGCAGCGTGACGAACGCGCCGAGCTTGGGAATCGCAAAAGGCAGATAATAATTTGGGTGAAGCGCGTCGGGTAAAACGGCGAGCACGCTATCCAATAAATCGATCACCCAGCCAATAAACCAAAGGGTAATCGCCAGCGGCAGAAAGGCGAGCAGCCCGGCGAGAAAATAGCGCCGTAGACTGTCACTCCAGCGAGATTTGGCTTTAGTAGGAACCTCGTCCGCCACCACCACAACCCTCCCTAACGGGTAAGCACTCGATTATCGATCAAGCGCGCCCTGCCGATGCGGACTGCCAACGCGAGCAGTGCCGGCTCGTCAATCTTTTCGATGTCGTCCAGAGTTTCGGCATCGCATAACTTTACGTACTCGACTTCGGCGAGCGGTTCCTTTTTGAACTCCGCCGAAACCAGCCGAATCAGCGCCTGCGCCGAAGTCTCACCGCGTCTGAACAAACGCTCGGCCTTGCATAGCGAACGTGACAGACAAACCGCCGCCTGCCGCTCGGCCGCTCCGAGATAGGCGTTGCGCGAGCTCATCGCCAGACCATTCGGTTCACGCACGATCGGGTGACCGATGATTTCGACATCCATGTCGAGGTCGCGCACCAGGCGCCGTATCAATTGCAGCTGTTGATAATCCTTCTCACCGAAAATCGCCGCATGCGGCCGCACGATGTTCAACAGCTTGGCGACGACGGTGGCGACGCCGCGAAAATGTCCGGGGCGCGCGGCGCCGCAGAGCGGCAGACTGAGTTGCTTGACCTCCACGAACGTCTGGGATCCCTGCGGATACATCTCGTCTACGGTCGGATGAAAACCCACGTCGGCGAGCTCCTTTTCGAGCAGCGCCCGATCGCGCTCGAAGTCCCGCGGATAGGCGGCAAAATCCTCATCCGGACCGAACTGCGTCGGATTGACGAAGATCGATACGACGACGCGATCGCCGCGTTTCTTGGCGTCGCGCACGAGACACAGATGCGCTTCGTGCAAAAAACCCATGGTCGGGACCAGCACGACGCGGTGACCTTGGCGCCGCTCGGCCTCGCTCCAGCGGCGCATATCCGAGATATGTTCGATGATCAACATAAAGAACTGGAGTGATGGAGTACTGGAGTATTGGGTTTTGTCGGAGACCATCACTCCAACACTCCATGACTCCAACATCCCAATTTTTTTTACTTAAAGGAGTGCTCCTCCATGGGAAACTTCTGTTCTCTCACTTCGCCGATAAAATCTTTTACGGCGCCGGTCATGGTTTTTTTCAGGTCGGCATAGCGTTTGACAAACCTTGGCGTGAAATCATCGAATAGGCCAAGCATGTCATGGATCACCAATACCTGTCCATCGCAGTGCACGCCGGCGCCAATGCCGATGGTGGGAATCGTCAGTCGCTTGGTAATCTCCTCGGCCAAATCAAGCGGCATGCCCTCCAACACGACGGCGAATGCGCCCGCTTCTTCCACCGCGACCGCGTCGCGTAGCACCATTTCTCGCCGCGTCTTGTCCCGCCCTTGAATTTTATAACCGCCAAACTGATGCACGGACTGCGGCGTGAGTCCGATATGCCCCATGACCGGAATCCCGGCATTGACCGTGGCGGCAATCGTTTCTTTTACGGCCATGCCGCCTTCCAATTTCACGGCTTCGGCGCCGGCCTCTTTAAGAAATCTTCCGGCATTTTGTAGCGCTTGCTCTTTGCTCGCCTGGTACGAAAGAAAAGGCATGTCGCCGATCACCAGCGCCCGTTTGCGCCCGCGCACGACGGCGCGGGTGTGATAGATCATCTCGTCCATCGTCACGGCCAGCGTATTGTGGTTGCCTTGGACGACACAGCCGACCGAATCGCCGACCAGCAATATATCGACGCCGGCTTCGTCGAGGATCCGCGCAAAAGAGTAATCGTACGCCGTCAGGCAGGTAATCTTTTCCCCGCGCTGCTTCATCTTAACAACATGCGGTACCGTGACCTTATCGCCCATGATCAACCCTCCCAAAAATGAAGCTCCTCGGAGCAAAGCTCCGAGGTATCTTTGCGAAATTCTCCGAAGCCCTTCCACCCTCCTTCGCCAAGGCTACGGAGGGTTCTCCTCGCCTTCATCCTCGCAGCAAGCTGCGAGGTATTCGGCGAAGGAGAATAAAAAAGCCCTCCGGACAAATCCGGAAGGCCATTACAAAGCCAACGGTGCGCAGACGGCAAGATGCAATGAACTCCTGCTTACCGCCTGCTGCCTACCGCCGTCTTCTTCATCGCGGCATCCGTCTCAGTCCAGACTACCTGGATCCAAGCGGTATGTAATGCTGCGTCCCCGAACCCATGCTGTTGATTTCCTTGATCAAGTCAGCCAGATCCTTGCTGCTCGAGACGAAATCAATCTCCGAAGTATTGACGACCAGCAGAGGCGTCTCATCATAGTGAAAAAAGAACTGGTTGTACGCCTGAGCTACCTCGGTAAGGTATTCGAAGGTTACGCTTCGCTCGTATTTTTTATCCCTTTTTTTGAGCCTTTTGTAAAGCACCTCGGGACGGGCCTGGAGATAGACGACGAGATCGGGTTTGGCAATCCGAGCGTTCAAAAGCGCGTAAATTTGCTGGTATAAATTCAGCTCCTCGGCGCTCAGAGTTAACGTCGCGAAGATCTGGTCCTTGGCAAACAAATAATCCGCGACCGTACCTTGATCAAAAAGATCTTGCTGGGCCAGCTCCATCTGTTGCTGGTAGCGGTTGAGCAGAAAAAAGGTTTGGTTCTGGAACGCGTACGTCTCGCGGGATTTATAAAATTTCGGCAGAAACGGGTTATCTTCGACCCTTTCGAATACCGTCCGGGCGTGAAATTCGTTGGCCAAAATCTTCGCCAAGCTGGTCTTGCCCACGCCGATGGGGCCCTCGACCACGATGTACTTTGCGCGCGCCATGCGACGCTGTGAATTTACACGTTGGCCAGAAGGTTGTCCAGGTTGTTATAATAAGCGCGGTGGAAACATTGCAGCAAAAGATCGGTCAAATGTTTATGGTCGGCTGCCAGGGCGAAGCCCTGACCCGTGAAGAACGCTTGACGTTCGAACAGTGCTCCTTCGGCGGGTTTATCCTGTTCGGCCATAACTGTTGCGCGCCGCGGCAGATCCTGTCTTTGTGTCGCAGCCTTTGGCAATGCGCTTCGGAGCCGCCGTTTATCGCCATCGACCAGGAAGGCGGCAGAGTCCATCGCCTGCCGCCGCCTTTTACCCATTTTCCCGCTGCGGCGACCATCGGTGAACGAAACGACCCGAATGTGGCTTATCAGCTGGGTCATGCAGCCGCTGCGGAATTGGCACTGGCGGGAATCAACCTGAATTTTGCGCCGGTACTGGATGTCCATTCGAATCCGCAAAACCCGGTCATTGGCGACCGATCCTTCGGCGCCGATGCCAATCGCGTGATCGCAGCGACGTCAGTGTGGACGCGTGGCCTGAGAGCAGGGGGTATTATCCCTTGCGGCAAACATTTTCCCGGCCACGGCGACACCGACAAAGACTCACACTTCGATCTTTCGGTCGTCGACAAGCCGCTCGACGCCCTGATGAGCGTGGATTTGCCGCCGTTCGTTCACGCTTGTCGCAGTGACATCGAGTCGTTGATGACGGCGCACGTATTATACCCGGCGTTCGATCCCGACCTTCCCGCTACGCTATCCGAAAAAATCGTCACCGGACTCCTGCGCCACAGTCTCGGCTATGACGGCCTCATCTTCAGCGACGATATGGAGATGAAAGCGATCAGCGACAACTACGGACTCGAGCAATCTGTGGCGCTAGCGGTCCGCGCCGGCGTCGACGTGTTGCTCTTTTGCCACGAACCGTCTAGAGCGGTTGGGGCTTTCGAGCTTCTTTGCTCCGAGGCTGAACAAGATCCGTCGGTGCGCGCACAGGTGGAAAATAGTTATCGCCGAATTACTGAGCTCAAGCGGCGCCGGTTGAAAAGCTTTAGCGGCGTTTCGGACGATGAGCTAAAGGAACGATTGACGCGATCGGATCACCAGCGACTGGTCGCTGCGGTTCAAGGCAACTTATAGGCCGTGTAGGCAATGAGCCTTCTGATGTCGTGATGTAGTTCCCCTTCCCACTTCTCGAGCAGGATATCCGCCGGGCATTTTCCTACGTCCAGGAGGTTTTTCAGCGGCTTTAAGTAAATCGTCTCGTCGTCGCCGACATCATTGACTTGATTCTGCCGCCGCAACCCTTCCCAGGCAATCGCCAATAACTCTCTGGCAAGATCGAGCAGAGAATAGCGTCGCACCCGCGCTGCAAGCGCGTCCACGTGCGAATCGACATAGGCTTGCATCCGCTCGTCCCAGCTCCATCCTTTCACCAGATCCCATGCCGCCTGCAAACAGTCGCTGTCGTAAAACGCGCCTTTGACGAGCGCCGACAGCGCCGGCATGAGATCCGGCGGTTGGCTGTCGACCGAGCGTATTTCAATGTAGCGTTTGATCCGGGTCTCGGGAAACAGCGTCGTCAGATGGTCGCCCCAATCTTCGATCGTCGCTCGTTCGCCGTTGTGGCCGTATTGGAGAAACTGCCGGAAGGTCAGGTGGGTCATATCGATGTAATGTTTGTTACGAACGATGAAGTACATCGGCACATCGAGGGCATATTCGACATAATGGGCAAAAGAAACCTCCGGCAAGAAAGCAAATTTCAGCAGCCCGGAACGGTTCCTGTCAGTGTCGGTCCAGATATGCTCGCGGAAGCTGCGGTAGCCGTTTAGCTGGCCCTCGCAGATCGGCGAATTGGCGAACATGGCAATGAGAATCGGCGCCAGACCCATGCCGGTACGGAACTTGCCCATGGCGTCCTTTTCGTCGCCGTAGTCGATGTTGGCCTGCACGGTGGCGGTCTGTTTCATCATGCGTTGGCCGAGTTTGCCGACTTTGAGCATGTACGGTGCCATGATTCGATAGCGCTGCTTCGGTACCCATTCGATCTGGTCCAGCCGGCTCACCGGCTGCATGCCGAGGCCGAGAAAAATGATCCCCAGGGGCTCCGTCACCTCCAACAACTCGCGAATGTGTTGCGTGAACTCTGCGTAGGTACAGTGGATGTTGTCGCACGGCTCGCCGCTCAGCTCGATCTGTCCGCCCGGCTCCAGGGTAATCTGCGCCTTGTCACGCGTGAGCGCGATGATGTGGCCGTCCTGTTCCTCGGGTTCCCAGCCGAAGCGGTCGATCAGCTCGCGCAAAATGTGTTCGACGCCGCGCTTGCCGTAGTAGGGGATCGCTTGCCCGGTGTTGCGGTCGATACCGACTTTTTCGTATTCCGTGCCGACGCGCCAGCGATCGAATGGTTTGCCGGCGTCGTGGAAGTAGGCTTCGAGCTCTGTGCTTTTCTCAATGACTGACATGAGTGCGAATATTCTGTTGATAAGGAGGATTGATCACTCCCTTCTCCGTAATGATCGCCGAGATCAATTCCTGCGACGTTACGTCGAACGCTGGATTGAAAACATTGATCCCCTTCGGCGCGACCAGCTTACCAAGGAAATGCGAGACTTCTTTGGGATCGCGCTGCTCGATCGGAATATCGTTGCCGGATGGGCAATTGACATCGATGGAAGACGTCGGTCCGGCAACGTAGAAAGGTATGCCATGACGCCGTGCCAGCACTGCCAGGATGTAGGTGCCAATCTTATTCGCGACATCGCCGTTCGCCGCCACACGGTCGCAGCCGACGACGACGGCGTCCACCTTACCCTTCTGCATCAAATAACCCGCCATGTTGTCGGTGACCAGCGTTGCCATGATTTTTTCTTTTTTGAGCTCCCACGCCGTCAGTCTAGCACCTTGCAGAAACGGCCGCGTTTCGTTCACAAAAACTTCAAACACCTTGCCGGATTCCTTGAGCGCGCGCAGCACCCCCAATGCCGTGCCGTAGCCCGCGGTGGCCAACGCGCCGGCATTGCAGTGGGTCATGATTCGCTTGGCGTTGCGCAAAAGAGTCGCGCCATGTTTGCCGAGCTGCTTGTTGGCCGCGATGTCATCAGTATAGATCTTTTGCGCCTCCGCTTTGAGTGCCCGCTTGACGATTTCCACACCGCGGCTACGGTGTTCCGAGTAGACGTTGCGCATTTTCTGCAAGGCCCAAAACAAGTTCACCGCTGTCGGTCGGGTCTTTCCCAGAGTCAGAAGAATGCGTTCGAATTCGCGATCAAAAGTCTTGGGCGTTGCCTTCAACGCGCCCAAAGCCACGCCCATCGCCGCCGCCACCCCGATCGCCGGAGCACCGCGAATGGTCATGTCCTGGATCGCCTTGGCGACTTGGTTATAATTGCGGCAGACTCGGTACACCTCTTTTTGCGGCAACAGACGTTGATCGAGCATGATGACTCGGTCATCTTTCCATTCGATAGTCTTTACCGCCATCACGATGTTCCTAATTTCGCGGAGACCGAGTATATTAACTGTCTAAAGGAAGCGTCAAGGGCCCCTCGTGGATTTCTCCCAATTGATTGGATACTTTTCTGGACTCCTTTTTATCAAACCTAAAATGGACCCGGATTCGATATGGCGAACCGCTGCATTGGTGCATTTGCTCGACGCCATTCTATGCTGGGTGATCGCCAACTATAGCGGTCGCAACAAAACGATATGGACAATTGCCGGCGCCGTCTGCGGCATTTGGGCATTGGGAGCTTTGTTCTTGCTGCCGGACAAAAAACGTCAACGCAATTGAATTGTGTCAATCGGATTTAGCCGCAAAGAACGCAAAGGGCGCAAAAAAGAAATTTTTTCGTTAATTCTTTGCGTTCTTTGCGGCAAAAAATTCTTCTTCTTTTGCCTTATTCATCCTGCGCGATGACGTAAGCCAGTCCGTGTTGTTTCGTATGCGTGATCGATAGCGCCCAGCGGCGAATTCCCAACTGGTCGGCAAGTCTGGCGGTCTTATCGTGTAAGGCGATGTCGGGTTTACCGCTGCGCGCGCGCACGACTTCGATATCGAGCCAGCGCACCTTCGCGCCCCAGCCCCGCCCGAGTGCTTTCATCACCGCTTCTTTGGCGGCGAACCGACCCGCGTAGCTTTCGTACTTGCCGCGTCGCTTCTTTTCGCAGTAGGCAATTTCTTTCTCGGTGAAGACCCGGTCGCGGAAACGCCGGCCGATGCGCGGATCTTCCAGCGCGGCCTGAATGCGATCCACTTCGGCCAAATCGACGCCGGTGCTAATGATCATAACGGCGCCTCCCGGCTTGAAGTTGGCGCACCGTGCACCTCGCCCCATTGGCACATCGCGTCGACCACGGGTTGCAAACTTTTTCCCAGCTCTGTCAGGGCGTACTCGACCTTAGGCGGGACTTGCGCGTAGACTTTTCTTTCGACGAGGCCGTTCCGTTCCATTTCCCTGAGCTGTTGCGTCAGCATTTTCTGCGACACTCCGGTCAAAGCGCGCGACAGCTCCGAAAAACGTTTGGCGCCGCTCGATAGATGAAAAAGCAGCGGGATCTTCCAGCGGCCGCCGATCATCGCCAGTGTAAAGTCGGCCGGGCACTTGGTTTTTTTAGCCGTCACGTCAGTCTCCTCCGGTTACCCAAGCGATACTATAGCACCGGGGGGTGCGTACTTAACAGAAAGGCTAGCGATGCTTAACTTTGTCCACCGAGAAGAATTATGACAGCACCGGCTTTAAAGAAAATCCTAAACAACGATTTCGGACCGGCCCCTCAGCCGATCGATCCGCCGAGTGCAGAGCGCGATACGTCGTTGCTCGATGCCTATTCGCGGGCCGTGGTCCAATCCGCCGATAGAATCAGCCCTTCGGTGGTCTTCATCGAAGGAACCAAAACACTGCCTCAAACCCGCGGCATGTCGAACCGAGGACGCCGTGAAGCTCGCGGCAGCGGGTCAGGTTTCGTCTTTACTCCCGACGGCTTTATCCTGACCAACAGCCACGTGGTCCACGGGGCAGACAAGATCGCCGTCACCCTCAGCGACGGGCGTCGATTCGATGCGACGATCGTCGGCGACGACCCCGGCACCGATGTCGCGGTCATCCGCATCTCCGCCGGCAGGCTGGTCGCCACGCCTCTCGGGGATTCCGAAAAGATTCGGGTCGGCCAGCTCGCGATCGCGATCGGCAATCCTTTCGGTTTCCAGTACAGCGTCACCGCCGGTGTGGTCAGCGCGTTGGGTCGCTCGCTCCGTTCCGAGTCGGGGCGGCTGATTGACAATGTCATTCAGACCGACGCGGCGCTCAATCCGGGGAATTCCGGTGGGCCACTGGCCAACTCGCTGGGCGAGGTCATCGGCGTCAATACCGCGGTCATTTTGCCGGCGCAGGGAATTTGTTTTGCCGTGGCCATCAACACAGCGAAATTCGTCGCCGGCCAGCTGATCAAAAACGGAAAAATTCGCCGTGCCTACCTCGGGATGGGCGGACAAAACGTCACGATCCCGCGCTTCGTTGTGCGCTCTCAACAGCTCAAGGCGGAAACCGGCGTGCTGGTCATCTCCGTCGAAAAACCAAGCCCCGCTGAGCGGGCCGGTCTTCAGGAAGGCGACGTCATCGTTGCCCTCGACGATGCAGCGGTGCGAAGCGTCGATGATTTACACAAGCTTCTGACCGATGCGCGCATCGGCGCGCGCTGCGAGCTTACCCTGCTACGCCGGTCGCAAAAAATTTCTCTTGCGGTGGTAGCTCAAGAGGCGCTCGTCTGATTTAATTTTAATGAAGCGACGGGAGGCGCGCATGCGGATCGGAGTGACACTTCCAAGCATGGGGCATTTAGCCCAGCCGGCCAATCTCGTGCAGGCGGCCGAAGAAGCCGAACGATTGGGCTATGACGCACTGTGGGTTGGCGACCGTCTGCTGTATCCGGTCAATCCGAGAACAAAATATCCGGTTACACCGGATGGCTCCCTACCGGACCTCTATAAGCGGGTATTAGATCCGATCGAGGCGTTAACCTACGTCGCCGCGCCCACGAGCCGCATCGGTTTGGGCACCAGTGTCCTCGATATTCCTTTCCACAATCCAGTGATCGTCGCGCGACGGTTGAGCTCACTCGACATCCTGTCGAACGGACGGCTACGTGCCGGGTTCGGTCTGGGCTTGGTCGGCAGACGAATTCGAAGCCGCGGGCGCGGATCCGAAGGCCCGCGGCGCACGGGCCGATGAGTTTCTAGCGGCACTCAAGAAGATTCGGACCGAAGACCCGGTGGAGTTCCACGGCAAGTATTTTACCGTGCCGCGCTCGATCATCGGCGCCAAACCCGTGCAAAAACCGCATCCACCGATCTATCTTGCCGCCTACGCGCCCGCGGCGCTCAAACGGGCGGCGACCTTGGCGAATGGCTGGATGCCCGTAGGTATACCCCTAGATGCCATGGCGGCCATGATCGCGCAGCTGCGCCAGATGGCCAAAGATGCCGGACGCGATCCTCAATCACTCGCAGTCGTCGTCGGCGCTAACCTCTCACTCAGACCAGCACTGCTCGGCGCTGATCGCGCGATCTTCACCGGCTCGCTCGACCAAGTCAAAAGCGATATCGACGCCGTAAAAAAACTCGGCGTCAGCGAGATTTTCTTCATGATTTTTACCGACGGCTCGATTGAGGACTTAATCGCGGCGATGAAACGGTTCCGCAGCTTGGTGTGAACCATTGTCGGCCTCTTCCATCAGCGGAGACCGGTAGCGCCTTCGACGACGATTTGTTATCGTGAGCCCATTCCAGCCAAAGGAGACAATTCGCCGTGCTAAAACGATTGTCATTAGCTTTGTTATTGGTCCTGCTTGCCGCCGCGCCGACGACCGCCTGGGCGCAGAAGGGTAAGATCAAGATTGCGGTGCAGGCGCCGCTCTCCGGCGAGCAGGCTGCCCTCGGCGAGCATATCAAACTCGGCGCGCAACTGGCGGTGGAAGAAGCGAGCAAGGCCTTCAAAGATCTCGGCTACGAGCTGGTCTTGGTCCCGCAAGACGACCAGGCCAAGCCGGAGGTCGGCGTCGCCAACGCGAGAAACATGGTCGCCGATCCCGACGTTCTCGTTATCGTCGGTCACTTCAACTCCGGCGTCGCCCTTCCTTCCTCCGAAGTTTATAAAGACGCCATGCTGGTGATGATCTCGCCGGCGAACACGGCGACGGAAATCACCGACCGGGGCTACCCGAACGTCAATCGCGTTTGCGGCCGAGACGACGTGCAAGGTCCCGTCGGCGCTCGCTTCGCGGCACAGGAGCTCAAGCTCAAGTCGGTCTATATCATTCACGACAAGACACTCTACGGCCAGGGCGTGGCGGAAACCTTTCGCATTGAAGCGAAGAAGCTCGGCATGAATGTTTTGGGCTTTGAAGGCACCGAAGAGCGCGCCAACTTCTCGCCGATGATCAACCCGCTCAAAGCCAAGAATCCTGACCTCGTGTATTTCGGCGGCATTTACCACCAAGGTGGTCTTTTGCTTAAGCAACTCCGTGAAAAAGGCGTCAAGGCCAAGTTCATGGGACCGGACGGTTTAGATTCGGCCGAGATGGCGAAAATCGCCGGGACGTCGGTTACAGGGAGTTACTATACCAGCGTGGCGGGGCCGCCCGATGCCTACCCTGAAACCGCCGCCTTTGCCAAGAAATACAAGCAGCGTTTCGGCAAAGACACCGAATCATTCGGTCTCTACGGCTACGATGCGACGCTGGTCGGAATCAAGGCGATGGAACAGTGGATTAAAGCGAATGGCGGCAAGAAGCCCAACCGCGCCGAGGTCGCCACCGCGGTGCGCAAGATCAAAAACTTCAAAGGGGTAACGGGCTCGATCGAGTTCGACAATAAAGGCGACCCAATCAAAGCTAAATACTTCGTCTTGCAGTTCGAGAAACAAGCTTATCCCGGCAAAGTGGTCAAAGTCATCGAGCAGCAAGCGCCGCCGGCAGCGAAGAAGTCCTAATCCCCTCATCTTGCCGCCGCCCCGCGAACTTCGAGAATGGAAGATCGAGGATTGATGATCGATTCTCAACCTTCCGTCTTCGATCTTCAGTCCATTTTCGACGAGACCGATGAAAAAGAAACTGCGAGTCGCGTTACTCTTCGGCGGCAAATCCGCCGAACATGAGATTTCCCTCATATCGGCAAGAAACATCTACGAGGCGATGGACAAAAACAAATATGACGTCGTCGCCATTGGCATCGATAAACAAGGGCGATGGTTCACCGACGCTAGAGCGCGCTTGCTGAGCGGTGTGGCGCAGTCCGAGGTCGAATGCCGCGACCTGAAGAATGCCACCGCCGTGCTGCCGGGGCAAACCCGCACTCCAATGGTCCGGCCATCGGCGGGCGCGCCATTCGGGCCGGTGGACGTCGTCTTTCCAGTGCTCCATGGACCCTTTGGCGAAGACGGCACGATTCAAGGCTTGCTCAAGCTCGCCAATGTCCCTTTCGTCGGGGCGGCTGTGTTGGGATCCGCGGTGGGCATGGATAAGGACGTGATGAAACGGCTGCTGCGCGATGCCCGGATTCCCATCGCAAAGTTCCTGGCCTTTCAACGCGCCGATACGAATACGGTCAGTTTTGCGAAGGTAAAAAAAGCCCTCGGCCTGCCGTTATTCGTCAAGCCGGCAAATCTCGGCTCTTCGGTTGGCATTACAAAGGTCACCCACAGAGACAATTTCAGGCGCGCGATCGAAGACGCCTTTCGCTACGACAACAAGATTGTGATCGAGGAATTCGTTCCGGGCCGCGAAATCGAGTGCGCCGTTCTTGGCAACGAGAAACCGATCGTCTCACTGCCGGGCGAAATCATCGTCCAACATGACTTCTATTCTTACGACGCCAAATACATCGACGATAAAGGCGCGCGTTTCGAAATTCCCGCGCGGCTGCCGAAGGCCGTAGTGAAAAAAATCCGCGCGCTCGCCTTGCGGTCTTACCGCGTGCTGTGCTGCGAAGGAATGGCTCGGGTCGATTTTTTCCTGCGCGCCAACGGGCGGGTCGTGGTCAATGAGATTAACACGATTCCCGGCTTCACCAAGATCAGCATGTACCCGAAGATGTGGCAGGCGAGCGGCATAAGCTATTCCCGGCTGATCGATCGGCTCATCAAGCTGGCGCTCGAAAGAGCACGCCAGGAGAAGCGCTTAAGAACTTCTAAATAGCGCCCGGCGCCTTTTTTCCTCCTGAGCTGACCGCCGACGAAATCATGCTCTCGGTCAATCACGGCACATGCGTTACAAAAAGTAGCCGACGCGCGCTGCGGCCTTCGTGATGCGTGTGGCGACAAATACTCGGTGCGCAAGCGCACCCTACAAAAACTGCGCTGTTCCTCCGTCCCAGCACGATCGGTTGTGCCGCATTATCGCGTCTCACATGTCCCGACCCAGAAGTTCCTTCAAAAGGTCATTTGCCTTTTTATCGTCATGCCGGTGAAAACCGGCATCCAGATTTGTTGAAATTCCTCGATTCGGCGTCACGCTACCCCCGACTGTGATCCCGGGGTTGCCCGGAATGACGATCGAGTTATGGCACGAACTTCTGAAACCCCACACTCAGTCCATCTGCCGTCGCAGGAAAGTCGGGATATCGTATTTGTCATCGTCGTCCTGATTTGCTGTAAACTCAAAGTTGCTCTTGGCCAAAGTCACCGTTTCGGTCTCGTCGCTGCCGCTCTTCTTGCGCTGCCAGGTCGGCGAGTCGAGATCGTCGACGATGGTGCCCAGGTGAACGACTTTCTTGTTCTTGGGTGCGGCGTTCGCGATGCTGGTGAGATTTGTGACCGGCTGCGGCGCCGGCTTTCTCTCTTCTTTCACCTCACCGAAGCCAGTGGCGATCACCGTGATGCGAATCTCGTCGGTCAGGCTTTCATCGATCACCGCGCCGAAGATGATGTTGGCATCGTCGTGCGCTTCCTCTTGAATCATCGACGCCGCCTCGTTGACCTCGTGCAGACAGAGATCCGGCCCGCCGGTAATGTTGATCAGCACGCCGCGCGCGCCCTGAATCGAGATATCCTCGAGCAGCGGACTCGAGATCGCCCTTTGTGCCGCTTCGATGGCGCGGTTTTCGCCGGTGGCGGCCGCGGCGCCCATCAAGGCCAATCCCATCTCGGCCATGACGGTGCGCACGTCGGCAAAATCGAGATTGATCAGACCCGGCGTGATGATGAGATCGGAAATCCCCCGCACGGCTTGCAGCAGCACGTCGTCGGCCTTGTGAAACGCCTCCAGCATCGTGGTGGTCTTTGCGGCAATGCTTAACAGCCGCTGGTTCGGTATCACGATCAACGTATCGACGCTCTGTTTCAACTCTTCGATGCCTTCTTCGGCTTGGCGCATGCGCTTTTTGCCCTCGAAGATGAAGGGCTTCGTCACTACACCGACGGTCAGCGCGCCGACGTCGCGGGCCACTCGAGCGATGACCGGCGCGCCGCCCGTGCCGGTGCCGCCACCCATGCCGGCGGTGAGAAAGATCATGTCGGAGCCTTCAAGATACTCCCTGATCTGTTCTTGATCTTCCAAAGCGGCGCGGCGGCCGATTTCCGGGTTGGCGCCGGCGCCCAATCCCTTGGTGACCATGCTGCCGAGTTGAATCCGCAGCGGCGCCTGGCTCGCTTCCAAAGATTGCGCATCGGTATTCGCTACCATGAAATCGACGCCCGAAAGTTTCCCGCCGATCATGGTATTGACCGCATTACCGCCGCCGCCGCCGATGCCAATGACCTTGATCCGCGCGGTCATGCCATGTTGTTCGACAATCTCAAACATAAGCTTTCCTCCTCCGAAAAAAGTCGTTAAGTTTTATTTTCTGACTAAAAGAATTCGCTCAGCCAATCCGACATTCGATGTTTTACTTTCGATAGAATCTTATCGTCGCGGACGCGGAAGATGCTGCGCTCCTGACGCTTCATGCCGTGCAACACCAAACCCACGCCCGCGGCATAGACCGGGTTATCGATGATATCGACCAAGCCGCCGACGTGAGCCGGAACGCCAAGCCTTACCGGCAGGCCCAGGCAGCGCTCAGCCATTTCGACGGCGCCGGGCAGCAGCATCGATCCGCCCGTAACCACGATTCCCGATGCTAACGCGCCGTCCAAGCCCGATTTGACGATCTCTTTTTGCACCAACTCAAAAATTTCATCGAGACGGGGCTCGATGATTTCACAGAGGATCTGCCGCGAGATGGTACCGGCGCCTTTCCCCGCCACGCTCGGAACATCGACTCTCTCGTTACCGGACACCATCGCCGCCGTAGCGTAACCATAGCGCTGCTTGATACGTTCGGCGTCGTTGAATGGCGTGCGCAGTCCGGCGGCGATATCGTTGGTCACGTGGTTGCCGCCGATACTAAGGACGGCCGTGTGTTTCAGCGTGCCGTCGTGATAGATGATGATATCGGTCGTGCCACCGCCCATATCGACTAAGACGACACCCAGCTCACGCTGTTCGTCGGTGAGCACGGCTTCGGCTGCCGCCAATGGCGTCAGCACGACCTCGGCGACGTTGAGACCGGTGCGATTGCAACACTTGATGATATTTTGCGCCGAAGTCACTGCGCCGGTGACAATATGAACTTTCGCTTCGAGCCGGACGCCGGACATGCCGAGCGGATCTTTGATCCCATCCTGGTCGTCGACGATATAATCCTGCGGCAGGACGTGCAGCACCTCGCGGTCCATCGGAATCGCCACGGCCTTGGCGGCATCGATGACCCGCTCCAAATCGCGCTGCGTCACTTCTTTGTTCTTCACCGCGACAATACCGTGGCTGTTAAACGCTTTGACGTGGCCGCCCGAGATGCTTGTGAATACGGTGTGCACCTCACAGCCGGCCATGAGTCCCGCTTCTTCGATGGCTCTCCGGACCGAGTTCACCGTGGCTTCGATATTAATCACCACGCCCTTGCGCAGCCCCTGAGACGGGTGCGATCCTACGCCGATGATTTCCACGCCTTGATCGGTCATTTCTCCGATCAGGGCGCAAATCTTGGTTGTTCCGATATCTAATCCGACGACGATGCTGTGTTTCTTTGCCATAGTTTTCTAACGTAAGTCGCTCGATTGGCGATCACTGCGAGACGCGGCGCAGCCGGGCAACCACTTGATTGCGAAAGCTCATATCCAATGACGTCAGGCGTTCTTCATGACCTTTCCACAGCGCTAACAGGCGTTCCATGCGGTCCAATTTATCGTCCCATTCTCCCCAACCCATCTGCAGCGCGACCGGATATGTCGTCGTATAAACCACCAAGCGATCGGGCGCGTCGAAATGAATTTCCGAAAGCGAATGCGAGCGCTGCGCCATCATCTCGGCAAGACGCATGGCGTCCTGAATGCGCCGGCGCACGGCTGGATTGGCGGTCATGATATCTTCGGCGCGCAGGCCGGTGAGCAGCGGAAATTTGACGTTTTCGCCGGCAGCGACTTCCTTAAAAACCGTGCCGTCCGAGTCGACATAGTAAAGCTTGCGGACCGCGACGATCGCCTTGGGCGTGCGCTCCTCAACGTCGATGATGATGCGGCTGGGAAACTCCCGGCGCACTAAAACGCGGCGCACCCAAGGATGTTTGGCGATTTTTTTTTCGATGCCGGCCAGCTCGATCTTCCAGATGCTCATTCCCTGGCGCAATCCGGCGATGGTGACGATCTCGCTGCCACTGACTTTGTCGCCGCCACGCACCTGAATCTCGCGCACTGAAAAATATGGATTTTCCACGACGAAATCGCGCAGCGAATCCGCCGCTGCCACGAGCGGGTCGCTGAGACGATAGCCCACTGCGGCTAAAATCAAGAGGCCAACGAGTCCGCCATAACGCAGCGTGCGCCGACGCCAGGGCCGTTCAGCCTTTTTCCGATTATCTTTGCGATAAACTTTTAGCTGCATCGCTTCCGGCTCAATCGGCGGCCTACTCACCTATAAGCTTCACTTCCAGAACCAACTCGACGCCGAACTGTCTGCGCACTTCTGCCCGTGCCAGCTCCGTCAGTTGCAGCACATCCGCCGCTTTGGCGCCGCCGAGATTGACGATGAAGTTCGCATGGCGCTCGGATATTTGTGACTGGCCGATCCGCTTGCCTTTCAGTCCTGCGGCCTCGATCAACCGGCCCGCATAATCCCCCGGTGGATTACGAAACATCGACCCGGAGTTGGGATAACCGGAAGGCTGGCTGGCTTTTCTCCGACGCACCAGCTCGTAAAGCTTGGAGCCGACCGCGGCGGGCTCGCCCTTGGGCAATTGCATGCGCACACGAGTCACGATCGTTCCTGGCGGTAAATGAGAATCGCGGTAGCTAAAAGTCATCTCACCCCGGCTAAGCCGAATCGGCTGTCCTTGCGACGTTACGCCTTCGATTTGATCGGCGACTCTTTCGAACTCGAAACCATACGCTCCCGCGTTCATGAACAACGCCCCGCCGACACTGCCGGGAATGCCCTCGGCAAATTCCAGACCCGCATACCCTTTGCGCGCCGCTTCGCGAACCAATTGCGTTACAGCGTAGGCTGCGCCGACATGCACATGGACCCGTGCAGTTTCTTCCTGCCATTCGATTTTTCTAAATTCTCCAGCTAAGCGGATCACCGCACCGCGCACGCCGCGGTCGCTGATCAAAACATTGCTGCCGTTGCCCAGGAGATAAAAACTCATGGCGCGCTGATTGAGCGAGCGCAAAACACTCACCAATGCCGCGTCTGTATGCGCTTCGATGAAATAATCCGCCGGTCCACCGATCTTCATCGACGTGTAGCGCGCCAAAGGCTCGGCAGTCTTCACTTTCAGCCCGGAAATTGCCTTGAGCTCCTGCGCCAGAGGCGATTCGTTAGTCTCTTTGGCCATGGCAAACATCACAACTGAACTGGAGTGATGGAGTACTGGAATATTGGAGTGTTGGGGCTTCCCCATCACTCCACCGCTCCATCACTCCAGTACTCCAACCCCCAAGTCTTCACTTCAGCGCCTCAACCAAGGTTTCCCCGACCTTGTAGATATCGCCCGCGCCAAGCGTCAGAGCGATGTCGCCGCCATTCAGTTTTTCTGCCAGCTGCGCGACAATCTGGTTTTTGTCCGGGACGAATTCCACATCCAGATGGCCCTTGCGTTTGATCGCTTGATACAGCGCCTCGCCTGTGATGCCGGAAATCGGATCTTCGCCGGCGGCGTAAATTTCCGTGAGCACGAGCCGATCCGCGCCTTCAAAAGCGGTCAAGAATTCATCGAAGAGATCCCTGGTTCGGGTAAAGCGGTGCGGCTGAAAGATCACCGTCAACGGCCGCTTCCAGCTATCGCGGATGGCGCCAATCGTCGCGCGAATTTCCGTCGGATGGTGGCCGTAATCATCAACGACCATGATGCCCTTGGGCTCGCCCTTGATTTCGAATCGCCGGTGAATCCCGGTAAATGCGCCCAGCCCCTCGACGACGTGCGTGAAGGGAATCTCGAGCTCATGAGCAACGGCGACGGCCGCCAACGCGTTCGTCGCGCTGTGTCGCCCAGGAAGGTTCAAGCGCAACCGACCCAACGACTTTCCATGACGCAGCACGGTAAATTCGACTCCGGCCGCCGTCATTTTCAGATCCTGAGCCGAATACTCGGCCTCGGCGGAGAGCCCGTACGTCGTGAAGCGCTTTTTCGCTTTGGGCAAAAGACCATGCACGTTGGCATCGTCGATACAGAGCACGGCCAATCCATAGAACGGCACTTGGTTCATGAACGTGAGAAAACTTCCGTTGAGCCGTTCCATCGTCTGATGGAAATCCATGTGCTCCTTATCGATGTTGGTCACCACGGCGATGGTCGGTGACAACAGCAGAAAACTGCCGTCGCTTTCATCCGCCTCGGCGACCAGAAATTCGCCCTGGCCCATCTTGGCGTTGGTGCCGAGCATATGCACTCGGCCGCCGATCACCATCGTCGGATCCAGTCCCGCCGTGCTCAACACTGCGGCGATCATCGACGTGGTCGTCGTCTTTCCATGACTGCCAGCCACCGCAACGCCGTACTTCATGCGCATCAGCTCAGCCAACATTTCCGCGCGCGGGATCACCGGGATATGGCGCCGGCGCGCTTCCAACACTTCCGGATTGGAATATTTGACCGCCGTGGAAATCACGACAACGGACGGGTTGCCGGCAAGGTTTACCTCTTGGTGTCCGACAAACACGCGCGCGCCGAGCGCACGTAGTCGCCGTGTCACTTCGCTTTCCTGAAGATCCGAGCCGGTCACCACATACCCCGAATTCAACAAAACCTCCGCGATGCCGCTCATGCCGATGCCGCCGATGCCGACGAAATGAATTTTATGTTTCTTCTGCAGCATGAAACTTCAGGCACCGGCGAAATTTTATCCATGGGCCAAGGCGTAACACTCATCGACGATTCGCGCCGCGGCTTGAGGGCGTCCCATGGCGCGCGCGGCGGACGCCATTCGATCGATTCCGCCGCGATCCGCCACGTAGCTGCGAATTCTCTCCGACAGAATTTGCCCGTCCAAGACTTGATCCAAAATCATTTCGGCGGCGCCGCGCTCTTGGAGAGCTTGGGCGTTGCCGCGCTGATGATCGTAAATCGCGTAAGGATACGGCACGACGATCGCCGCCTTGCCGAACGCGGTCAGTTCCGCCACCGTCGTCGCGCCTGCGCGACACAGCACCAAATCCGCCCGCGCATAAGCTTCATCCATTTTGTCGATGAACGGCGTTATTTCCGCTTCGAACGGCAGCGCCGCGTAAGCTTCCTTGATCGCGGCGTAATCAAGCTCGCCAGTTTGGTGCACGACAAAAAGTGCCGACTGAAGATCGGTCAATTGTTTGAGCGCGTCGACTACCGCAAAATTGATGCGGCGCGCACCGGCACTGCCGCCGAACACCAACAGCGAAAACTTGTCGCGTCTTTGAACCTCTGGGAGTTTTTGCCAGCGGACCGGATTGCCGGTTTCGATCACTCGAGCCCGCGGAAAATATTCCACGCTCTTGCCGTAGGACGTGAACACGCGATTGACCAGCCGCGAAAGAATCTTGTTGGTAAAGCCGGGACGAAGATTTTGCTCCATGATAGCGCAGCGCATGCCGGCCAACTTGGCTGCGAGCAGTACTGGGCCCGAGGCATAGCCGCCCAAGCCGATCACGCAGTCGGGGCGAAATTTTTTAATCATTGCGAGCGAGCGCACGATGCTCGCGGGCACGCCGTAGAGCGCGTCGAGCAAACCGCGCATCCCTCTTCCCTTAAGACCCTTGACCGTCAAGGTCTCCAATCTGAATCCTGCTTTTGGCAGCACGCGAAATTCGATCCCTTGTTCCGTTCCGACGAACAAGATTTCTGTCATCGGATCGCGCCGTTGAAATTCTCGCGCCACCGCCAGCCCGGGGAACAGATGGCCACCGGTTCCCCCGCCGGCGAAGATCACCCGCATGGCTAGAGTCTCCGGCGCGAGAGACCCAGCAATATTCCCGCCGCCATCAGGTTGATCACCATGGCGGATCCGCCGTAGCTAATAAACGGTAATACCAAGCCCTTGGTCGGCATCAATCCCATGACGACGCCCATATGGATCAAGGCTTGCGCTCCAAGAAGCACTGTCAAGCCAAATGCCAGATATTGCTCGAACGGCTCTTCGATCTTGGCCGTTAGCCTAAAGCCGCGCGTGATGATGACGCCGAACAGCACCAAAACCACCCACGCTCCCAACAGGCCCAATTCTTCGCCGACCACCGAATAGACAAAATCGGTATGCGCTTCCGGCAGATAAAAAAGTTTCTGGCGGCTTTCGCCTAAGCCGCGCCCCCAGAGTTGGCCAGAGCCGAATGCAATCAAGGATTGAATGACGTGAAATCCGCTGCCGGCGGCATCGCTCCATGGATCTAAGAATGTCATCAGCCGGCGCACGCGATACTCAGCCTTCGTCATCACATAGACTAACAGGGGCAAAGCCATCAGCCCGGTGGCGAGCAGATGGTGCACGCGCGCGCCGCCGACGAACAACATGAAATAGAGCAACATGGTCATAATCAGCGCGCTGCCGAAATCAGGTTCGAGCAGCAGCACCACGGCAAACGCCCCACTCACCATCAGGTGGGGCAGAACGCCGACGGAAAACGTGCGGATCGTTTGCTCCTTCTTGGCCATGGAGTGGGCGAGATAAAAAATCATGGCCAGCTTCGCCAGCTCGGACGGCTGAAAGGCGAAGCCGGCGAGCATGATCCAGCGCCGCGCGCCGCCGCGGTTCACGCCGATGCCCGGAACTAGAACGAGGACGAGAACGACAAATGTAACGGTCAAAAGCGGATAGGCCAGCCGACGATAAAGCGTGGACGGCACCATCGAGCAAACGATCAAGGCCACGGCGCCCACGCCCATGGCAAGGAGCTGTTTGCGGAAGAAGTAAGTTCCGTCGCCGTAGCGTTCTTGGGAGTAAAGATAGCTGGTGCTCAAGACCATGGTCATGCCCAGCGCCAGCAGGCACACGACCGCCAGCAGCATCCATTTATCAATGGCCAAACCGTCTCTCATAATGCTTGTACGAGGCGCTTAAAAAATTTTCCTCGTTCCGCGTAGTTGCGAAACTGATCGAAACTGGAACAAGCCGGCGAAAGCAGCACCACATCGCCCGCGCGCGCGTGCGCCGCGGCATCGGTAACCGCCGCATGAAGATCGTCGACGATGACGGTCTCGGCAAACTGTCCGACGCTGCGCGCAATGATCTCCTTCGCGGCGCCGAACAGCACCAAGCGGCGCACCTTTTTCCTGATTTCATCGGCGAGGGGAGCATAATCGCCGCCCTTATCGACGCCGCCGGCGAGCAGGATCACCGGATCGGTAAAACTGGCCAGCGATTTCACGACGGCGCCGACATTGGTTCCCTTGGAGTCATTGTAATAACCCACGCCGTTTCGCTGCCGGACAAACTCGAGACGGTGCTCGAGCCCAGGAAAGCTGTCCAGAATCTCTTGAATCGCCGCGCGGGAAATCCCAACGCACTTTGCTATAGCAACCGCGGCCATCATGTTTTCCACGTTGTGCACGCCGTGAAGTTTGACGTTAGCGAGGGAGAAGCGCTCTTCGTGTGCGTCAAAGCGCCAAATAATTTCGGTGGCGGTGGCGAAAACCCCATCCCTCACCTCGGAGAAGCCGAAAGAGGCGATCCGAGCCCTGATGCGTCCGCGCATTTCCCAGACACGCGGGTCGTCACGGTTGAGAATCGCGAAGTCGTCACTGGTTTGAGCTTCGAAGATCCGCTCCTTGGCACGGCAGTAATCGGCAAACGTCGCATAGCGGTCTAAATGATCTTCGCTGATATTGAGCAAGGCGGCCATTCGCGGGCGAAACTTCTCGATCCACTCCAATTGGAAACTGCTGATCTCGACAACTCCCCAGTCCCAGTCGTCCGCCAGCGCGGCGATCAAAGGCACGCCTAGATTGCCGCCGATAAAACCCTTCCGGCCACCGGCCTTGACCATTTCGCCGACCAGGCTGGTCGTGGTGCTCTTGCCGTTGGTCCCGGTAATCGCAATCAGGGGTGCGCGGAAAAACCTCGAGGCCAATTCGATTTCACTCAAAACCGGAATATGAAGCGCGACCGCTTCCCGTAACAAGAGATTATCCATCGCCACGCCAGGACTGGGAATGACGTAATCGATGCCCGCAAGCCAACTCTTGTTTTCACCACCCAGACGATAACTGATCGGCAGCCCGACGAGAGCTTCCCTCGCCTGCTTAAGTTCTTCCTCAGGGCGCAGATCGCTAACCACCACGCTCGCTCCGTGCTGCGTGAGAAAGCGCGCGCATTCGCTGCCGGTGCGCGCCAATCCGATCACCAAAATCTTTTTGCCTCTGAGCACCATCGATCATCGCCATGTCATCGGAGCTTCAAGGTGCTCAAGCCGATCACAGCGCAAATGAAGGAAACGATCCAAAAACGCACGATGATTTGCGGTTCTTTCCAGCCTTTGAGCTCGTAATGATGATGGATCGGCGCCATCAGGAAAACGCGCTTGCGCCTGATCTTGTAAGAAACCACTTGAAAAATAACCGACAGCGATTCGATAACGAACACGCCGCCGACAATGATCAGCAAAATCTCGTTCTTGGTCATCACCGCGACGACGCCGAGAGCCGCGCCGAGGGCGAGCGAACCGACGTCGCCCATGAACATCTCCGCGGGATAGGCGTTGTACCAGAGAAAACCCAAGCCAGCGGCCACCACCGCGGCGCAAAAGACGCTCAACTCGCCGACGCCGGCGACATAGGGAATCTGCAGATACTCCGCCAGCTTCAAGTGACCGGTGACGTACGCGATAACGGCGTACGTGCCGGCGGCAATCATCACGGGACCGATGGCAAGACCATCGAGACCGTCAGTCAGATTGACGGCGTTGGAAGTAAAAACGATGACCATCATCGCAAAAGGGATATAAAGGACGCCGAGGTCTAAACGGAAAGTTTTAATAAACGGAAAAGCAATCTCGGTGCTAAACCTAGGCTGGTAGTAAAGGGCAACGGCAACGATGAACGCGATGGCGAGCTGGCCGAGCAGCTTTCCCCGCGGCGAAAGCCCTTTGCTGTTTTTGCGGGTCAATTTCAAGTAGTCATCGGCAAAGCCGACCACGCCGGTGCCCAAAGTGGCGATGAGCGCGAGCAAAACATAACGATTGGCGATGTCAGCCATCATCAGCGTCGAAAAAAACAGCGCCAGAATAATCAGCGCGCCGCCCATGGTCGGCGTCCCCGCCTTGACCGCGTGGTGGGCCGGTCCGTCGTCGCGAATTTGCTGGCCAATCTGCTTCTCCGTCAGAGTTCGAATCAACCACGGCCCGAGAAGAAAAGAGATGACGAGGGCCAGCAATGCCGCCATCGCGGCGCGAAACGTGATGTAGCGAAAGACATTGAAGCCCGAGTACGAGGTTGCCAGCGGAAACAGTAGGTAGTAAAGCAATTCCAATCTCCTATGCCTTTCCGCTTCTGAGCTCACCGAGAATGGTTTCCATCCTCATGCCGCGCGATCCTTTTAATAGCAGCCAATCGCCCTTCTTCACTCGCTCACGGAGCCTGCGAACGAGATCGGCGTGATCTTTACCGATAAAGATTTGCTCCGTTCGCAGGCCGTGCTGGAGCGCGCCTTTACGAACCTCCGTTGCCTGCTTACCGAGCAGATAGAGCGCGTCGATCTTTACGCCCGCCGCGAATTTGCCAAGCTGGCGATGTTCTTTTGCGCTTTGTTTGCCGAGCTCGAACATGTCGCCAAGCACGGCAATTCTGTTGCCACGACAATCGATTTCCGCCAGGGTTTGCAGCGCCGCTTGCATCGAGGCCGGATTGGCATTGTAGGTGTCGTTAATAATGCCGACACCTTCGAACTCTTCGATTTGCATGCGCATGGAGAATGGCCGGACCCTTTCCAGGCCGCGGCGAATCGCCGGCAACTTGACTCCGGCGCTGAGAGCTAGGGCCGCTGCGCCCAGCGCATTGCTAACGTTGTGTTGGCCCAGATAGTTGAGCTCCACGTTACAGCGCCGCAGACCGGCATGCAGAACGAATTGCATCCCGGTTGTCCCACGCAGGCGCCAGGACTGCGCGCGCACCTGTCCGAGCCTGCCGTAGGTGATTTTTTTACCTTTGAACCTAGCCGCAAGCTTTCTAACCCACGGATCGTCCAGATTCACCGCAATCGTGCCGCCAGGGCGAATGTTCTGGTAAAGAGCGCCCTTTTCTCGGGCAACGCCGGCCAAGCTGTTCAATCCTTCAAGATGCGCCGCCGCAACCGAGGTAATGATTCCCGCGTCCGGGTCGGCGATTTCGGCAAGGCGCTGAATTTCTCCCGGATGATTGGTGCCGAGTTCGACGACGGCGACCTTGTGCCGTCTGCGCAATCTGAGCAGGGTCAATGGCAGACCAACGAGATTGTTGAAATTACCTTCGGTCTTTAGCACCTTGCCGCGTAAGGACTCGCCGTCGAGGCAAGCTTCTTCGAGTATCGCCGCAATCATTTCCTTCGTCGTGGTTTTGCCGTTGGAGCCGGTAATCGCCAGGACCTTAGGAGCAAACTGTTGGCGGCGATAATAGGCGAGATCGCCCAACGCCCGCAGCGTGTCAGGCACTCTAACCGTCGTCGTCTTGTCGAGAATTTTCCCGTGTAATGGGCGATGAACGATCACGCAGGCGGCGCCGCGGCGCACCGCGTCTGCGACAAATCGATGGCCGTCATGCCGCTCGCCCTTTAAGGCAACGAAAACCGAACCTCTTTTGATCTTCATCGAATCGGTCACAATTTCACCGAATCGCCTTATCCCGCTATCTCGCGCGATCTTGCCGCCGGTCGCTGCGACAATTTCTGCTTTGCTCCACACCATTCCCCGTCGGCTTACTCGCTGGCTCGGCGTTCCAACTCGTCGCGAGCCACCTCCCGATCGTCGAAATGAATCTTCGTCGTCCCCAAGATTTGATAATCCTCGTGGCCTTTGCCGGCGATCAGAACCAAATCACCGGGGCGCGCCGCCCCGAGCGCGATGCCAATCGCTTTTCGGCGATCGGCTTCCACGACGTAGCCGCGCTCGGCTTCGCTTTCGCCGACTCGAGATCCGAGACCCGAAAACCTTTTTAGCCCGGTCCTGGCGACGCCAGTCTCCACCTCATCGACAATCACCAGCGGGTCCTCGGTGCGCGGATTATCGGACGTGATGACCACGAAGTCGCTCAGCCGGCCGGTGATCTCGCCCATCAAAGGTCGCTTGCCGCGATCGCGGTCCCCACCGCAACCAAAGACGGTGATGAGTTTACCGCGCGTTAACGGGCGTACCGCACCGAGGACTTTTTCGAGCGCGTCAGGCGTATGGGCATAGTCGACCAAGACCGAGATGCCGAGACGGTTGTCAATTTTTTCGAGTCGCCCGGGAACCGTCCTTAGTTGCCGAATGCCTTGCGCCGCGATGCCATCACCGAGTCCCAGCGTGCGTCCGACCGCGACCGCGCCGAGAATATTTTGCAAATTGGCCGCGCCGATAAGCGAGGACGTAAACTCGATCTTGCGCTCGCGCGCTTGAATCGTACCACTGAGGCCGTTGACATCGCTTTTGACGTTCACTGGATGGACATCCCACTGCGAGCCTGCGCCATAACTCCACGCCTCCGTGCCCTGGCTCCGGACTTTTCCGATCAGTTCGGGACCGCGCGGATCTTCGCCGTAGATCACCGCCGACTTTTGCGCTTTGGCGCTGACCTTCAGATAATCCGTGAACAGCCGGCTCTTGGCCGAGAAGTATTCATCCATGTCGCGATGATAATCGAGATGGTCGCGCGAGAGATTGGTAAATACGCCGACATCGAAATCCAATCCACGCACTCTTTGCTGCGCCAGAGCGTGTGACGAAACTTCCATCGCGACGGATTTGACTCCGGCGCGGGCCATCTCGGCCAACATCTGTTCCAAGTCGGGGGACTCTGGCGTCGTGTGAAGCGACGGGACTTCATGCCCGCGATAGCGATAACTGATCGTACCGATCACTCCCGGCTCCATCCCCGCAGCCTGGAGCATCGACTCGACTAGATACGTAAGCGTCGTCTTGCCATTGGTGCCGGTCACACCCACCAACTTCAGTCCTCGGCTGGGCTGGTTAAAAAAATGCGCCGCCCACAATCCCATCGTGCGACGGACATCTTTGACCCGCACCGTTGCCGTCGCCCGCGGCCAATTCCCATCCCGGGAAAAGACCACAGCGGCAGCGTTGCGCCGCACCGCTTCCGCTATGAAATCATGACCGTCGGCCTTCTCCCCTGGCACCGCGAAAAAAATATGTCCCGCGCTCACTTTCCTTGAATCGTAGGTCAACCCGTTTACTTCCTGATCCAGATTTCCTGCAGCCGCTGCTACCTCCTCGATCGCCAGGAACTCTTTGATTCGCATCGCCGTTAACCTTGTAGGTTAAGAACTAAGACACTTTCCTCGTTCCAGCGTCCCCCCGCTTGCGGCGATTGTTTTACCACGTAACCGTTGCCCTGAAGCCTCACCTTCAGTTTTAGCGTCTGCGCTTTTTCCAAAGCCTCCCGCAGACTCAGGCCGACGAAGTCCGGAGCCGCGTCTCCGTTAGTCTCCATTGTACCCGCGCTATTGGGTTTAGCCATGCGCCGGACTAACGCCTCCGGCTGGCTCGGAAGCGCCGGAATGAGCGCGGCTTGTTGCGGCGCTACTGCAAGATGCCGCAGAGCGGCTTGAGCGATATTGCGGAACGCTGGCGCCGCGACGACACCACCATAAACGTTCACCTCAGGTTCATCGATCAATACCAATGCGACCAGTCGCGGGTCGTTCGCCGGGACGAAGCCGACGAACGAGGCCACCCGTTTCTTTGCCGCGTAGCCGCCGTGAACCGGATCCGCCTTCTGAGCGGTGCCGGTTTTTCCTGCGACTTCGAATCCGTCCACGTTCGCCATTACGCCGGTGCCGCCTTCATTGGTTACATCCTTGAGTATGGACGCCAGTAATCTCGCGGTCTTTTCCGAGATCACGCGCCTAACTACATGGGGTTGAATTTCGAGCACGATTTCTCCCTGCGGGCTGACCACGCGTCGGGTGACGTAGGGGCGCATAAGAAATCCGCCATTGGCGATCGCAGCATACGCCGTCACCATTTGTAGCGGCGTCGCCGAGATGCCTTGTCCGAAGGCGTGTGTCGCCAGGTCAATCGCCGACCAGCTCTCAGGCTTGCGCAAAAGCCCGGGCACTTCTCCCGGCACGTCGATCCCCGTGACCTGGCCGAAGCCAAATTTCTCGATGTATCTGTAATAACGGTCTTTCTTAAGCTTCTGTGCCACTTTGGTAAAGCCGATGTTGCTCGACACCTGCAGTATCTTAGCAAATGACAGCCAGCCATGCGGGTGGGTGTCGTGGATGACTTTGCCCGCGTAGGGATATTTGCCCATTTCACAATAGAACAAATCTTCTTTACCGACGACGCCTTCTTCCAGTGCCGCGGCAGCGAGAATGGTTTTAAAAGTAGATCCGGGCTCGAAACTGTCGGTGACCGCGCGGTTGCGCCGCTGATCGGCCGACTGTTTGCTATAATTGTTAGGATCGAATGCGGGATAATTCGCCAGCGCCAGGACTTCGCCGGTGAACGGCTCCATCACGATCGCCACCCCCGACTTGGCGCGATATTTTAAGATCGTCGCCTCCAGTTCTTTTTCAGCGATATGTTGTATGGAGGTATTGAGCGTCAGATGGACATCGCTCCCGGGAGGAATTCGCAGTCCTTCAACGCCTTGCACCAGCACTCGGCGTCCGAGGGCGTCGCGCTCGGTAACCGAAGAGCCGGCTTCACCGCGGATGTAATCGTTGTACTTGAGTTCTAGTCCTTCGAGCCCTTCGGAGTCTCGCCCGACAAAGCCGATCAATTGCCCGGCTAGCTGATTCTGGGGATAGTAACGATTGGGCTCGTAAAACATGCCGATGCCGATTGGGTTAAGAGCTTGAATTTTCTCCGCCTCGGGCGACGATACTTGCCGCTTTATCCAGACAAAGGGTTTGTCTGAGGTGAGTTTTTGTTTGACGTCGGCGGTGCGCAAATTGAGAATCCGCGCCAGGCCCTGACTGAGCTGTTCCGGACCTTGAACGCGGTGTGGGCGGGCATACACCGACTGCGATTCCATGCTTAACGCTAAGGGTTCACCAGCGCGGTCGAGCAATGCGCCCCGTTTGGGCAATACGATCCATTCTTTCAAGTGCTGCCGCTCGCCCAGTCGCATGAGTCTTTCGCCTTGCAGCACTTGGAGTTGAAACGCGCGCCCGGCGATCACCAGGAACATCGCTAAGAATAATATCTTGGCGACGCCCAGGCGGCTGTGATTTCGCTGTAAAGAGCGTCTCATGGTAACACGATGATCTGGCCTTTCTCGGGCGGCACCAGTCCTAGTCGATTGCGCGCGAGTTTGCCAAGACGATCCGGCGACGTCATGGTCGCCAGCTCTATTTTCAATTCGCGATTTTCCTGTTCCAGACGGCCATGCAGTTTACTCATCGTCGAAAGCACGTAACCCATTTGGACCACCTGAAGCCTCAACCACACCTGCATCAGCGCCACACCGATCAAAGCGATCGCGAAAAGCCCAAGAACGAAAATCCGTCGACGCCGGGCGGCTTGCTCGATGCGCTCCGATTCTCCCCGCGGAGCTCTAGCTAACTTGCGCGATCGCGCGCTGCCCGCCGCAGCCATGGAGGCGTTTAGATCCTCTCTACGGCGCGCATTTTCGCCGAGCGGGCGCGTGGGTTGGCATGAATTTCATTCGCCGATGGAATTATCGGTTTCTTTGTTAACAGCTTCACTTTCTGGCTCCAGCCGCATCGGCAGCTAAGCGCTCGCGGCGGGCAGAGACAAGCGCGGTTCCATTTGCGAAATGCCGCCTTGACGATGCGGTCCTCCAGGGAATGGAACGAAATAATCACCATCCGTCCGCCCGGCCGAAGCGTTTCATAACCGTTCTCCAAGAACTGCTCGAGTTGCTGCAATTCTTCATTCACAGCGATTCGCAGTGCTTGGAAAACCTGCGTCGCCGGATGGTGATCGCGCCGACCGATGCCTTTTACGCGCTCGATAATCTGGACAAGCTGTGCGGTTGTCTCTACCGTATGCTGTTTTCGCCCGGCGACGATCGCCTGAGCAATGCGCCTTGCTCGCGGCTCTTCGCCGTAAACGCGAAAGATTCGTTCCAGCTGCTCCACCGCAAATGAATTCACAATCTGCCACGCATCGAGGGACTGGCGCCGGTCCATCCGCATGTCCAGCCTCGCCGCGGCGCGAAAGCTAAAACCTCTTTCCGGAGAATCGATTTGATCGGATGAAATACCCAAATCCAAGATAACTCCGTCAACGCTATCCCAGCGGATTTCACTCAGAATATCTTTTGCATCCGCGAAGCTCGCCTGACGCGCGATCACGCGTCCTTCGAATCGCCCCAGGCGTTTCTGCGTCTCCGCCAGTGCTGTGTCGTCCCGATCCAACGCTAGGACTTGTCCGTCTGGACTACTCTCGATCAGAATCTGCTCGGCGTGCCCCCCGCCCCCCACTGTGCCATCGAAATATCGTTTGCCTGGTCCGGGCCTGAGACACTCGATCACCTCCCGGACCAGCACGGAGACATGCGCCGACACCGCTCAGTGACTCGTCCCGTCACCCTCCCAATCATCGTCGAAGCTTTCGATAGCGTCTTCGAGCGACGTATAATCTTCGAAGAAACGATCCATGCCGACAACTTTAAAAATGTCACGTAGGAACGGACTCATGCCTGCCAATTTGAGATCACCGTTCAAGTTCCGCAAAAGCTTCAGCCGTTCGAGGAGAACTCCGATGCTCAAATAATTGATATGGTCCACCGACTTGAGATTGAGAATAACCTTCGTCCGTTCCTTTTCAATCAGCGAACCGATGGCGTTCTTGATGCGGATCATTTCACGAAAATCGATATCGCCAGTGACGTCGAGCACCGAGATATCCTGGATAGGCTTTCGCGCTAGCATTCACTCTGCTCCTTTCACCGACTTCGGCTGCAGCACGCTTGCTCCTCTAGAGTCCCAGATCGCCGAGAAAATCAGGATCCTGCATCAACTTGTCCTCGGCCTCGACAAAGATTTTCTTCCACGCTTCTCGATCCCACACGCGAAACTTTTCGAGAGCTGACACCAATACGATGTCCCTCTTTAGATCGGCGTATTTTCGGAGCACGGGAGGAATGAGAACTCGGCCGTGGGTATCAAGACTGCACTCGCAAGCCGACCCAAGGTAATAATTTTGAAACCGCACGACGCGAGGATCAAACTTAGGCTTCTTGCGGATTTCCTCTTCGAACCTTAGCCACGCGTCGATCGGATACACATCGAGGCAACGCTGTCCGTCGATCACGAAGTTCGTAATGATGATCCGTTCGTCCCCCTTGCCGACCAGCACGTCGCGGAACTTCGACGGGATGCTGAGACGTCCCTTGTTGTCCAGGGTGTGCTCAAAGCTGCCACGAAACATGGTTTTCTAACTGCTAATGGGCTAATTGCGGAGAAATTTATCCCACCTTTTCCCACTAGGCGCCACTTATAACTTGCTCTCTACCACCTGTCAACAAAAAAGATTGTAGTTTGGGGGACTTTTTTGGTTTTTTGCCGCTTGCCCGGCCGAAAACTGAAGACGCTTTGAAGGCGCTGGTAAAATGGCGAGGAGGAGACCGTTGTGACATAGCTCGGTGGCCACCCGGCAGCCAACTGAAAATGGCAAATATGGCAAAAATCAAAAATCGTTGGAGTTAAGAGGCTGTCGACAGGGAAGATGATTGGCTTGGTATTTAAGAGCTTCTTAATCTTCCTCAGACCTCATTATCGCCGAGCAGGGGGTTACGGACGAGAGCAGGATTTCCGAAAATCAAAAATCATTGGGTATCGGCATGGATTCCACAACCGCGCGGAGGGAGGCTCAGTGTACGAATTTCTGAGCCCGGGATTCGTTTCGTAGATTTGTCAATGCCCGAGGGAAGACGCGAGCGTCGCAAGATTGTGGGCTAAAGTGGATTGGTAAGCCGGATTCTGTTGTGACCCATAACTCGAGTCACAGCGATCATTCATCTTGCCCCTTGATTGCTCAAGGGGTCGAGCGACCATACCCGAGGGCTATGGGCGGACTACCCAACCCTCCTATTTGGCCTTGCTCCAGGTGGGGTTTGCCATGCGTTCACCATCACTGGCGAACCGGTGAGCTCTTACCTCGCCTTTTCAACCTTACCCGACGCCGAAGCGCCAGGCGGTATGTTTTCTGTGGTACTTTCCCCCGATCACTCGAGGCCGCCGTTAACGGCCACCCTGTCCTGTGGAGTCCGGACTTTCCTCCCCTCGTGCGCGAGCACGGAGAGCGATCGCTAAATCCACTTTAGCCCGCAGTTTATCGTTTGGCCGCGTCGTCGATGCCCTGATTGGCCAAGCGATCAGCCAATTTATTCATCTCGCGACGCACATGAAGGATACGATACGAGTCAAATTGACGCAATAACGTCATCGCGCGCTGAAACAGCACTTTTAACTTTTCGTCTTTGACCCGATATTGACCATTCAACTGCCTGACCAAAAGCTCCGAATCGCTTTGCACGATAATGTTCTTTCGGCCCAACTGCAGGAGCGCTTCCAGGCCCATCAACAATGCCTCGTACTCTGCGACATTGTTGGTTGCGTGGCCGAGATGCCGGCTCAATTCTTTCACGACCGTGCCATTTTCGTCGCAGATCGCCGCACCGCAGCCGGCTTGGCCCGGATTGCCTCGCGACGCGCCGTCGACCATTACAAGCCACGGTTTTTGCGCTTCCGACATGGCTGGCTGAATTAAGACTGCTCGACGCGCTTCAGCGGGGGAGTAAAGTTTGCTGAAGACAGTGTGCGAACTGCGCTCTAATCGAGCCAAGTACTCGCGCCGCTGTCAATTTATATTCGATTAGAACGACTAGAACTCGCTGAAAAATGGATCGTTTTGCGCCGCACGGGACTTTGCGCGTCGCTAAGCCGACTTGGCCTGTTGTTCCGCCCCAGGCTTAAAGTATAGAATCCTCTGGCAACTTGGGCATAGGTTGAGTTTTTCGCTTTTGATGATTTCATTCCACAGCTGCGGCGGAATATTCATATAACATCCCTGGCAAATGCCACCCGTAACCTCCACCACAGCCGTCCCCCCGCGTCGAGAAAAAATTAGCTCGTAACGGGAAATCAATTCTCCGGCTACCTGGGAGGCAATGCTCCGTCGACGGCTCGCCGCCTCTGAAACAGCTTGGTCGATGCCCGAGATCTGTCCCTTAAGTTCCCCTTGTTTTTTCTGCCACTCGTCCTGCATCGCTGCCATTTCCGCTTCCTTGGCCTGAATTTGCGCCTTGATGCCGTCGATTTCTTCCATAATTGTAATGAGAGTTTCCTCTAGCTCACTGTTGTTTTGTTTCAACTGTTCGATTTCGCGCTGCAACGCTTGAAGTTCTTTTGCGTTTTTGATGCGGTTCATGCGCATCCGCTTGTCCATCGCCTTCTTGCCTTCATCCTGAAAAACGCGGTCCTTTTCCAAGCGCAATTTTTCCTTTTCGGCATAGGCGGCAGCCAGCGTCTCGATTTCACGTTTTTTGGCCTGAATTTGATGCTCCTTACTTTCGATCTCGCTAAGCAAACCTTGCTTGCGTCCGGTGTGCTCTTTTATTTCGCGATCAACGGTTTGCAGCGAAGCCAATATCTCGATTTGCGTATCCAACTGTGATTCCCCCCGTTTAGCAAAAAAAAATGCACCCGTTTGGGTGCATTTCTGAAACTGCAATGCTGGTCGTTAAATATCGTTTTAGTGCTAATTCGATTCACTCCAACAAAGCCCTTAACAATTCATCTATATCGATTCTTCTTCGTTGTCAAAGCCACCCTCACCGCTCACGGCTCGTATCTTCGACTCGATGGGCGTCGCATGCCGACGCGTCCGATTGGCCGGTCTGGCCGGCGGCTAAAGTCTTCAACGAACATTCGGCCGGGGCTGCTGGTTTCTTAGCTGGCGGCCCATATTATTGGTCGTGCGCATGACGTCGCCGATCCAGACCGTCAACTCATTTAGCCTGCTGCCATTGTTGGAAGTAATTTCCGACCAGGACAGGCCGCGTTGGTACTGCTCCACTACTCGATTAATGGAACCGCGGCCCAAATATGAAACCCCGCGTAGCGCCGCGTACTGGCCATACCCTACTCGAAGCTGTTGGCGCTCTTGAAACACGATTTGTGGACTGGTGCGCAGCTCGTATGCCAATGCTTCGACGACGGGGCGCTCCCCACTCTGCTCTTCCACAAAACGGTTGATCGCCGACATGCGTTTTAAAAGTTCACGCTCGGACTTGGCGGTCGCTGTGTCGAGCGACTGCGGCGACGGTAGTGTTTCGATTCGCGCGGCGCTCGCGTGATAGTAGTTGAGCGCTTCCGGCAAGAATGAACGCAACTGGTGGATCCGTGTTTCATAACCCGGGTGCGTCGAAAGGAATTCTGGCGGGGCGCCTTTGGCACCCTCCTTTTTCTCCATCCGTTCCCATAACTCTAGCGCAGTCCGAGGATCATAGCCTGCTTTGGCCATCAGAATGAGACCGATCCGATCGGCCTCGGTCTCTTGCGACCGGCTAAACGGCAACGCCACGCCGACACCAGCGGTTATCCCATAAGCTTGCAACACTTGATTGGCCAGAGCTGGATTTCGCCCGAGCGCGACGCCGAGACCAACTCCGCCAAGTTGCAGCAACATACCCTGACTCATTCGTTCCGCCGGATGGCGCGCCAGCGCATGGGCTACCTCGTGACCCAGCACCACTGCCAGTCCGGCTTCGTCTCGCGCCGGGCCGAAAATGCCGGTGTAAACGGCGACCTTGCCACCCGGCACGGCGAAAGCGTTCACCGTTTCCGGATCGTTAATGACGGTAAACTCCCACTTGTAGTCGGGTTTGTTGGCTGCGCGAGCGATTCGCTCGCCGACCTTACGCACGATCCGTTCCGCATCGGCGTCATGCGTCACCACGCTATCGCGTAAATGATGCCGATAAGCGTCGTCGCCGAGGGACGCTTCTTGGCCCTCTGAAACCAAAATGACCTGACTTCTGCCCGTGTACGGAGCCGTCGCGCAGCTGACAACCAAACTGACCGACAAGAACAAAGCCAAGATTTGTTTCATGACCAGATCGCGCATTCTCCAGCGAACGAAGTTGCAGCTAGAGACTATGGCCCACAGAAATAGTAGCTTTTGGAATTTGCCGACGCAAGAAACGGTTTTGCCACTGGCAAAACGATCAAAGAAAACATTCTTGAATCAATCAGAGACCCATCTTACCGGGATTCATGATGTTGTTTGGATCCAGCGCTCTTTTGATTTGCTGCATCACTTCCAGACCATAGCCGTGCTCTTCGGCCATGAGCGGCGCCAGCTTTACCCCGACGCCGTGGGTGTACTCCATCGAGCCCCCCATCTGCTGCACTAGCCGGAGCAACTCTTCGATGGTCTCCTCCAAAGCGAGTTGAGCGTTCGGCGTCTCGTCATCGTCAGCGCCCAGCCGCATGGAAAACAGCTCCGGTTGCACCCACAACCCGCTCTCTTCCAAGCGCACGTTACGCCGTTTGATGATTTCTTGCGCAGCGCGCTTAAAGGCGAGAACTTTCGATGCTGGCAGCGCGACGTGAATCCAATCGCGATAGACACCGTCCCGGCCACGCTCGCGACGCTGGCGCCGACTGCGCATAAAGCGGCGCGCAATCTCATGACGTCCACGCCAAAACTCTTCTGGCTCTTTGGGGTTGAGCGGCTTGCCGCCGTGCTCCGCACAGATCGAAGCTGCCTGTTTCTCTTCCGTCGCGACGATCGCTTCGTTGCCTTCGAAAACCAGATAGAGCAATGCGCCGGGCTCGTGCCTGTCTTCATCGTCGCCGTAGTCGAGCATTGCCGGTCGTAGACGCCGCTGAAACATTTGCTGAATTGCGGCATAGCCGTGTTCGAAGGAAGAAAAGAGATAGCCGCTGAACAGGCGCGTCTCGGGCCGCGGAAAAATTCTGACGGTCGCCTCCGTGATGATCCCGAAACAACCCTCGGCGCCGATCAAAAGCGCATTGAGATCGAGCCCCGCTGAATGTTTTGACACTGCGCGCGTGCGGAGAATCTCTCCGCTCGGCATCACCGCTTCTAAACCTAATACCTGCTCGCCCATGGAGCCGTAGATCCCGGCTCGATAGCCGACACTGTTAGTCGAAATCGCGCCGCCAACCGTGGCCACGGGGACCGTCCATGGATCGTGTCCCAGAATGAAACCCACGTCGTTTAACTTCTCGTCAAACGACTCAAGAACAACGCCTGACTGCACGCGGGCAGCACGCGCCTCAACGTCGATTTCGAGTATGCGATTCATAGCGCGCAGATCGATGACCATACTGAGTCGAATCGACAACGCGCCTCCCATGAGTCCCGAGCCCCCGCCGAATGGCACGACCGGAATTTTTTCTGCGTTGGCAAACTGCACGATGCGACGGACCTCGTCCGTCGATTGCGGTGTGATCACACAAATCGGCGTTTGAAGCGGCGGATGATGACGTGGATCGATTCGGCCTTCACTCAGGGCATCCCATGAGAGTTCATCCAACCGCACTGAGTCGGTCGAGATCCGCACAGGATCGACCCACCTTGAGAGCTTTGTAAGAATGTTGTTCATCAGCGTGACATAAGACGTTTAGTGAACCGACGTGAAACGAATCATAGCGCAATCCCCGGGTGCGAAAAAGCACCGCCTAGTTTCACCGCAACAACAAAATCAAATGGGAAATTCTGAGCGAGGCGAAGACGCGCTAGAGCAACGTGCCACGCAAAACCGCCGCCGCGATGGTAAAATAGATCACCAAACCCGTCACGTCGACCAACGTCGCTACGAATGGCGCGGAAGCACTAGCGGGATCAAAGCCCAAACTGCGCAGGATGAAAGGCAGAATCGACCCAGCCAGCGAACCCCATAAGACAACGCCGACGAGGCTAAGCGCAACGGTTAAAGCCACAAGAAAATAGTGCTCGCCGTAGGCGTTGAACATTCCCTGCCACAAGAGAATGCGAACAAGACCGATCGAGGCCAAGATCGCGCCCAACCCGAGACCCGTGACGACTTCGCGCCGAATCACACGCCACCAATCGCGGAGTCGAACCTCCCCTAAGGCCATGGCACGAATCACGAGCGTCGTGGCTTGCGATCCAGAATTGCCGCCGCTGCTGATGATCAGCGGCACGAATAACGCCAACACCACCGCGCGCGCAATCTCGGCCTCAAATTGGCCCATCGCGGTAGCGGTGAGCATTTCTCCCAGGAAGAGAGCCGCCAACCAGCCTGCACGTTTACGGATCATCCGCAATAACGGCACCTGAAGATAAGGTTCCTCCAGTGTCTGTACACCGCCGAGTTTTTGAATATCCTCCGTTGCTTCTTCTTGGACGACATCGACGATGTCATTGAGATTGACGACACCTTTAATTCGTCCTTCTGCGTCGACAACCGGCATCATGAGCAGATGATGGCGCATGAAAAGTTTGCTGAGCGCCTCTTGATCCAGATCTTCCGGGGCCGAAATCACTTCACTGCGCATGATGTCCCGGACAAGCTTGTCTCCCGGCGCAACTAACAGATCGCGGAATGATACCACGCCGAGCAGATGTTCTTCCGAGTCCACGACAAAAACGTAGTATACCGTCTTCTCACGCGAGCGCGCGTCTCTACGCAGATAACTGATCGCCTCGTCGACTGTCATGTCGGTGCGCAGGCGGGAGTAGCGCGTATTCATCAACCCGCCGGCTTCGTCCTCGGCGTAGTCGAGAAGCCCCTTGACTTCTCGCCGCGTCGCCTCGTCAAGCAGTGAAAGCATATTGTCGCGTTCTTCAACTGGAACTTCTTGAATCAGGTCGGCGGCATCATCCGGCGCGAGCAGTCGCATCCAGAGGCGCCGTTCGCCCAACGGAAGGGCGAGCAGAAGGGCAGCGCGATCGCGCGCGTTCAGCTGCAAGAAAAAGTCGTCAGCATCGTCGCGGGTTAAATATTCGAACCCTTCGACGCGTTCTTCCAACGAAAGCACGGGCCAGGCTTCGTAGAGCTCAGAAGGTGAGAAATTGTTTTCTGGCATGGGTTGCGGGTTCCAGCCGTGTTGTGAAAAGCGGTAGCCTCACATACGTAACACATCGACCCAGCCGCGCAAAGGCAGCCGAGTTACATTTGGAAGAAAGATGACTGCATCCGAATCACAGGCAAAGTGAATTTACCCATCAGACGCACAAATTCAAGTTTTCTGAATCCTTCTGACCGTCCGGCTTGCCAACAGCGACCGAATTAGATCCGCGAAGAAACCGAATGATTTGAACCGGCAGCCATCGCGGGATAAGGTCGGCCAAAACGCACCATGCTCGCCATCATCCTCGGTCTCTTTGCTTCCTTTTGGTTCGCCGCGTCCATGATCCTCATCAACCGGGGAGTACTGGCGATCGACTATTTTCGCGGCTTGCTGACCAACCTAGGCGTCAACGCGCTGTTTCTTTGGCTCTACGTCGCGCTCTTCGTCAACAGCATCGACCTCTGGACGCCCGCCAATCTCATTTTCGTTTTGGTCGGCATCTTCGTTCCCGGCGTCGCGCGTTTTTTCATGTTCAAAGGAATGGAGCGACTCGGCGCATCCATAACGTCGTGTTTAACCAACAGCACACCACTTTTCGCCACCTTCTTCGCCATTTCATTTCTGCAAGAACGACCCACCGTGACCAATCTTCTCGGCACACTCTCCATCGTCTCCGGCATCATCGCTCTCTCTTGGAAGGGTGCCACCAAGACCTGGCGCACGCGCGATCTCCTGTTCCCGCTTACCTCTGCTTTTCTCTTCGCCGCCCGCGACAACATGGTCCGCTTCGGCCTATTGCACATCGATTCGCCGATCGTGGGCGCCGCGATCGCCGCGAGCACCTCGTTCGTGACCATGTCCATCATCTATCTCGCATTTGAGAAAAAACCGCCCCTTGGCAAATCCGTATCGCGCGGCTTTGGGCTCTTTGCTGTCGCCGGATTCATGAACTTTCTTTCGTATGTCTTCGCCTACACCGCGCTCAGCATGGAGCGCGTTTCCCTGATGTCGCCGCTCATCAACGGCTCCTCGCTTTTCATCCTGCCGCTTTCCGCCTTATTTCTCAGAGGCGTCGAACAGCTCACGCCGCGCAAGATCGGCGCGATCGTTCTGGTGATCATCGGAGTCTTTCTAATTTCGTGGGAAAAGCTTTAATCGAAACGGATGGAGCGTTTCGGAAAAGACGTTAAAACTCTTAGTGCACCGTCGGTCCGGAGTCGTCGTCTTTGCCGCCGGGATAAACTTGGAAGCGGCGTTTGAGGCGGGCGAGGCGGCGGCGGTCGAGGTAGTCCTTGACTCGGTCCCAGGGATTGCCGCCGCGGAGATAAAGGTAACCGAAAACCATACCGCCGAGATGGGCTAAGTGGGCGATACCGCTCTGCCCTGCCGTGATCGACGAATAGAGCGCGATCGCGCCGATGATCCACACGAAGTGTTTCATCTTGATCGGAAACAGAAAATAAAAATAGACGATCCGGTTAGGATAGATGAGACCGTAAGCCAGGAGAATTCCGTAGACTCCCGCTGACGCGCCGATGCTCGGTCCCATCTGGTTCGGCACGAAAAGGGTATTGAGGATGCCGCCGCCGATAACGGTAATAAAGTAATAGCGCAGAAAAAAACTGCTTCCCCAGCGCCGCTCCAGATCGCAGCCAAACATCCAGACCGCCAGCATATTGAACAATAGATGAAATAGCCCGCCGTGGAGAAACTGGTAGGTGAAAAGTTGCCAGAGATAGAATTCGTGTAATACCAGCGGCGGCACCAGGCCAAAATAGGATGCGAGCTGATAATCGACGCTAACGCCCACGATTGTCTGAATGGCAAACACGGCAACGTTGGCGATCAGCAAAAACTTGACCGCAGGCGTCACGCTGCCGCCACCGAACATGATCTGTCGGGTTTGGTATTGCACTGGAGTGTAGTTTAACTTTTCGCTGTCGGTGTTTAAAGACGACTCGTTCTTAACTACCCGCCCAGGTAAGCTTGTCGAACTAAATCATTCCCGGCCAGCTCGCCCGATGTTCCTTTGAGAATGATTTCACCCGTCTCTAAGACGTAACCGCGATGCGAAATAGCCAGCGCCATGACAGCGTTCTGTTCGACCAGCAACACGGTCACGCCGGCTTTGTTGATGGTGCGTATGGTTTCGAGGATCTGCTCGACGATCTTCGGCGCAAGGCCCATGGAAGGTTCGTCGAGAAGCAAAAGTTTTGGCTTGGCCATGAGCGCCCGGCCGATGGCGAGCATCTGCTGCTCGCCGCCCGAAAGCGTGCCGGCATATTGTTTTTGTCGCTCTTTCAGTCGTGGAAACATTTGAAAAACAAAATCCAACTCCGCGCCGAGCGCGCGCTTGTCGCGCGTGTAACCGCCGATTTTAAGATTTTCCAGCACGGTAAAGCGCGGAAAAACTCTTCTGCCCTCAGGCGCATGAGCGACGCCGCGGCGAACGATCTCATGGGCCTCGATGTTCTCCAGCATCGCTCCTTCGAGTTCGATGGACCCTCGCTTGGGTCGCAGCAGTCCGGAAAGCGTTTTCAGCGTGGTGGTTTTGCCCGCGCCGTTGGCACCCAGAAGCGTAACCAGTTCGCCTGTTTCGATCGAAAAGGACACGCCTTTCAGCGCGTGGATAGTATCGTAGTAAACGTGGATGTCGTTAACTTCGAGCATGCTCCACCCACGATCCCTGTCCGAGATAGGCTTCGATGACGCGCGGATCCTGGCGCACCTCGTCAGGATGACCCTCCGCGATCTTTTCGCCATAGTCGAGCACATGCACGCAGTGGGAAATGCCCATCACGACGCGCATGTTGTGCTCGATGAGGAGTATCGCCTTGACGTGGCTTCGAATCAGCTCTTCGAACAACCGCATCAGTGACTGCGCTTCGGTGGTGTTCATTCCCGCAGTAGGCTCGTCTAGGAGCAGGAGCTTTGGCTCGGCTGCCAGCGCGCGGGCAATTTCCAGGCGACGCTGTTCGCCGTAAGACAGTTGTCGCGCCCATTCATTTTCCCGACCTTCGAGCCCCGTGAGCTCGATCAGCTCCATGGCCCTGTGCCGTGCGGTTTTTTCTTTTTCACGAAATCCTTGGACGCTCAACAGGATCGCCGGTAGGCTTGTATTCAGCCGCGCGTGCATACCCACCAGAACGTTGTCCAGCACGGACATGTGCGAAAACAGGCGAATGTTTTGAAACGTCCGGGTGATGCCTGCGCTGGCGATTTGATCGGGCTTCAGTCCGGCAAGCGAGCGATTCAGAAAGCGCATTTCACCTTCGTCCAGCGGGTAGATACCGGTCAAGGTGTTGAAAAGCGTAGTTTTGCCCGCGCCGTTGGGGCCGATGAGCGAGGCGATCATGCCCTCTTCCACTTCCAGGCTGACGCGCATGAGCGCCTGCAGGCCGCCGAAGCGCTTGGAAATGCCGCGCAGCTCAAGCAGCGCCATATTAGTTTCCTTGCTCCCGGCGCGGCGGTAGTATGCCTTGCGGGCGAAAGATCATCATCAAAATCAAGATCAAACCAAATACCATGCGTTCATATTTCGCCGGCTCAAACTGCGCTGGCAGCTGGCTCAAGGAATAACTGCCAAGTAAAGGAATCCACAGCTCGGCTCCCGATTGTCGCAAGCCATTGAGCCAAAGCGATAGCCCCTTGAGCAGTTGCAAGTTGAGAACCGTGACTCCGGTGGCGCCGAGAATCGCACCGGGAATGGAACCCATGCCGCCGAGAATCACCATCGCCAGGACACCAATGGACTCCATAAAAGTGAAGCTCTCCGGATTGATAAAGACCTGCTTGGCGGCAAACAACACGCCCACCGCGGAAGCGAACGACGCGCCAACGGCAAAACCGAGAAGCTTCATGCGCACGACCGGCACGCCCATGGCCTGGGCGGCAACTTCATCTTCGCGGATCGCCTTCCATGCCCGCCCTACGCGTGAATATTCCAATCGCCGCGTGACCAGAACGATGACGAACACCATCGACAAAATCAAAAAATAAAAATAAAGCGGGTACATTTCGGCTTCGGAAACTTTCACACCAACGAATTCCAATGCGGGCTGAAAGAACAGCGGCGGTTTGCTTATCGGCGCGATACCTCTCGGACCATTGGTCAAATTCACCGGTTTGTCCAAATTGTTCACTAACGCGCGCACGACCTCGGCGAATCCCAATGTCACGATCGCGAGATAGTCACCGCGCAAGCGTAGCACCGGCAGACCCAAGAGGACTCCCGTAAGAGCGCCAATCGCGATGCTGACCAGCAGGAAAACGAAAAACCAATTGGGCGAGAGTGGAAAAAGACCGCCGGCGATAAATTGGTTCGCTTGGGGCGAGCCGAAGATCGCCCACAGATAAGCGCCGATGGCGTAAAAAGCGACGAAACCGAGATTTAGCAAGCCGACAAAGCCAACAACGATGTTTAATCCCAGTGCCAGCGCGACAAAAATACCTATCTGGATCGCCACTTCCAGGTAGTAACCATTGAGAAATCCTAATATCGGCATCAGCCAGAGCAAGACTAGAGCGCCTAACCACAATTTTATAGTGTGTTGGATCGATGAATAATAAATGGCGATCAACGAAGCTTCGAATAACAGAAAAGCGAACATCGAACGGGGGAAATGTATCGCCAAGAAGAAGCTCGACAGGATCGCTGCCAACAATCCAATCGTCACACCGACGCTTTTCACGCCTTGCCCTCCCGCACCGTCTCACCGAGCAATCCTTTGGGACGAAAGATCAAGATCAGGATTAAGACTAAGAAAGCGACAACGTCCTTGTATTCGGCGCCAAACGCGCCGTCGGTCATTATGGAAAGATAAGAAGCCGCGAACGCTTCCAACAGCCCGAGCATCATGCCGCCCAACACGGCGCCGGGAATATTGCCGATACCGCCAAGCACCGCGGCGGTGAAAGCCTTCATGCCCGGGACAAATCCACTATAGGGATTGACCAAACTGTAATGAATGCCGAACAGCACCCCGGCGAGTCCGCCCAGGGCGCCGCCGACAAAAAACGTCAGCGCAATCACCTGGTTCACCGGCACACCCATCAGCGACGCCGTGTCCGGGTCCTGCGCCACGGCGCGAATTGCCGTGCCTAACTTGGTGTGGTTGACGAAAAAGTAGAGCCCTGCCAAAGTCAGCAATGCGGTGACAATGACCAACAGTGACTTCACCGGTATGACCAGATTTGCGGTCACCGGCAAGTTGCGGTCGAAAAATTCCAGACTCGGATAGTTCAAGTAAAACGTGTTGCGCCATAGGCTTTCGAAAAGTCGCAGACCGTCTTGCAGAAAAAAAGACGCGCCGATCGCCGAGATCAGCGCGACAAGACGAGGACCGCCCAGTAACGGACGATAGGCGACGCGCTCCAGCGCCATGGCAGCAACTCCGCTGACGACCATTCCGGTGATAATGACCAGCAGCAGTATCACCGCGGGATGAAGTGTGGCCAATTGCCCCGCGCTCTGCAGCAGCAACAAGACTTCGACCCCGACGAAGGCGCCGAGCACAAAGATCTCGCTGTGGGCGAAGTTGATGAACTCCAAAACGCCATAGACCATCGTGTAGCCCAAGGCGATCAGGGCGTACATGAATCCTAAAACGACGCCATCCAATAGGACTTGCGGTAGGATTTCCAGTGCGAGTTCCAAGTCGATGCTGACCCTTCAGAGGCTACCATGCTAACAAATAGCCGTTTCCCCCGCCACTGTTCGGGCGCTGGGATGTGCAATTTTCGTTTGGTTTTGCTTGGTTGATGGCGCCGTCAATGAGAAATTTCGGACTGATACGTATACCTGAGCCTTGAATGATGTTGGCTACATGATAAGAAAGGCAGTCGCCATCATGGAGAACAAGAAGGGGGCGTCGTGTAGGCTCTTGTGGAACGCGACGATTCATTTCGCAACGCTCCTCGATCGCGTATAATACTTGCGCGAAACGGTGTGAAGCATGTCTGAAGAAGTCGTCTCATCGCCAGCTTTAACCCTGCCGTCGTGGTTGTACAAAATCAAAAAGGCGGCGTGGATCGGTGTGGCGGCAGTCGGGCTTTTGATCACGGCGATCTTGGTCGTGCCGCACTTCGTTGACCTGGGACTGTTCAAACGCACCTACTTGCCCCTTGTCGAGGAAGCGCTTAACCGGCGCGTGGATGTCGGCGAAGTCCGGCTCAGCCTCGTGCCCACGCCATCGATCCGCTTGTCGAAGCTAAGAGTCTCCGATAATCCGGCATTTGCAGACAATACTTTTTTCTCCGCGCAGCAGGTCCAGCTACGGGTTAAGTTCTTGCCGCTCTTGAGGGGCCGCTTCGAAGTCACCGAACTGGTTCTCGACAAACCGGTTTTCAATCTACTCAAACAACCCGACGGCACATTCAACTATGCCGATATCGCCAATAAGAAAACTCCGGCCCACGCCCGCCGCGAAGCGAGGAAGCGATCCGAGGGAACCAAGGCAAGCGATGCCTCGCCCGCGCCGCTGGTGATCCCGAGCAGCATGCGCATCCGAGACGGACAGCTCAATGTCACTACCAAAGGTCAAACACCGATCGTTGTACGAGGCATCGACCTCTCGGTGAAGGAATTTTCGGGCGAAGCACCCTTCCCGTTTGAAGCGGCTTTTAGCTATCCGGGGCTACACACGATATCGCTGAAAGGAGAGCTTTCCTATCAAGAAGAAAAAGCGCTTCTCGAGTTCAAGGATAACCGTCTTAAGATCCAAGACCTGACCTTTCCTGTGCGAGGCAATATCAGCAATCTCTTTACGACTCCCCGGGTCCAGCTGGATTTGCGGAGTGACAATGTCGATGCTCAACCCGTTTTCCAGATCCTGTCCGTTTTCAACTTGGCGCCACGCGACACTGAAATTTCCGGTCCCATGGGCCTATACATGAATGTTAGCGGTCCGTCGAACAGCCTCGTCACGCAGATTCGCGGGCTATTCAAAGGCGTCCAGGTTAACGGCAAGCGCGCATTGAAAGGCAACTTGAGCGGTGAAGTTTCTATCCGCCTGCCGCTCGGCGTTGGATCGGTCAGCAAACGGTTGCAGGGCAATGGCAAACTCGTCGCCCGCGACGGCGAGCTCACCAATGTCGATTTGATCAATAAGGTCCAGCGGGTCACGGGCATGATCGGCCTTTCGAAGGACGAACGGCGCGAAGCCACAACGTTTCGCACGATGGAGGCAGACTTCATCATCGGCGGCGGCTTCGCTGAATTCACCCGACTCTACTTGGTGAATCCGCAGTTGGAAGTGAACGGAAACGGCACCATGACCATAGAACAACCGACGCTGAATCTGGCTATCGATGCCAGCCTATCGCCTCAATCATCGGCCCGCGTCGGCCGCGGCCACGCGTCGACATTCTTCAAAGACAGCCACGGCCGCGTCGTAGTGCCGTTGAAAGTGACCGGACCGGTGGAAAATCCTTCGGTCAATTTGAATGCTCAAAAGATTGCCGAGACCGGATTGCCACAAAAAATGGACAAAGGATTCAGTTCCTTTTTCAAGCAGCTCTTTCGCAACCGCTGACGCAGTCAACGAACTTCAGCGCCGGCCGTTCGGTGGACTAAGGCGGAGAATAAGCCACTGCAAATTTTTTCCTTCGAGGGTTTTGGTGCTGGACTGATCGAGATCGAGAAGCAGCCCGTTGATCTCGCTTTCCTCTCTGCTTCGCTCGCCTTGAAGTTTTACTTTTCTTCCCGAGTTCCTCACACAATCCAGGATCTCCTTGACACCGATCGTTTCAGGATCGCGGCCTAACACAAACGTCTCCTCATCGGCCAACGGCAAGACCAATTTGGCTTGTGCGAACATCTCCATAAATTCTTTGACCATGCCCGGGGACAAGCGCAAATGGGCGGCCAACTCGGACACGCTCATCGGGTCGACCCCATGGTAAAAATTGCGCCCGATGAGCAGCATCAGATGCAGCGCGAGCTTCTCGCGGCCCGCCGGGCTCTGCGCCAGCAGCTCTCGATCGCCTTGGAAAACATGAATATTCTGATGCGCGTACGTCACTTGCGCGCCCAGCAATACAATCACCCAGCCGATGTGGAGCCAGAGAAGAAAAAGCAACAGAATCGCAAAACTCGAATAAATCGCGTAATAACGCGTCGACGAAGCGACGAAGACGGCAAAGCCCCAACCGACGGTTTGCCAAAGTACCGCGGCTACCAAGCCGCCGACCAGCGCGGACTGAAGTTTGACTCGCGTGTTCGGTATAAAGATGTAGACAAAGGTAAAAGCGCCCCACAGAGTCAGATAAGGGACCAGTCGCAGTAATATCAAAATCACTGTGCCAAGCGCCTGTAGCGAAAGCAGCGCCTGAACGATCGAATTGTTTTGTAGAGTCGCCGTAATCGTGACTGCCGCAAAAACCAGCACCGGGCCGACGAGCACGGCACTTAGGTAATCGCTGAACTTACGCGTCAGTTTTCTTGGCGCCTTGACGCGCCAGATATGATTGAAAGCCTCTTCGATCGTTCCCATCAACGACAAAACGGTAACGAACAACGTGACCAATCCGACGGTGCCGAGCGCTCCTGCCTTCATCTTGTCGACAAAGCCAATCAGATGCTCGGTGATCTCTACGCCCTTTTCGCCAAGTGGCGCGAGCGCTTCGGCCAGCGCCGGTTCGATGCGATTGTGCACGCCAAACGCTTTAAGCAGTGAAAAAACGACTGCCAAGAGCGGTGCGAGAGAGAGCAACGTCTTGAAGGCTAAGGCCATCGCCTGGAGTTTCACGAGGTTTTGAAAAAAATCGCGGCCGACCATGAGCGCGATTTTGACGGAGGAATGAACCAACCGCCTAAACTGCTTCAGTTCCGAAAGCTCGCTATCGAGAAATTGATCGAAGACTCTGGTCTTCATTTGTTGAAATGACCGCTTTGGCTGCTGTGTGGATGGGCTCATGCCAGATTCGCTGTTTCGGACATGGAGGGATTTAGCGGCGAGTTTAGCAGCTTTACTCGCAACCGACAAAGCAATCCTCGCCTGAGTCTAGGCGACTCGTGTAATTGACAAGGCTACGGGCGGATCGATATGCTGCGCCATTCTAAGTACCCCAACCGTTTCCCATGCCGACTTTCGCTGCGCGACCGTATCAACCCCCTTCTCAGACCTTACGCCGCGGACTCAATCTGCCTGGCCTGATCGCGCTGACGTTCTTTTGCGTCGCCGGTGGTGCTTACGGATTGGAAGACGCGATCGGCGCCGGCGGGCCGTTCGTCGCTCTTTTAGGAATCGTCATTCTGCCCTGGCTCTGGAGTTTTCCTACTGCGCTGATGACCGCCGAGTTGTCAACCGCGATGCCCGAAGACGGCGGCTATGTGGTTTGGGTCGAAAAAGCCTTCGGACGATTTTGGGGCTTTCAAGAAGGCTGGCTAAGCTGGCTCTGTAGTTTCGCCGACAACGCGCTCTATCCTGTCATGTTCGTCGATTATCTCGCTTACCTCCGCGGCGACATGTCGCCCATGGAGCGCTGGCTGCTCGGCACCGCTATGATCAGCCTGATTACCTGGCTGAACGTGCGCGGGATTCGCTTGGTCGGCTTGAGCTCGCTCGTCTTTCTATTCATCGTCCTCGCGCCCTTCGGAGTCATGGTTGCCTTCGGCGCGCCGCAAGTACAGGTATCGAACTGGTTCAAGAGCACGGACGGGATCGACTGGGCGCTGCTTTGTAGCGTCTTGCTCTGGAATACCTCCGGTTGGGATAACGCGGGTTGCTGCGCCGCGGAGGTCGCCAATCCGAACCGAGCCTATCCGCGCGCGATGATTTTTACCGTAGTGTGGGTATCGGCCGTTTATTTGTTCCCGGTGGCGGTCGGCGTTGGCGTCGATGCCAATTGGGCTGCGTGGAAGGAAGGTTATTTTCCCAAAGTCGCCGCGCAGATCGGCGGTCCGTGGCTCGGATCTTGGCTCACGATCGCGGGCGTGGTCAGCGCCGCGGGATTGCTCAACGCTCTTCTGTGCACGTCCGCGCGGGTGCCATTCGCCATGGCGGAGCGTCATATGTTGCCGCAACCGCTGCGCCGATTGCATCCACGTTATGGCACCCCGTGGCCGGCGATTTTGTTCAACAGCATCGGCGTCTCCCTGTTGATCCCGTTTTCTTTCCAGGACCTGATCGAGGTCGACATGTTTCTCTATGCGGCGGCTCTGATTTTAGAATTTGCCGCGCTGATCTGGTTGCGAGTACGGGCTCCGGAGCTCCCCCGTCCCTTTCGAGTCCCGTTTGGCACTGCCGGAGTCATTGCCATCAGCATTCCACCCATCGCCCTGTGTCTAGCCAGCATCGCATTGTCCGATGATGCTACGAGATACGTCAGCCTTGGCGGCATCGCCCTTGGGTTGATCATCTTCCGCTGGCAATCGAGAACCAGCCCGTCATCCGAGGTTGAAAGTGCGCCGACGGCTTGAGGAACGGAGCAAGTCCGAAATTTATTTACAGTCGCGCGAGATATCTTCGGGCGCGCCGTAGCGCAAGCGCACCAAGCCATCCTCGCCGGCGGCCGGCGCAAAAAAGAGCAGGTCTGAGAAAACATTCTCGCAGATGGTGGGTAAACGCGGCCCGCCGAGTGCACCAATCACGCCGGTAACCGTGATGTGGCCGACGACCAGTACCGTCTCATCTTTATGTCGGCGCACCGCGGCGGCGACTTCCTGGATATTCTCGAGAGATTTTCCTTCGTAGACTGGAACCACTTCCGGCGTGATTCTCAATAAACTCGCCAGTGGCCTGGCAGTATCTCGGGTGCGTCGCCATTGAGTTGTGATGATTGCCGTCACCCCTGCGTCTCGAAGCGTCGCGGCGAGCGCTTGGGCTCGGGCTTCCCCCGCCGCAGTGAGCGGCGGATCTTCTCCGTGCCAATCTCGTTCCGCGTGTCGCACAAGTATCACAAAGCGGGCCGAAGCGAGATTTGGCGCGCCGCCCGGGCTCGGGCCGGTGGCGCAGCCAAGAGAACTCACAGCGAGGAGAAGTGCGAGCAACAAATGGCCAAGCGGCCGACGGAATCCTTTGACGAGATTCCGACGAATTGGTTCGATCGTTGACTCGAGTCGGATCACGCTAAATTCGTTGTCTTGCCGCAGTTGGGACAAGCTCGCCACTCTGCACTTAACGCATAGCCGCATGCGGAACAATGATGGCGCGAAATAATCCGTGGCGGAGGTTGCTCCAATTGTGGCCCTTCAGCCCAGTAGATTCCGGTGAATGGCTCGTTTTGCACCTGCCGAACAAGATGTCCCACAGCGGCAACAGGCCCACGAAGTTTTTATCCCGCCCAAAAAGCGGATTTTACTAAACAGTAGTTAAATCCGTCCTTCAGCAATTTCGAGATCCATCCAAAGGCTTCGCTACGTCGGCTCGCTCGAGCAAGTCCCAAACGTCGATCGATTCAAAGGGGGCCATTTTTTTTCACCTCCCACCGGAAAATTAGGTAGTTTGCAAAAAATGCCGGCGCCAACCAAAAATACCAAAGCTCGTCGGCGACCCAAATCCTTAGAACCGCATGGCAAGCATTGATCGCAATATAAAGCCGGGCGGCCCAGAACGCATACCAAGGAAGTGATTTTTGACGTATCCAGATTGCCGCCTCAATGATTGCCGGGAAAAAGGCGACCTGATCATACGTCCAGGCAAAGAAACTGCTCACCACTGAAACTAGAACAATAAGCGGCAGTTGTTCACGCCACTCCCACCCGTGCTTGTACCGATGCCAATAATAGAGAACCCACGCAACGGCGACAACCGACGGCGCAAATTCCAGCCACGCATGACCTGGCCTAATAAAAACTCTCACCGCACTTCGGAGGGTCGGAGTCAGCCAATCGAGGGGCCTCGGTATATCGGGAATTGTGTAAAGCGCGAAATATTGAGAGTAGATTTGCCGGTCGAGTAGAAGAGGAATGAGCGCCGCGCTCAAGCCAATCAGCACCGTCCCTGAAATTACGCGCCACTGCCGGTTTTTCCAAATCCAGAGCACGAAGACAATCCAAAACAAGTATAGAAGATGAGGCTTGACTGATAGAACCGCAGCAGAAGCGCCCATGGCAAACCATTTTTGCTTTCGCTCGAAGTAAAGAAACGCCGTTAAACCTGCCAGGATGACGGGGCTAATTTGGCCAATGATTAGAACAAAAACCGCTGGCACGTAGGTCAAGGCGAGCAGCCATGGCAGCCGGGAGGGTACTGTTGCATTTCCGTAGATTGACCAAAGTTGTTGCACTGAGATGAGAATCAAAAAAACATGGGCTAAGAGCCAACAAAACTGACCGGTAGTATAACTGAATAAACCGAACGGCAGTGTGAACAATAGAGTCCAAGGGGGATTCCACATGATAACAGGCGCGGCGCCGCCCCACCCGGCCGGTTGTTGTAGGCTGAAAAGCGCTTCCGGAGAGTACGGGTTGCCACCAGACACGAGTAAACGGCTAGCGGCCCAGTATTCCATGAAGTCCCGTGCCGCCGAATGATCAGAGGACGAGGACGTTTGAGCAAACGCAAACTGGGCCCCGAGAAATCCAAAGAGGCAAAACACCGCCCAGCCTTTGGATCGAATGATATCAACCGGTCTTAAGGGCAGATGGTTCTCGTGGGTTTGCGGTTCAGTTGATGTTTCCGCTCGGCGAAACTCGCCGTTTTATTTGACCAGCAACTTGTGTTTGCCCGATACACTAGCAGATTTCAAGCATTCTAACGGAGCGAGCAACGCCTTTTGCCCACAACTTAAACGGCTCAGTGCATACACTCGAAAGCAGCTGTTGGATTTGTTGGTTGTGCAGCGCGGAGGTCGGCACTGCCTTAAATCGCATTTGTCAACTCTGTTGAACGCCGTAGCGGCGCGCGAAGAGATAATAGATGACCGCGATGGAAACCAAGATCACCGTCCAGATCACGCCGAAGGCGGCGAGCTCGCCGACTTGAGCATTTTCCCACAGCTCAAAGATCGCCACGGAGACCACCGGCGTTTGCGGGCTAACGAGCAGCACTGACATCGAGAGTTCCTTCGCCGATAGGAGAAAAATAAACGCCCAGCCGCCGAGAAACGACGGCGTCACGAGTGGCAAGACGATGCGTCGCATACAGTTCGACCATGTCGCCCCAGCGGTATAGGCGGCCTCTTCCAATTCCTTGTGCAGCTGTAACAAGCCCGAATGAGTGTAGCGGATGCCGTAGGGGATGTAGCGCGTGACAAAAGCAATGAGCAAAATCCACAACGTGCCGTAGACCGGAATCGGCACGAATAAGTAAAAGCGCAGTATCGCCAGTCCCATGACGATACCTGGAAACAATAGCGGCAGGGTCGTCAATAAATCGAGCAACCAGCGGCCGCGCATTTTGGTGCGCACCAGCAGCCAAGAGGCGAGCAGCGTCAGCGCCATCACCGCGCTGGCGCTGCCGAGTCCTAACAGAATACTGTTCTTGATCGAATCGGTGATCTTCGGGAAGTGAATCGCAGTAACGTAATTCTTCGCTGTAAACCTGGACATCGCTTCGATCGAAGGTTGCATGTAAAAAGGCAGCAGAGAAGCCCAGAGGATGATGAGAAAAGGCAGCACGAGCAGCACCAAGGCATAAGCCAGCAAACCACCGCCGGCGAGGTAGCGCCAGCGGCCTAGGTGGATGAGCGCCGGGCGATAACCCTTACCTGTTATGGTGTGAAAGCGGTCGCCTTCTCGCGTGACGCGGAAGTAAAGATAAAGCGTACCGGCTACCACGAACATGAGCAGCACGGAGAATGCCCCGGCGCTGCCGTAACGCGGCGGCAGCTTTTGCGCGTCGAGATATATGGACGTCGTCAGCACGCGAATGTCGCCCGGCAGCCCGACCAGCGCGGGAATCTCGAAGGACTCAAACGAGCGGATAAAAATCAACAGCACCACAGAGAAAAACGCCGGCAGCATCAAGCGCAGCGATACCCGGCGCATGGTTTGCCAAACCCGCGCGCCGCACACCGCCGATGCCTCTTCGAGCGACGGGTCCATGGAGCGGAAGGCCGCCGCCAACATGAGAAACACGAATGGCGACCAAAGCAGCGATTCGATGAAAATCATGCCCCACAGCGAATAGATATTGATGATCGGCCCCGGTTGATCGAGAATTGTTTTCAGCCAGAAGTTCACCGGTCCCGCTTTACCCAGCAACAGGAGCCAGCCAATGGTATACAAGATGAACGGCGTGCCGAAGGACGCGAAGGCGGTGAAGTAACCCAAGCCTCGCAACGGTGTATCCGTCCGCGTGACAAGCCAAGCGATGGAGCCGCCGAGCAGTGTGGCAAACAGCGCGCTGCCGGCCGAAAAATAAATCGTATTCAAAAATGGCCCGACAACCTGCAGTTCCCGGATGAGTTCTTGGTAGTAGCGAAAAGTAAACTCGTCGATCTCGCCGGTGAGCTTGGTGGTGAACAGGCTGGTTTGAATGACCGAATAAAGCGGCGGCAAGACGAGATAAGCGGTGACTAACGAGACCCCGATCATCACGCCGGTGGCGGCATCGACGCGTAAAAGCGAGCGGAAACGGAAAACGCCCCGCGCCGCGCTGGCGTTGGCGGATTTTATTGGAAGGTTATAGGCCCCAGATGACGGTTGTTTCGCCACGGAATTCGCCGATCTACTTCACTATTTCACGAAGACGTTATTAAAGTAGTCGACCCACTCATTCCCTTTGTCATACTGGGCATCGGGGTTAATGTAGTGCGCCCGTTTAAATCTCCCGCCGCCGGGCTTCAAATCCACCTGCTTGGCGGGGACCTTGGGATGCGAGGGCAAGTAGTTCGATTGCTGAAAAACCTTCTGCCCCTTCTCGGACATCGCAAAATCGAGCAACAGCATCGCCGTGTGCGGATGCGGTGAATTCTTTGCGAGCGCGATTGTTTGAATTGTTGCCGTTACCGGCTCATGCGGTTGCCACTCCACCGGCGCTCCCGCTGTTTTGCTGATATACGCGTGGTGATTGAATATCTGGAGCGCCAGCGGATATTCGCCGGCAATCGTCAAGTCCAAGACCTGTCGATTACTCGCCGTGGTCTTGGCGATGTTTTGCGCCTTCAGTTTTTGCACGTAAGCCTTGCCGGCTTCCGCTCCCATCGTATTGAGGACCGTGCCGATAAATATCGGCGCGCCAGAGCCGCGGCTGGTCGACCACATCATCTGGCCCTTCCAGCGCGGGTTGAGGAGATCTTCGTGCGTTTTCGGAACATCATTGGGCTTTACCATCCGCGTGTTGTAGCCGGTCGCGAAAAAATAGAGGTTCGTCGTGCCCCAGAATCCCTGCGCATCCTTAAGGTCCGGAGGATACTCCGCCAGCACCGGCGAATAAAACCGCTGCAACAGATTCGCGCGCCGCACCATCGTTGGCGAGACCGTACCGTCGATGATGTCGACGTCGTATCTTTTGGCCTGGTACTCGGCCATCATTTTCTGGACGAGACGTTCGGCATTGCCCCGGAAGAATTCGATCTGGATAAACGGATATTCTTTCTCAAATGCCTCTTTCACCGGTCGGACCACTTGATCGACAATCAGCGTGGTGTACCATGAAACTTTCCCTTCCTTTTTCGCGCCGTCGATCAGAATTTTTTGCCGGTCGGCGCGGTTCATCAGGGCGATTTCTTCGACGCTCGCCGCAGACAGCGGTCGCGCAAAACAAACCAGGATGGAGAACGCGAAAAGTTTGCAGCAGATCGCGGCTATCCCGCAGTTGAGCTTTGACATGCGGATGTCTTCCTCGAATCTGAAAGCAGTTTCATGCTAACGCGAAGCTATTCGTGTCCCTTTCACTTGTCAAGATAACTTCGGCGCAATTGAAAGACCATTGCCTAAGGCAAGTTCATCTCAAAAAATTGTTCTCGAAGTATTCCACCCATGCGTTGCCCTCATTGAGCTGGGAATCAGGGGTGAAATAGAGCGCTCGATTGAAGCGCCCGCCACCCGGTTTGAGATCTGGCTGTTTGGCCGGAACTTTTGGATGGGACGGCAAATAATTTACCGCTTGAAAGACCTTCTGGCCTTTCTCGGACAAAATAAAGTCGATCAAGAGCATCGTCGCATGCGGATGGGGCGAGCGCGTCACCGGTGAAATCGTATTGATCGTCGCTGACGCTGGTTCGAGAGCATACCAATCAACGGGCGCTCCGGCGGTTTTGCTGATGTGGGCATGATGATTGAAGATGTGCAGCGCCAGCGGATACTCTCCGGCGATGACCAGGTCTAATAATTGCCGGTTGCTCGCGGTGGTCTTGGCGACGTTCTGCGTTTTCAATTTCTGCAAATAGACTTTCCCCTTTTCCTGCCCCATGGTCTGCAAAACGTTGCCGATGAACATCGGCGCGCCGGAACCGCGGCTGGTCGACCACATCATCTGACCCTTCCAGCGCGGATTGAGCAGATCGTCATAGGTTTTCGGCACTTCATTGGGCTTGACCATGCGCGTATTGTAGCCGAGGGAAAAATAATAGACGTTGCTCACACCCCAAAACCCCTGTGGGTCTTTGAACTCCGCCGGATATTCGGCGAGGGAAGGCGAATAGAAACGCTGTAAATACCCCCCCTTCTTGACCATCGGCGCAGTTACGGTGCCATCGACGATGTCGACCTCGTAACGCTTTCCCTGATACTCCGCGAACATTTTCTGCACCAGACGCTCGGAATTGCCGCGGAAATATTCCACTTGAAGAAACGGATACTCTTTTTCGAAAGCCTCTTTGACCGGCCGTACAACCTGATCGACGATCAGCGAGGTATACCAAGTGATTTTGCCTTCCTTGCGCGCGCCCTCGACGAGAATTTTCTGCCGGTCCGCCTTGTTGTATAGAGCGATCTCTTCGACCGATGCCGCCCGCGGCGATGGCGGCGCCAGGCAGACTAATAATGGAATGGCGAAGGCTGATGGCAATTTAAATCTCATCTCACGCCTCCTGAAACACTCGGCAAGAACTGATTAGGGCTAACAGAGTTCAGTTGAGAATCGTCTCGGCAAACTTTCCCGCGGGCATTCTGACTTTTGTATATTTGTCTTCAAGATGGTTGCGCACGCGATGATACTCCTCCACGGTCAAGGCATCCTTAGCCGCGGAAATGCCGGTCTCCTGCAACCATTTTGTGTTCACGTCGAGCCGGCGCGTGCCGTTCTGCATTATTCGACCGTACCAATCCTGCCCCTCGCGGCTCAGAAACCAATTGATGAAGACCTTGGTTGCGTTGACATGAGGCGGATCTTTAATGACGCCGACAACGCCGAAGGCATTGCTCGCCGGCAAGCCTTCCTTCGTTACCGGCGCAGGTTTTATCGGCAGCCCGGCTTTGATAAATGGCTCGGTCTGGCTGCGGCCGAGACCGAAAGCCAGCGCAATCTTGCCCTTTGCCAGAGCGTCGGCGAGTTGGCGCAAGTCGCGGGTCAAAAAAAGATCTTGCTCGACTAACTTTTTCAGAAATTCCTCGCCCCGGTGTTCCCACATGAAGGACCAGATCGATTGGCCGGAGCTCGGCACGCGCGGATCGCTGAAACCGATCTTGCCTTTCCATTTCGGATTCAAATAATCATCGAAAGCGCGTAACTCCTGCGGCTTCGCCAGGTTCGTGTTGTACCAAGTACTGTGCGTGCTGACATCGGCCAGGAAGGAATAAAGAAACTTGCTCGTTTTGAGATTGTCTTCCCAGATATGGCCGCCCCACCATTGCTTGGGATCTTTGACTTCAGGAAGAATCCAGAACGATTCCATCGGTTCAAGCATGCCGTCGTGCGTCAGTCCAGCCGCCGTGCCTGTGCCGCAGATAATTGCGTCGAAATAGTTCACCCCGGCCTTCTTCTCCGCGGCGATGCGGCTCGCGTTCTTCGGTCCCGGCGCGGATACAAGCTCAGCTTCCAATCCAAACTTTTGTTTCAATAAAGGCTCTAATGCGGTCCGTAATTCTGTTGCAGGAGGAATGGCCAGCACGATCTTGCCTTCTCTCTTTGCCTCTTCGACGGCCTTGTCCCACTCGGGCGAACGCCTGGCTTCGGCAGCGAAGAGCATTGAAGAACCAACCACGGTGACGATGAAGAAGGCAAATAACCCGGCAAGCACTTTGATCATGCTGAACTCCCTAACATGTGATTGCGGAGAGGCAAGTATGACTGCTTTCTTAACAAGATAGGGCCGATGAAAGCAAACCAGCTTGACGGTATTCTGTATAAGGAAAACCCTCAACGTGCGGTTGACGAAAGCGAGCGTGAGATGGTAAGCGGCATGGGGATGATATATTGAGCCGACAGCACCTTGATACGGAGGGTTTATGATCACCACCAAGGGAGTTTACCATATCGGCATTCCGGTCAACGACGTGGAGCGCGCAGTCAAATTTTACACCGAGATTTTGGGCATGACGATCGCCAAACTCAATCGCGACGATATGGGAGATCACTTAAATCGCGCTGACCTGCGCTCCGGCGATTCCATGGTAGTTCTTTTCCAGCGTCCCGCGCCGATCGAGAAGGACGCGGTGAAAGAAGACGGCGCCACCCATCAAGCCTTCATGGTTTCCCCCGAAGATTTCGAACTGGCGGCAAAAAAGATGAAAGATTGGGGGGTCAAAGTTCATAGCGTTCCGACCGTCGACCGCGTCACGGGAAGAGGCTTTTACTTCTTCGACCCGGACGGCAATCTGCTGCAGCTCTACGCTCCCTCGAAAAGCCAATCCGCATCGTGAAAAAACTCAAAGTCGTCGGCCGGTCTCATCCACGGCTGGATGGTGCGGATTCAGTCACGGGTCGCGCCACATACAGCGTGGATGTCGCCCTGCCCGCGATGCTCCACGCCAAACTGTTTCGCAGCTCGGTACCTCATGCCAGGATTCGCCGCCTCGATGTGAGCCGCGCTCAGTCACTAGCCGGCGTCACGGCCGTCCTGACAGCGGCCGACGTACCCAGCAAACGATTCGGCTTCGGGATCCAAGACGAGGAGCTCCTCGCGCGTGAGAAGGTGCGCTACATTGGCGACGTCATCGCGGCGGTTGCCGCCGTCGACGACGCAACCGCCGAGCAAGCGCTCGACCTTATCGACTGCGATTATGAAATGCTGCCCGCCGCGCTGAGCGTCGACGAGGCGCTCAGCGAAAACGCGCCGTTAGTTCACGAGCAGCTAAGCTCCTATCGGCTCAATACTGTTCTCGCGCGCGACTGGCATCCGGTGGCAGGCACCAACGTTGCCCATCAGACAATTTTTTCCAAAGGCGACGTCGATCAAGGCTTTGCCCAAGCGGACGAGATCTTTGACGACACATTTCGCTCGCAGCAAGTGCAGCATTGTTCGCTCGAACCGCACGCGGTGGTCGCCGATTGGGATGGTCATTGCTTGACGCTTTGGACGAGCACGCAAAAAGTTTTTCTCGTGCGCTCCGGCTTGGCTGATTTATTTGATCTGCCGGAAGAAAAGATTCGCGTCATCGGCAGCAAAGTCGGCGCCGGCTTCGGCGGCAAGAATGCCATGCGGCTGGAACCCTACGCCGCGGCGCTGGCGCTCAAATCCGGCAAACCGGTGCGTCTCGTCAACAGCCGTGCTGAAGAGTTTTTTGCTGCTGCCGGTTCGGTGCCGGCAACGGTGCGGATCAGAACCGGGACAAAAAAAGACGGCACAATCACAGCGAGGGCGATGGAATTTACCTGGGATACGGGCGCCTACGCCGAGGGACTGGCCGGCAGCAATCGCGCGCTCAAAGACGGCGTCGGACCTTACAAGATTCCCAACATTCGTGTCACGTCGACTTTGGTCTACACCAACAAGTTACGCGGCTGTCCGTTTCGCGGGCTCGGCATCCCCGAGGCGGTCTGGGCCGGCGAATCGCAGATGGATATGATCGCCCAGAAACTCGACACCGATCCCGTCGAACTGCGGCTGAAAAATTGCCTCGACACCGGCGACCAAACGCCGGCCGGCGACCGCGCCCGCCATATCGCGCTGCGCGAGTGTTTGTTGAAAGTCGCGAACGAGCTAAAACGCTGGAAGAAACGCGCGCCGGTGGATCACGAATTTGGCATCGCCCTGTTGCATAAGTCGCCGACCACTTCGGCGTCGTCTTCCAACGCTCGTGTGCGCATTGACGCCGAAGGCAATATCGAGCTGTTCATCGGCGCCACCGACGTCGGCGGCGGCACCGGCACGAGCCTGGGCCAGATCGCCGCCGAGGAATTAAACGCACCGTTGGGCAAAGTTCGAGTCGTTATCGCCGATACGGCGTTGACCCCTTTTGATCACGGCACCTATTCGAGCCGCGTGACACCTTACGTCGGTGCCGCGGTAAAGCTCGCAGCTTCCGACGCGCGCCGGCAGATCTTGGAAATAGCCGCGCGCACCTGGAAACTGCCAAGCGAAAAAATCCGCCTGAAGGGCGGAAACATCAGCGCCGGCGATCGTCGTCAATTGACGCTCGCCGAACTTTTTACCCGGGCGCACGTAACCGAGATCACCGGCGTCGGCGCCAGTCAGAGCGAACGCCTGTGGGCTGAAAATGCGTCGAAACAAGCAAAAGATTCGAGGGCCCCAGGTTGGCCCTTCGGCGCTCAGGCGGTTGAAGTTGCGGTCGATCGCGAAACTGGCGTGATCAAACTCGTCCGTGTCGCCTCGGCGCACGATGTCGGCAGAGCGATCAATCCACTGGCAGTCACGAGCCAAATCGAGGGCGGCATCATGATGGGGCTCGGCTATGCGCTCTCGGAGGCTTTGCTTTTTGACGAGGGAAAAATCACCAACGCGAGCTTCGCTGATTACAAGATCCCCACCGTGCGCGATATTCCCTCAGCCACGCCGATCATTGTCGAAAAGAATTATGATTCGGAGCCCTACGGCGCCAAAGGCATCGGCGAGATGTCCGTGTTCGGCATCGCGCCTGCGGTTGCCAATGCGGTTGCGCGCCTGACCGGCGTGCGCATCAAAGAGCTGCCGATAACGGCCGAGAAACTGCTGGATCAGCTGAAGTATTCGAAGGAGAAATGAATGGCGCTCCCGGAAAAACCAGAATCGCTGCACGAGAGCAATATGCCGCGGCCCTACGAGGATGTGAGGCAGTGGCTCGAGCTTGTCGAATCGATGGATGAGCTCAAGCGCATCGACGGCGCGGATTGGAACCTGGAGATTGGCACCATGGCGGAGCTCATTTATCGCGAGCGCACCGGCACGATCCCGGCGCTGCTATTCGACAACATTAAAGATTATCCCAAGGGATATCGGATTCTGTTCGGCCAGCAGACTTCCTATCGCCGTCTCGCGCTCATGGCCGGCTTGCCAATGGACAGTGTGGGACTGAAGCTTGTCAGCCGGTTCAAAGAAAAGCTCAACACGCTTCGTCCGGTCCCGCCGCGCATCGTGAAGAGCGGTCCGGTCTTCGAGAACACCACGTCCGGCGACGCCATCGACGTGCTCAAGTTTCCCGTGCCCAAAGTGCATGAGCTCGACGGCGGCCGTTTTATCGGCACCGCGTGCATCGCCATTACGCGCGATCCGGAGGAAGGCTGGCTCAATCTCGGCACTTATCGGGCCATGGTCCATGACGCTAATTCGGTGGGACTTTTCATGTCATCGGCAGGCAAGCACGGCCGCATGCACATGGAAAAATATTTTAAGCAGGGAAAACCCTGCCCAGTCGTCTTGTGTGTTGGGCAAGACCCGCTGCTGCTTTTGGCCGCGGGCAACCCCATCGAGCTTGGTTATTCCGAGTACGATTACTGCGGCGGCATCAGGGGCAGACCGTACGATCTCGTCGAAGGTCAAGTCACCGGCTTGCCTTTTCCCGCCCACGCGGAAATTGCCATCGAGGGATTTCTTCATCCCGGCGATGTCAAACCCGATGGACCTTTCGGCGAATGGCTCGGCTACTACGGCACGCGAATGGGAGACACGCCGGTGCTACGCATCGAGCGCGTCTATCATCGTAACGATCCGATCCTCTGTGTCGCGCGTCCGGGCCGCCCGCCGACGGATTATTCCCTCTCTAAGGGTATGATTCGCGCCGCGCAGCTTTGGGACCGGGTGGAAAAAGCCGGCTTGCCCAACGTAAAGGGCGTGTGGTCTCTCGAATCCGGCATCGGTAGTCTGTTTAACGTGATATCAATTAAACAAGCCTATCCCGGCCATTCGCGCCAGGCCCTCTTCCTCGCCTCTCAGTCGCTCGGCGGCGCATACAATGGGCGGTTCGTCGTGGTTGTGGATGAAGACATCGATCCGACGAGTGAGTTCGACGTCCTGTGGGCGATGGCGACAAGGTGCGATCCCGACCAGGCTGTGGAAATTATTAGGCGGGCGGCGAGCGGTTCGCTGGACGTGTGCATTCCGCCCGAGAACAAAGGTCACAGCTCGCGCTGTTTAATCGACGCCTGCATGCCCTATGAGCGCAGACATCAGTTTCCACCGATCGCCGAATCGAGCGAAGAGCTGAAAGCCCACGTACGAGCCAAGTGGCGTGAGACGATCTATGAATAAGCAGCTAACTTGTAAAAACACTACGCAGCCCCGGTCAGAATCACGAATCGCATTCTTGGAGAATGCTTCCTTAGGTGTCGGTCGCGCGAAAATCCCCCTTTGGCAAAGGGGGATTAAGGGGGATTTTCTTAATGTTGCAAAGTCATCGGCAATTCTGAAAATCTCCCCTAGCCCCTCTTTTTCAAAGAGGGGAACTCTGGCTCATGGGCTTACTCCCCGGATGAGTTTCAAAATTCTGCTTTTGGCATTTTTGCTGCTCTTTCCGAAATTGCTCCTCGCCCAGGAACCGCTGCGCGCCGGAACCATATTCAGCGGCACTCAAGCGCCGCTCTGGGCCGCAAGAGAAGGACGCTACTTCGAGAAGTATGGAATAAAGAATCTCGAAGTCATCCAATTCTCGGGCGGCCAACCCGTGACGCGAGCCTTAATCGGCGGCGAGATTCAAATCAGCACCACGGGCGGCGCGGCGGTGATCAACGCGCGCCTCAAAGGCGCCGACCCGGTCGTCATCGCCAGAACCGTCGGCGTGTTTCCGTACACCCTTTACGTCAGCAAAGATATTCGTGACCCATCTGAATTAAAGGGTAAAAAGCTCGCAGTGAGCACGGTCGGCGGCTCAGGCTACATTGCCATGCAATACGCGCTGAGAAAACTTGGCCTGGATCCCGACAAAGATGTCGCCATGTTGCAGGTCGGCGACTTTGGCACTCGTCTCGCGTCGCTGGCGTCCGGAACGGTCCAAGGAACGTTGTTGCTTCCTCCATTCACCTTGCGCGCCCGCGAGATCGGATTGCGGCCGCTCTATGACTTGGTTGGCAGCGGCGTACAATATCCGATCAACCAGATCACGGCGCGTCAATCCTTCATAAAATCTCAGCGCGAAACGGTAAAGAACTTCATGAAGGGTTTTGTCGCGGGATTGGCCCGATTTCGCAGTGATCGTGAGTTCGGCACCAGAGTGCTGGGGAAAAATCTACGCGAGCCGGACGCCAAAATTTTGCAGGACACCTACGATTTTTGGCTAAAGGTATTTCCTAGAGTTCCCAACCCGGGACCCGAAGACGCGACGGTCTTTCTGGAGTTCATGCAAGTAAAAGAGCAGCGCGATTGGCGGGACTTTGTCGACAACAGCGTGATGGATGAACTGGACCGCGAAGGATTTCTGAATAGCGTCTACAAGCAGTAAAGGGTTTGTCATGAGACCCGTCGCAATCATTATAGTGACCCTAAGTATTGCGCTATTCTCTCGAGCCGTCCTCGCCCAGGATCTCGCCAAAGCCAAGCAAGAAGGAAGAGTCGTCTTTTACACCTCATGGGGACCGAGCGATGCCGACTATGTCGTCAAAGCCTTCGAGAAAAAATATGCGCCGCTCAAAGTCGAAGTCGTCAGAGCGAGTAGCGAGAGAACCCTGACCCGTCTCTTAAGCGAACACCGCGCCAACAAATTTCTCGGCGATGTGGTCGCGGTCAGCGGCATTCAGTCGGGGATTTTGAAGGAGAAAGCTCACTTGATCGATATCAATCCAGCGAGGCGGCGAATTTTCCCGCCGATTGGCGCGACCCGGACGGTTTTGGCATGGGACTGCATCAAACGATCTACGTCATCGGCTATAACACTAAACTCGTGTCTGCCGATGCCATCCCCAAAAACTATCAGGACTTGCTCCACCCTCGTTGGAAAGGCCAGCTCGGTTGGGATAGGGAAGAGTATTATCTGTTTGGCGCCTTGATGAAAGCCAGAGGGAAAGACAAAGGATTGGAATTCTGGCGGCGGCTCGCAGAGCAACAGGTAAATTTCCGCAAGGGCTACACGTTAATCAGCGAGCTTGTGTCGGCGGTGAATTTCCCGTGGCGGTGTCGCTGTACCAGCACCGAGTCGATGAGTACACCGAGAAAGGAGCGCCGCTGCAGTGGGTTGCACCGAATCCCTTGGTCGGCGGCGATCCGAACAAAATTTCGCTGTTGAAAAATGCGCCGCGACCCAACGCCGCGAAACTTTTCATCGACTTCATGCTGTCGGCTGAAGGTCAGAAATTACTGCAGGATAAGGGTCGAAGTCCGGGGAGAATCGGCATGGGCTCTAAGAATCCTCGCCTCAAAGGCGCGAAAACTTTTACCATGCATGTAAGCTCCGAAGAATATGAGCAGCTCGGCAAAGAGTTCAACCGAGTTTTTAAATTCAACTAACATGTCTTTGAAATTATCCATGACATGCGGCGCTTATGACCGCGCCCGAGCCTTGATCGATGGCACGGTGAAACCGGAAGGCATAGATCTGGAAGTTCACGTCAACACGAGTTCGGGACGGCATACCAAGATCGACGGCAAGGAGTTCGATGCCGCCGAGTTTTACACCGGGACGTACATCGCCGACCTGCACTACAGAACGCTGGGTTATACGGCGATTCCCGTTTTCGTCAAACGGATGTTTCGCCACTCCTATATCTATATCAATAAGCGCGCCGGCATCCGGTCGCCCGCCGATTTGAACGGCAAGCGCATCGGCGTGCAAAATTGGCTGACGACAACCGCAGTTTGGGCGAGAGGACTGCTCGAAGACGAGTACGGACTCGATCCGAAATCCGTGACTTGGGTGGCCGACCGCGTTACAGGTGTCGGCGAATGGAAGCCGCCCGCGTGGTTAAATATTGAGCTTGTTCCAAAAGGCCGCAAACAATTCGGTCTTCTCGCCGCAGGCGAGATCGATGTCGCGATCACGACCGGAACCTGGGCGCCGAACGTTCACCCCAATGTCGACTTTTTGTTTCCCAACTATGCGCAACTTGAACGTGATTATTTCCGGCGCACGGGATTTTTCCCGATCATGCACACGCTCTTGATAAAAACATCCGTCTTGGAAAAAGATCCATGGGTCGCCATGAGCATGTACAATGCCTGGCAGGGCTCGAAAAGAAAATGCTACGAATGGCTCGAATGGCAGCGCGTGCACCAGACTGGGCTCTGGTACCGAGCTTTGTGGGAAGAAGAGCATGCCGTCGCAGGTTCTGATCCGTACCGCTGGGGTTTTCGCAGCACGAGAGCCGAGGTGAACAAGTTGCTCGAGTATTGCCATCGTCAAGGTCTTACGTCGCGCAAATTCGAACCCGAAGAAATGTTTCATCCGAGTACGCTGTCGACATAAACCACGAGACATTTTGAACGTTTTGAACAATTGGAACGATTGGAACTAGTTAAACGGTGAGGACCTATGCCGTTAATCAAAATCATCGCCACCGGCGGTACCATCGCCAATACCAGCCATGGTCTAATCAGTATCGATGAAGTGCTGAAAGACATCCCGCAGGCGCGTGCCATGGCCGATTTCGAAGTCACCGAAGCGACCCGGGTGAGAAGCGGTCAAATGCGACTCGCTCAGTGGTTCGACATCGCCCGCGCCGCGATCAGCGCTGCTGAAGATTCCCGAATCGATGGAATCATCGTCACCCACGGCACGTTTACAACCGAGGAGACGGCTTACTTTCTTCACCTCGCCGTCCGCACGGAAAAACCTCTGGTCGTCGTCGCGTCGCAGCGCAAACACGACGAGGTCGGCAACGACGGCGATCGTAATATGCTCGACGCGATTCGCTTGACGCTCTCGCCCGACGCGCGTGGCAAAGGCGTTTTGGTCACGCTGCATGAGGAAATTCATTCGGCGCGCGAAGTCGTTAAAACCAATCAACGGCCAGGCGGGTTCCATTCTTTGGGGCGCGGCATACTTGGGCACATTGAAGAGGATCAAGTCAGTTTCTTTTGCGCACCGACACGCCGCCACACGTTTCGCTCCGAGTTCGATATTCGCGAGATCCATGAGCTCCCGCGTGTGGACGTGATCGCTGCCTACGTCGGCGGGGACGACGCCGCGGCGCAAGCCTGCGTTGCTGCCGGCGCGCGCGGGCTCGTCATCAGCGGCTACGCCTATAACGGCCGGCCTTCCGCTGATCAACTCGCAGGAGTAGAAAAAATCGCCGCCTCCGGAATTCCCGTCGTCCTATCCAACCGCGGTGGACAAGGACGAATCCCGGTCGATTGGAATGATCCATTCATTCAAGGAGACAGTTTAGTGCCGCACAAAGCGCGCATCTTGCTCATGCTGGGTTTAACCAAAACAAAAGACCCGCGCGAACTGCAAAGAATGTTCAACGAATATTGAATTGTCGGAGCTGTTTTAAGTGTTTGAACACCCTCGCCCTCTGGGAGAGGGAAAGGGTGAGGGCACCTGGTTCAGCAACTTAGACTTCATAATTGCCATGATCACTCGCCTCGTCATTCAAAGAAGAGAACCCTTCGCCAATGGTCACGAATTCCCCGTCACCGGCGCGTACGAAAAACTCGTTGGCAAACTCCACGGCGAAGTCGATCCGAAGAGCCGGCTGAATAAAATCATCGTCAATCTTTCCAAAGCGCCGCGTAATCGAAGAGGTCGCGTCGCATACTCCAGCAACTTTTGTATTTTGAAGCCGGTCGATATGGCGCGCGGCAATGGCAAGATCTTCTTCGACGCGCCCAATCGCGGCAGCAAGCGCATCTTGAGCTTTCTCAACGACGCCCCCGAAGCCAACGATCCCACCACTCTCGAGCATGCCGGCAACGGCTTTCTCATGCGCCAGGGCTACACCGTTGTCTGGTGCGGCTGGCAAGGCGATTTGATGCCGCTCAAGAACTGGCTCGTGCTGAATGCGCCGGTGGCGACCAATAACGGCAAAGCCATCGTGCGAAAAGTTCGCACGGAGATTGTCGTCGATGAGAAAGGCATCAAATCGCAACCACTCAGCGCCGATGAACGGGTGAAGAGCTACGTGGCCGCATCCGTTGATAAATCACAAGCCACTCTCACCGTGCGTGAAAAATCCTATGGAAAGCGAATCCCGCTGCCGCCGTCGGAATGGGAATTCGCCGCCGGCGTAAAAGATTCACGCACCGGCAAAGAAACGGTCAAGCCGAGCGCCAAAGACCTCTACCTGCACGCCGGCTTCAAACCAGGCCATATCTACGAATTCATCTATCCGGCCAAAGATCCGCTCGTTCTCGGGCTAGGTTTCGCCGTCGTGCGTGATCTCATCTCTTTCTTGCGCTACGAAACAAGAGACGCAGCCGGAAAACCCAATCCGCTGGCCGCGAACAAAAAGATCACCGGTATTTGTTACGTCTATGCCTGGGGTCGCTCGCAGAGCGGGCGCTATCTCCGAGATTTCGTCTATCACGGGTTCAATGAAGACGAAGCGCATCAAAAGGTTTTCGATGGGATCGCGCCCCATGTCGCGGGCGGCGGGAGATTGTACTTGAACTACGAATTCGCCCGTCCGGTTACTTCGTCACAGCAACATACTAACCAGCTCGACCCGGAGCTCTTTCCCCACGCATACAATGTGCTGAAAGATGCGCAGACCGGCCGACGCGATGGAATTCTGAAACGGCCAAAGACCGATCCTTGTGTTTTCCATACTCAGACTTCAACCGAGTACTGGCAGAAGCGCGGCTGCTTGGCCCATACCGACGGCAAGGGAAATGACATTACGCTCCCCGCCATCGTGCGCATTTACGTTATTGCCAGCGGGCAACATAACAGCCCGTTCGGCTCGGAGCCGGTGAAAGATGACACCCAGTTAAGAATCAATCCGTTGCCGGCCGGCGATGTACTGCGAGCGCTGATGGTCGCCATGGATCAGTGGGTAACTCAAGGAATTCCCCCACCGCCGAGTCGGTATTCGATCGTGAAGGATCGGACGCTCGTTGTGCCGAAAAGGACCGGCTTCCCGAATATTCCCGGCGTCCGTTTCGCCGGGCTGTATAACCGCCAATTGTTCCTCGATTACGGGCGTAAGATTCTACAGGGAAGAATAGACTTTCATCCGCCACGGCCGATCGGCAATGGCAAGTATACGATCCTCGTCCCAAAAGTTGACCGCGACGGCAATGATATCGCGGGTATTCGCTTACCCGCCGTTCAAGTTTCCATCGGCACTTACACGGGTTGGAATTTGCGCCCGCGCGGCCTCGCGGAGGATGAGCTGGCGGGCTTACTTGGTTCATTTATTTCATTTGCGAAAACGAAATCCGAGCGTCACAAGAAGAAAGAGCCACGGTTGTCGATTGAAGAACGGTACAAAGACCGCACCGACTACGTGCGGCAGGTCAGCCACGCGGCGCGAATTCTCGTCGAGCAACGATACCTGTTGCCTGAAGATGCCGAGCGCACGATCGCGGAAGCGGCGAAGGACAGAATCTTCGCGAAGAAGAAACCGTAGCAAGTTTTTCTACCGGAGAATCCGACGCCAAGGTACTGTTGCCTATTGCCTTATGCCCCTCACTTACCTTTGTTCGTAGAGCTTTTTGATAAACCCGCTCCTATCCAGCTCGGCAATGAAACTCGGATCGACGAATTCCTCGGGCCTGTGGCTGCGGATATCCGGTCGCGTTTGCGCGACGTAATCGTAAATCGCCTCGAGTCCCCTGGTGATTGGATATGGAGCAGAAATGAAATCCTGCTTGAAGATCGCGTAAGAGCCTTCCAAATATTCCGGATCGGTGGTTTTCACGTACTTCGTTAGAACTTTCAAGCTGAACTCTTTGCGGGTTTTGAAATAGGCAATCCCTTCCACGTGAGACCGCACCAAACGCATCACCGAATCGCGGTCTTCTTGAATTGTTTTGCGCCGGGTAACAATCGACGTGGACGGATAGACGACTTCTTTCCTGGCGTCGATCAGGACTCGGAAACCCATGCGCTCTCCTTGCACGTCCGTTGGATAAGTCACGTCCGCCGCATCGATTTGTCCCAAGACCAACGCCTGAAGCCGCTCCGAAGTGGTTCCAATAGAAAGCCAAGTAATTTCCCGATTGGGGTCAACGCCGTATTTTCTCAGGATGTAGCGGAAGAGAAAATCGCCGAGAGATCCCAAGCTGGAGGTCGCTAATTTCTTGCCTTTGAGATCCTCGGGCTTTCTAATTTCCGGTTTGACCAAAAGCTTGCTATTCACCGCGGCAACCGTGTGGGCAACGTTTACAAAATCGGCGCCGCTGAGATTCGCCAACATCAGGGTCGGCAATGCAACCGGCGCGGCAAAGAGGCTGCCTCCAAGCAGCGCTTGTGACGTCTGCCCCGATCCCCGGAGCAAAATCGTTTCAACATCGAGACCATTCTTCTCGTAGATCTTCGCTTCTTTGGCAAGCCAAGGAATCCACATCGCGGCGGACAACGAGGTCACACCCCAGTTCAATTTCTTGAGAGGTTTATCTTGAGCGAGGCTGTTTTTTTGTGAGACGAGCCCACAAAACAACGCGAAAATTATGCCGAGCCACAATCGTTTCATTACGGCTCTCTCTCCTTACGCCTTACGACTCACCCCTCACGCCTATCTCTGTTCGTACAGCTTCTTGATAAACCCGCTCTTATCCAGCTCGGTGATGAAACTCGGGTCAACGAACTCCTCGGGTTTGCGACTCCGAATCTCCGGCCTGGTCTGGGCCACGTAGTCGTACGTGGCCTCTAGCCCTTTCGTGATCGGATAGGGAACGGAGATAAAGTCCTGCTTGTAAGTGTCGTATGAATTTTCCAATGTCTCCCGGTCAGTGATTTTCAACTGCTTGCTCAACACCTTGATGCTGAACTCCTTGTTGTTCTTGAAGTAGGCGATAGCTTCCACGTGAGCCTTCATCATTCGCATCACAGTGTCGCGGTCTTCGACGATATTTTTGCGCCGTGTGACGACGGACATGGACGGGTATACCACCTCTTTTCTGGCATCGAATAAAACTCGAAATCCTTTGCGTTCCGCCTGCACGTCGAAAGGGTAAGAGGCTTCCGTAGCGTCCACCGCGCCTGAGAACAACGCCTGGAGCCGTTCCGGCGGGGTGCCGATGGAAAGCCAGACAATTTCTCGGTTCGGGTCCAAGCCATGTTTACGCAGCATGTATTTGAAGAGAAAATCTCCCAGCGAGCCCAGACTCGAAGTAGCAACCCGTTTACCACGGAGATCTTCCGGCCGTTTGATCTCCGGCTTTACCAGCATCTTGGTCTGCACACCTGGAACGGTATGAGCCACGTTAACAAGATCGGCGCCGCTGAGATCAGCGAGCATCACCGTTGGCAAAGCGACCGGCGACGCGAAAATGCTCCCGCCGAGCAGCGCCGCTGAAGTTTGCCCCGAGCCGCGGAGCAGAATCAGCTCGACATCAAGGCCGTGTTTCTCGTAGATCTTTGCTTCCTTAGCGAGCCAGGGAATCCAATTGCCCGCAGAAAGCGAAGTCACGCCCCAGTTGATTTTCTTTAGAGGTTTGTCTTGGACAGCGCCCTGTGTGATCAAAGCCGAAACGAAAGTAGGTAGCGCGAAGACCAGGAACAGTGCGACCCTTCGCATAACAGGTTTCTCCGTTGCTCAGAGTTTATTGTTGAGGCCGGGGGGTTTTTCGCGCCTATTGCCTGGTGCCTGTTGCCTATTCGCTATTTCTGTTCGTACAGCTTCTTAATAAACCCGCTCTTGTCCAGCTCAGCGATAAGGCTCGGGTCCATGAATTCTTCGGGCTTTTTGTTACGGATCTCGGGTCTGGTCTGGGCGACATAATCGTAAGTGGCCTCGAGTCCCTTCATGATCGGATAGGGCGTGGAAATAAAATCCTCCTTGAAGATCGCGTAGGATCCCTCCAGCAGTTCCTGATCGGTCGTTCTGAGATATTTGCTAAGAACTTTCATGCTGAAATCCTTGTGCGATTTAAAATAAGCAATGCCTTCGACATGGGATCTGAGCATGCGCATCACGGTGTCGCGATCTTCTTGTACGGTCTTGCGCCGGGTCACCACCGACATCGAAGGATAGACGACTTCTTTTCTAGCATCCCAGAGAACTCGATACCCCATACGCAGCGCCTGAGCGTCAGTCGGATAGGACAGGTCCGCGGCATCTACTCGCCCCGATACCAACGCCTGGAGTCGCTCCGGCGGCGTTCCGATCGAGAGCCAAACGACGTCGCGAATTGGATCCATGCCGTTTTTCCGAATGATATACTTAAACAGAAAATCGCCCAGAGAGCCCAAGCTCGAGGTCGCGATTCTTTTTCCCTTGATATCTTCGGGCCGTTTAATCTCCTGCTTGACCAGCAGTTTGCTCTGAACCCCGGGCACCGTGTGAGCGATGTTTACCAGATCAGCGCCGCCGAGATTCGCCAGCATCACGGTCGGAACCGCAACCGGGGCGGCGAAGAGGCTGCCGCCAAGAATCGCCGTCGACGTTTGGCCCGAACCTTTAACTAAGATTAATTCGACGTCGAGTCCGTGTTTCTCGTAGATCTTGGCGTCTTTGGCGAGCCAGGGAATCCAATTGGATGCAGACAAGGACGTTACGCCCCAGCTGATCTTCTTCAGCGCCTTATCTTGCGCCTGAGCCACAGCCCCACACATCACGAGTGTGACAACGAGAGCAACAAACCCCACCAATTTTCGATTTTGGATTTTAGATTTTCGATTATCGGACCGAAAACTCGGAGAGCGCACACGGCTTCTATCACGCATTTGTTCTTCTCCCGAATCTAAAATCGGCAATCTAAAATCGAAAATTACTTGATGACTTTGTCCGCTCTCGCCAGCACGTTCGGCGGAATCGTCAGGCCGATTTGCTTCGCTGCTTTCAGATTGATGATCAGCTCAAACTTCGTCGGCTGCTCCACCGGCAGGTCGGCGGGCTTGGCGCCTTTCAGGATCTTGTCCACATACGTGGCGGCGCGCCGAAACAAGTCGGTAATGCTCACGCCGTAGGTCATGAGCCCGCCGTCTTCCACAAATTCTGGCCTGGCGTAGATCGCCGGGAGCCGGCTCTTTGCCGCGAGGGCTACAATTTGTGTTCGGTGAGAATTGAGCACGGAGCCTGCAAGCACGAGGACTGCCTCAGCACGCCCCTTGCTTGCGGCTCGGAATGCAGTCTCGATATCCTTGGAACTTAGTACATCTACGTATTGCGGCTGCATCTTAA
>DASYUV010000059.1:0-31017 GCA_036000865.1 Binatia bacterium | reverse complement strand
TCCGTTTCTTTCGCTGATCAACTTATCTCTAATCCGTGTGAATTTCTAACCGCCGACAGATCACTCGACGTCTAATCTCGTTTGGATTGGCACAGTCTCTACATGGCTTCATTGCGCCCTTGCGCGTAGGGGCGACCGGCCGGTCGCCCCTACATATGGGCACACAATTCACCGAGAAGGCAGAGATCGATTGTCGCGCTACTGCACCAACATTTCCTTCATGATCTTTTCCATCGGCTTCTGCACTTTTTCAGATTGCTCCGGCGTAACGACCAAAACAGGAATACCCCGTTCCTCCATGTTGGTAAGTTCCTCGTAAACCGACTTGACGCCTTTTCGTCCTGAGATCCGGCCGGTCGAGGCAAGAATCTTTGCGCCCTCAGCCGATTTCATGAAATCGATAAACAGAGCGGCGGCGTGCGGTCGAGGCGTGTTGGTATAGATGCCGATCGCGCCGCTGATATGCGCCGGCGTGGGATTGGGGAAAACGATCGCTGCCGGACAACCGTCCTGCTTCATCCGCAAGATGCCGTCGGGATAACTCTCCACTGCGATTTTGAACTCTCCGGCACACAAGAGTTGTGCTTGCAGAGTATGGCCGCGCCGAACGATCGCCCCGTTTTTCATCAAGCCGTCGACGAAAGCTCTCGTCTTCTGCTCTCCCCACGCGGTCAACCAGCCCATCAGCGCGCGCTCCGGCTCCATATCGATGGAAAGACTGCCTTTCCATTTTGGGTCGAAAAGATCGTTGTAGCCTTTTGGCGCTTCTTCTCTTTTGACCAGACGGGTGTTGTAAGCTATCGTCGACACGCCCAAGCTGTCCGCGTGCCAGAAACCATCTTTGTCGGTGTACTCTTTTCCGAAATTCTCGGACTCCGGCGAATGATAGCGTACCCAGATACCCGTGCGCTTGAGCGTCATGACGTTTTCAGTGCCGACCAATACCGCGTCCGTGTCCAGCTGACCGGTTCGATGTTCGGTTAACGTGCGAAAAACCAATTTGTTGCCGCTGCCGCGCCAGAACTCGGCCTGAATGAAAGGATACTTTTTCATGAAGCCGCGGGTATAAGCATCGAGCAGAGAGGCGGCGGAAATACCATAAAACTTAAACCTGCCCTCACGCCGCGCGCCCTCTTCGAGCCGCTTCTGTCGCTGCTGCGGAGGAAGTTTGTTGATCTCCGTGAGTAGCGCTTCAACCGATGCAGATTGTGCTAGCGAGATTGTGGCGCAGACAAAAACTAACGCGGTAAGCGCACTCGCCATGAATTTGTCCAATGCCATTTTCTATCCTCTATCCTCGATCTTCGATTCTCGACCGAGAATCACTTCATCGTACAGTGCGGATGATAGTCCATCTTGCACCGCGCGCCAGCGCTCTTCATGGCCGTTTCAAACTCGGCGTGAATCATCGGATCTTCGTCTTCGTACTCGATCTGATCGCCGCCTTCCTTCACGCTCTTGTAGACGTAGGCCTTGCCGCCTGCTTTTGGCTTGTCGCTGCCCCAGCCGATGGCGAGAAAGAACACCGGTTCGGCGCTGCCGTTAAAATGCTGGTGAAACCACATTTCCGGCGGCACGAACACGCTTCCCGGGCCCCAATCGATCCGTTCCATGGCTTTACCGTCTTGCCACATCAGCGAGTAGCCATGCCCTCTGATAATCAAGACATGAATCCCAGGGCCGTGACGGTGCGCTTTCTTGTATGCGCCGACACCCCAGAGCGATACGTGGGATTTGACCGTGTTGTTGACCATGCGAAAGACGGTGCTCTTGGCCCCGCCGCCGCGGTCGAATCCGCCTGAATAGGTTTGGCACACACGCACGTCAGCGACGAAGTTGGTCGACCATTGCTGCGCCGGCGCCTTTTGTTTGAAATAGCCCTCCTCGGCGTTATACCGGTCGCGAAAGACAAAAGGGTTGTCGAAGACAAATTCGTAGTTGTTAAAGGTATCGATCACTCGCGGCGCGCTGGTCATCGCGATGTAACGCGCGGCCTCCAAGCCTGAAGCGTTGTGGTGCTCATGCCACGCATTCATCGGAATTGAAAAGTAACTCCCCTCTTGCCATTCGAAGGTTTCCTTTCGGCTTGGATCGATCCAAACCGACGTGGCGCCCTGCCCCTTGAGAATGTATATGGTCTCTTCGAACAAATGACGATGCGCTTTGAGCGACTTCCCCGGCGGGATCTCGGCGACGTACGAGTCATTGAATCCGCCCGTGCCTTCCAGGTTGAGGAATGCCGCCGAACCGTCGCCGCTGGACCGCCAGGGAGCGAGCTCAAGATCGTAGAGATTTTGGACGAACAAGCCGCGATACGTGGGCAGGCCTTCCGACTCCTTCCACTGTTCGTACGGCGATTTGTAGCCGAGACGTTCTTTGACTTCTTCTTCAGCTGTCGAGATAGCGTTAGCCATGGATCAAACCTTCCTTTCGGTGTTTTGCATAATTATTCTGGTGGTAGCCTCTCCATTCGAATATCTTTTCTCTCCCCTCAAGAGACTGCGTCGCAATCTGCGCAATCTCATCGATGTCATGCTGAGCAAAGCGAAGCATCTCGCATTTTCAGGCGATTACAAGGTCGGGATTCTTCGGCTCCGCCTCAGAATGACATTGCGACACAGTCTCTCAACAGAGGAGAGTTAGAGTGGTGGTGAGTAGGCGCGACTCTCCGGTCACTCTCGGAGAGTACCCTATCCTAACCTTCCCCCGGCGGCGGGGGAAGGGACGAAACGCGAAGGACGAATTGCCAAGAGATAGCTTCACCGTCACTCTTAACTGTTCAAGTGAATCTTATACAGCTTCGCCGCGTTCTCCCAAAGAATTTTTTGCCGGTCGTTCACGTCAACGCCGTCGAAGCTTCTTGTCATCGCCTCCTTTGTATTCGGCCAAGTCGACGTCGCCAGCGGAAATTGGCTGGACCAGAGAATATTTTCCGACCCGATGTATTTCCGTACTCGAAGACTCGCCTGATCATACCAGCCGACAACGTAACAATTTCGTCTGAACATTTCAGAAGGCATTAGATCGTAGCCGTTCTGCGGCAACTGATCGCCCTTGGCCTGATAATCGGTGTACTCCAAGAGATACGCGCCCCAACCGAGTCCGCTTTCAGCCAATACCACTTTGAGCCCTGGAAAACGCATCAAGATCTTCGAGATGAGCAAATTAACCAGCACGGACACGGAGCTCGCCGGCCGCGCGATCGCCTGAAATGCTGCGGCGATCGTCGGCGAATATCCTTCATAGGCGGGAATTTGGATCGCCGAAGATGCGCCTGCGTGAAAACAGATCGGCACGCTCAACTCCTGACAAGCGGCCCATAGCGGATCGTAGACGGACTCATTGATGTGCGGCACGTCTCGCAATTCCATCGGCACCGACGGATAGATGACGCCTTTGTGACCGTTTGCGACCGACCGGCGAATCTCTTTCACCGCCGCATCGACGGGAAACAATGGCGTAAGGCACTGCGGGATGAAGCGGTCGCTCACGCTTACCCACTCTTCAAGCAGCCAATCGTTATACGCCTGCACGCAGGCGAGCTCTAACTCTGGGTCTTCGATCCGCCCAAAGTTCTGACCACCGGAACCGGCCACGGTCGGATAAAGCGCGGCGTAATCAATCCCAGCTGCATCCATCACCTTCAGTCGTTCCCTCGCATCGTAAACAGATGCCGGCACCTCTGACCACCGTTGCGGGTTCTTCGTTCTCTCCGGCATGACCGCGCCGCAATCCGCGATACCATCTAAATCAATTTTGCTGCCATTGACGATCCAGTGCTCGACGCCGTCGGAAGTCGTCTCGACATGCGGGATTCGCTCACCCCAGTTCCCATGCGATAACCGCTTCGTCCAGAGGTCTGGAGGTTCCTGGACATGCTCGTCGACGCTGATGAAGAAATTGTTTACTGCCATGCTCATATGATGCTGCTGCGATTGGAACTAGGATGTCATGCTGAGGCCCTTCGAGGGCCTCAGGCTAAACTCCGCCGAAGCATCTCGACCGAATGCGAGATCCTTCGCTTACGCTCAGGATGACACTTAGCAATGCCGTTTTCCTTCCTCTGCACTCCCATTGGCAAGCTCTCACTCGTCACGCAACCCCGTAAAGTCTTAGCGCGTTGCCATAACACATCTTCTTCCGGTCATCTTCCGACACTCCGAGCAATGATTCTTCGACGAACCTCCACGACCGCGGATATGTCGCCGCGATATGCGGATAGTCGGACTCCCACATGATGTTGTCGACACCGACCAGTTCACGCAGCTCGACGCCCGCCTTTTCGTACCAGAAGTCAACGTAAATCTGTCGCCGGAATACGTCGCTTGGCTTAATACGAATGCCTTCTTGCCACAAGCGCCGCTGCTCCCACTCATGATCGCAAGCTTCGAGCACGTAACTCACCCAACCGAAACCCGTCTCGGCGCAGGCCCATTTGAGCCGCGGATAGCGGTCGAGAATTCCAGAAAAAATTAGATTGGGAATGAGTTGGGCCGGCGTCGCACACAGGCGTGACGTCGAGACGGTATGAAGTTCTCTTTTCGTAAATCCATGCCACTTGGGCAATGACAACTGCTCCGTCAATCCCGCCGATCCGTGCCAGTGCATCGGAATGTTCAAGTCCTGGCAGCAAGCCCAGAGCGGCTCCCAAAACGGATCGTTCATGCGCTTGAGCCCTCTTTTGGTGAATGCCGGCTCCGCCAACATCACCACGCCCCGATGACCGCGCCTGACGCTGCGCTCGACTTCAGCGACGATCACATCGATGTCGCTCATATAAGGAATGATCGCAATGGGAACGTAGCGATCGCTCACTTCGCGCCACTCCGCCAGCGCTTCGTTGTAGGCTTGCACGCACGCAAGTTCGAAAGCGGCGTCGGCCTGAAGAAAGGCAAAATTGGAAACGGGGCCATTCGGATAGAGGACTTCGCCGTCGACGCGGTCGTCATTCAGGGCTTTCAATCGCTCGGCCGGATCGTAGACGATCTTCGGCACTTCTTCCCAGCGGCGCGGATAGTAACCGCGCTCGACGCCACCCTCCATGGCCGCGGGGCAGTTGCAGACCCACTCGCTACGCACTTTGCCGTTGACCATCCAGCGATCGACGGTTTGGCCGTTCTCATTGACTTCGACGATCTGCGGTATTCGATCGCCCCACTTTTCCTTCGACATCCGCTTCGTCCACGAGTCGCGGTCGAGTTGAGCGTGAGAGTCACAACTGAACAAGCCGTATTTGATATCCATCGATTCACCCCCTCAGAAAGCGGCAAATCAAACTATCGTTAACAAGGTACGGCTCAACCGACAAGCGACGGAGGCCGCCAAGCGCTCTCGGTGCATCGCATAGCGCGCCGGCTCCGGCCGCCACAAGTTCTTCTCTTGATCCATAGCCCCAAAGCACTCCAACTGAAAAGAGGCCGTTGGCCCGGGCGCCCAAGACATCATAGGCGCGATCGCCTACCATGAGCGTATCGGTCGGCGACAACGATTCCGCTCTCAGCACGTGAGCGAGCAGGTCTTTCTTGTCCGCGTTGGCGCCACTTAACTCGCTGCCGTACACGTCACTGAAGAACCGGCCCAGCCCAAAGTGTTCAACGATACGCTCGGCAAACCCACGCGGCTTCGACGTCGCCACGAATAACTGCACTCCATAATCGCGAAGCTCGGCCAGAGCGTCGACGATACCTGGATATACGCTGTTTTCGAACATGCCCTTCGCCGTAAACCGTTCACGGTAAAGCCGCACCGCCTGTTCGACCCGATCGTTGTCCCCGGGGCCGAGCAGATGCGCGAAGCTCTCGGACAGCGGCGGCCCTATCAATCGCTCAAGGGCCTGCGCTGACGGCGCATTTGCCCCGAGCGACTCCAGCGCATAGCGGAGACATCCAATGATGCCTTGCTTTGGATCGGTTAGAGTGCCGTCGAGGTCGAACAACATGTTCATCGGCGCGATCGCTTCATCGTCCTAAGAATATTTCATTGAACTGCTTGATTTGTTTTCCCGGATCGCCTTCGTACTTGATCGCGTGGGGGGTTTGCTCGAGCAGTTCGGCGACGCGCTTGGAGTCGGCGTCAACGCCGCGACGCAGCGGGATTTTATCGATCTCACGCAGCGCCTTCTGTCCTTCCTCCGAGAGATAAAAATCGACGAGCAACCGCGCCGCATTCGCGTGCGGGGCATTTTTCGAAACGGCGACCGACGACACGGTCGCGAACGACGGATCGAGCGGAATCCAATCCACCGGCCCATTGCGCTCACGAATCTTTTCCAGCTTGGTCACTTGCATGAAAGCGACAATCGGAAATTCGCCGGTGGCAAGCAGTTGTGAAATCTTGGTATAACCGTTGTGTTGAATGAGATCTTGCTTGGCAAAATTGCGCATATAGGCCAATGCCTTCTCTTCGCCCTGCATCTCGGTCATCCCGATCAAAGGATTATTGGTGCCGATGTGGAACGCCATCTTGCCGCGGTACTCCGGTTTTAGATAATCGGCATAACCGCGTGGCGCCCTTTTGACGCTGAGTTGCGATGTGTTCACGCCGGTCACGAGCACATCGGTGGTGATCCCCGACCAAAACCCTTTGGGGTCCACGAAGCCTTTATGAATGAACTTCGCCTCGGGACTGGTGTATGCGGCTAGGATGCCTTGTTCGCGCATATAGTTCAGGGAATCCGGGGCGACACCATAGACATCGGTCAAATGTTTCCCCGCGCGAAATTCCGCGATCGCGCGCGACACCAATGTGGAAGCGCCAAGACGGACGTGATTGACTTTTAAAAAAGGATATTTCTTGACGAGCGCTCTATGAAAAACCTGAAAGTCGGAGACGACCATCGTCGTGTAAAGCACGACCTCGCCCTCTTTGCGAGCTTGTTCCAGATCGGCGCCATGGACGGGTGACAACGAAACAGCGATCAGAAACAGCGCGATGAACCGAATCATGACACGTCTTTCCTTGGCACCCTTCGCGTCTTTGCCCTCGTAGGGGCGGGTTTCAAACCCGCCCCTACATCTCTTTTCATCGCGCCAAGACGCCAAGATCACAAAGTTCGTTCAATCACTCGTAATCCGCATGCTCGCCCTGGTGCGTTAACGACAAGCCCAGGTTATCCATCGCGATCCGAGTGTTGATGCCGAGAATCCGCAGCGGTTCCGTACCGGTATTGAAGTACTGGTGCCACTGAAACACGGGAATCGACAACACATCCAGCGTATCGAAATTGTACTCCTTGTCTTCGACGATGACTTTGCCCTTACCGCCGACGATAAGATCGATCTCATCGTAGAGATGACGGTGCGCGCCGGAGCGTTTGCCCGGGGGAATCTCTGCCATCACCACGCCAAGGGCCTTGCTGTGAAAGCCAATGCGGGGGTCGACAACGTACGCGAGGTTACCCATCGCCGTCGGTTCGAATACCAGGTCTTTTTGTTTCACCAGTACCTTGCTCTTGCGCCGAAGCTGCTCTTCATGCATGGCGAAGGCAACTTGCTCCGCGTACAACTCGGCTGTGCGATTGCCGCCCAAGTTTCCGTTCTTGACTTGCCCGCCGCCGGGAATCAGCGTCTTCCGCGCGTCTTCGCCCTCCTGCGCGTAGATCCAAAACTCAGGGTAACGCTCGTCTTCATAGACGGCTTGGCCCAACGCCAATGACAAAGGCCCGGTTGTCGAAGCGATGCGCAACACCGGCTCGTCGCCGTCATTGATATGCCGGTGCCATGAAAACATCGGCACACTGAGTAGGTCTCCCGGCCCCCAGTCGTAGCGCTCGCCGTCGATGATGCTGTGGCCGTGGCCCTTTAAAAAATAAATGATCGCTTCGACCGTGTGCCGATGCCCGAGCGTGCGCCAGTCTTGTCCTTCTTCGGTGTGGGGCGGAATGACGTCGTACCACAAACGGTGCGTGTGATTGTTGGAACCTATCCGGGCGTCGACAACGTAGATATGCTTGTGCTCGCCCAGTTGCTTCTCGATATCCGGCCACTTGAAAAGAATTTCTTGTCCTTTGCGTCGTCCTTGCTCGTCCTTGGCGAACTTTACGCTGTGCATCATCAGCTCGGTGTGTCGTTCTTTCACTGACTTGACTTCCATGCAATCCTCCTCGAAATCGACAGACAATTCACGATTTTAGATCGTCTGAATTTACGCTGACTCTATAACAGGGACGAAAAGTTTCCAAGGTTCCCGACCGGTCGTATCATTTGTCGAAAAATGGCCGGAAGGAATACGGGGTAAGCGGGTAGTTGAACTACCCCGCAGCAAGCTGTGGGGTATCAGAAGACATTCATGAGAATTTTTTCGAAACTTGTCACCCCCGAATGTTTTAATCGGGGGTCCAGTCAGAATTTCGCCTGGATTCCCGCTAAGAACATGCGGGAATGACGCACGTTCTTACAAGATTAGTTCTGCACAGCAAGCTTTGGGGAATCAGACCCACAGAGATTGAACAGCTTAAACCATTGAATGACTACCGCGGCGTGTCAACGATTACGCCTTCGCGCGATCATCGATCTGGATATAGTTGCCGTCCGGATCGAAGAAGTAAGCCGTCCGCGATCCACGTCTGCCAATAGGCCCCAAGTGTAATTTCACTCCCCACTCCCGGGCTTTCTCCACAAACAGATCGAAGTCCTCTTTGGTCGCCGAGAAAGCCGTATGATTGAAACTATCTTCCTTCCAATCGCGCTCGATCGGCTTGGGCCGTTTAACCAAGACCACTTCCACGTTGTCATCGCCGCAGCAAAGCCGCAGCGTCTCGGGCCAGTAGCCTAACTCGTCGCGCCACGGCTGATTATCGTCACTGACCCGATAATTCCGTTTACCATCTGCGTTCATCGTAAACGGCCCGTGGACCCTCATTCCCAGTATATCGACGTAGAAGCGCTCCGCGCGCTCGATATCGTTAACGGGAATACCGATATGATATACGCGTTTGAGATTGATCTTGCCCATCATGTCTCTCCTTTCTCGAATCGGATCATTCGAGTCCTTAGGAACCTGACTTCCGTAACAGCAATCTATTGTAAAGACCGATCAGCTCTTGATAGCGGTCGCCCCATTTTTCCGGGGAAGGTATGACGACTTTGCGATCGCCGATGTCATCGGGCCCTTTGCCGCTAATGCCCTTATGGCCCATCCAACGTCCGTGGCCGTACATGATATCTTGCCCTTTCTTGGACATTAGAAAGTCCGCTAACAGGGCGGCGGCATGGGGGTGGGGCGGCCGGGCAGCCAGGTAAATCGGCACCAGGGATTTCACCGGCACAAACGGTTGCGGAAAGTGATAATCAATCGGCGCGCCGGCCTTCTTTTTGGCGATGGCTTCTTGATGATGGCCGTCGATCTCGACGTGGAACTCCCCGGCGGCCACCAACTGCGTGATAAGCGTCGGCCCGCGCCGAACCTGGAGTGATTGCTGGCCTATTTTGCTCGCGAGCTCGATCCCTTTCGCCTCTCCATAATAATCGAGAACCGCCGCCAGCCAGTCGAAAGACTCATCGTCAATCGCCATCTTGCCCGACCACTTCGAGTTTGCCAGATCCTCAATCGAGCTCGGGGCTTCTCGGCGATTGACCATTTTTGTGTTGTAAATGAAGACCAGCGGCGTGGCAAAAATACCGTTGAGAAAACCCTCCTTGTCGTAGAAGCTCTCGCGCAATTGCGTCCGGTACGGAGTTTTGTAACGCATGATCGTCCCGGCTTTTTTCAACGTGTTAATCGTCATGCTGCGGGTATTGAAGACATCGTACAAGTACGAGCGCGCCCGGTACTCGGTGAGAACTTTGTTTAACAATGAGCCACCGCCGCCCGTCAGCGCATTGACTTTCAAGAAAGGATACTGCGCTTCGAAGGCGTTGATCAGATCCTGCGCATAGGCGCGGTTCATTGCCACATACCAGGTCACGGCGCCTTCTTTTTTCGCGCCACTGACCAGCCGCGCTTGGCGCTCGGCATCGGATAGCTGATTAATCTCTTCGAGAAGTTTCTCTTCTGTCTGGGCCCAGAGGAGACCGGTGCATGAAAGAGACAGAACCAAGAATAGGGTGGCGCAACGACGTTGACTCGCGATCCGCATAGAGCCTCCTTGGCGTAAGCACAGCCAATCTTGAAAATCCGTCCTGAGCGTTTCGACGGAGTCTACCCTGAGCCTAGCCGAAGGGCCCAGAATAAATCCGCCGAAAGATCGGCAATTTAAAATCACTTATTCCCCGGCTCCCTCTGCGCCTCTCGGATGATTGACAGATCGGCAATTTCGCTAAGAGGAACGTCACGGGTTACCTTCATGGTCTTCTTTGTCTCGTCAATCACGAGACGAAGTCCCTTTTCACACACATTGATATCGTCATCGTAAACCTTGACCACGCCGTCGTAAGTTGCCGTAGCGACCTCGCGATTCAGCTTCAACCATTCCATTAAAAACTGAATGGTTCCGTCGCGATTCGCGCGAACATAGCGGTTGGCCTTGATGCCCGCCCTGATGACTCGCTTAACTTCGTCGGGTTTGTCTTGGATTTTCTTCACACTCGTGACCAATCCAGTCTCGGGAAAAACCAAAACATCATGAGCTCGGGCAAGAATATTAAATCCTTGCTTTCTCGCCTCGAAATCCAGCGGCGGCCCGAGTACGGCCGCATCCACCAAACCCTGACTGAGCGCGGCAAAGCGCGCGTCGGGCGGACCCACCGCGAGGTACTTCAAATCTTTCTCGGAATCCAGACCGAAGTGCTTGACGACGGCGCGCGCTGCGAAGTGCGCGACGCCGCCGAAGATCAGCACCGCGACCGTTTTGCCTTTGAGCGCCTGGACCGATTTGATCTCGGACCGCGCCACCAGCGCGAGCACCGGCGCGGGCACAAAGCAGGCGACGACTTTGATCGGCACCCCCGAAAGCGCGCCGCCGATCGCAGTCCCGCCGATGCCGGTCGAGTAATCTACTTCGCCGCCGCTTAACGCCGCTCTGCCCGCAGCAGCGGAGATCCGAATGATCTCAGCTTCAATTCCCTCTTCTTTAAGAAAACCTCTCTTCTGCGCCAAAGGAAAAGTCATGAACTGCCCGGCAAATCCGGTCATGGAAATTCTGATTTTGTCCGCCGCATCAGCCGAAATAGAGAAAAGCAAAACGTTGAGCAGAGCGCCAAACTTCTTGATCACAAAACTCCTCCGAATTTTACTGCGCGCCAAGCCGTCCACTGTGAACATCGGAATTGTCGTTTCCGATTCAATCTCTGGGGGTCGATTCCCTGTAGCTTGCTGCGTTAAGCAAAAATGCTATCCGAAGTCCGTCATTCCCGCATGCTTTAAGCGGGAATCCAGGCGAATTCGGAACTGGACCACCGACAAAAACATTCGGGGATGACACCGCCAAGACAGATCTCATCGCCCCGGTTCTGATACCCCGCAGCTTGCCGCGGGGTTATTCATTCGAAAATCCGAAATTATTTAATCCCCATCTCCCTCTGAGCCTCGCGCAGCACCGTGAAATCAGCAACTTCGCTAAAGGCAACATCTCGTGTGATGTTAGCCGCCTTTTTCGCTTCGTCGATCGCCAGACGCAAGCCGGCTTCGGGCACGCTGCCATCATCGTTGAAGGATTTCGCTGCGCCGTCGTAAGTCGCCGTCGCCGTGTCTTTGTCGATCTTCATCCACTGCATCATGGCCTGAATTGTGCCATCGCGATTCTGATGCAGATAACGATTGGCCTTGATGCCGGCTTTAATCACGCGCTTGAGCTGATCGGGGTTTTCTTTGATCTTTTTGACACTGGCAACCAATCCCGTGTTCGGATAACTAAAGAGATCGTAAGCGCGCGCGAGCACCACATAACCCATCTTCTTGCCCAGATAGTCCACCGGCGTAGAGCCTGCCGTCGCGACCGTCAAACCCTGCTTCAAGGCGGCAAAACGCGTTTCAATCGGCCCGGTGGCAAGAAATTTTACATCCTTGTCGGGATCGATGCCGTAATGCTTCAACATCATCCGCACCGTGCTCTCGAGACCGCCGCCGATGCTGTTGAGCCCAATGGTCTTACCCTTGAGATCTTGGATCGTCTTAAACTCCGGCCGGGCGATGATCGCAGTGGTGAGTCCCGGCGTGAAACAAGCCACGAGTCTCACCGGAATACCGCGGAGCGCGGCAACGAGCGCGGGACTAACGACGGTGTGATAATCGATTTCGCCGCTGGTCAGCGCCGGCAATGCCACTGCGGAACGAATCCTGATCAACTCCGCTTGCAGCCCTTCCTCGTGAAAAAAGCCTCTTATGTGTGCCAAGGGCAGCGTAAACGTAGACGAGTTAAAATCCGGATAGCCGATCCGGATCTTATCCGCCGCGTGAACCGATACTTGAAGAGAAAGGAAAACGAGCAAGCCTAAGAAAACACTTTTCATTGCGTTCCTCCAGTTGCTTTCGCCTTGGCGATTTCGTCGGTGCTGTAGCGGTAGGCGCGGAATACGCGGTTGTTCAACCCGTTCGGTCCTTCACCAAAATAGGGATTGACATACTCCCAAACCAATTCGCCTTCAGTCGTGACCTCGAAGAGACGGCCAAAGTCGCCTTCGCAAACCAGCGTGTTGCCGTTCGGCAAGCGCCGAGCGTTGGAAATCCGCGGGCTGTAAAATTCGTACTCCCGCCTCTCCTGATACTTCCAAACAATCTGCTTAGTCGCCAGATCGACTTCGACAATGCGCGAAAAAGTCATTGTATGATCTAGCCGGTGCGGCCCGTTGTCGAACAGGAGCAAGTTGCCGTTTGGCAGCGGCATCGGCGCATGTTGACCGGAGAGCGGCGGGGCGCCGAGCTTCCAGATAACCTCACCCGTTTTCCGATCGATGATGATAACGGTGGAGATGTTACGAAAGCTCACAACGATGTCACCGTTCGCCATCTCGGCAAGACCGTTGGCATGCGTCCATGCTTCGCGCTGATCTTGCACCGCCGTAATGCAGTCTGTCGTTGGATCGAGGTGCTCCCAGGTACGCCAGTCCCAAACTACGCGCCCATCCGTCGTCATCTCGACGAGATAGTCCGCGTGCATCTCGCCGTTGTGCTCGGTGCCGGGACGGCCGCCCTTGACCTGCGAAACCAAATGCTGCGGCAACTGTGCTAAGCAAATCAGCAAGACATTACCGTTGCGAAGCCGAATGCCGTCGTGGTGGTGGTCGGGTTGGCGCACCTCCCAGAGAACTCGTCCGTTCCAATCCGCTTCAAGCACAACACCACCCTTCCAAGGCTGGCGGCTAATGAATCGATCTGAACCCTCGACGGTCTTGCCATTATAAAAGTAAGTGCCCCTTTCAGTCAGGTAACCGGAGTTGCCCGGCGGATACGGCATCTGCCAGGTGTGAACGACGTTGCCATCGATATCGATCAGATAAACTTTGCCGCCGCCGCTTTGCGGTGCGAACAAGGTAAAGCCGGGAAACGCGCGGTCGTGATCGCAGGCGCGCAGGCCGACACCGGCGCGCTTTGCCTTAGTCTGTTCAACAGGCGGCATTTGCTCGTCCTCCTATTTGGATTGTCTTCTCTGATGATTGGTTTTTGATCTCCGACCGCGCCGGTCAAAGCGGACTTCTTTTCGCCGGGTTGATCCTATCCGAATCGAATTTACCGCCGGCCAAGACAGTAAACCGTCAACAACTACACAGACGCTATCCCTTTAACCACCCATGCCTTGGCGGTGAGAGCAAACGGACCGTCGGGACGATCGCGTAAAATATTCTGCCGCAACCTTTGTCTTAACGCTTCACGGCGATCTGCAGATAGACCAACAACGTAAGAGCCCGCGGGACCCTGGCCCTCAAGGTAACGATTCCAGAATTCATCGAACGATGAATACCCGCACGGCATCGTGAGGCTTTTGACTTCGACGTCGGTAAGACCGGCGCCTTCCCACAGGGAGGACAATGCGGGCGGGGAACTATATGCCCCCTGTCTTTGCGACGACGGCGTTACCGTTGGATCAAGCGCAATCGCCGCATCCCATAGACAGTCGTTGAATTCGTTGCCGCCAGTGCCGTCCCACATGGCCGTCGCAATAACACCGTCCGGCTTGGTAACGCGGCGCATTTCCCTCACGGCTTTGGGCGTATTGGGAATATGGTTTACGACCAAAAGCGACAAACACCGGTCGAACGACGCATCTGGATACGAAAGGTTCTGCACATCGCCGAGTTCGATTCTTACACGTGAGTCCGAGTTTTGTGCCTGGGCATATTCTATGAAACCCTTGGATGCGTCGATACCAACAATCTCAGCAGCTTTCGTCATGCGAGCAATTGTCACTGACAATGATCCCGTCCCGCAACCCGCGTCCAGGACTCGATCCCCGTGACGGACGCCGACGAATTCGACGAACAGCGGCGCGAGCAGACGACTCCACCGTCCCATCTGCCGTTCATACGCCTCCGCAACTTCAAACATGATGCCTCCTGCCTTCGCATGACAAGAGGGACCGACAACGTTTTTCTGAACCACGCAAAAGGTAGCCAGTCTCCCAAAAACATTGTGCCCTTTGTGATTATCCCAAATCTTTTACAAATGCGGCATAATCTCCTTGGCGCAGATCTCCAAATGTTCCACCTCGTCGAACATCGGATTGAAAACGATATGCTGCGCGCCGGCGCGGACCATGGCTTGAATCTTTTCGGTGCACTCGGCCGTGCTTCCCCAAATGGCAACGCGCGGGCCGAGATCGGCGTTTTTGTATCTTATCTGGAACCACTCGCGAATCTTTTTCTCGCCGCGCGCTTTATCATCGTCCACTGCCAGATAAACCCGCTTGCCATAGCTGAAGGTCTTCGGGTCGCGTTTGGCCTCATCGAGAAAGCGGCGAATCATCGCCGACTCATGGATGAAAGCGTTGGACGACGATGAACCAGCGCCCATCCAGCCGTTGCCGTACTTCACCGCGCGCTTGAGGGCATCTTCGTGATGACCGCCGAACCAGAGCGGCAGATGCGGCTTCTGGATCGGTTTGGGTTCCATCGAAATATTTTCGAAATTCCAAAATGTCCCGTGAAAACTCGCCTTCGATTCACTCCAGAGAAGTTTCATCACCTGCACGGCCTCGGTGAAGCGGGTGACGCGGCGTTCGCGCGTATAACCAAAGATCTCCTCGTGAGAGCCCAAATGGCCACCGCCGAGCCCAACACCCATGACGGCCCTGCCTCCACTCATACAATCCAGCGTCGAATATGCCTTGGCGAGCTGGATCGGATTACGCAGCGTGAGAAGAATGACTGAAGTGCCCAGGCGTAATTTCGTCGTGATCGCCGCGACGTAACTGAGCAGCGTCACCGGTTCGAGCATGACGAAATCGCCGATGATTCGCTCCTGCAGCCACAAACTGTCATAGCCGAGCGTCTCCGCGCGCGTGGCGAAGTTGCGAATGTGATCCATGTCTACCGGGCCGTCGAAAAATACCTGAGGTAGCTCGATACCGCACGGCAAGTGATTTGCCATAACACAGTTGCTCCTTTCCAAGACTCGATTAGCCACAAAGAGCACAAAGTTCACAAAATGAACCACCCCGCAGCAAGCTGCGGGGTATCGAGGACCCCTATGATATTTTCTCCCCAAGTTGTCACCCCCGAATGTTTTTATCGGGGGTCCAGCCAGAGTCTCGCCTGGATTCCCGCTAAAAGCATGCGGGAATGACGGACTTAGGATTAGCCATTACGCAGCAAGCCGCAGGGAATTGACCCAATGAGATTAAAATTTACCGATCAATGGGCGGATTTTTTGTCTATGTGACCTTTGTGCCCTTTGTGGTTGAGATCCTTTCTTATTCCACGTCGTACAGCCGCGCGCAGTTATCCCACAAAATCTTTTTCCTGGAACTGCTCGGCATTTCTAAGGCCATGAAGTGATTCACTGCATTCGGCCAATGTGAGTCCGCGTGCGGATAGTCAGTCGAGATGACGACATTCTCGTCGCCGATTCTTTTGATGACGTCGCCAACTAAATCCTCTTCCACGTCCACGGAAATAAAGCATTGACGCAAAAAATAATCGCTCGGCCGCTGGCTCATGGGCTCGTTGCAGTAGCCTTTGCGCAACTCCCAGCGCTCGTCCAGACGATACAAAGCCCAGGGCAACCAACTGCAGTTGCCTTCAAGGAACGCCACCCGCAGCTGGGGAAACCGTTCGAGCACGCCACCGGCACAAAAACTGCCGACCGCAAGCATCAGCTCGATGGGATTTCGAAACGCGTTGATCAGCACCGCTTCGTTGGCGTGGCCTTTGAACCGGTGAACAGCTTGATCTTGATTTGGGCTCGCTGCCGGATGAAAGCAGATCGGCGCGCCCAATTTTTCGGCTTCGCGCCAAACCGGGTCATAGTAGCGGTCGTGAATGTGCCGGCCGTTGGAAGGCTCCGGCACGAGACACAAGCCGATGGCGCCTAATTCTGTAATTGCCCGGCGAATCTCATCGACCGCGAGATCGACATCGTGCAGCGTAATGAGCGCTGATGGCCGCAGCCTCTTTGAATCGGCTTTGCAGAAGTCCGCCATCCAACTATTCCAGGCCCGGCAGAGATCGTTGGCGTATTCGGCCTCCAGACTATCGTCGCAGTGAAGCGGAAACGTGCGAAACAGCACCGCAACATCCAGCCCTTCTTCATCCATCGCTTCGAGCTGCGAAATCGCATCATAGTCGCGGGCAAGCGGCTTTGCGTAGCGGTGCGCGACTTGGGCTTCACCGGGCGAGCTTTCGCCCGCGTGCGGTTTTGGCGAAGTGGTCGCGAGCGCCAGGGTGCCCGAAGGTCGAAGCGATTTACCGTCGGCCAGGGTAAACTTGATTTGCCCGTGGCGCTTACGCGGTTCGCCGCGCGGAATCCGATCGCCCCACTTCGGATTCATGTACTTCAAGTAAAGGTCGTGGGGCTCGAACACATGCATATCACTATCGAGAATCTCATATCCGTTTTTCGCCATGTCTTCCTCTCTGATCAGCGCGTCCATATCAACGCAGCACTTTTTGCCCCTTGCGCTTTCACTCGGATAGGCTTTCACTAACGATTAGTACCACCGCTTTGTCTCTGTCAACCGCAAAAACATTCAATTGGTAAGTTTATGCGAGGACAAAATTTCGCCTTGACAACGCACCCTGGTGCTGTAAAAGATTTCGCATCAAACACTAAGATCGAAGCAGTTCATGGAGGACGAAATGCGCGCCAGTAGTACGAACAAATTCGTGGTGACGCTTTTGGCATTTGCCTTGTTCCTATGCAGCGGCATGCGCGCGAGTGCTCAGACACGCCTGTCCGTCGGTGTCACGGAAACCATCGAGACCCCTAACCCATACGGCGACAGTGTTTCGCTACTGTACGGAATTTTCAGCGAGGTGACAGGTCCCTTCTGCACTTACAACTACGCTAAAGGAGACTTCGAAGGCCGGTTGGCTGAGCGTTGGAAAGTGGAGAATCCGACGACGTGGATTTTTTACTTGAGCAAGAATTACAAGTTTAACGACGGCACATCGGTCGGTGCGGACGACGTCGTCCACTCGCTGATGAATCGTGTGATCGGTGACCCGCAGTCGAAGCAAAAAGCTTCCGTGGCGCCGTCCATCGTGAAAGCCGAGGCGGTCGATAAGTTCACCGTCAGAATCACCACCGACAAGCCCACCGCGCCGCTTCTCTCGTTTCTGTGTGACCGCCTGATCATCACCAGCAAAGCCGCTTTCGACAAATACGGCCGTGACGTCGCTGACAGAGAGCATATGATGGGCGGCGGACCCTACCGGTTAAAGGAGTTGATTCCCGGACAGCGGTTAGTTATCGCCAAGCGGCCGGACCACCCGGACGCAAAAAAGAATCCGCGTGCTCCCGACGAAGTCGTTTATCGTATCATGCGCGAACCCGAACAGCGCATCACCGCGCTCCTGAATGACGAAATTCAGATCGCGCAGTTCATTCCGCCGCATATGCGCCAGCGAGTCGAGAAGTCAAAAAACTTGAAAATTATGCCGGTCGATTCGGTCGAGATCATGTTCCTGGCAATGCAACCGAAACCACCCTTTGACAAAAAAGAGGTGAGACAGGCGGTCTGCCACGCTATTAACCGTGACCAAATTATCTCCACCCTTCTCGAAGGATCCGCCAGTCGTCTCGACGGCCCTCTCGGGCCGGGGCAGTACGGATACGATCCAAATTTACAACCGAAGCTGAACTACGATCCGGAAAAATCAAAAAAACTCTTATCGCAAGCGGGATACCCGAATGGAGTTGACGTCGAGCTCCAGACGCCAGTCGGCCGTTACACGCTCGACAAACAATTGACCGAAGCGATGATTCCCATGCTTAACGCGGCGGGCTTCCGCGCCAGATTGCTAACCCCGGAATGGGCGACCCTTTGGGCCAGCGTGCAAAAAGGCACGATTCCTTTCTATTACATGGGCCGTGGTTCAGTGCAGGATCCGAGCGCTGCCCTGCATCAATATTTCCACACCGGAGAAACGCCGCGCATCGGTTATTCCAATCCTAAGCTCGATGAGGTTTTGGATAAGGAGCAGCAGGAGTTCGATCCGAAGAAGCGGCGCCAATATCTATCGCAAGCGATGAGCATCCTAACGGAAGAAGCGCCGGCGTGTTTCATGTGGCGGCACAAACTTCTCTGGGGCCTGAACAGCCGCGTCGAGTACAAGCCGCTCCCCGACGCGCGCATTTACGCAATCGAAATGGCGGTGAAGAAGTAAAGCTAAAGTTCATGACGTTGTACCCAGTGACTTTCTCGTATCGATTAGTTCCTTTTTTGCCTCTCCCTCTGGGAGAGGCCGCCGCGCAGCGGCGGGTGAGGGCAAGCGCTATGAAGTTGCTTCCCTCACCCCTTCCCTCTCCCTAAGGGCGAGGGTTTGAAAAACGGTCGAATGCTCAATTGTCAGACACACGTGTACCAATAATTTGGTAATGGCTCACATAAGAAAGAGACCACTACGATGACCAACGAAAAATTTATCGACGTTGACGGTATCCGTACTCGCTACTTTGAAGCAGGTACCGGCCCCGTTATCGTGTTGTTTCACGGCGGCCATTTTGGCTCCCACGATGCCGCCGATTGCGCCGAGGACTGGAGTTTGAACTTCGACGGTCTGGCGCCATGGTTTCACGTGTATACCGTCGACAAGATCGGCCAGGGTTTCACTGACAATCCCAAGCGCGACGAAGACTACACGATGGCGATGGTGGTCCAGCACGCCTTCGGTTTTCTGAAAGCGTTGGGCTTGCGCAAAGTGCATCCTGTCGGTCACTCGCGCGGCGCCTACCTGGTCGCCCGCCTGGTGCTGGAACATCCGGAATTATTCGATTCCTGCATTTTGGTTGACACCAACACTCTCGCTCCCGGCATCAGTAAAAACGAAACCGTCATGGCCAATCCGCCGCAGCCGCGCTTGAGCCGCGAAAGCCAGCGCTGGGTTCTGCAAAAATACTCGTATGGCTTTGAGCATATCACCGAGGAGTGGCTGGACGTCATGATGCGTGTCGCTGCGCTGCCGAAATATCAGGAAGCCGTCCGAAAGATGGAGGAAGTCGGCCTACGGACGACGCGATTTCTGCCGCACCTGGCCAGACAGAAAGATGAAACCCTCGGCATCATCCGCGACCGCGGCTTTGGCATGCCGACGCTGCTCGCCTGGGCCTACAACGACCCGACCGCGAGCATCGATCAAGGTCACGCGCTGTTTGAACTGATCGCCCGCAGCACACCGGATTCTCGCATGTACATTTTTAATCGCGCCGGTCATTTTTCCTATCGGGAACATCCCGTGGAGTTTAACGACATGCTGCGTGGATTTATTCAACGGATCGGTTAAAACTGCGACGATGAAATGAAGCGAAGTTTTTTAAGCCAGGAGAGATGCCGCTGATATGGCTGGTTATCTTTTCCACCGGCTGGCTGGCACTATTCCGGTTCTTTTGCTCATCAGCCTGCTGGTTTTTCTGTTGATTCACGCTGCTCCAGGCGATCCGACACTACTCCTGCTCGGCGAAGAGACTAACGCCGCCGAAGTCGCCAGGGCAAAAGAGCGCTGGGGCCTGGATCAACCGCTCTTTGTTCAATATCTCAAGTTTCTCAAGTCCGCCGCGGCGGGTGACTTCGGCAAGTCTTTCAAATACGCCGAGCCGGTGGCTCGCGTCATCAAGACACGCTTACCGGCGACGATTGAGCTGGCGATCTTCGCGATCATTATTGCGACTCTGCTGGCAATTCCTTTGGGCGTCTGGGCCGGGGCAAAGCCCAATTCTTGGATTGACAATCTCGGCACGACCTTCGGGCTTTTTGGTATTAGCATGCCGAGTTTCTGGCTCGCCATCATGTTGATTCTTTTGCTCGCCGGGGTGCTGAATCTGCTTCCCACTTCCGGGCGCAGCACCTACGGCATCGCCGGGCCCGAGCAGACGGGGTTTTATATCTACGACAGCATCATGCAGAAAAATTGGCTCGCGGTCTGGGACGCGCTGACCCACATATTTCTGCCCGCGGTGGCGCTTGGCGTGAACATGCTCGGTATTTTGATGCGTGTCACCCGGTCGTCGATTCTGGATGTCATGAACGAAGAGTACGTGGTCACCGCCAGGGCCAAAGGATTGGCAGAAAACAAAGTGGTATGGCGTCATGTGACACGCAATGCGCTCATTCCGGTGATTACGGTCGTCGGCCTCGAGCTTGGCACGCTGCTGAGCGGCTCAATCATCGTCGAAACCGTTTTCGCCTGGCCTGGCAGCGGCAGCTTGTTGATCACCGCGCTCAACGCGCGCGACTATCCGCTCGTCACCGGGCTGGTGATGACTTACACCGTGGCGTTCGTGACGATTAACCTGATTATTGACGGACTCTATGCAGTCGTTGACCCTCGAATCCGCTACTGATACGCGTCCAACGGTTCGCACGAGCAAGCGACCGCAGCTGCACGTAAAGGCATTTACCGGCGGCGTAATCGTGCTGGCCTTTATCGTGATCGGAATTGCAGGTCCCGGGCTCGCGCCGAGCGATCCCAATAAACAAGAGCTGACAGCCATGATGACAGCGCCCCAGGGTATTGGCTCGGCCCATGTCCTCGGCACCGACAACTTGGGACGCGATATCCTCAGCCGCGTTATCCACGGCTCCCGCGTGTCGCTGCTCGTGGCTTTCGCCGTGGTCTTCGTCTCCGGTTTTGTCGGCATCACGCTCGGCGCGATCTCCGGTTACTTCGGCGGCAAAGTCGACTTTGTCATTCAAAAACTCGTTGAAGTTATCTGGGCCTTTCCACCGCTCTTGCTCGGCATCACGATCATGGCGTTTCTCGGCCAGGGTTTGTTCAATCTCATATTGGCTCTCGTAGCGCAGCGCTGGATTCCCTATTGCCGCGTGGTTCGCGGGCAAACCTTGTCCCTCCGATCGCGCGATTTCGTCATCGCCGCGCGATGCCTTGGCGCGAGTCACCGTAAGATCATCACGCGCCATATTCTTCCCAACTTGATCCAGACTTCGCTGGTCATCGGCACCTTCGCCATGGCATCGTCGATCATCGCCGAAGCGAGCTTGAGCTTTCTCGGCGTCGGCGTACCGCCCGAGATCCCCACTTGGGGCACGATGCTGGCGGATGCGCGGATCTACATCAGCACGGCTTGGTGGCTGCCGCTCTTTCCCGGACTCTGCATCTTCATCACCGTGCTCGGCATCAATCTCCTCGGCGACGCATTGCGCGACGTCCTCGATCCGCGGCTCAAGAGAGGCGGAACGGGAATCTAATAAAATTCCAAGACGATCTCACCACGGAGGCGCGGAGGACGCGTCCTTCGACTAAGCTCAGGATGCGCGGCTATGAAGAATTCCGCTCATGGTGATTCCTCGACCGGCTCGGAACTAAAGGCCGTCGAGGAAGCCTGCCGTGAGGCTTCTCGAACGGTCGAACCATGCGCACTCTGTGCTACTGTGCTTGAAAGTTTGCGCAGCCTGCGCAAACTTTTCTGGCGAAACACCCCGGATTCCGCTGCGCTACATCCGGGCTACGAACGGACCGGTGCGCGGAGCGCACCCTACGAATACCTTCGTGTCCTTCGTGCGCTTCGTGGTGAAGGATTGCTCCCTTTTTGGTTGCGGCTCTGCCGCGCTAGGCCTCGGCGGTGAATTCCCTTTGGAGCTTTTTGGTTGCGACGGCGCCGCGAATCCGCGTTGATTCTCAAGCCGGCTCGTGTAGATTAAGAAAAATGCGAAGAACCAAAATCGTTTGCACCATTGGACCGGCCACTTCATCCGACAAAATGCTGGAAGGACTGATCCGCGCCGGGATGAACGTTGCCCGACTCAATTTCAGCCACGGCGACTACTTATTTCACCGGCGCGTCATTCGAAAAATTCGCCAACTGGAGCGTAAGCTCGACCAGCCAGTGGCGATTCTGCAAGACCTGCCGGGACCAAAGATACGCATTGGTGCGGTGGCGGGTGATCGAATCAGATTACAAACGCGCCGGCCCTTCGTGCTCACGACCAGAAAGATTCTCGGCACCGAACTCGCTATATCCGTAAGTTTGCCAGGCCTCAGCCGCGTGGTTAAGAAAGGCGATCCGATCCTGCTCGGCGACGGCGAAATCGAGCTCGAAGCGCTGCAGGTCAGCAAGCATGAGGTCAAGTGCCGCATCATAGTCGGCGGCATCCTGGGTTCGCACAAAGGCATTCATTTTCCGCGCGGCAGTCTCAATATCCGCGCGCTGACCCACGACGACAAGAAAGATCTCGCATTCGGCATCGAAGAAAAAGTCGACATGGTTGCGCTCTCATTCGTGCGCAACAGTCAAGATATTCTTTACGCGCGGCGCGAAATGCAAAATCGCGGCGCGACGATTCCGATCATCGCCAAGATCGAAAAACACGAGGCGCTGGACCATCTCGACGGGATTCTCGAAAACGTCGACGGCATCATGGTGGCGCGCGGCGACCTGGGCCTGGAAATCGCCCAGCAGCGTATTCCAGCGATGCAGAAAATGATGATCCGCGCGGCCAATCATCTGGGCAAGCCGGTCATCACGGCGACGCAGATGCTGCGCTCGATGGTGTGGAATCCGCGTCCCACCCGCGCCGAGGTAGCGGATATCGCCAACGCTATCCTGGACGGCACTGACGCGCTGATGCTCTCCGAGGAAACCGCCGCAGGCGATTATCCTTTGGATGCAGTCAAGATTATGGCGCAGGTGGCCGAAGAAACCGAAAGGATTTTGGAACCGCGACAGCGCTTCACTGGGCTCGAAAAAACGGTCCCGGAAGCGATCAGCCTGGGTGCAATCTCTCTGGCGCGCGACCTGCACGTCAAAGCATTTTTGATTCCGACCACGTCCGGCAGCACTGCGCGTCTGATCGCACGCTACCGCCCGCAACAACCGATCGTCGCCGTGAGTCCGGAGCTGCAGACCGTCAAGATGCTTTGTCTCGTCTGGGGGGTTTGTCCGGTTTCTATCAGAGGATTCAAAAGCACGGATGAAATGGTGCGCGCCGTGCAAAAGAAGGCCCTCGATCTGGGCGTGGTGAAGTCCGGGGATCTCGTCGCAATAACCGCGGGTCTGCCGCTCCATCAAGCCGGCACCACGAACATGATTACTGTTAAGGTAATCGAGTAATCAAGCGTCGCACTGTCCCAATAATTCGTTCCATTCTTTGACGTCATACCGGCGAAAGCCGGTATCCAGTAGGGGCGGGTTTGAAACCCGCCCTTACATTTGGATTCCGAGTCGCCGGAATGATGATTAAGCGAGAACTTCTGCGACACTACGCTAGTGTGGCTTCGGCTTGTGTTTCGGAATGAAAATGTTTTCCAGTACGTAATCCGCTACGCGCCGTCCTTGCGCAATGCCTTCGGTCTTATCGAACACCCAGTGAATGCCGAGATAAATTCGGCTCTGGCCGTTTTCCTCCTCGGCTTGGCTGAGCGAATTGAAGCTGCGCGCACGTAACAGGCGCACGTTGCCGTGGTAATCGTGCGTGACGCCGTTCATTTCATCGGAGACGAAAGTAAACGCGATTTCATCGGTGCCGAAAAAACTGCGCAATACTTGAAACAGCGCGCCGCCGAAACCGGCATGTCCCGACGGATAGGCCGGAAACGGCGGCGTAAAGTTGGGACCGTTCAAGTTGCTCGCCGGCGCGCCGAGGGGTGAGAAGGTCACGTCGCCGGTGGTCGCGCCGTTGCCGTCACCTGCGCCCGTGGGACCGGTGCCTACGTCGGATTCGCGAATGCCGGTGACCGGACGCCAGAATTGATAAAAATATTTGGACTCCCAAATCGCGATAGCCGTGTCGGCCATCGCGACATTGACTAACGCCAGCAGACGAGCGAGCTCGACATGATTCGCGCCCATCTGCTCAGCGATTTGTACAGTGATCTGATTGTACAGCCGGGGCGGCGCGCAAAGACTCGGTGTCCCATCGTACGCCCAGTAAATCCCGATCTCGGTTTGCTCGGTCGTGCGCTCTGTTGGCGTGTTAATACCGTCGCCACCCAAGCGCTTCGCCTCAACGAACGCGGTCGCGTAGGCCGGGCTTGTTAGCGCCGGTGGCGGCGGCGCGCGAAACTGATCGGCTGCATTCATGACCAGCGGCTTGACCTCATTCCACAACCCGCCAAGCGCCAGTGGAAGCTGGCTGATCGGATCTTGCCGCCATTTACCCGGTTCATCGCTGGTGGTGAATTCAATGCCGACGCGCGGCTCGGTATGTTGTGAGCCGTCGTTGGCGCGCATGGTTAGGATCGCCACGGCGGCGCGATGACCAACGTCAATGCCGTTGGCCTTGGGGCGAGAGTTGGGAATCGTCGCGAGATCCGCCGCCAGCAGCGCGTCGAAGGTGGCGGCCTGCGAAGGGAAAAGCGCCACGAGCGTGTCGTGAGCCGCTTGCGCAATCGCCGCTTGGAGCGAGGCCTCGCCGCGGCTCGGCGCAATGCCCGTGTAGCTTTGATAACCACCGACAATCGCATTGAGCGCGTCAAAGATCGCGATGTGCACGATCGCCATGGCGCGGCTGGAGCGCGCCGGTCCCAATTGCTCCCCGAAGATTCGGCTTTCCCCCAATGCGACGGGAGTATGATCCAATCCGCTCGCGTTGATCGCCATCTCATTCCAGTGGCGCACCCAGCCGACAGGCGCGTTCGGATGCTGTTTGGCGTGCTTTGCCGGCGCGTCGGTCTGAGGCTGGGCTCGATATCTCGGCCCCCAGAAATCGCGAAAGGCGACACCAGCGCCCTGGGCGGCGGAGAACGTCGCGACGGTCATAAAGGCTAACTGAAGTGCGAACAGGCGGAGCATTTTCATCGGACTCATGTGATATCCTCCTGGATCATTCTCGTGCTCTGATCGAAGTTCATGGTGTAGGGGCGGGTTTGAAACCCGCCCCTACATAGAATGAGGTCTGAATTATTCAACGGATTTCGAACACCATAGTCGCGGTCTGAAATGACGAGCAATCGCCGCACCACAGACATGATTCGCGAAGATTGAGGCAAATTGGTTAATACTGTTGAGATTTTGCTGGACAAATTTGTGAGGCAGACGGCCGAGCTTGAATGCAGCGAGGCGCCAAGCGTTACTGTCCAACCCTTTTCCCATCACTCCAATACTCCATTACTCCCACACTCCCTTCTTTCTTGTGTGCCTTGCAACCCTTGCGGGAATTGGGCTAGATAAAGCCACATAGCACAGATGGAGGTAAACGCCATGTCTGAAGCACTGAAGGCTTTCGAAGAGGAACTCCAAAGCAAGAATTTCAAAGGCTACTGGCAGAACGTGCAGGGTGATGCTTACCGCGAGCCCGTGCCGTCTTTCGAATCTTGCCTCTGGAAAGGGAAGGACCTTTTCGCTGCGATGGAAAAAGCCGGCGAAGTCGTTGGACTGGACGTGTCGTTTCGGCGCGTGATTCAGCTGTGGAATCCATCGCTCAAAAACGGCACATCGCGCACACTGGTGTTAAACCTTCAACTACTAAAACCCGGGGAAGACGCTTTATCGCACCGACACATGGCCGGCGCGATACGATTTATCGTGAAGGGCCACGGCACCCGCCTCATCGTCGAAGGCGAATCTTTCGAGATCGGCGAAGGCGACTTCGTCACCACGCCGAGCTGGACTTGGCACGACCACGAGAACCGCGGCGAGCCGATGATGTGGCTCGATGGTCTCGATGCGCCGCTGGTTCGGCTATTGGAAACCGATTTCCACGAGCCCGATCCACGCAAGAAGCAGACAGTAACCAAGCCCGAAGGCTACACATTAGCGACGGTAGGTGCGCTGCGTCCTTCGTGGATCAAACAGAATTCGATTCAGCCACCCGCCTTCTGCTACAAATGGGCCGACACGGAAAATGCATTGAACAAGGTCGGCGAACAGCCGGGTGATCCCTACGATGGTATCGTGCTGGATTACGTCAACCCGGTTACCGGCGGCCCCACACTGCCGACCATGGCTTGCCAGATTCACATGCTCCGTGCCGGGGAAAAAACCAAGAGTCATCGACACACAAGTTCGACCATCTATCATGTGTGGCGCGGCAGCGGCGTCAGCTATGTTGGCGATAAGCGTTACGAGTGGGAACAAGGAGATTCCTTCGTTGTCCCCCTGTGGAATTTTCATCGTCATGAGAACACTTCCAAAGATCCGGCGATATTTTTTGTGATGTCCGATAAGCCGCTGATGGATGCGATCGGCCACTACCGCGAAGACGCTAAAAATTAACCCTCTCAACGATCATCATTGTAGGGGCACGGCATGCCGTGCCCTCCCCACACGAGGAGCCACAAACCATGTTCACCCTGGACCACAAACTCAGCCCGGACGAATTCATCACCACGTTCTTCGAAGCCAACCGGCAAGATCACCAACGCCCGCCGCATCCGTGGGAAGCGATCTTTCGTGAGGGCAAATGCAGCAAAGAACAATTGCAAGGCTGGGCCAAGGAGCGCTACTACTTCACGAAGCAAGTACCGATCAAAGAATACGCGATACTTTATAACTGTCCCCATGTCGAAGTACGCCGCATGTGGCTCCCCAAAGCGATCGAGGAGGAAGGCGAGGATCTGATCGGCAAGTCTCACAAGCCCCATCCCGAATATTGGCTGGATGTCTGCGTCGGTCTGGGAATGGATCGTGAATACGTGCGCAATTCCGTGCCGCTTTATGGCGTCAAGTTCGCCGTCGACAGCTTTGCCAATGCGGCCTTCAAGACCTCTTGGCTGCTCGGCGTCGCCGTCTCCGAGGGCGACGACACGGCCAAAGCGATGTCACGTGATCTCGACACGTTCCGCAAACACTATAAATGGGTCCCCGACGATGCCTTGACGTTTTACAAACTGCACGCCGACGTCGACGTCGAACACGGCGTACTCAGAAAAGAGGTCTTGAAAAAATACGCCGACACCAAAGAGCTGCAAGAAGTCTGCATCAACGCTCAGCTGATGAAAAACAACATGCGCCGCGCTATGGCGGACTGCATTTACATGGCGTACGTCGTGCAGGGTCAGAAAGTCAACGCCACCAGCGCCGCCGCGTAGCATCCGGCTACCATAAAGTATCGTGCGCTGAAACGGCTTACCCCTTTCCCCTCGACGGGGAAAGGATGGGATAGGGGTGCTGCACAGTACTACTCCAATCCATGCCTCATGCACTCATGCCCACCCGCCAAGCTTTAATTTTCCCGTTGTTCGTCACTGCAGTCCTAGCTAGCTGCGGCATCGCCAACCCCCGCCCTCGCTGCCCCCATCCGCATCGCCTACAGCTCCATCAGCGGCGCGATGCTGCCACTCTGGGTCGCCAAAGATAAAAAATTATTCGACAAACACGGCGTCGACGTCGAGTTGACCTACATTCGCGGCGTCGCCATCGAAGCGCTGCTCGCCGGTGAAGTGCACTTTGTCCGCGCTTCACCGCCAGCCGTCGTGCGCTCGACGCTTCGCGGCGCCGACTTGGCCATCATCGCCAACACCATCAACGTCGCCGTGTTTTCTTTGATGACCAAAGCGGAGATTAGAAGAATCGAAGATCTCAGAGGCAGGAAGATCGGTGTCAGTAATCTGGGCGACTCGCCCGATCTGGTTTTGAGTCTGTTGCTCGAGCGCTGGGGATTTCAGCGGAATAAAGATCTCACCGTCTTAGGTATTCGGGGCGGTATGCCGGAATTGTTAATTTCCGTCGTGAAAGGTTTTGTCGACGGCGGTATGATTTCCGCTCCGAGCAATCTCCGCGGCAGTAAGATGGGCCTGCGTGAGCTCGTCGACGCTGCTGACTACGACATTCCCTACATCAACTCTCCTCTGAGTACGCGCCGATCTTTCATCAAATCGAACCGCGGCACCGTCCTCCGCGTCCTGCGCGCTTACTATGAAGCGGTTCAAGAAACGCGCAACGACAAAGACTCGGCGATCAAAATCCTCGCCAAATACGTCCGCGTCGACGACTCGGAGATCTTAGCGGAAGTCTACCGCATCTACGGTCAAAAACAGTTGCAGAAAACTATCGCGGTGGATTTAGAAAGCGTCAAAGGATTGCTCAAAGGTTTAGGCCCCGAAGCCGCCGGCGCCAACCCAATAAGCTTTGTCGACGCTTCTCTAGTGCAACATTTGGAACGGGAAGGATTCTTTCAAACCAGGACGCGCTGAAACAGCGTAGATTAGTCAAGTGTAAGTCAAGTCAGCCGCCGAGATCAAATACCGAGACAATCATTGTGACGCTTACGTCCTTACGGCAAGGAAATTCAGATGTCCCCTTTGCTCCGTGCTCTTCTCTACTGACCCCTTTTTTCTAGCGTCTTTACTTCTTCTGCGTCGTGGGCGGCGTTCGCTTCTTTAATGCCTCGTCAGCGGCAATCTCCTTGCCGCTCTCGTCCACGTAATGGATATCGAAGATCGCGTCCGCCGTATTGAAGAACATACAGCTACTGGAGCAAGTGGCCTGATGGATTTGACGACCCGGCAGCAACGCGTACGCGCCGGCGCGCAAGCGAAGTGGCTTGCTGTTCTTCATCTCCAAAGTGCCCACGCCGCTCACGAACATCAGTTGCTCATTGGCGGTGTGCCAGTGCCACGGGACGCGGCAACCGGGGGTTAACTTCACGAGCAATACCGAAGGCCCTTTGGCAGGATCGCCGCGAACGGGCGCCGCCGTCACGCAAGCAGGTGCGCCGGGAATGGGGGCAAACTTCACGGTCTGCGGGTCAACCATCAGCATCTCCCCTGGCTCGCCGGCGTGTGTTTTGGGGACAAACGCCGAGACACCTGCAGATAACGCGATAAACAATGCCGCAAGTCGCAAAAATCTGTGGACCATAATTTTATCTCTCTCTTTCCAGCAAACTTTTCATACAAAAAACATCACTGCAGACCCCAAGTCAAGATTGGGGATTCTAACTCTCGCCGTCGTCTGTGCAGCGACATGCCGCGGCGGGGTGCTCAAACGAGCCCGACCATACCCGCCAGCGCGCCAGCGGCGAGTAGCCACAGCGGGTTCCATGGCTTGCGCAGGACCAGCGCTACGGTGAGTAGCGTGATCAGGTACCCGCGCCAGTCGTGGTTCACTGCGCGCATCAGTATCGTCGCGCTGGCGAACATCAGTCCAATCGTAATCGGCGTCAGACCGCGGCGTATGGCGCGGCCGATCGGCGCATTGGGATAGCGCTCGTTGAGATGCCCGGCAAGTAGGGTGAGAGTGCTAGCAGGCACCAGCAGTGGAATAGTGGTCGCGGCTGCACCCGCCCACCCCGCCAGATGCCAACCGATGAGAGTGACGTACAGGACGTTCGGGCCGGGCGCCACCTGCGCCAACGTGTAGATCTCGGCAAACTGGGTGTTCGTCAATAAGTGGTGCACCTCCACCACATAGCGGTGGATGTCCGGCAGGATCGCCGAGGGACCTCCGATCGCGACGAACCAGAGGATCAAAAAATGCAGGAATAGCGCACCGAGGTCGAGACGGTCCATCACTCTTTTTCTTTCCAGGCCGCGAAGACTGCCCAGGGCGCAAGAGCACCCATCACCCACAGCAGCGGCCAGCGCATGACGCCGACGCCACAAAGGCGAGCACGCTGAACAACCACGGCCGCCAGCGCCGCGGCAACACCATCGCCAACTTGATCACGGTGGCCAGCAGCAGCCCCGCGGCCACGATGGACATGCCGGCGAGCGCCTGCTGCACCTGCGGCAGGGCGCCGTATTGTTGGTACAGGACGCCCATGCCGATGACTACCAGACAGGGCCAGCCCAAGAACCCGGCAGCGGCCGCCGCGGCGCCCGTCCAGCCAGCGAAACGATACCCGACCATCACCGTCAGATTGAGCACGTTCGGCCCGGGCAGGAGCTGGCCGAGCGTTAACAAGTCGACAAACTCCCGCTCCGTGAGCCAGCGCTGTCGCTCGACCAGCCCGCGCCGTGTCCAGAAAATCGCGCCGCCGAAGCTGGACAGGCTAATCCGGGAAAACGTGAGGAACAACGCAAACCGGCTGACGCGAGGCCTGTGTGAGTCTGTTGGCTTCATGGTTTCTTGACTCCCTTATAGCGACGCATTTGAGACATTTACCACGAAGGCCGCGAAGGACACGAAGGTCCAACGGCAGAGTTTATTTCTTCATAGCTTGCGCCCGCCATCGTCGCGAGCAATCCTCGATCAGCTACCGCTTGAACGGCGGTTCTTACTATTGCCTGTTGCCTAGCCTAGCAGGTTGCTGAAAAAAAGTTCGGAATGCTTCGAGGGCCTCAGCATGAACGGAAAATCCCCAATGATATCAAAAACCCCTCCGTTCGTCCTGAGCACCGTCGAAGGACTCCGACGGAGTTTTCAGCAGCCTGCTAGCCTAGTTTCTGTCGCAAAACGGCGAAAAAACCCCACGATGCGATATGGGCGAGCCGCTGGAGATGATTCTATCACTGCTGAGCAGAAAGTGGGTAGCCAAAGAGTCGGGCGGCGTTAGGTGGAGCACGGGAGTGGAGCCGCGAGAAGACACTACGCCAGGCGTATCGCGTGAAGGTCTCACAGCGGGGCACTGGGCTACGCCGCTCGTCGGAGGCG
>DASYUV010000058.1:0-10573 GCA_036000865.1 Binatia bacterium | reverse complement strand
GCCGAGCTCCCGAGCGACGCGCCGTGCAGAAACAGCACCGATGGCCCTGAACCTTCTTCGATATAACGAAGTTTCAGTCCATCGACTTCGACGAATTTATCTTGATAGGCCATGGCAATACTCCTCCTCTGATTTGTGTTTGTATCTAGCTCAAAAGTTCGACCATGACAATCAATCACCGCGCGCTGCGTGATGCAAAGTCTGTCGGATTGCGGTACTCCATGGTGCGAGCTCCTTGGCCCACTTCTCCCGTCGATGGGTGTCGATGTAGCCAAGTGCGGCGGCGAGACGAGGACTCTCGCGCCGGGTCAATTGTAATGCTCTTATAGAAGCTTTGGCCAGTCGGCTGGCTTCAGCGAAGCGCCGAATGGCGCGCCAATATGGCAATGCATTGGCGCCGAATCGCTCTTTCACGGCCCGATTCCAGCTGCGTTCCGATGCGTACACTCGCGGCGCGGCGGCGTAGTCGAAACAAGTCGCCAGCGGCAAGAAGCTCAGCTCCTCTTGCAGCAGCGGATTGTTGAGATAGCCGTAAACGATCTCCGGTAGCCTTAGATCGCGACCTTGGAGCGGCCCGAGATGGAGTTCCTCGCTCATCGTGAGATCGTTGACCGGATAGTTATCCCAAAGAAGCAGCGGGCGCCGAATCTTTTGACCGATCTGCCGCGCATGGGCCAGCGTGATTTTTTTGGAGATCACCGAGGGGCCGGTCCAAAAGCAGGCGACATTTAGCGGCAGATGCGCGGCGAGAGTTTCCAAAAAGTTTTCCTCAAAGGCGCCGAAAACGCGCTCCAGCAGCGGATCTTCACTATAATAGGAAGGACAAATCCACCATTCCACTTCGGTCCATGCCGTGGGTTGCCGGGCTTTGATCTCCGCCAGCCAGCTGCCTTGCGCGCGCGCCAGACTGTTTTTGAAAATTCGCTGATCACGCTCGTGTGTAAGCCGCGAAGGAATATCGTCGAACAGCACCGCGAAGGTTCTTACGCCCGCTTGGTAAAATCGCCGTGCTTTACGCAGCAAAATCTCGATCGGTTCACGGTCGGAAAAGCACAATCCTTCACCGGGATGAAAGCCGTAGACAAAGTCGATATTGTGTCTTTGCGCGTGATGAATCAAAGGTAAAAGCTGGCGCCACTGGCGCCGGGGATAGGCAACACGCCAGCGCTTGCGGTGGTAAGGATCGTCCTTAGGCGCGTAAAGATAAGTATTCATCCCGCGAGCCGCGCCAAATTCGAAAAGTCGCCGGCGATGCGCCATGCTCCAAAGCGGCCCGAAGAACCCTTCGACGATACCGCGCCGTTGAAAATTTCCGTGCTCCGTCATGGATTGGCAATTTGTCACAGCGCGCCGGCACTCACAAGTTTCCTTGCCAATGCTTTCGGCATTGCGTAGGATCTTCAACAGCAAGCACACTTTTCAGATGATCGCTCCGATTTCCGCTGCAATCTGCCGTCGCGTGATGCTGTTCGCTCTATCGTCGCTGTTCGCCGGCATTTCCGGCGCCGCCGCACCGCAAGTGGTCGACGGCATGATTCGGATCCCGGCCGGTATTTTTGTCATGGGTAGCAGCGATGGCCCGGAAGACGAGCGTCCACAGCATAAAGTCAATGTGGGCGAGTTCTTTATCGATCGAAACCAAGTGACTAACAGCCAATTCGCGCGGTTTCTCAACGCGGTGGGGCCGCAAGGAACTCGTGGAGCGAAGTATTACGACATCGACGACAACGACGCCCGCATCCATCGCCGCGAGGGAAAGTGGGTGGCCGATACCGGCCATGAAAATCGCCCGGTTGTGGAAGCGTCATGGTTCGGTGCCGCAGCTTACTGCGCGTGGACAGGCAAGCGCTTACCGACGGAAGCGGAGTGGGAAAAGGCGGCGCGTGGAACGGATGGACGCAAATATCCCTGGGGAAACGAGCCGCCGGATGCCTCACGCGCTCATTTCAAGTCGGGGTGGAACGATTTCCGCGACGTGGGAAGTTTTCTCAAAGGCGCGAGTCCGTACGGCGCGCTCGATATGGCGGGCAATGGTTGGGAGTGGGTGACCAGCGCTTATAGGCCGTACCCGTATGATCCACGTGACGGGCGCGAAGACTTGACAGAAGATCAGGTGCGAGGCACAAGAGGGGGCGGCCAGGATTCAAATGCCGAGGACCTAACGGTAACGCAGCGCGGACGCCACGTGTCGCGCAATCCGCGCGGCGGTCACCACAACATCGGCTTTCGTTGCGCGCGCTAGTTTGTTTATCGATACCGCGAATGCCGATTTATCATTTGATCGAAGGCATGCTGATAGGTTTGGTGGTCGCCGTTCCTGTCGGTCCGCTCGGACTGCTGTGCATCAACCGAGCTTTGATGATGGGGCCGGTGTGTGGACTTTTTTCCGGGTTGGGGGTGGCGACAGCCGATGCCCTAGCCGCCGGCATTGCCGCTCTTGGCATCTCGCTGATTTCAGGATTCCTCCTCGAACATCAAATCCTGCTGCGCCTGGTCGGCGGCATCTTCCTTTGCTTTTTGGGTTTCCGAATCTACCAGACCAAGCCGGCCGAGAAGCTCCCTGTGAGCTCGATCAACGGCTTGTTAAGTGCTTACGTGACGACTTTCTTTTTGACTTTTTCCAATCCGGTCACGATTCTTTCTTTCGTGGCGATCTATGCAGGTTGGCATGTGCCGAGCTTGCACGGCCACTATTTCGCCGCGGCGGTGCTCACGCTTGGAGTCTTTATCGGCTCGGCGCTGTGGTGGCTCGCGATATTTATCGGTTTGACAACCTTTCGGGAAAAGTTCGATCTTAGATTCCTCGGTTGGGTGCATCGGGTGTCGGGAGTCGTCATCGCCGGCTTCGGCGTCGTGGCGCTGTTGAGTTTGTCACCGTTAAATCAAAGTCTAAGGATTCAGTTTTGACCGTGAGACAGGAATCGATCGCTTCAGTACATCGCAGTGGGGGCATTCCCACCGCGGTTAATTTCACCCTGGCCTGTTTGTATATCGCTGTTAACCTGTACCAATTTATCATCCTGCCCGTGTGGCTCTTACCGGTGGCGCCAGGCTGGGCCTGGACGCTGCTGCCGTTGGCCTTCCTGACCAACCCGTTTTGGAGCCTGATTCACGAAGCGATTCACGATCTATTTCATCCCAACCGCCGGGTCAACGCTGGCTTCGGTCGCTTTCTTGGAATTCTGTTCGGCTCGCCCTTTCGCATCTTGCGGCTAAGCCATCTACTCCATCATAAATTGAATCGGCTGCCGGTCGAAGGCACGGAATATTATGATCGTAACCGAAACTCGAAAGCATCCGCCGCTCCGGGATACTACTTTCAAATCTTATACGGATTGTACCTGGTGGAAGTGATTAGCCCGCTGTTGTTCTTTTTGCCGAGGGGTTGGATCGGACGGCTCAAAGATAAGCTGCTGCGACCGGAAAGCGTCAGCGCGATCTTGATGCAGAACTGGTTAGGCGACGAGGCGCTGCGCGAGATTCGCTTCGACGGCGTGCTAACCGTTTCGTGGTTAACGCTTTCGTTCGTGTGTTACGGCGAGAACTGGCCGCTGCTCCTGGCGACGTTGCTGGCGCGCGGGTTTCTCATTTCTTTTCTCGATAACGTTTATCACTACGAAACGCCTGTGAGCGATATCTTCTATGCAAAAAATCTTCGGCTCACATGGCCAATCGCGAAACTGTTGCTCAATTTCAATTTGCACGGGATACATCATGTTAACCCGGCCATTCCGTGGATCCATTTGCCCAAGGCCTTCGATGCCGAAGCCGGTCGCTTTCACGGCGACTACTTCGCTGCTTCACTGCACCAATTACATGGTCCCGTTGCGCTTCAGGATTTACCGCACGCCGCGCCGGCGGGAAGCATCCGAAGGACTTAGACCGGCTAATTTTTCATCGTAAGGCCGACGGCGCGTATGTTAGAAGCCATTCGTGCCGCGAATTCCACACACGGGACACTCTACCGGCAAGTCGCCGTTGCCTATATGACAAACTTGATTTGACGATCGTGAAAAGACTTATTGCCGAGGTGGAATGAGTTTTTGTCTCATTGTTGCTCATACGCTTGCTTTAGACCTTTGATGTTAATTTTCTTCATTTGAAGCATTGCCTTCATCACCCTTTCTGCCTTCTTTGGATCAGGGTCACTTAACATTTCGCCTAAAATAGTAGGGACAACTTGCCATGATAAACCGTATTTGTCTTTAAGCCAGCCGCATTGTACTTCCTGACCTCCGTCGGAGAGTTTCTTCCAATATTCATCTACCTCATCCTGCGTCTGGCAATTCACGACAAACGATATGGCCTCAGTGAATTTGAATAGCGGCCCGCCGTTTAGCGCCACGAATTCTTGCCCGTCGAGCTGGAATGCCACAGTCATTACTGTTCCCTTTGGTCTTCCGGAGACCTCTGCGCCCGCATCTCCATAACGAGCAATGCTCACGATCTGTGAATTCTTAAAAATGGAGGTATAAAAACTCGCTGCCTCTTCGGCTTTCTCATCGAACCACAAAAATGGGGTAATTTTTTGCATATAGTTTTATTCCTTTCAATCTCCATCGCTTTTTCCGAGGATTTGCCAAAGATAGCATCGTCCGGAGCTTTTCAGGTTCCGGGCGTTTGTGAGCATTCGTGTATGGCGCTACGAATAAATTTAAATGTAGCTCTTATAGAAACAGGAGCAACGGTGTCTGGTTTTTCTTCCACAGGGACCGGTCCGTTCCAGTCGTTCCAATGGTTCGACAAGCTCACCATGAGCGGAGTTATTGTTATGCTGCTTCGCTCCGTTCCAATCGTTTGCCGGATTCAACAACATGCGGACTTCGACGTTTCGGGAATTCTCGAAACGTCGAAATAAACGTTAATGACTGGACTGCTTGCTGAAGCAAATGCAATGATAACGCATGAAACCGGCAACGACCGTTCGGGAAAACAGACTGGCAAGCGGAGATGGCGTCGATGTTTGGACTCGGCAGTACCTTGCGTCCGCGTGGCCGGCTGCGGACCGAAAAGAAAAGTAGCCTGTCCCCTTGATGTTCACGAGCGCCGAGAGTCGTGTTATGGATAGCCTCACACTGGTCGCTATGCACGCAAGGAAGGAGCACGAATGCGCCGCGGTTTTAAGATTTTGGATTCGGACACGCACCTCAATCCCATGGCCGAAACCCTAGAGCCCTACTTCGATGCCGCCATGCGCAAGCGGCTGCCTGAGTGGGAGAGCTGCAAGGTTCCCTTTCGCGTCGGCTGGGCCGGCGAGATTCTGCAACCACCGCATCGCCATCGTTACCAGTTCAAGAAAAGAGCCGGCTGGCGTGAGCGCCTGCGTATTTTAGGGGAGGCGGGTCCTAGGGAGCATGTTGAGCCTCATTTCCCGAAGTTTATGGGTAGCCGCTTTCCGACGCCAGGCGGGTCTGATGACGACGTCGAAGCGCGCATTCGGGATATGGACGAGGAGGGAGTGGACGTCCAGCTCATGCTTCCCGGACTACCTCCGGACTTGGACGACGTCGAGGTTGAGATCGGGTTTATCCGGGCCAACCACCGCTTTACCAATGACTTCTGCAGCAAGCACCCGCACCGCCTGAAGTCTCTCATTGTGGTCAGCAGCAGAGCGATCGAGGCATCGGTGCAAGAAATTAAAGCATGGTCGCGTGCGCCATGGGCTGCAGGCATCCATCCCCACCTGGCAGAAGGCGTTCCCATCGACCATCCGGACCTGGAGCCGATTTGGGCTGCGGCCAACGATGCAGGGCTCTGCGTGGCGCACCACAGTTTTACCTCCGGCTATCCGGGGTACCGCGACCTCTGGGACAACCCGTTCATCGGCCGGACCGCCTCGCACCCGTGGGGCGCGATGCGAGCAGTGAGCGCATTTTTCGGTGCCGGGATCATGGATCGGTACCCTAACATTCGCTACTGCATCCTCGAGTCCGGCTTTGGCTGGCTGCCGTTCTGGGGAGCGCGTATGGACGATCAATGCGTCTACATGTCTTACGCTCTGCCGGACAATCTGGCTCGTAAGCCCAGCGAATACATGACCAGTGGGCGCTTCTTCGCCAGCGTCGTGATCCACGAAGGCGAGAAGATGGCCCGGATGGTCACCGACTTCCTCGGCGACAGTGTCTTAATGTATTCGTCCGATTACCCCCACGCGGAATCCCGGTTTCCCGAGTCCACACACAAAGTGTTGGCGTGGAAATCCCTGGGAGACGAAGTCATGCGAAAAATGCTGTGGGACAACGCGACGAAATGCTTCGGAGAGCCCTAGTGAAAGTAATACGTAAGCCCGTTCCAATGGTTCCAGTCGTTCAATCGCTTCGCTCTGTTCAAAACGTTTAAGCTCGGAGAGAGATTGCACGTTTTGAGAATTATCACCAAACGTCAAACCGTTCTCTGGAAGCTGCAGGTGACTCATTGGCGACATGGCGGGACCTTGGGACAGGGGTAATTTGAAGGGAGTGTTTCGATCGCGTAACAATAGAGTTAGAGAAACTTTTGTAAAGCTCTGAGCGTTCGATGAGGCTTCGGCGGACTTTTACCTTTGTAAGCGATTGATTTATTGACAATCCTATTTTTGAAACGGGACCGGCCCTTTGCGGGCCGTGGAGGTGTCCCAGGGAAAATACTTGGGCGGTTTGTAAGGGATAACTGACGGATTTTTCGATAGGTACTATGTCTCAGTTTTAGGATACAGCTCTTTTTCATGGCTTACCCTTGTCGCGATTCGATTGGAGCACAAGTGTCTATTTCATTAGGCAGCTACGGGGCTAGCTCATCTCTAAAAGGGGACGGCTCTGTCAAGCACCTGCGGCCGATTTTTTTCGTCAGTGGTATGTGGTCCAAAAAAACGGCCTCCATATTTCGCTTATAACGAATGATCGGTGTTGCCGCCAGGGAATCATAGATTATACAGAGCTTGAGCGTTCGTCCCTAAAATCTTGTCAATTGAGGCTGCCGGAATTTTGCCGTCTGCTTTCAACTTTCGCATAGCGTTGATTTCGGATGAAGTATCGTTGTGTCCATAATCCGTTCCCAAGACCAGATTCTCATCTCCCACGTGATCTAGAATATAAGGCAAATCATCACTCGTTTGACACGCCACATAAATTTGGTTCTCGTGTAAGAGCTTCGCTCCTGGCCACTCCCTTCCTTGTCTCCGATAGCCGATCTCCAAATGGTTCATCACGTAAGGGAGCCACTCGGCGCTGACCTCGATAAACCCCCATCTCAGATCGGAAAACTTACGCGTAAGCTCTGATGTGATGAGACTCCCGAAAAGATTAATCGGACCGAACTTGAACTGTCCCAGGCTCGCGCCCCGGCCAAAAAGATCAAACATGTCCAGATTTCCGGCTGACGCATGGATACAGATGGGTATGTCAAGGCGACTGGCTTCATGATAGAGGGGATGAAAATAGGGGTCGGTGGGCAGTTTGTCGCCTTCGACGCCCCTGATGAAGACCCCGCACGCGCCGTTTTCCTTGCCGATGTTCAACTCCTCGATCGCCTTGTCCATAAAATGAAGCGGCGGCATCACTACCCAGCGCAAACGGCCGTTCCCCAATTTCCAAATCTCTGCCAGCCAGCGGTTATAGCTCTTACATAGTGCGGCGTCGACATGAGGCAGAATAGTCAGTGCGCGCAGAAAGAGGCTGGGATAGAGAACCTGGACATCTATGTCCAATTCATCCATGTGAGCCAGGCGAGCTTTGACGTTTTCCATTTCGCGGCTTTCTCGCGAAGTATCATAGCCGATGTTTCGTCCTTTGACGAAAAGCCGGCCGCCGATCTTCCAGAACTCATCACTGTCACGTTGGCTCGCGCTTGCGCCGCCACGATCTTTGAATATCATTACCCGTGGAGCAAATTGTCTGTCAGCTTCATCGAGAAACTCCCAGGTCCGCTCCGACTCGACTACGTGAGCGTCCGCATCGATGATTTCCATAACTTTCCCCTTTGTGGCCGCAATTGACTATGTACAACCGCTTTTATTTTGAAGCAACGATGGCGAGATTCACTTATACGCAACCCAGTGCGACGATTCGTTTCTATCTACGATGTCGCATGAAACGTCAGCCGCTCCTCAAAATGATGCATCACTGTTTGCTTTTTTCGAGTCCCACCTTCTCGATCAGTTCCCAATAATACTTGCCTACGGGTTTGGGATCGACAAAGCCAAGCATTGGATATTGTCTACCCTCCGCTCTACGGTAACCCGGAAGGACGTCGTGCTTCGGAATGTCGATCCTCATTGAGTCCGAACCGTTCACGACGATCGTGTTCAAAACCTTTTGCCATGTCATCTGCCCTTCCCGGGAAAGGAACCAATTGATAAAGACTATTGCCGCATTCGGGTGGGGAGCTTTGTCAAAGAATCCAAGGACGCTGCTGTTCCCGCTTCCAAGTTCTCCCGCTTCTTTGATCTGATCACCATGGATGGTTTCCACCGGGAGTCCGATTTTCTGCGCTTCTTCGATTCCCCTGCAGAGAAAACACAATGTGTATCTCCCTCTGACAAGCCAGTCTGTCGCCTGGCGTCTGTCTCGAGATAGGGTTAGGTCCATTTCCTCGAAAAGTTTCTTCAGAAAATTGGGACCCACCTGCGGGTTGTAATAGAGCGCGACGATCGGAGTCGGAACAGTCGCCCCTTCCCCATCGTTGAAGAAACCGATATTGCCTTTCCATTTGGGCTTAAGGACATCCCAGTAGGACTGAATCTCATCAATGTTAGGGAGCTTCTTCGTGTTGTAGGCGATGCTGGCAGAGCCCGGAGTTCCCTCGAAAATGAGCAGGTATTTTTCTTCCGGATCGCTCCAAAGGTGCTTGCCCCCGTACCATTTCGTCGTGTCGGTAACATCGGGTAACATCAAAATGGGGCGGATGGGTTGCAAGAACTTGGCCGAATACGCTTGTCGGACTATTGCCGGACCGGAAGAAAAAACATCGGCGACATGCTTACCGGCTCGCCGTTCCGCAACGATGCGTTGTATGACTTCGGTATGCCCCGTTACCGTGACAATCTTGATTTCCGGATATCGCTTATTGAACGCTTCGAGAATTGCCGGATGGGTAATGTCGGCCAGGCCGTAAGTATTAAGTTTGCCTTCCTTCTTGGCGGCCTCTAGTGTTCGATTCCATTGTTCCTCCCAACTAGATGCGGCTTTTAGGGTGGAATCTGAGAATCCGATCAGAAACAAAGCCACGATTATCGACAACGCTGATTTATAACTATGCTTCACGGAGTTATCCTCCGTTGTCGTAAATCTTGGGTGCCGTAATCTTTAGATCTCGTGGAAATCAATGTACAACCAGTTTCGAGCGCTTGTCTATGGGCTGGTGTCAGGCGGTCTATTCTAGCGATGGAATCGACGATAAAAGGCGATGCCGCCAACGTCTTGCTGATTAGCAGCGATCTCTTGGCTGAGGAATTTGCCTTAAGCGTGAAAGAGTAATCAGAGCGAGTGCAGTAAAGAATGTAACGAAAGTTACGAGTAAAAACACATTTAAGCGCGCGTATGGCTCTTCCCGGATCGGAAAATCCGCCAACCGGGTCTGGAACTTTCCCTTATCGAAATCGTAGACATAAGCGTTTTGCCACTCAAAGCAAGTGATGGGCTTTGCAAAGCCGATGTCGTCTCGGCGTGTTTCCGTGGGAACAGCGCTTGCCTTATAGATGCACGTTTTGAATTCCAGCGAGGCATTTTTTATGCCAGTTCGGGTAACGAACGCGCCGGCGGGGTGATCGGTCATGTAAACAACCGGAATTGTCGGTTTTTCGTTACCGTAGTATTTCTGGGTCTCCTGATCATAGGAGCCGGGTTTATTCCACCTTAATAAATAAAACCTGCCGTATTCAGGATCGCTGTTGTACGCGGGATCGGTGTCCTGCGAATCGATCACCCATTGCGGAAAGCAAAGAGGAATACTTTCTCCGAAGCTTGGTACGACATAACTTAAATTCCTAGTTATCTTGCCTGCGCCATTTTTTGAACTGTCAAAAACGCAGCCCTTTACGAATTGAACAATGGCGTATTTCTCGAGCGCATCCACTGAATCGGTCTCGTATTCCATGATCACGCCGGTGCCGTGAGTGGGATATTTTGGGTCGTCACTGAACCAAACTTCGTAAACCGACTTTGTGAGCGTGAATCTTTTGAGATCGCAGGTGTCGGTCGACCGGCAGTCCGGATTCAAAAAGACCTGTGTTGTTTCCGAGAACGTGTGCACATGCCCTTTTTCGGTAAAGTGTCCATAAGAATTTCCCGCAAGAAAACAGATGAGCAAGATGAAAGGAAGGCAGAAAAATTTCTTAATCATTGGGTCGGGAACGCAGCGTATCGGATTCAAATCTTAGCTGTCAACGGGTCAAGCTATCTCTCAGCAGCCAGTTCCAATCGCTATTCAATACCGCGGCCGTTCCAGCCGTTCAAAACGTTCCGATGCGCCGGTAAAAGCCGGCAAGGTGTTGTGAATGAAAGTTTCATACAGTGAAGGAGTAGCGATCCACACTGGCTCCGAGTCATGTACCTTGGTCCGTAAGGATAAGGGTGAAGCGTTGACAGGAGTACGTGCA
>DASYUV010000057.1:0-35231 GCA_036000865.1 Binatia bacterium | reverse complement strand
ACGCGCAATCTCTTCAAGCTCCGGTTCCGATTCAATCTGCTCGATTGTCGAGGATAATTCGGCTATTGTCGGAGCCTCAAAGAAAGCACGCAACGGAAGCTCCACGCGCAACTCTTCACGCACACGAGACATGACCTGCGTGGCCAATAAGGAATGGCCCCCAAGATCAAAAAAGCTGTCGTGGATACCAACCCTCGCAACCTTGAGAACCTGGGCCCAGATTTCTGCCAGCGACTCTTCCACTGCGGTACGAGGTGCCACATAGCTCTGTTCAGACTCAGGCCTGTCGTGATCCAGAACCAGAAGAGCCTTACGGTCTACCTTGCCATTGGGTCTCAGCGGCATGGCGTCCAAGAACACAAACGCGGAAGGCACCATGTATTCCGGCAGCTTCTGTTTTAAAAAGTGCTGCAGTTGACTGCTTGTGCAAGCTTGCTCCTTGCCAGAAACCACATAGGCGACCAGGCGCTTATCCGTCCTGAGAGAAACCGCAGGATCACCGAGCGTCTCCTCCCACGCTAGCACCACTGCCTCCCGCACCCCGCCGTGCTGCTGAAGTACAGCCTCAATCTCGCCCAGCTCGATGCGGAAACCACGAATCTTGACCTGGTCATCAATCCGAGCAACAAACTCGATATTGCCATCGGGGAGGTAACGGGCGAGATCGCCGGTCCTGTAGAGCCTTGCGCCAGGCCTGTCGCTGAAAGGATTGGGAATAAACCTCTCTGCGGTTAATTCCGGCTCGTTTAGGTAGCCTCGGCCCAATCCAGCGCCTCCGACATACAGCTCCCCGGTCACACCAACCGCAACGCTTTTGAGGTACGGGTCCAGTAAATAAACTTGAACGTTGTTGATCGGATGACCAATTGGAACAACATGCCTCTCCTGATCACAGGTCCATACACCGCAGAGAGCATCGATGGTCGTTTCCGTCGGACCATACAGATTGTAGAGCTCCACCCCCGGCAGGAACGCAGAGATCCGCTCGGCCAATTCGATCGGCAAGGATTCACCGCCGCAGTAAAGACGCCTTAAGGTTCGCCAACTCCCCAGCTCTTCATCCAACAAGACGCGCAGCACCGAGGGGACTAGTTGTAAAACCGTGATGTGCTGCTCAGCGACCAATTTTACCCATGAGGTGATATCGTTATGCTCATGGGATGGCGCCATTACGAGTGTGGCACCCGCTAGCAGGGGTGCATAAAACTCCCAAACCGCTGCATCAAAACCAAATGAGGTCTTCTGCAGGACTCGGTCTGTTTCCTTAAGAGGGAAAATCTCTTGCATCCAGAGCATGTGATTGGCGATGGCGCCCTGTGGAATCATGGCTGCCTTCGGTTTGCCGGTAGACCCGGAGGTATAAATTACGTAAGCCAAATTGTCCGCGGTCACCTCGCTGTTGAGGTTCTCATCACTCTGCTGAGCTAATTCCGGCAAGTCTCCGTCCATATAAACAACACGTGCGCCATGTTGAGGAAATTCGACCGCTAGCCGCTGTTGAATTAGCAGCGCCGCCACTCGAGCATCCTCTAGCATACTGGCGAGCCGTTCGCTGGGGTAACACGGATCAAGCGGCACATAGGCTGCGCCGGCTTTGAGAATCCCAAGCAGCCCCACTACCATCTCCAAGGAGCGCTCCATGCAGAGCCCCACCAATGTCTCTGGTCCGACGCCCAGTCTTCGAAGATAGTGAGCGACCCGATTGGCCTGCTGATTGAGTTCTCTGTAGGTGAGCTGCTCGTCCTCAAAAATTACCGCAATTGCATCAGGAGTCTTCTCTACTTGCTCTTCAAATAATTGGTGAACGCACTTCTCGTTCGAATAGCCGCGGCACGTATCATTCCACTCGAAAAGTAATTGGTGCTGCTCAGACGACGACAGAAGAGTCAGATCGGAAATGCGTTGCTCGGGATTAGAGACGATCCCCTCCAGCAGATTCTGAAAGTGATTGATGAGACGTGCCACCGTTTCACCATCAAATAGATCCGTGCTGTAGTCCATGTGGCCGCGGAGAAGATTGCCTTCCTCTTGCAGAAACAGATGCAAATCAAACCTAGCAATTCCCGTTTCGACTTCGAGTTCACTCACGATCAGAGTGCCGAATCGCATGGGACGTTTAGGGGTATTCTGAAAAGCAAACGTCACCCGAAACAGAGGATTGCGACTGAGATCTCGTTCCGGATGGAGCTCTTGGACAAGCCTCTCAAACGGTAACTCTTGGTGATTCAAAGCCCCTAGGCAAATCTTTCGGACCCTGGTTAACAGGTCACGAAATGTCGGATTGCCGGACAAGTCCGTTCGCAGCACCAACATGTTTAAAAAAAAGCCTATTAAGGTCTCGAATTCCGTTCGATTCCGACCCGCGACTGGAGTACCGATAACGATGTCCGTCTGGCCGCTATGGCGATGCAGCAAAATCTGAAAAGCTGCTACCAATGTCATGAAAAGAGTTACCCCGTGCCGTTGGCTGAGGCTTTTGAGTCCTCGAGTAACCGCTTCGGCGATGACAAAGCATCGTCGCGCACCCCGATGAGTAATAGCCGTTGGTGACGGTCGATCGCCGGACAGCTCGAGCGCTGGAAGATCCTCAAGCTGTTTCTTCCAGTAAGTCAGCGGCCTTTGCAGGCCTGTTTTCTGTAGCCACTCTCCTTGCCAGAGAGCGACATCTCTGTATTGAACTGGCAGTTTCTGTAATGGCGATGGCTTAGCGTTCAAGAAAGCTGCATAGAGGATCGAAAGCTCGCGCGCCAATATCCCCTTGGACCAGCCATCAAAAACGATGTGATGAATAGCCCACACTAGCACGTGTTCCTTCTCGTCAAGCCGCAACAAAGTCACCCGGAGTAATGGTCCTGTGGCCAAATCGAAGGGACGCTGAGCCTCCTCGGTGATCAAGCGCCGAACTTCGGAGTCCTGTTCTGAATCCGAAACGATCCGGCGCATATCCAAAATTAGGATGTTGATGGTCAAAGCGGGCAAGACAATTTGCTGTGGTATTCCATCCTGCGCCCTAAAGATGGTTCGCAGTGATTCGTGACGCCGAATGACTTCGTTAAAGCCTCGCTCCAATGCAGCGATGTCGAGTCTACCAGTAAGTTTTGCAGCGGAGGTAAGGTTGTAAGCGATGCCCCCCGGCTCCAACTGGTCCAGAAACCAAAGTCGCAGTTGGGCCAGCGCAAGGGGGCGACCGCCATCACTTGGATTGCCTCTCTGCGGCTGAATGTTTGCCTGCCGAGATGATTTTCGCGCCCACTCGATTTCTTCGGCTAGAGCGGCAAGGGATGGTTTGTTAAAGAAATTGCTCAAAGACATTTCCACATGGAACTGGTTAAGGATTCGAGCCAGGAGCCGAGCAGCCGATAGAGAGTGCCCACCGAGATCAAAAAAACTGTCGTGGATACCTATGGACTCGATAGCGAGAATCTCGGCCCAGATTTGCGCCAACTCTTTCTGTACGTCAGTGGTGGGCGCCACGTAAGGCGTGGCGAGCTTAGGTCGGTTATTTTCTCGAGTTGGAAGCGCACGACGATCCACTTTGCCGTTGCGCGTCAGCGGTATGGAATGCATTACTGTAAACGCCGCCGGGATCATGTAATCGGGCAGGCTTTCGCCTAGAAAGGCACGCAATTCGTTAACATTCGGTTCGCAGTCATGGCGTAGAGTGTAATAGGCAATCAAGCTTGTTTCGCCTGAGTCATGGCTCTTCTCGACCACTACTGCTTCCCGAACCTCCGGGTGGCGGAGGAGTGCTTTCTCAACCTCCCCTGTCTCCACACCGTAGCCACGAATTTTTACCCGAAAATCTTTACGTCCTTTGTGCAAAAGGCAACCGTCGGGAAGCATGACACCCATATCGCCGGTAAAATAAATGTTTTTCCCGCTGCCTCGTGGGTCGTTTTTGAACTTGGCCTTGGTGAGAGCGGGTCGATTCCAGTAGCCCGGCGAGAGAAAACCACTCCTGACAACAATTTCTCCCAGCTGATTAAAACCTAATTCGTTGCCCGACGGATCTAGCAAGAAGATTTCCTTATCCTGCACCGCATATCCCACCGGCACCTCGCCACCCGGAAGCTCGGTGTCGTGATCGATGAAACAAAGGCTCAAAACACCGGCTTCACTGGCACTCAACCCCGTGACCAGTACGCAAGTCGATGAAAAATGTTTTTTATAAGCCTCAATGTCGTCGGGATAAACCGTTTCGCTTGCCAGTTTCAATACTCTCAGCTCGGGGAACAGCAGGCTTTCACGCAAAGATGCGCATACATTGCGAAAGAGGGGCGAACCCATCCAAGCCAGCGTGATTCGCTCGTCGCTAAGCCATTTCGCGATGTGGGTCATCCCGTTTTGTTGAACATGGAAAGGGAGCAGTGTCGCGCCATTGAGCAAGGCGAGAAAAGCGTTGCTAACAGAGTTCGCCGTCCCGGAGGAAAAAAGGCTGATCCTATCCTCGCGGCAAGTCTGCAATAAGTTCGTGAAGATCATCGCCTGATGCAGCAGACTACGGTGATATCGCAACACACCCTTCGGTTCGCCCGTAGAACCGGACGTATAAAAGAGAAAGCCTGGGGCCGCCGGTAAAATCGTCAGGTTGGGATCTTCGGCCCTGACGTTCCAATCAATAGATTCGAATTCAATCAGCCGGGAACCATTCGCGGCAGCTAATTCCTGCGCTAATGCGCCGTCCTGAAGATCGGCGACGATAAACGTCGCCTGTGAGTCTTTTATCGTAGCGGCGATCCGCGCCTTCGGCATGGCAGGATTCAACAGTACGGCGAACCTGCCCGCCTTCAGGACTCCAAGCATGGCGGCTATGCTCCACGCCCGGTTTCCAAGCACAAGCGCCACCGCTTCTGTTTTACTGCCGCCCCGCGCTAAAATGCTTTTGGCTAAGCCATTGGCCATCGCATTGAGTTCGGAATAGGTCAGAGCATCGTCGAATGTCTTTACTGCAACCCGATCCGGATAGTCATGGACGATCTTTTCAAACCGATCGGGAATAGATTGTTCGAGCGCCTCCTTTGGAAACTCGACGTACGTTCCGCTCGGGTGAAAACACTTCGCCCGAATCAATCCCTGCTGTGCCCTCAGAAGTTGGGGTGTAGGCCGCGGGCTTTCGTCTCGGATCGGCAACACCGATTCGGTCTTAGGCCTCGTGACCGAGCTTGCCGAGAAAGCGCCAAGCCTGACTGGTTTTAATTCTTGGTCAAGGCTGTGCTGAATTGCCGCAGCCAAACTGGCGACCGTGGGGGCTTCAAAAAGCTCGTGCGGAGCCAATTCGATGCGAAACGTATCACTCACCCGCGCGAGAATCCGCGTGGCTATGAGAGAGTGACCACCTAAGTCGAAGAAGTTGTCATGAAGCCCGATCGGGTGAACACCCAGTACCTCGGCCCAAATCTCCGCGAGTCGCTTTTCAAACCAGCTGACCGGCTCAATAAAACTTGTGCCCAGATAGGGCCGCGAAATATCGGGAGCGGGAAGTGCGTGCCGATCCACTTTGCCATGAGGTGTGAGCGGCATTCGATCGAGGGCTACGAAAGTCGAAGGAATCATATAATCGGCGAGCTTCGGCGCCAAGAACGTCCGCAACACGCCCACGGTCGGGCCGGGCGGCGGCGAATAAATCAAATAGGCGACTAACTTGCTTTCGCCCGATGCATCTTGATGCGTTGTCACGACCGCATCGACAACCGTGGGATGCGCGCGCAGAGCCGTTTCAACTTCTTTCAGGTCCACTCCATAGCCACGAATTTTTACGCGAAAATCTTTGCGACCCTGGTATAGAAGACAGCCATCGGAAAGCAGTTGACCCATGTCTCCGGTTAAGTACAGGCGTTTGCCAGAATCCTTCGGATCGCGCTTGAACTTAGCTCGGGTGAGTTGTGGCCTGCGCAAGTAGCCGGGAGAAATATAACGACTGCTGACGGCGATCTCACCGATTTCATTCAAACCCACTTCATTTCCCGCGTCGTCGACGAGCAAAATCTCCTTTCCCGGCACGGCGTAACCCACCGGAATCACCCCACCGGTGACCTCAGTTTCATGATCAATCAGGAAATCTCTCAAGGGACCGGTTTCATTCGATGACAAACCAGTGACGAAGACGCAGGTACGAGGGAAAAATGTTCTATAGAGCTCCGCGTCGGCTTGGTAAACTGCCTCGCTTCTTAAACGGACGACACGCAAATCCGGGAAGCTATCCACAGGCGTTAGAATTTTGCAGAGACTACGAAAAAGCGGTGAACTTAACGGACATATTGTTACCCTTTCGCCCGTTAGCCAACGGGCCAGCCGGGCCGCATTTTCTTTTTTAAGTTCCAGGGAGCAAAGCGCGGCACCATTGAGTAGAGCCAAAAAGGCGTTCGTGATAGCGTTCGAAGTGCCGGACGAGAGAAGGCTGATGCGATCGTGCCTGCAAACATGAACAAGATTAGTGCGCAGCATGATGTTGTGGAGGATCATCCTGTGCGTCCGAAGTAGCCCCTTCGGTTCACCGGTCGACCCGGAAGTATAATTGATAAAAGCTAAGGCTTTCGGCGAATCCGCGAGATCGGGATTGTCGGCAGAATGAGCACCGTCAGCCGGATCCCATTCCAACAGCTCGCAACCACGCGTTAGCACTTCGCCGGCTAACGATGCGTTCTGCCGGTTAGTCACCAGCAACTTCGCCCGGGAGTCGGCTAACATCGATGCGAGCCTTACGTTTGGGAAGGTAGGGTCTAGAATCAAAAAGAATTTGCCCGCCTTCATCACCCCCAGCATCGCGGCGATCTGGGCAACGTCCTTCTCGAGCAGCAGTGCAATCAGCTCCGTCTTTTTACCTTGCCTTGCGAGAAGCGCCCAAGCTAGGCGGTTGGCCATAGCATTGAGTTCTAGGTACGTCGAACCTTGATGCGTCGCTTTGAACGCAATCCGGTTCGGATACTGGCGAACAATCTTCTCAAAGCGCTGTGGGATTGTTTGCTCTACTTCTTCTTCTTTGAACTCAAGAAAACTGCCGGTCGGATGGAAGCACTGCGCCCGTATCACTTGCTGCTCCGGTGGGAGCTCAACGGGAATTTTACAGAACTCACTCATACTTTCATCGCCAAAACCAGTCTAACCCGCGGAGTAATCTAGGTTTTTCGCGCAAGGCTTATGCCAAAAAGTTAACTTAGCGCCATTACTAGTGAATTCCGAATTCTGTATGCGAGAGTAGTTGTTAAGTTTGTTGACATAAAGATGATGCGTGACGAAAACCCCTGACTTGACGGCGTTTTCTATACGTGCCCAATGTAATTTTTCTTTACAGAATTCATCGTTTTTTGAACCTGTACGAGGCTGGGAGGACGGAGTCCTCGAAAATTGAGGCAGGTGCGCTTCTCCGTTTCAGGGGAGAATCACCGAGCCCGCGATCATGCGCCGCGCTCAGCGCGAAGAGATGATTGGGTTGCTAGTCACAAGTTGATGATCAAACCGGCTGTAGAGCGGATACCGCCCGGGCGGGCGCGTGGAACATGGAGGTGGCAACAGACGCCGTCGTGCGTCATGAGCGAAATAGAGAACATTTCGACGTTTCGGGAATCCCGAAATGAGCAAGTGACAGGGATAGTCCAGCCGATAAAGGCCAATATCTTTTTCGGCGTACCCTTTCGCCTCAGAGAACCCCAGAGACGCTGATCAAGATGTTCAGGCGGAATCCCGGAACCAGCCCGTGGCGTTGCGATTCTTTGCGAAGCCGCTGTGTCACTAAGCTTTCAGCAACGGAAATTTGATCGCGAGTTTCTCTTGCGCTTTCTTGGTAGATTGCTCTTGTTTCACGATCTTCTGTTTCCGACTTTTCTCTTTATCCTTCTTGCCCTTGTCGCCCATGACATACCTCCCCTACGGGTCGTCGTGCCGAATCCCGACTAGAACTATGCGGAGCGCTTACCCCTTCGTCGATAGTTGCTTGGCACAGGCATCGGCAACCCCGTTCTCTGGTTTATCCGCCGACCCCGCCCATGATGGACCCCTTGAAGCGGAATAGCTAACTATAATTGAAGAAATACTAAGAAGGCTGGTAGCGTTGAATCGCGTGAGCGCTTCTGTCTCCCTCGAAAACGTGCAGGGCTCGGCCGTCAATCTCAGCAAGAATTGATTTTAGCGCAGTCTTATTCGATAGCAGCGGGAGAAACAGGCTGTTTCCCGTTGTTCTTCTCTAATCTTTTTTGTTTTTCTGTTCTAAGCCGATTGTTGGCTCGCTTGAGCCAATAATCAGATTCTTTATGTGCGTCTGGATCATTGTATCCAAGCAAATATTCGTTCCGATCCGTGCCGTCTTCCCAAACCTTGTCCGTGCGAATTAAATCCTCTACAACTGCCAAGTCATTTGACTGCTGCACAATACCTCGTACTTGTGTTTGCACGCCAGCGGTCTCTCCGACAGCTTCGACAAGTGCCCAACAAATTATGGAGCGATTGGAAATCTCTATTTCCTTATTTTCCGATTCCCGGCAATGAATGGCTTTCCAACCTCCCTGCGCCGGAATGATTTGAAGAATTTTCCAATTTTCATATTCGTTCATAAAATCCTCTTCTAGGAGTTAAAGAGCCGCTTTTCCGTCCTTTGCCAACAGTACAGTGATTTCTTCGAGAGTGCACACCTGATCGCCGATACCTCTTCCAATACCTGTGTAAAGCCAGGCGCCAATCCATACCGGCAAGTTTGCAGCGCTGACCTGTCAACGTTCCCTAATACTTTCCCGCGCGCATATTTGGCCAGTCACGCCCGGCGCTATGGCCTGAATCGAACCCGCAATTGCATTGACGACGATCCTTCAGATCGCGGCGGAAGTTTGCTCATCAATCCAGTCTCTGCATAATTTGAGTCCATGTTCCTCCGCTTGTCGCCTTGCCTTAAAAATTAAATCTGTGGGACTCTGGATCCGTTTAATCTCTATTGTCTGGGTAAGGTCCCGATCAAATACCAGCCCGCGCGAGCACCAGCCGTGGTCAAGTCCGGGAACGGCTACTCCATAAATAGGATGGCCTTTGTACCGTTTCATTGTCTTCGTCCTTTCTAGCGCCCGTCCCGTCTCGACAAACTGGGCAGTACGGCCTAGGCGTTTCGTTTCGCTAGAGGCTTGGATCTATTCGATACTATCATTCGCGGCGGGAATTGACGAACGTTGAGAAGTCAACGCGGTTCATTAGCTTCACTGGTCATTGCCTGGGCGTCTAGCGGACTTGCTCGAAATCTGCGGCACATTATTCTTCGTGTTGCGGGCAAAGATAACGGGCATGCGGTCACGAAGCGATTTGACAAGCCCAGCGGTGAGACGCTCCTACGCGTCCGTACCAACCAAGATCGCTAAGGGCGCAGACCTCACGAGTCGTATCTTGTTCCCATCAGACGTGCTATAGTGACAACACGATCGAGGATCGTAGCGAATTTCTTCTGCTTCTCGCCTGAGTATCTGACGCGGTTTCCGCAGACTCCGTAAGTGTCGGACGAGCGTAAGTTTAATTTGCCGGCGGTCGTTTCGGTGGGCATAAAAATCCGGCACGGTCGGATTTTAGTTAGGCACCTAGAAAATATTGGCACCAACAAGCTGGAAAGATTCACATCACCCGAGATCCAGCAGAAATGGGGATTCGAATGACGTTGACTGTTGGCGATAAAGTTGTCTATCCGGGTCGTGGACCCTGCCGTATTGGTGGTGTCGTCCGGAAGGTGGTGTGTGGAATGTCGACGAGTTTCTGGCGATTGGCTCTACTGGACGACAGCGGAGCCGAGTTGTTTGTGCCCGTCGATAACTTTCGCGGTCTGAACACGCGGGCATTACTCGACCGATCCGAAATTCCCGAGCTGCTCGGCCACCTCAAGCCGCAGGGCCGAATAACAAAAGATCGCATGACAGCCAAAAACTGGCGTCAGCGCGAGCTCGACAATGCGAAACTATTCAGCTCGGGATCCATATTCGACCTGGCCCAGATGATCGGTTCACTGACTCAGTTAAGTGGCACCAAGACCCTCGCACCACACGAACGGGAGACGCTGTATCGCGCGAGAAAACTGCTGATATGCGAGATCTCGGAAGTAATGGACGAAAGCAAAAGTGCAGCAGAGGCACGGATCGACAGCGTGCTCGAACCCGCTAAGAAGAAAGCAAGCGAATCACCAAACTAAACTCCCCACCCTAACCTCTTTATTTATTGCGCGTCCTCCGCACCTCCGGTTAAGATGCGGACGGACGACCCGGGGCGGGAGAGTGGTCTGAAGTTGCCCGTCTCTGGTTGTCTGTCGACCTCACCACAGAGACAAAGAGTTCCAGAGCTTCATTTCTACTCTACTCTTTCCCCTTCGCGACTCTGCGGTGAGATTCCGAATTCTTTTATTACAAAGCCAGAGAGTTCAGATAGAGTCCATGTCTGCGCTCTACGCCCTCTGTGCCTCTCAGCGGTGAAATCTCCGATTTCTCTTCATGGCAGAGAACGTGAAAATAAAGGCCCGGGAACTCTTGTCTTAAGCTGACAATCTCACAAATGAAACACTGTCAGGATTCGCTTAAATGATGGAAAGTCGGATTTATTCTCTGTTGCGGTTTTTACCCTTCATCCGTCTAACTTACGAGGAAGGAGTACCGCGAATGAAGGCGAAAAATTTCCTGGCTATTTCCATGCTGGTCGTCCTAATGGGTTTGGTCGGGGGTTGCCACTACGGCTCGTACGATGACCACCGCGACTACGGTTACAGCCGCAGCTCCGGGTCTTACCGCGAAGGATTCCGTGATGGCCGCGCTTACGAAAGACGCCGCGATTGGGGTGCCAGCCGCTATTCTGACCGCTACGGCTATTACCGGCGGTAAAATCGTTCTCGAGGGTTGACTATTTCAGACAAAAAAAGAGGGGGCAACCCGACCTGTTGCTCCCCCTCCATCCAGTTACTTATGTAACGAGAAAACTACCACCGGTTACGGCCGCCGCCGTTGCGTTCACCACGCCCTCCGCCGCCACCTCCGAAGTTATCGCGCTTCGCCATCGGCTTAGCCTCGTTAACCGTCAGAGTTCGACCATCGAATTGCGTGCCGTTCAGCGCCGAGATAGCGCTTTGGGCCTCGCTGCCGGAGCTCATTTCAACAAAGCCGAAGCCTCGTGATTGACCCGTGAACTTATCCGCGATTACGTTCGCAGATTCGACCGTGCCGTGCGCCGAGAAAAGTTCCTGTAAACGGCCTTCCGTTACGGAATAAGGCAAACCACCGACATATAATTTACTACCCATGTTCTCCTCCTAAAAGAGACTGTTATTGTCTTTGACCCTGAGAACCTGACTGCAAATGGGCTAGAACATGGGCTGACTGAACACTAAGACCACGCTCTGGTCGGATTGTCATTTAGAGGCTGCTTCGCAAGGAGAGAGACTGACAAAAGGCCTTCAAATTTTTGCTTTCCTCAGAAGGCCCTATACTGAAGAAGATAATTCACCGTACGTGTTATCCGCGTTGATGTCAATCCCAATCCGAAATAAGAGCTGCATTCTTCTCGGCTCCCGTAGCTCACGCCTCTGCGGTGAGATCTCCAAATCCATATGCACTGCGGCCAGATAGCCGACAAAAGGAGCGAGAACACAGACTTCAAAGGCGATACCGTTTCTGTTAGCTCTAAATTCATGGGCGGCCGCTTCGCGCAGTTCAATCCATCAGAGGATTTGTCGAAAATCTTTCGGCTCGACGACAGCGTTCGGGGGTGGATTGACCGCGCCTTTCGCAAACCGCGGTGCAGCGTCTGGCCATCACTGAGCGTCCGGGGCCCAGTACAAGAGCATACCAGACGCCTCCGACTGATGGGTTGGGAGCTTGTGCAGTTGTGGGGCTGGGTGGTGGTCGTTGCGATTGTTGTCACGGCCGGTCTGGCACATGGACAGCCAGGACCGGCATCTGCTTCGACATCCGCTGAAAAAGCGGCACCGGCGCCGATCCCGCTTGCAGATGTGGCTACAGAGGCAGAATCGGTATCCGCGGTCAACCGCGATATACAGGCTGAATTGTTATCGGACCGAAGCACGGAAACGGTGGCGCAACAACTGCCCGCGATTGCTCGTGAGATCGACGGACGCCTACGTGAGAGCCGGAAGATCGTTGCTCAAAGCCCTTCGATTGAAATGCTGCGCAGCCTTGAAGGCGAATGGAGCCGGCTGCGACGCGACCTATCCGGCTTGAATAGGGAGCTGACGGGTCGGGTAAATGCGCTCGAACGCTATATCGCTCGGCTCGATGATCTCGGAAGGACGTGGGATCAGACCTTTGTTGCCGCCAAGGATTCGAGCGCACCTACGGACGTTCTTGGCCGAATCCAGACTGTTATCACCGAGATCAGGCAAGCGCGTCAGGCGGTTGAGAAGCAACGGGCGCGCGTATTGACGATGCAAAACCGAGTTGGCGCACAGGATTCTCGGATCGCCGACGCACTCCTGTTGGTCTCTCAGGCGCGCGACAACGCATTAAATCGCATGTTCTTCCGGGATAGCCCACCGATCTGGAGTCTGACGGTACGCTCCCGCATGGCGCAAGAACTTCAGGACGAAAGTCTGAGTTCGTTTTCTACACAGTGGATGGCATTGGCCGCGTATGTTCAGCGGCAGGCAATGCGATTTGTGCTCGGCGTCGTCGTCTTCATCACATTGGCTGTCGCGCTTTTTTGGACACGCCGGCGTGTGCGCGGGTTGTCGGCTGAGGAAACTGCTCTCTCTCGCGCGTCTTTGGTGTTCGAAATGCCGATTGCCGCCGCGCTCATCTTGTCGCTTCTCGGTAGCCGCTGGATCTATCCGCAAGCGCCACGTCTATTGTGGGCCTTGCTCGGCGCGCTTGCGCTCATTCCGAGCGTTGTCATCCTTCGCCGCCTCATCACATCGGATCTCTATCCGATACTGTACCCGCTGATCGCGCTATTTTTCCTCGACCAACTCCGATCAGTTACCGCGGCGGTGCAGTTTTTGCCGCGTTTGCTATTCTTGGCCGAAATGCTCGCGGCCATGGTATTTTCGGTCTGGCTCGTCCGGTCCGCTGGCCGCCCGCCGCGTTCAACTTCAGACGAAGCGCGCTCGCGCAAGATGTTCAAGATCGCCGGTTACGTTGGGTTGATAATTTCCTCGGCCGCTTTCATAGCGAATGGCTTTGGCTACGTGACTTTGGCCAATTTGCTTGGCAACGGGCTACTCGACAGCAGTTACCTTGCGCTGATTCTGTATGCTCTGGTCGAAGTCTTCGACGGACTCGCCATGATCGCCCTGAGCTTGCGTCCATTCGCGGTGCTCGGCATTGTCAGCAGGTATCGACCTCTGTTGCATCATCGCGTCCGCCGAGCACTGCAGACCCTCGGAGTTCTCTTGTGGGCCCTGGCCGTGCTGCAACGGCTTTTGCTGCGCGACCCACTGTTCGACGCTGTCGGCCAGTTCCTGACGGCAGAGCTCGGCGTCGGCTCCATTCATGTCTCACTGGGCGATGTGCTGGCTTTCGGAATCACCGTCTGGGCCGCCTTTCTTGTTTCGCGGTTCGTTCGTTTCCTGCTGGACGAGGACGTTTATCCCCGGGTTCGACTTAAGCGCGGCCTGTCGTACGCGATCTCGAACATGCTGCATTATCTAATATTAGTCGTCGGATTTTTCCTCGGTGTGGCGGCCTTGGGTTTCGACATGACCCGAGTCACGATTCTCGCCGGGGCATTCAGCGTCGGCGTCGGTTTCGGCTTACAGAACATCTTCAACAATTTTATCTCGGGCTTGATTTTATTGTTCGAGCGACCGATCAATATCGGCGACGTGATTCAGATCGAGGATGCCTCCGGCGTGGTGGAACGAATCGGCATTCGTGCCAGCATCATTCGCACAACAAATGGTTCCGAAATCATCATGCCCAACGGAAAATTAATTTCCGAACGTCTGATCAATTGGACGCTTTCGAGCCGGCAACACGGTATCGAACTCCCTATCGCAGTCGCCCAGGGAACCGATCCTGGACGCGCGATCGCGCTTTTAGAGCGGTCGGCAGCAGCGCATCCTCTCGTTACGGGTGATCCTCCGCCGCAGGCGCTGGTCGTCAAGCTCGGTGCCGATTCAATCGGCCTTGAGTTACGGGCCTGGACCGACCACAGCGAACGGTGGATGCAGATCCGCAGCGAGCTAGCGATTGCAATCAGCTCCGCTTTAGCGGCGGAAAAAATCGAGATTCGCTGATAAGAAAAATGAATCCCGCAAAATGAAGTCCTAAAATGGAAAGGCCTCCGGCAGGGAGAAAGACGTCCGGCCATTGCGTCGCTGCAGCGACAACATCTCTAATCCTTCTGCGCTAGCGGTGCCGTAATTGACGGCTCACCAGCTGGGCAAGAAATTACAATCGCAGATCCAGTTTGGGGATAACCAGAAGCTTCTCGACGAAACGATCGTCGCCAAACTTACTCGCGTACAAGCCGAGAAGACCGAGAGGCGCAAACAACCAGGTCAAAAGCCAGCCATACCAGGACGTTTCGTACCCGATCAAGCCGGCCCAAAACGGCAGCGCGGCTATCTCAAGGCAAACGCCGCTGCTGAACACCAACAGACTTCTTTTCCACCGACTGGTCTGCAGCAGCACGGTCTCCGAATCGCGCAGGCACAGAAGAAATCCTTGTATCAAACCAAGTTCACGAGGTTTCATCTCGCGTCGCCTTTCACTGATAAATTGCGTCGCTACGGAATGTTATTGACGGGCCGGATGGAAGGAAAACTAAACCGATCACGGAGACAACGGCATTCTGTACGATACAGTGCGCCTATGTTAAAGCCGGTCGCGTCGGAAAGCAAATTAATTTGGTCTACCGGGGAATGATGCACGGCCGGGTACCACGAAACCTGGGCAGCTATTTTTGATAGCAGCGCTGCACTTCGAGCTCCCGACCGGAGTTCACGGTCTGAAACTTGTCCCAGAACGCGTCGTCGACCTTTTTTAATTCTGGGTTCTGTTTGGCAGCCCGGTAGCGCGTGAGATGGCTTGGACCGCCGTTATAGGCCGCGTACGTCGCGGCAAGCCAGATCTCCGCTGGTTTCTCGTCGACGTGTCGACTGTGGTGGCCGGCATCACGCCTATTGATAAGATCGCGCTTGTCAAAAACAGCGGTGTTATGCGTACAAAATTCTTTTCGCCATGTGTCTCGGTGTACAGGATTGCCTTGCCGGACGTCAACCTGGTAGTCAAAAGTCGTGAGCGAAGAGGAAAAGATGTGGATCACAGTGCGCCACGTCGTTGATTGACAGATAAACCGACCGCGCGGTAGAAGCGAGAATCATACCGTCTAACGTTCGCGCGAGGAGGTATTGAGCATGCCGACCATTGATTCCGATGCTCATGTCGTAGAGACGGAAAATACTTGGGATTTCATGGAGGCGTCTGACCAAAAATATCGCCCGCTCATCGTGCGCCCGCGCGGCGAAGGCGGCGCCGAGTATTGGTTTATCGATGGGAAAATTCGCGGCCTGGTGCGAATCGTCATGACAGCGAAAGAGATGGATGAAGTCGCCGGCCGGACCGGACGCGTGATGATGACGCCGCGGGAAACCCGCGAAATGGAAAACGTGCCGGCGCGGCTGCGCCACATGGACCAGTTGGGGATCGATGTTCAGGTGCTCTACCCGACAATGTTCATCGAGCAGATCACCGAAAAGCCTGATTGGGAGATCGCCATTTGCAAGGGCTATAATCGCTGGCTTGCCGACATTTACCGGCAAGGCCAAGGGCGGCTCAGGTGGATCTGCGTCTTGCCATTGCTCGATATGAGCGCGTCTTTGGAGGAACTCAAATTTTGCAAACAGCACGGCGCGTGCGGTGTTTTCATGCGCGGTATCGAAGGGCATCGTCTGATCACCGATCCTTACTTCTATGCGCTTTACGACGAAATGAGCCGGCTCGACGTGGCGGCGGGAGTGCACGTCGGCAACGGCAATCCGCAAAACCTCGATTTGGTGTCGCAGTACAACGGCGGCGGTAGCTTCTGGAAGTTTCGCATCCCGGTCATCGGCGCGTGCCATTCGGTAATGATGAGCGAAGTGCCGATGCTTTTTCCCAAGCTCCGCTTTCACTGGGCCGAAGCGGCGGCGCAGTGGATACCCTACGTCGTGAAGGATTTGCAGCGCCGTTGGGCCACACAGCAAAAGGATTTGCCGGAAAATCCGCTGAAAGCCTTCCGGCAATTCGTCTCATGCCAGACCGATGATGACGTGGGTTACGTTCTAAAATACGCCGGAGAAGATAACATCACGATCGGCACCGACTATGGTCACAACGATCAATCTACTGAAGTCGAAGCGCTGCGCAATCTTCGCAGCATGGGAACGATTACCGACAGCCAGTACGAAAAGATTACTTATCATAATCCGAAGACGCTGTTCGCGCTGTAGCGCTTTCTCGGCTGTCGAGAGTGGAGCGACATTGCCACTGAAGATCTGGTTGCGTTGGATATCTCACCGCGGAGGACGACTGAGTGAAAATAGACGAAACACGCGAAGGCATCCGAGGTTTTCTCGGCTCTGACTCGAATTGATACGAACAGAATACTAAAAGATTGAATGACGGATGCGTTCTGAGGAATTACCTAACGGTTTGTCGGGGAGCTAACGGCGAGGCGGCATGGGGTCGATCGATACTCGACAGTGGCGTGGCGCGTGATCACGGGAAAGGAAAAAAACTCTCGCAAGTGCTTGAAAGCGGAGTGCCAAAATCGCATGGGACGACGGGTGTTCGCCGATCAGTCGACCTTCAGCGGATCTTTTTCCGACCCGTTCGTCGTGGCAGACAACGCGGGCTTCCGGGCGTCGAAAATGGGCTTGCGCCGTTGCTCGTGCTCGCGCGCTTTGACTGCATTGAGCCGTTCGCGAAACCAGGTTTTTTCCGGCCAGCTCCAGTTGCCTTCGACGTTGGAGTAGTTGTGAGTGCCTTTGATAGCCATAGTAATAACGAGTTCCAGCAAGTCGCGTACCAAGCACAAATGGTAAGAATTTCGTCACGCAGTGGCCGGCGGATCGCTTGTTCGGAACAAAAATCGTCGATGCGGCCCATAAATTGCCCGCTCGTGGCGTGGTAGTTTGCGGAAAAGGCTTAGGTTCTAGGATTCGTCGGCCGTGTGCTTCGCAGTAGAAAAGGAGCTCAATCATGAAACGGCGGATCGGTAATTTTGCCCGTGGCTCGGCGCTAATTGCCGGGGGGCTATTTCTGTTGGCCTCGAATATTGCCTCGCTCAACGCGCAAACGGTGCCGCCGACGGCGATCAGAGGCACCATCGGGTTCCTCAAAGACCAGGACTTGATCGTTGCCACTCCGGCCGGCGACGTGAGAGTCGTCGTGACCGATAAAACCATTGTCCGCGGCGAGGTATCGATAAAATTCTCAGAGATTACCAGCGGCATGTATGTTGGCACGACGGCGACGAAGCAGGCCGACGGAAACTTTTTGGCGTCCGAAGTCCATGTCTTTTCCGAAGATCAGCGTGGCACTGGAGAGGGGCATCGTCCGCTCGCTTCCGCCCCTGAAAGCGGCGCGACCATGACTAATGCCAACGTAGAACAGGTGGAGGATGTCACCGTAAAAGATGTCAAAGGCCGGCTGATGACCCTCAAGCACAAGGGCGGCGAAGTAAAAGTTCTGGTACCGCCGGACATTCCGGTGGTGAAGCGGGTCGTGGGTGACCGAAGTCTGCTCAAGGCGGGCGCCGAAGTATCTCTCCAAGCTAGCCGCAGCGCCGACGGAACGCTCTCGGCAACGCAGATCACCGTGCGGGCAGCTGGAACTAAATAGTGAATTGGGCGAGCGGTGAGATTGGTCGCGCTTGGATTAACCGCCAGGTTTTATCCAAAGTCATGCCAATTCAGGACAACTTTGTCGGCGTATAGCTTGTCGATGTCCAGATCAAAGGACATGCCGCGGCTCCTAAGATAATCGGCGATCGGTCTGAGCGGCATGCCCACGGCGGCAAGATAGTCGCCGCGTACTGAAGCGATGAGCTTACGACCTTGGCCTTGAATCGAATAGGCTCCCGCCTTATCGAGCGACTCATTAAGGGAAAGATATCGGTTAATTTCCTCTTCCGTGTACGCGCGCATCTTGACGAACACCGTTTCGACGATTTGAAGACCGGGTCCGCCAGCGCTGTCCAGGATCACCACGCTGGTGTAGATCCTGTGGATCTTGCCAGCGAGCAAGCGCAGGATTCGCCGCGCACCATCGATATCACCCGGCTTACCAATTTTCTCGCCGTTAAGGAAAATCATCGTGTCGCTGCCAATGACAATCGACCTGGGATGTTTCTTGGCAACCGATCGAGCTTTGCTGGTGGCGAAGTCGAGGACCTCGTCTTTCATCGACACATGCTCGGACACCATCTCGTTGAATTCCGGGTCGATCACTTCAAATGGCAAGCCGAGCAGCGCCAAAATCTCCCGGCGGCGCGGCGAGGTCGAGGCGAGAATCAGTCTCATGGAGCAAATCCGGCGCTCTGGATGCGGCTGGCTGCAACCGCGCTGGCTGGCGGTTCTCGATCGTGAAAGGTGGTCTGATCGGAATGGAATTCATCGTCGATGAGCGCGCCATAGTGCATCAAGCACTGCCGAACCTGCTCGGCGTTATTCGCACGCGTCATCTGCGCGCGCATCTCGGCGGCGCCGCGGAAATTGCGGCAATACCAGGTCAGATGTTTACGCATGGCCATGAACCTCGACTGGCCGCAGGCGTTTTCGAAATGCTCGCTATGTTCTATCATCACCGCAAATCTTTCAGCCAAACTAACGGATATCGAATCGATCACGAACGGGCTATCTGTGAAAAGTGCATGCTTTAGCGCATTTTTATCGCGGAAAAGCCAAGGGTCGCCTTGCGCGCCGCGGCCGATCAGCACGCCGTCGACCTGAGTTTCTCGCACGCGGCGATAGGCATCGCGCAAATCGTGCACGTCGCCGTTGCCAAGAATCAGTGCACCCGACCCCTTGGCAATCTCTACGGCGCGCGCAATGGCGTCCCAATCCGCCGCGCCTTTGTACCCTTGCTCGAGGGTTCGGCCGTGAAGCGAGATCGCTGCCAAACATTCTTCGAGCAGCATGGGCAGCCATTGCTCGATGACATTGCGGTCGTAGCCTAACCGGGTTTTGACAGAGACCGGAATAAGTCTTTGCCGCGGCATTCCATGACCGGGGCGGCGCCGATTGGCAAGTCTCACTTCCTCGATAACGTCGTCGCCAAGGTCAAGATCCCTGAGCGTTTGACCGTCATACCAATCTCGAACGCCACGCTTGACGGCGCGTATAATTTCGCACGCCAATTGGGGAGTACGGATGAGCGCGGCGCCGCAGCCGCTGGCGGCGACTTTCTTCGCCGGACAACCCATGTTGATGTCGATGCCGTCAAATCCTAGCTCGCAGACGACATGAGCAACCCGGTAAAACAATTCGGGGGTCTTGCCGTAGATCTGCGCGACCACCGGACGCTCGATTTCGCCATAGGTGAAATCTTTGAGCAGCGTGTGCGGCGAACAAAACGCAGACTGTATGTTCACGAATTCGGTCAGCGTCACGTCGGGACTGCCATGCTTGGCCGTGATATAGCGAAACGACGCGTCGGTGACGCCGTCCATCGGTGACAGTCCGATAACGGGTTTGGTTATTTTCTGCCAGAAATTCATGGTCGCAACGAGTGATTAGTTTGACATTGGCATAGGATGAAATCCATTGGTTCATCCACTTTAAAAGGCATGGTAATGGTCATTTCTGCCGCTCTATAATATTATCCAATTTTTTTCGTTCCTCATCGAAAATCTTTTCCTGGGACCGCTTTGCCGGCGACCGCTCAGCCTTGTCGCCCCTATCGAGCTGTCGAGCTGCCTTGGGTTGGGCCTTCCGTTCCTGGTCTTTGACAAAGAGATGGCGGAGATCGTACCAATAAAACCAGACGAGAAAGGCGACAAACCACACGATCAGCGGAAAGATGATGTAGAAAACCAGCATCCTTCCCCGGCTTCGCCGCTGCTTCTTCTTCTGCGCCATGTACACTCGATCCTTATCCCGCCGCTGTCCATCGCCGGCACGAAGAGAGCTCGAAGGGAAAAAAGACTGATAGAAAAGCTGAACTGCGATAGCTTTAGTAATTCGGCTTGTGCTCGAAATAGTGCGTTGCGTTGATCACGCGCACGGTTTTGGTTTTCGAGCGCATCACCACTGACTGAGTCGTGGCGCCGCCCGGGAAGAAATGCACGCCGCGCAAATAATCGCCGTCCGTAACACCCGTGGCGGCGAACATGACGTCGCCGGCGGCAAGCTCTTCGATGTGGAATTTCTTCTTGATATCCGTAACACCCATTTGCTTCGCGCGTTCGATTTCTTCATCGTTCCGCGGCGCGAGCCGGCCCTGGAACTCACCACCGACGCAGCGCAGGGCCGCCGCAGCCAGCACGCCTTCCGGCGCGCCGCCGATGCCGAGCAGCAGATCAATGCCGGTTTCCTTCTTGGTCGTGGCAATGGCGGCTGCAACATCGCCGTCGCCGATCAGACGAATGCGCGCGCCGGCCTTGCGCACTTCTTGAATGAGCGCCTCATGGCGCGGCCGCGAAAGTATGATCGCCGTGAGATCTTCGACCTTACACCGCTTGGCTTCAGCTAGCGCGTGGAGGTTTTCCGTTGGGCTTTTGTCCAAATCGACCACCCCCTTACCGTCGGGACCCGTGGCAATCTTAGCCATGTAAGTATCCGGGCAGTGGAGTAAGTTGCCGCCATCGGCCATGGCGATCACCGCCAGCGCATTGGGCGCGCCGGTGGCGCAAATCGTCGTGCCTTCGAGCGGATCAAGCGCGATATCGACCTTCGGTCCGCCGGAGCCAACTTTTTCGCCGATGTAAAGCATCGGCGCTTCGTCGCGTTCACCTTCGCCGATGACTACGGTGCCATCGATGGCGAGAGCGTCAAACGCTCTGCGCATCGCGTCGACAGCGGCCTGATCCGCCGCCTTCTCATCGCCGCGTCCGGTTAATCGCGCGCAGCTCAACGCCGCCGCTTCCGTCACTCGAATGGCTTCCAGCGCTAAGTTTCGGTCCATGTCGGCCTCCCTTCGATGAGCGATTCCATTAGTTGAAACGCTTTTTCGGCGACGACGCCGGTCGTCAACGCGTCCTTCTCGTTATAACCGACGACGCCGTTGTTGCGCGGCTGTTCAGGGGAATACAAAACAAACGGCACTGGGTCGGCAACGTGGGTCTTGAGCGCGATCGCGGTCGGATGGTCAGGCATTAGCAAGATCCGATAGTCTCTTCTGTCCGCCATCCCTTTGAGGACAGTGCCGACAACCTTTTCGTCAAATTCTTCGATCGCTTGGATCTTCTTTTCGACGTCACCCATGTGGCCGGCCTCGTCGGTGGCTTCAACGTGAATGAAGATTAAATCATTTTTCTCCAACGAGCGCACGCCGTACTCGCCCTTGCCGACGTAATTGGTGTCCAGGAATCCGGTGATCCCCGGCACATAAATCCGCTCGAGGCCGGCATAGACGCCAAGACCGTTGATGATGTCGACGGCCGAGATCACTCCGCCTTTGATGCCGAAGCGCTCGGTGAGCGGCGGTAAGTTAGGCGCCCTGCCCTGCCCCCAGAGCCAGATCGTGGTCGCAGAGCGATGTCCTTCCGCTCGGCGTTTTTTGTTTATCGGATGATCGGCGAGTATCGGTTCCGATGCCAGCATCAGCTCGAGCAATCGCTCCGCGCCTTCGCCTTTGGGCAAATACCCGGCGGTCTTCTGATCCGTGATATCGTGCGGCGCGGTGGTTGCCATTTTCTCTTTGCCGTCGCGCCAGACCATCAAGTGGCGGTAGCTCACGCCCGGGTAGAATTCCACGCCTGCGCCGCCGAGCTTGCGGTCGAGATCGCGGATGATCTCCGCGGCTTCCTCCGTCGAGATGTGACCGGACGTGAAGTCTTCCATCGTCGTTTCACTGCCCGAACCGGCGAGCGTCACGAGATTGCAGCGAAACGCGATGTCGTTCGGTCCAAGCGCAACACCCATGCTCGCGGCTTCCAGTGGCGAGCGGCCGGTATGATAGACGGCCGGATCGTAACCCATGATGCTCATGTTACCGACGTCGCTGCCGGGTGGAAAACCCTTGGGGATCACATGCGCGATGCCGAACACACCGCGCGCTGCCAGCCAGTCCATGTTCGGCGTGCGCGCTGCTTCGAGAGGAGTTTTGCCGCCGAGAACGTCTAGCGGATAGTCGGCCATGCCGTCGCCTTGGAGAATGATGAATTTCACGGATGTTCCTTTAATACCGAGAATTTCCGGCGATTGAGAACCGACGCTAAACACGGCGGCTGAGTTTCCCGGCAGCGGTTTTTCACAGCGCCTTCTCTGATCATTTCACGCCCCAGATCGGAAACCAAACGGGATCAACCAGGATATAATCTCGATTGGCGAGAGAATCCAGAGCTCGGCGCACCTGCCTCAATGTCGCTCGCTCCAAAGTGATGACGAAAGGCAGAATCGCTCGGGGATTCACTCTCAGCTTGTAACTCTGTGCCAATGCCCGCAATTCTTCCTCGCTATGCCGCAGCTGCCAGATTTCCGAGATGTTTACGCCGATGCGCCCAAAGGTCTGCCCGATATCGCCGACGATGCCGGCGCGGTCCTTGACGAGGAAGCGCAAGTAAAACGAGCCATGGATGTCATCCTCGGCCTCAAGCCTGAGACTTCCCACCTTGACCAGACTCGGCGTGCCGATGGACGCGGCGCCACCGCGCGCCAATTCGCAAACATCGCCCAATACCGCCACCGCGGTCGGACCACCCCCCGCTCCCGGTCCGACGAGAACATAATCGCAATCGCGCTCGCCCCGTCCGCCACCGCTTTTCTTGCCGGCAAAACAAATGGCATTCGTCGCGCCGTCGATACCGGCGAGAAAATTCTCCCGCGGCAGCAAAACCGGAGAAACAAAAACCTGGACGGTCTGACCGTTACGTTTAGCCACCGCCAGTTGTTTGATCGTGCTGGAGCCAGTTCTGCCGGCGTAGCGAAAATCGACTGCGTGAATATCTTCGATACCTTTGCGCCAAATCGTGCCGGGCTGGATTTGCAGACCGAAGCCGACACGGCTGAGTAGCAGCAGTTTGGCTTCGGCGTCACTGCCGTTGACGTCGGCGGCCGGATTGGTTTCGGCATAGCCTTTCTGCTGCGCCTCCTTAAGCGCGTCGGCGTAAGGCTTTCCGCTCCTTTCCATCTGCGACAGGATGTAATTGCAGGTACCGTTGACGATGCCAAAAATGGCTTCCGGCTCTTCTGCGGCAAAGCTCTCGCTGAGCGCGCGCATCACCGGTATGCCGCCGCCGACACAGGCCTCGAAGCGCAGCTGCCTGCGGCTCGCGCGGGCCGCCGCCCAGATTTCATCACCGTAACGCGCCAGTACCGCTTTATCCGAAGTGACGACGGATTTACCCTTCTTGAATGCGCGCAGGAAATAATCTCTGAACGCCGGCAACTGGGAGGCTTTTTGAAAGCCCAGTGCTTCAACGACGATCTCGACCGCCGGGTCGTCGATGACTTCTTCGGCGCGCGCCGTGAACAGCGAAGGCCGCTTGGCAAACCATTTCTTGCCTTTGGGATTGCGGGTGTAAATTTTTTGAATCTCAAGTTCGATGTCGTTGCCGACCTTTCCTTTGAGATCTTGAAACACAATGTCCTGGATTGCTTCGCCGACCACTCCGGAACCGAGCAAGCCAATGCCAACTTTGCGCCGTTTATACACTGATGCCATGGCGAGTCTTTAGAGAGATAAAAGAATTAGCGTGGAATCGGACGCTAGTCCAGTAATTTTCCCAGCGCCCGTTTGATCTTTCGCACGGCTTGCTTGGTGCGATGCTCGTTTTCGATGAGCGCGAAACGGACGTGAGCGTCGCCATACTGACCAAAGCCGATGCCTGGTGAGACGGCTACTTGGGCTTCTTGCAGTAAATATTTGGCGAACTCGACGGAGCCCAGCTTCTTCGCCGGCTCGGGGATTTCCGCCCACACGAACATAGTCCCTTTTGGTTTCGGAATTCTCCAACCGGCGCGGTCGAGACCATCAATCAAAGAATCGCGCCGTCTTTCATACATGAGGCGAATCTCTTCAACGCAATCCTGTGGGCCGTTGAGGGCTTGAATGGCCGCGATCTGGATCGGCTGGAAGATCCCGTAGTCGAGGTAGCTTTTGATGCGCGCCAGCGCATGAATGATATCCTTGTTGCCGACGCAGAAACCGACGCGCCAACCGGGCATATTATAACTCTTAGACAGCGAAAAAAATTCAACTCCAACGTTCTTCGCGCCCGGAATCTGCAGAAAACTCGGCGCCTGATAGCCGTCGAAAGTGATATCCGCGTAGGCGAGATCGTGGACGACGATGAAGCCATGCTCCTTGGCCGCTTTGACTACCCGATCGAAGAAATCGAGCTCGACGACTTCGGTCGTGGGGTTGTGAGGAAAGCTCAGGATCAGCATCTTCGGTTTCGGCCAAGTTTGACGGATCGCTTCTTCAAGGTGACTAAAAAAAGCCTCGCTGGTGGTCAGAGGAATGCACCGTAGGTCGCCCCCCGCCAAAACCACCGCATACTGATGAATCGGATAGGTCGGGCTCGGACAAAGCACCACGTCGCCCGGATCGATGGTCGCCCAAGCAAGATGGGACAAGCCCTCCTTCGCGCCGATCGTTACGATCGCTTCTGAGTCGGGATCCAGATCGACTCGATAGCGCCGCCGGTACCAGTCACAAATCGCCACGCGCAGTTTGTAGATACCTCGAGAAACGGAATAGCGGTGATTGGCCGGCTTGGCGGCGGCTTCGACGAGCTTTGCCACCACATGGGGTGGCGTGGGCAAATCGGGATTGCCCATACCGAAGTCGACGATGTCTTCGCCCCTATGCCGCGCCTCCATCTTCATCCCGTCTATAATGCTGAAGACATAGGGCGGTAACCGTTTAATCCGCTGAAATTCCACGCGTTGTCCCTTATCCTTTCTTAATCAACGAAATTATAACCCATTTTTATAAGCTATGGCTAAAAGACCTGCAACCGCAACGCAGTCGGGCTCTAACTGGAAACTCAAATTGATTCCGAACGCTAACAAATCGACTTCGGGTAACCTAGCATGCAAACGTCCGGTCATGCTCGGAAAAGATTCCTCGTTTCACTCGGAATGACACTCGAGCAATTTGTCATCCCGACGAAGCCATCACTCGCTAATGGGACGATCACACCCGTACACTCATCCCTACCCCACTGCGCCCAGTTGCAATCTCTCTCCCCAGCGATGTCTGAGTATTTCCTTCATACCCGCGGATTCTCGGCTACGCAGCTCTGGATCTTTGTCCAACCAGGCCGAGGCTTCCTTCCGCGCTTCGGCGAGTATGCGAGAGTCTCGCAGCAAATTCGCCAGGCGAAAATCAATCAGGCCGCTCTGCCGAGTACCGAGGAGTTCGCCCGGCCCGCGCAGTCGTAAATCCGCCTCGGCGATCTTGAATCCGTCACGTTCCGATTCCATGACTCGGAGACGCTCGGCAGCGAGCGCGCTGCCCATGCCGCGGTTGACCAACAAGCAGTAACCCGGCGCCGAACCGCGCCCGATGCGCCCGCGCAATTGATGCAGTTGCGACAGGCCAAAACGTTCCGCGTGTTCGACGACGATCACGGTTGCGTTGGGAATGTCGATGCCGACTTCGATCACCGTTGTGGCGACAAGTAGATTGAGCTTTCCGTCGCGGAATGCCCGCATGATCGCGTTACGCTCTGCCGCTTTTAAACGGCCGTGCACGAGACCGATACCGAAATCTTTGAAAAGTGTCTGGCGCATTTTTCCCGCCATCTGAGTGGCGTCGCGTACTTGCTGCAACTGCTCGGAAGGCTCGACCAGAGGAAACACGACGAACGCTTGGTGACCGCGCTTGAGCTCGTCGAGAACGATCGAATAAACCTGCTTACGCTCGCGCTCGGCAAACACTTTGGTCTTAACAGGCGTTCGTCCCGGCGGCATCTCATCGACAAACGACACTTCCATGTCGCCGTAGAGCACCATCGCCAGGCTGCGGGGAATCGGCGTCGCGCTCATCAGTAGCATGTGTGGCTGGCGGTCCGTGATCGAAGGCATGCACGCGCCGCCAACCAAACGCTGCAGCGACAATCTTTGCATCACACCAAATCGATGCTGTTCGTCGATGACACCCAAGCCCATTCGCGGCACGTGCACGTCGTCCTGGATCAACGCGTGGGTGCCGATAAGAAACTGAACATCCCCTCGCTCGATTCGCTCCAGTAAGGACTTTTTCTCTTTTGTCGGAGTGGCCGCGGTGAGCAGCGCCGACGAAATGCCAAGGCCGTCGGTGAATTTTTGCAGATTGCGGTAATGTTGCTCCGCGAGAATTTCCGTCGGCGCCATCCACAGCGCTTGAAAGCCCTGCTCGATCGCTCGCAGCGACGCCAACCAAGCCACCATGGTCTTGCCCGAACCGACATCGCCTTGAACCAGGCGCTGCATCGGTCGTTCCGATGCCATGTCGTTTTCAATTTCATGCAAAACCCGCTGCTGCGCCCCCGTCAGCTTGAACGGCAGCAGGGCACACATGCGCTCCGACAATGCGCCGCGGCTTGCGGCAAGACGAATTGCCGCGCTCCGGCTGCGCGCTTTGCGCCGTAAGCTCAAGCCGAGCTGCAGGTAGAAGAGCTCGTCAAAGATGATCGTGCGGTGCGCCACGGAAGATGCGTCGTTGAGTGTGCGGACATCCGCCTCGAGCGGTGGCTCATGTAGCTGTCCGAGCGCTTCCGCGACGCTCATCAATCCGTGACGCGCGACGATCGTCCCCGGAAGCCGGTCGGGAATACGGCCGCGATACTCGGCCAGCGCTTGCGCGGCATATTTTCGCATGAATGTTAATGACAAACCGGCTGAATGCAGATAGACGGGTAGGATTCGCTTCAGCTGCGAGTCTTCCTCGCGGTTGATAATTTCAAAGTCCGGGTGAACCAGCTGAAGGCGCGCGCGCATACTGCGCTCCACTTTGCCGTGAGCCAAGAGCGTCTGTCCCCGGGTAAGGCCATTAGCCAGAAAGGACGGTGCGCGGTACCAGACGAGATCGATGCTGCCGGTGTCGTCTTGGAGAGTCGCTAATAGGATTTGGCCGCGGCGGCGCGGTATGTATCTACGCTGCAAAGCAGCGAGCCGTCCGACGAAACTCGCCTCACGACCCAAGACGGCTTGACTGATCTTGGCGATCTCGCGGCGATCTTCGTAACGGAACGGCAGATGGTAAATCAGATCCTCGACGGTTTTGAGGCCAAGCGATGCCAATTGGCTCGCCCGTTTTGGACCGACGCCTTTGAGATATTGAATCGGCGTCGCCAAGGCGCGCAAACACTCGCGCACACCAGGCGGCTTTTGATTTGGATTGTTTTCGAGCGAATCTCGACCGGGTAAATTCATTTGCGCCACTAGGGCAAAGGCGGCGCGCTGTAATCTTGCAAGGCTTTGACATCGAACTCGCGCTGTTTAAGGTATTCGATGCCCTCGGCGGCCGCTTCGGCGCCGGCGATCGTTGTAAAATATGGCACCTGATAATCTAACGCACAGCGGCGGATGTAGTAGGAGTCCGCGTGCGAGCGCGCATCTTCCGGCGTGTTGATCACCATTGCCACCTCGCCGTTCTTGATCTGATCGCCGATATTGGGACTGCCTTCTTGAATCTTTTTGACGACCTCGGCGGGAATACCGTGGGCGTCGCAATAGGTCGCAGTGCCCCGCGTGGCAACGATCTCGAAGCCGATGCCGTGTAATTTTTTGGCGATGGGAGCAACGCTCGGCTTGTCTTCATTGCGCACGCTGATGAAAACTCTTCCATTCATGGGCAAACGCATGCCGCTGCCGAGCTGCGCCTTGGCAAAGGCAATGCCGAAGGAGCTGTCGATACCCATCACTTCGCCGGTGGATTTCATCTCCGGCCCGAGCAGAGTATCGACTCCGGGAAATTTGTTGAACGGAAACACGGCTTCCTTAACGGAGATATGTTTGGGCACGATCTCGCGGCTCAATCCAAGCTCTTTGAGCTTTTTTCCCACCATGATGCGCGCCGCTATTTTTGCCAGCGGCACGCCGATCGCTTTACTGACAAACGGCACCGTGCGCGACGCCCGGGGATTGACTTCGAGCACGTAGACGTTTTCTCCCTGCACGGCGAACTGCACGTTCATGAGCCCGCGCACATTCAAGGCCTTGGCGAGGGCGATCGTGTGCCGCCGAATCTCATCTTGAATCTCTTGACCTATCGATTTCGGTGGCAGACTGCAGGCGCTGTCTCCCGAATGCACCCCGGCCCGCTCGATATGCTCCATGATGCCGCCGACTACGTAGTCTTCACCGTCACCGAGCGCGTCGACATCGACCTCGATGGCGTCGTCGAGAAACTTGTCGATCAACACCGGATGTTCAGGTGACGCCAAGACCGCGTGCATCATGTAGTTCCTTAACGCATCGCCGTCATACACGATCTGCATGGCCCGGCCGCCGAGAACGTATGACGGTCTAACCAGGACCGGATAGCCCAATCGCTCGGCGATTTTGAAAGCTTCATCGTACGAGCGTGCCATTCCGTTATCGGGTTGCTTGATCTCCAATCGCTTCAACAATTCGGCGAATCTTTCCCGGTCTTCGGCCAAGTCGATGCTGTCCGGTGAAGTTCCGACGATCGGAACTCCGGCGCGCTCCAATGGCAATGCGAGCTTGAGCGGCGTTTGCCCGCCGAATTGAACGATCACGCCGTCCGGTTTTTCCCGATCGACGATGTTCATGACCTCTTCCATGGTCAACGGTTCGAAGTAGAGCTTATCGGAAGTATCATAGTCGGTGCTGACGGTTTCCGGGTTACAATTGACCATGATGGTCTCGCAACCTTCTTCTTTGAGCGCGAAGGCGGCATGCACGCAGCAGTAATCGAACTCGATTCCTTGTCCGATCCGGTTCGGCCCGCCGCCAAGGATCATGATCTTTTTGCGCCCCGTTGGTTTGGACTCATCCTCTCCCTCGTATGTGGAGTACAAGTAAGGAGTGAAGGCTTGAAACTCCGCGCCGCAGGTATCGACGGAATTGAACACGGCCTCGACGCCTTCGTCTTTGCGCGTCTGCCTAACCTCGGCCTCACTGCTTTCGATGAGCTTGGCAATACGCGCGTCGGCGAAACCCATCTGTTTCCACCGGCGGAGGGTATTCGCGCCGAGATCATCTAACTTGCCCTTGGAGGCTGCGATTTCATCGTCGGCCGCGATGATCTCCCGCACTTTTTCGAGAAACCAAGAATCGATTGCCGAAAGCTGATAAATCTCGTCGGTTGTCAGGCCGAGACGATAAGCGTCGCCGAGATACCACAGGCGCTGCGCATTCGGCTGGTGGAGTTTTTCCCGGACAATTTTTAGTGATTCTTCTCGGTTGGCCTCCGACAAGTCCACCTTGGGCTCGAATCCGAAGGAGCCCGTCTCCAACGACCGCATCGCCTTTTGCAAGGATTCTTTGAACGTACGACCGATCGCCATCGCTTCGCCGACGGATTTCATCTGCGGCGTCAGCAGGTCTTTGGCTTGGGGGAATTTCTCAAATGTGAAACGCGGAATCTTTACGACCACGTAATCAATGGTCGGTTCGAAACAAGCCGGAGTTTCGCGGGTGATGTCGTTGCGGATCTCATCGAGCGTATAACCCACCGCCAGTTTCGCGGCGATCTTGGCGATCGGAAATCCGGTCGCCTTACTGGCCAGTGCCGAGCTGCGCGAAACGCGCGGGTTCATCTCGATCACCACCATGCGTCCGTCTCTAGGATTGACGGCGAATTGAATGTTCGAACCGCCGGTATCAACGCCGATCTCACGAATCACTCTAAGCGCGGCGTCGCGCATGATCTGGTATTCTTTGTCTGTCAGCGTTTGCGCCGGCGCAACCGTGATCGAGTCGCCGGTGTGCACGCCCATGGGGTCGAAATTTTCGATCGAGCAGATAATCACCACGTTGTCCTTGTGATCGCGCATCACCTCGAGCTCAAACTCCTTCCAACCCAGCACCGATTCTTCGATCAAGACCTCGTGGACCGGCGAAATGCTCAAGCCAGCGTGAACGACTTCCTTGAAATCTTCGGGCCCGTAAGCGAAATTGCCGCCGCTGCCACCGAGAGTGCGTGACGCGCGGATGATCAGCGGGAAGTTCAAGCGCTTCTGAATGCGTAAGGCGTCGCGCATATTGCGCGCGTAACCGCTGCGCGGAAGATCGAGACCGGCGCGCTTCATCGCCTCTTTGAAAAGATCGCGATCCTCGGCCATTTTAATAGATGCCAATTGGGCTCCGATCATCTCGACGCCGTAGCGATCGAGGATGCCTTTCTCGGCCAGATCGATGGCGAGATTGAGCGCCGTTTGTCCACCCAGCGTCGGCAACAGGGCTTCCGGTCGCTCTCTAGCGATGATCTTCTCTGCAATATCCGCGGTGATCGGTTCGATGTACGTGCGGTCGGCGAATTCCGGATCGGTCATGATGGTCGCCGGATTCGAATTGACCAGGATCACGCGGTAGCCCTCTTCCTTGAGAGCCTTCAACGCCTGCGTGCCGGAGTAGTCGAACTCGCACGCCTGACCGATGACGATCGGGCCCGAACCGATGAGTAGAATCGATTTGATGTCGGTGCGTTTGGGCATCGGATGCGTCTACCTTCGATGTTTGGCCATCGTCTCGGTAAATCTCTTGAACAGATAGTTGGCATCGTGAGGACCCGGCGACGACTCGGGATGATACTGCACCGAAAAGATCGGCAAGTCGCGATGCTCCAATCCTTCGACGGTGTTGTCGTTCAAGTTGACATGCGTCACCTCGACCGCGCCTTTGAGCGACTCCGCATCGACAGCGAAACCATGGTTCTGCGCAGTGATCTCGACTTTGCGGGTCGTCAAATCCATCACCGGTTGATTGCCCCCATGATGGCCGAACTTGAGTTTGTAAGTCCTGCCGCCGAGCGCGAGCCCCATGATTTGATGCCCCAGACAAATACCGAATATCGGCTTCTTACCGATCAATTTCTCGACGTTCTCTTTAGCATAAGGCACGGCTTCAGGATCGCCCGGACCATTGGAGAGAAAAATGCCATCGGGGTTCATCGCCAAAACCTCTTCTGCCGTAGTCGCGGCCGGAACCACCTTCACTCGACAGCCCGCCTCGGCCAGGTTGCGTAGGATGTTTAACTTAATGCCGTAGTCGTAGGCCACGACAAAAAATTTTGGCGTAACGAATTTTCCCCTTTTACCGCGGCGCGATTGGGATATTTCCGCGCTCGAGTCACGCTGTTTATAGCCCACACCGCTCTCCCACAAGCCTTGATGCCAGTCATACGCTTCGCTACAGGTAACGTTTTGCACCAGGTCCTGGCCAACCAACCCGGGCGACGCCTTTGCTTTGGCGACCAGCTCGGCGCTGTCGCGACTCGAGGTGGAAATAATACCTTCTTGCGAACCGTAATCGCGCAGGTGGCGCACCAGTGATCGTGTGTCGATCCCCTGAATGCCGACGATCCCGTTTTCCTGCATGTATTCATGCAACGATTTCGCTGCGCGCCAGTTACTCGGTCGCGCGGTATAATCCTTGACGATGAAACCCTTGACAAAAGGCTTTCGCGATTCGATGTCCTCCGGATTAACCCCGACGTTGCCGATTTCCGGATAGGTCATGGCGACCAGTTGTCCCTCATAGGACGGATCGGTGAGAATCTCCTGATAGCCGGTCATGCTGGTGTTAAAGACGACTTCGCCCACCGCCTCGCCTTCGGCGCCGAAACCACTCCCCTCGAAAGTCCGCCCGTCTGCCAGTGCTAGAATAGCTTTCATCGGTTCAATTGAGCGCGGCGCCCTCCTCGTTGCGCAACAAAGTGCCGGCATCGTCGCTCGGATTGACGATCGAATAGATCACCGCCTGATCTCGTTCACCTTGATCGAGCTCGTGCAGTTTCACGCGCACCCGCTCATTTTCCGAGCTTGGGATATTTTTGCCGACGTAGTTGGGTTTGACCGGAATCTCACGATGACCGCGATCGATCAAGACCGCCAAGCGAACCGATTTCGGTCGGCCGGATCTAAAAATGATACTGAGGGCGCTCTTGACCGTTCGCCCGGTAAAAATCACGTCGTCGATGAGAATCACCTCACGGTCCTTGAGATTCAGCGGTCCGGCGTCAGGATCTGCGGGCGCAATTCGCTTCATCTCGTCCCCCGAGCCGTAAATCTCAATCTCACCCAGCTCCGGCTTGCGCTTTCGCCGCGCCTCGATCTCGCCGGCGATACGCTGCGCCAGACGCGATCCGACACTGCGCACGCCCAGTATCGTGAGCCGATCGATGTCTTGGCAATCGCGCAGGATCTGTTCGCTGAGATCGTTGAGCGCGGCGTTGATTTCAGCTTCTTCCATGAGCACCCGCTGCGGTCCGGTCTTGTAGGGCTCATAGCCAAGCTCTTCAGCTTGCTTGATTGAATCGAAGCCCGCCAATTCCCCATGTCGCATCCAATCGCGAATTGTTTCGGCGAAAGCGATGTCGTAAGCGCAATAGCGCTTCGACTTCACATGGCCGACCAATTCAATCTTGAAGCGATGGTCGCAGTAGGCGCAGCGCATGATCAATGCGCCCATTTCGTCGGCGAAGTACATCGCTAATCCGCGCTGTGTCGAGATCGGTTCCTTCAGCGTCACGCAATTGAGATTGCGGCATTTGGGTCCGGAAGATAATGGAACGTGATACGACCCCGTCTCCTTCATTTCGCTAAGCCGCGGGCCCATGCGCTGGTCGAACAAAAACTTGAGCAAGGCCATCCGCACCGGCACACCATACGCCGCCTGCTTGAAATAAATGCCGCGCCGGTCGTGGTCGACTTCCGGCGACAGCTCATCGACCCGGGGCAAGGGATGCATGACCACGGTGTCTTGAAAGCGCTTCTCCTTCAAGAAATTGGGCCCGATGGTCGGGTAACTGTTGCCGGCGGCGGCGTCCTTGATGCGCTCCTTCTGCTTGCGTGTCATGTAGAACGCATCATAGCGCAGTCCGGTGGCCATCGTGTTCAAGCGCGTTTGAATGACCTTGTCGACTTGGGTGAATAGCGCCAACTGGTGCGGTTGCTTCGGCGTAAGATAGAGCGCGTCGGTTTCAGTCACCACCGCGTTTAAATCGTCGGAGGCCACCGGACCCATGGCATAATCGTACTCCCGCTCCAAACGATCGATCACGTACTGAGGCAGTTCCATTCCCGGGGCGGCGAGCGTGACGACGTTGGCGCCGAAGCGCGCCAAAGCGTAAACCAACGAATGGATCGTCCTGCCATTCTTCAGATCGCCACAGACAACCACTGTGAGACCCTTGAGCTCGCCTTTTTCTTTGCGCAAGGTGTAGAGATCACATAGGGTTTGCGTTGGATGCTCGTGACTGCCGTCGCCGGCATTGATCACCGGCACATCGGCATGCTCCGCCATGGCCTGCACTGCGCCGTCCCAATTGTGCCGCACGACCAGAACGTCAGCGTAGCTGGAAACAACCTTCGCGGTGTCGGCGACGGTTTCTCCCTTCGCCGTTGACGAGGCCTTCATGTCCGAACAGCTGATCACGGACCCGCCCAGGCGTTGCATCGCCGACTCGAACGATAATCGGGTCCGCGTGCTCGGTTCGTAAAAAAGCGTCGCCATAATCTGGCCGCTGGCCGCTCGATCCGCGCGCAACTGGTCAGCGCCGTCCGCCAACAGAAAAATTTCTTCGATCTCGTCGTTGGTCAGATCGGCGATCGAAATTAAACTACGCATGAAATTGCTTTCCCTTGGTTAATCCGCGCCGCGCCTTTGCCAATGCGCCAGCGTCACTTGATCGACGCCGTCCGACTCTTCCAGTAACACATTCACTCTCTGACCGTCCTGCGCGACAATATTTTTGCCGACGATGTCGGCTCTGATAGGTAGTTCCCTGGCTCCCCGATCGATCAAAGCGGCGACCAGGATGCGTTTGGGCCGTCCTAGTCGCTCCACCGCTTCCATGGCCGCGCGAATCGTTCGGCCGCGAAAAATCACGTCATCCACAAGCACAATCGTTCGATCATCGACGGCGACTTGAATTTCCAACGCGCCAATGCGGGATGAGTCTGTTCCTTCGGTTCTGTCGTCGCGATAGGGCGTGACGTCAATGACACCGACCGCCGGCACCAAGCTGGCGATGCCTTCTATCTTGAGGGCCAAACGGCGAGCCAGATGGACGCCGCGAGAGCGAATGCCGATCAGTACCAATTCACTCGGATCCGTGGCTTTCTCAATGATCTCGTGCGCCATTCGGCTAATGGTTCTGCCAAGGTCCACTCGCTCCAGCAGGATTTGTCTTTCGTCGGCCATGGATAAAAAAAGACCCTCCGGCGTTACCGAGAGGGTCCTGTCACGCAATTTATATGTGGGGTTACGTCTGTCATGCCGCCTTTTTCGATCTCGCGGGATCGAGTTAAAAGGTTTATGCAACGTAATTAACGCGCGCCTTGATGAAAGTCAACCAGAAAACAAATGAATGGGCTGGTTCAACGCTATTTTGGCCTAAACTAATCCAACTTGACAAGCTTAGCTTATCAGGGTTATAGCTCCGACCCGTCGGCGCGGCATACCTTTACCGCGTAGTTCATAAGCCTAAGGCGGGCGCATTAATGAGTCGGAATTTCCGCTCCATTCGCTCATCACGCTTCCTGCGGTCGGCCTACCTCGTGTGGGTTCTTTTGGCTATCTCCTATGTCCTCTTTGAAGTCCTTGATGTCGACGGGTCGAATCTGCCCAGACTGCTCACGCCTCTACAACGGCCTGTGCTGATGGCTGAATCCATCGCCGATGTCGCCGGCGATGGACAGGAGTCAGAGGATCAGCGTCGGCACGGGCCGACTCTGTCAGTCGGTGCTCCACAAAGGTTTAGATTACCGGGACAAATCCAATCTATTCGCTCCGAGGCTCGCGGCTTCCTCCGCGCTCGCCGTTATCGCGCCGGCTCGACGCGTGATTCCCTCGCGCAAAGCCCGCCAGACCACTAGCTAGTTTCTGTCGCGAAACTCGCAACTCACTATGAGATTGAGGATTTTCATTTTTTAGTTGACATGCATGTGTGTTATATGGCACACATGCGCCATGCCGCCCAAAACTGAGACTCTCGTCGATATCGAGCAGTGGT
>DASYUV010000056.1:0-12452 GCA_036000865.1 Binatia bacterium | reverse complement strand
CGGCATGGTGTTCCAGGGAGGTGGCTACATTTTTCTTGAAGAGTCGGGAATAAAAGTCCCAAAGGATCTCGAAGGCAAAAGCTTCGGCACTACCCCGGGGGATTTCGGCCAGGTTCTGTTGCCGGCTCTAGGCGCCGCCGCGGGTTTTGATCACACCAAAGTCATCATCAAGAACATCGATGCCGCCGTGCGCACGCCCGCGTTTTTCGAACGCAAGATCGATTTTCTTGCCGGCGCCCGCGGTTCCAGCGTCCCACGGATGGCCATCGTCGCCAAACGCCAGAACAAAAAAATCGGCTATCTATTCTTTAAAGACATGGGCATCAACTCCTATGGTCACGTCATTCAAGTGCACGAAGAGCGCATCAAGAGTAACCCGGACCAGATCCAACGCTTCATGGCCGCTCTGATGGATGCCTGGGATTGGTCGATCAAGAATCCGCAGCAAGCGCTGGAAGTTTTCATGACCGCCAATCCGGAAAAGGACCGAGAGATCACGTTGGCGGAGATGCAGGATGGCCTCGGCGACATCCAGGATCCCGAGACCAAACAGTTCGGTCTAGGATACATGAAAGAGGCGATGATGAAGCGGTCCGCGGAGCTGGCTAACAAATATGCCGGTTTGGAGAAGCCGGTCAACTATCAGATGATTTATACGAATCAATTCATCAGCAAGAAGTAACTCGTAAAATAGGGACGACGCCTTTGGCCAACCTCATCGCCTACCGGGAGGTTAGAAAAGTTTACAATTCCGGCGCTGATGAGGTTGTTGCGCTGGATAAGTTTTCCCTTGACGTTGCGGATGGAGAATTTGTCACCGTCGTTGGCCGAAGCGGTTGCGGCAAGACAACGCTTCTTAAGCTCACCGCTGGCCTGCTTGGGGCGACTTCCGGTTCCATACACGTAGCTGGCAAGCCGGTCACTGCGCCGCTAACCAATATCGGTATCGTGTTCCAAGCTCCGGTTCTTCTCCCTTGGCGCAAGACTCTGGATAACGTTTTGCTGCAGATCGAAGCACGCAAGCTTGACGTCAACGGATATCGCAAGAGAGCGCTCGAACTCTTAGAGCTTACTGGTCTTAAGGGATTTGAAGGCCGTTACCCGGCTGAGCTGTCCGGCGGCATGCAACAGCGTGTCTCGATTAGCCGCGCGCTCATTCACGACCCACCGCTTCTACTCATGGACGAGCCGTTCGGCGCCCTCGACGCCATCACGCGTGACGAGATGAATCTAGAGTTGCTCAGAATCTGGAGCGAGTCGAAAAAAACCGTTCTCTTCATCACCCACAGTATTCCCGAATCCGTCTTTCTGGGTGATCGGGTCATTGTTATGACGCCACGCCCCGGCAAAGTCGCTGAGATTTTAAATATCGACCTGCCCCACCCGCGCGCCACCGCCGTGCGTGACGATGCAAAATTCATCGGTTACGTGAAAAGGATTCGCGAACGACTCGGCGTACGCTAAAGCGGGGAAATGTCCGCAGGGAAGTCGCAAGGTCAGACTTTGACAAGACAAATCAACAAAGATAGTCGCGCAAAACCGAGGTAGAGTAGAGAACAGGCTCATCATTCTTTAGGTTGATCCTTGGCTGTATCCGTCGTTTCCAGTTTCGTGCCCGTTTGGAATCTTCCATGAAACGAAGTCCTGTTCCCCCTCGTCAAACCGTACTTGCAGTTCTCCCGCATACGGCTTTCCGATCATCTTCATCTCAAGACATGCGACTACGATCTCTCTTGGCCTTGAGATACAGTTTCCGTTGGACGTCCCGAATCCTTTCAGGTGTTTGTAGCCTTACGGCAATCACCTTCTCCTTCCCTCTTTAGTAAACTTGATGAAAGCAGGGCGCCTTCCCTCTGCCGCCATTACGCAGCTTCCCAGGTACTACTCGCCCTCCGACTTCTCGTCTCGCCTGTCTCAGACTTCGGTTGCCCTTATACTGAGCCGTTGCGGCCATCACCCGCGACAAACGAGATCTCCCGCGTTACCCAGTGAAACTTCCCTCACATCCCGTCCCGACGACCCCGGAGAGTCCAGCTGCTCTTCTTTTCCCTTCGGTTGGTTTCACAGATGGCGGCGGCCTTCCCCGCCTGACACAGGGTCGGCACTCTCATTTAAAAGTTACGAGGCTCTATGGGTTCCTGGTTATACGGCCTGCGAGTTTGCGATCCTTTCTCTGAGAAAGTTTTCTCGATCCGCTCAGTCCTGGGAGTCGCCTCTCAAAACCGGATCTTCGCTAGCGGGGTGAACCGATAATTCCCCGCACTGGACTTTAACCGGTTAGCTTCACTGCTTCCGCGACGCACGGCCAGGTCTGGCCACCCTATGCATGGCCCCCATAACCTGCGATAGCTCGCCGTCGCTTCGCGGCCACAATAAAAGATGCCAATGATTCGGCATCAAGGTGAGAATAAAGGGATGAGAATAAAGGGGACGCGAACCTTTTTCTTGACCGAATGGAGCCGAGCGGTGTAGCGTTGCCCGTGCCTCGACGAGCACGCATAGCCCCGGGTGAAATAGTTTATCACAGCCTCAATCGCGCGAATGGACGAAACGAGCTGTTTCACAAGCCGGAAGATTATTCCGCGTTTGAACAGATTATGGTCGCAGCCATGCATCGCTCTCCAATTCGACTGTTGGCGTATTGTTTGATGCCCAATCACTGGCACATGGTCCTCTGGCCGAAGAAAGACGGCGAGATGACCGCGTTTCTTCGCTGGTTGACGATCACACACAGCCAACGTCTACACGCTCATCGTCACACGACCGGGTACGGGCACATCTATCAGGGCCGATTCAAAAGTTTTCCGATTGAACAGGATGAATCCTTGCTCAATGTGCTGCGGTACGTGGTGGAGCGTAATGCATTGCGAGCAAAGCTCGTCGACCGAGCGCAGAACTGGCGCTGGTGCAGTCTATGGCGAAGGCCCAATGGGGATCGAGAATCGCTACTGAGTACCTGGCCGCTTGAGACGTCCGCAGACTGGGGTCGATTGGGTGAACGCGGTTCAAAGTGATGCCGAACTCGAGGCGCTACGGAAGTCTGTGAACCGTGGTACCCATATGGCTCCGCAGGCTGGAAGACGCGAGTCGCGAATGCACTCGGGTTGAAATCTACTCTTCATCCGCGCGGCAGACCGAGAAAACAAGTAGGTTGAAGAAAAAACGGTTCGCGTCCCCTTTTATTTTTGCTTTTATTTTTCCTCTTGAAAAAGAAACCATCCCCGGCGCCATCAACGTTCCCCTGGATCAGCTCGAAGGTTATCTGAAAAAGATTTCCAAGGAGACCTACATCGTCTTCACGTGAGGGACCGGAGCATCAAGCTCGCAGGCTGCGAAGCTAGCCGAAGAACTCGGATTTCCGAGCACGACATTTTGTCCCGTCAGCAAGTGGAAAGAACAAGGTTACCAGGCGGAACCAGGCAAGAAAAAATGATTAGGAAAAACTCCCTTGGTCCCGCCGATTACTGACTGATGTTGTGTGCGAATATCAAAAACAAAGACCCTGTTGGTTCCGATTTCGAAACACCGTGGTTTTCGCTCTAAGCATTTCCCTTGACACTTTCAACGAGCCGGCCATATCATTCGCGCGTGCTGTCCGGCCGATAGAGTTTGTTATAATGCCTGGTTACAGGCAATCCGGAGGGTGCTATGAAACGATTCGCGTTTGCGCTGTTGTTTCTTCTGGCGTCGATACCGAGCCTCCAAGCTCAGGCTCCTTTCTATCAAGGTAAAACCATCAGGATCGTTGTCGGTAATATCTCTGGGGATGCTTATGATCTATGGGCAAGAATCTTCGCCCAGCATATGGGGAAGTACATCCCGGGAAATCCCACGTTCATCGTGCAGAACATGCCTGGAGCGGGAGGTGTTATTGCCGCCAACTACGTTTATTCCGTAGCCAAACCCGATGGTCTGACTATGGGGACATTCGGTCCTTCGATGTATTTCGACCAGCTTTCCGGACGCAAAGAAGTTCAGTTTGACTGGTCAAAGTTTACTTGGATAGGCACGCCGGAGCAAACCGAGTTTATCTTGATCATGAGGACGGATAATCCTTACCAATCCATCGAGGAGATCCGCAAGGCCGCGCAGCCGCCCAAGTGCGGCGCCACGGGAACGAGCACTTCCGGCTATTACATCCCGAAGTTCTTGGACGAAGGCATGGGGATCAGATTCAACATCGTGAGCGGTTATCCCGGCGGCGGCGAGATCGACCTCGGCATCGAGCGCGGCGAGCTGCACTGCCGCAACCTGACGATCAGCACCTATTTTGCCCGCGAGCCCTTCCTAACCTGGCATAAGAAGGGCTTTGTTCGGCCGATCATGCAGACCACGAAAAAACGAGATGCCAGAGTTGCCGATGTCCCGTCCATTTACGAGTTGATGGACCAATACAAAACTCCGGAGGCAACCCGGCGTGTGGCCACGGTCCTGCTGGCTCCGGCAGTCTTTGGCCGGCCGATGGTGGCCACGCCGGGCGTGCCGCCCGACAGGGTGAAAATCTTGCGCGACGCCTATCACACGTCGCTCAAAGATCCGGCGTTACTGGAAGAGTTGAAGAAAAGACGATGGGAGGTGGATGCGATCAGCGGGGAGGAAATGGCAAATCTGGCGAAAGAAGTGATTTCCCAACCGCCGGAGGTCATAGAGCGGATGAAGAAATTGTTGGGAAATTAGCCCGGCTAAAATTCAGCGTCAGGTCAGCTAAAGAAAAGGAGATCGAACATTGAGGATCAGAGCGCACCATAGCGACTACGAGGGGCACGGCCACAGTGCCTGGCCGTGCTTTCTAAACAAATCGAGTATTCTGCAATGTCTCCTGGCCTGACCCCACGTACTGACCCTATGTATTTGATTTACTCCGACGGTTGGGTTCGCCCCAGCGCAATCACCTTTCAACCAAGCGCACGACGATCACTTTGCCGCGATTTTTTTGAAGAAGCCTTCCTTCTCCAACTCATTTAGAATGCTCTCGTCGACGTATTTGTCGATCTTGGTGTCTAGTTTGGGATTCTCCTTGGCGATCAACTCCAGCGTGTTCTGCAATCCATTGTGGGAGACGCGCGTCGGAAAAGAAAACTTGGGAGCAAAATATTTATAGGTCTCTTCGAGAGCTTTTGGATTGTCCTGCTTAAGTCTATGCTTGAAGATCGCAATTCCTTTTTCTTTTTGGTTCATGAATTGGTAGGTTGCTTCGGTGTAGGCCATCACGAACCGCCTTACTACGTCACGATTTTGCACCATGAAAGAACGGCGCACGGCGACAGCGCTCATGGGATAATCGGCCGATTTGAATTCGTCCAGGTTGCCCAGCTCGTTCATGCCCATTCTCAGCGCCTCGCCCAACTCAGGGTGAGAGAGCACCGTGGCGTCAAGCGCTTTAGTGGATAGCGCGACTAGCCGATTGGCCCCGCCCCCGGCCTGCAAAACCGTGACCTTATCGCGTGCGATTTTCCATTCTCTAAGCAACAGGGTTACGGCGAGATCGTTGGCGCCGCCGAATCCCACGATACCGATCTTCTTTCCGATGAGATCTTCCGGTTTGCGAATTTCCTTGACCGTCACAAGGCTGAACGGAAATTTGTTCAACGATGCGGCTACCATCACGATGTCCGCGCCACGCATTACGGCGCGAATGTGACCTGCCGCATCGACATGGGCGAAGTGAATGCTGTCCCCGACCAGAGCCTGTATTTGGCGGGATGTGCCCGGTATCAATACCGTTTCGCCTTCGAGACCGTACTTTTTGAGCAAGCCCAGGTCTTTGGCTGCCCACATTGACACTTGAAATCCCGCGAAGCCGGCATAGCCGATCATATACTGCTGGGCAAGGGCGATCGGCGGCAAACTTAAAATAAGAAGAACGACAAAGAACGCTTTGTTTAGAAGTTTCATAACTTCCTCCGTTCGAGGTTGGGCATCCTACAGTTTTGACTAGTGGGGGGTATTCTAGTGATATAACTTCCTGAGTCTTCCTGAGTCTATACTTCGCCGGCGAATTCTTTAGCGCGCATTTTGGCGGGAATACTCAGCGGAGTCGGCCACAGGGGCAGGCCTTGCTTCCTAAACAAATCGAGTATCATGCAATGTCTCCAGGCGTGACCACTTGTACTTTCCCGATTGAGAGTTCAAAAGCGCGGCCGCCATTGAGGTCGCGCCTCAGCTAACCCAGGATTGACGACGGTAAGCCTTTCCGGTTAGCGTCGGCCTCTGGATGCCCAACAACACCTCGGCCAACACGCTCTCGATCGTCGGCGGCAAGCCCATCGCTTGGGACAAGACCGCCGATCCGAACGCCCATACAGAACCTCTGCCCTGGTCCGACTCGCTTAAATACGGCCACTACCTCCTCGACGACAAGGGCCAGCTCTTACCGGAGATCGAAGAAATCTTCCGCATGGCCCACGACCATGGCGCGGCGATCTTTTTTGGCCATCCGACGAAGCAGGAGTTCCGCGCGATGGCGGAGTTCAGTCACAAGATCGGCTTCAAAAAGGGAGTCGTCGACCATCCCTTCAGCCCATTTGTCAATTTGACCATCGAGGAAATGAAGGAGGCGGCCGCCGTCGGACTATGGCTGAATTTCACCTACGATGAATTGTCGCCGCTGCTCGGCATCGACCCGGCCAACATGTATAAGGCCATTCGTACGGTCGGTCCCGAGCACTGCACGCTCTCGTCGGATGCGGGCGAGCGGCTGTTTCCGAATTCGGTGGAGTCGCTCCGTCTGCTGCGCGGCCATATGGCGGCGTTTGGCTGCACGCCGGACGAGATCTATACGATGTGCACTGTGAACCCGTCCTTCATCGTTGGACTGAACCTGACGACAACCCAGCGGGCGAGCGCGGCATAGTAGCGCTCGCCGTTGCTTAATTCGGATCAGTTCCAGTCGTTCCAAACGTCCAAATCGTTCAAGCCTCCCCCTTCATTCTCCCCCACACTATCGATCCCTTTCCAGCTGCTCCTGCTCGCGCTGCTCTCGCTTCTGCCTTAGGAGATCCAGCAGCCGCTCCTTCTCGAGTTGTCTTTCCAGCCTCCTCTGCTCTTGCGCATCCTCTACTCGATCTCTCTCGCGTTGCGTTTGGTCGAAGCGCGGTGCTTCACGCTCTAGCTCGCGGCGTGGCGGAGGAGCCGGCAAAGGTGCTGGTCTGTCTTTTTCTCCAAGCCACCAACCTCTGAGTGCGTCAAACAACCATTCTTTGGCTGCGTCGAAATACGGGTCCAAGATAGAATCGCGCGGTCTTGCGTACGGGAAGCGGGCGCCGCCGTCGATTAGTCGCGCATCGAGAATGTGCTGAAAAAAATCTCCGACCAGCAGCACGGCGTTGTGTCCGCCCTCGCCCCAATAGTTACTGCGCATCGTGACGCGCGAGTCGTTGAACCCGACCCACGCCCCGGCGACGAGCCGCGGATGCATCAAAATAAACCAGCCGTCGGTATTTTTTTGCGTGGTGCCGGTTTTCCCTGCGACATCGGCGTGAACGCCGAACCGAGCGCGCACCGCTTGCCCGGTGCCTAGATCAACGGCGTCGCGCAGCATGTTGATCAGATTGCCCACGGTCTCGTCGGACATGACGCGCTGATTTTCGGTGGCAAATCTGGCGAGCACGTTGCCGTTCTTATCAGTGATGCGGGTGATAAAGATCGGTTGGCGATATGCGCCGCCGGCAGCTACGGTGCTGTAAGCAGCCACCATTTCCAACGGCGTAACCGGACTGGTGCCGAGCGCCAACGACGGCACCTCGTCGAGCTTGCTTTGCTTGACCCCCATACTGCGCGCGAGTTCGGCAGTTTTTCGCGAACCGACTTCCTGCATGACCTGTGCGGTGATCGTGTTTTTCGAATAGATGAGACCCTCGCGTACAGTCATCGACCGGCCGCTGGGCTCCGAGAGATCGGTCGGGCGCCACACAGTGCCATCCGGCAGAGGAATTTCCACGGCCCGGTCGATGAAGCGTTTATCAGGCGACATCCCTTGCTCGAGAGCCGCGCCGTAAACAAAAAGTTTAAACGTCGAACCCGGTTGGCGCCGGGCTTGCGCCACGTGATCGAATGGGTCGGTGTTGAAGTTGCGGCTACCGACCCACGCCTTTATGTGCCCTGTAGCCGGGTCGATGGCAACGAATCCCGCTTGCAAGCGCGTCTTCTCGTCTCGCAGCTTCGTCATGAAGTCCTTATTGCTCTTCAACTGCGCCAGCGCAGCCTCAGGCGTCGCGCCGGAATCGACCGCGCTGCGGTAGGCCACTGATTCTCGAATGAACGTATCTATCAAGCCGGTCTTGGTTCTCCAAAAATGACCGAAAGGCTGCACGCGCCGGTGCTGATCGACGTAGGCGTTCGCGCTCGAAGATATCAATCCTTCGGATCTCACTCCCCACTCTACGTCTGCGACCGCCTGCAAGGTCTCCATTTGGAGGTTTACGGCTTGGTTGGCCAGCGCCTGCAGACGCGAGTCGATGGTGGTGTGCACGATCAGTCCATCGGTATAAATGTCGTGGTCGTTACGGTCCGCCCAATCGATCAGCCATTTGCGGATTTGCACGGCAAAATGAGGCGCCGGGCCGACTAATTCCGGCTGGCGCTCGAAATTGAGCCGTATCGGCCTAGTTTTTAGCTTATCGAAATCGGCCTGGCTCAACACGCCGCGCTTGACCATTTGCGACAGCACCACGTTACGGCGTGCCAGCGCGCGCTCCGGATTGAGCACCGGGTTATAGTAGCTGGTGCCTTTCAACATGGCGATCAGTGTCGCGCTTTCAAGGACACTGAGTTTCTGCGCCGGCTTGTCGAAGTACGTGCGCGCCGCCATTTCGATACCGAACGCGTTATACAAAAACGGCATGGTGTTGAGATAGGTTTCGAGTATTTCTTTTTTTGTATAGGCGTATTCGATTTTGATCGCCGTGATCGTCTCTTTTATTTTCCGCGTGATCGTTCGTTGTCGGCCAACTTGCGGATAGAGGTTGCGCGCGAGTTGCTGAGTTAAAGTGGAACCGCCCTCCGGATCTCCGACCAAAGTGCGCACGACGCCGGTCGCGGTGCGCCACAAATCAACGCCGAAGTGTTCATAAAAGCGGTGATCTTCCGTGGCGATCAGGGCATTGATCACATGCGGAGAGACTCGATTTAGCCGGACCCACTCGCGGTTCATCGGCTTGAAAGTGGCCAGGCGCCTGCCATCGGCCGAAATCAGCACCGCGGGCTGGTCAATTTTGGCCTTTCGTATATCGGAAATACTCGGCGTGAACGGTATCAAGATGACGGCGTACACAGAAAACAGCGCCAGTCCAAGCGTGCCCAACGCCGCCAGTCCCTTCGCGCCACAAATAATCCTTACCCGCGTATGCAAGGTAGGATCGATTGCAGCCCTGAAGTAGGCCGCAAGCCGGCCATACAAGCGTCTTAACCATCCGCCAGACCGTGCTTTTTCAGCCACTTTTACTCCTTAGTCTTTCTGGCATCGCGTCGCAGTTCACAGGCGCAATTTAGTTAGACGAGCGGGTTGTGAAATAAGTTAATGTCCTTGGCACTCATTCTATGTGATGGAGAAGAGAACTAAAGGGGCGAGTTCTTTCCAGCCCGCGGCCGCAGGCTCAGCGGTTCCTTTCGGCGCTCTTGCATGCAAGCCGAAAATCGTGAAAGCGTTTGAGATAGACCCGCCCGAAATCGGCAAACGAGCCAATTTCGAGCCGGTCAACATTGACACTGGGGAGGAAGCCGATGGGAGCGATCGACGCTGACGCTCATGTGATCGAGACTGTGCAGACTTGGAGTTATCTCGAAGCGGATGAGCGAGGTTTCACGCCGCAACTGATGACGCAGAGTTTCGGGGCGGATCTTCTCAGCAACGAGGGCATCGCCGTGCGTGACTTTTGGGTGATCGAGGGCCGGGCGCACGGCAAAGACCGCAACGTCGGCACCGACACCTCGCAGGAGTCGCGCGAGATGCTCAGCGTCGAGGCTCGGCTCGCGCACATGGACGAGCTCGGCATTGAGACCCAGGTGCTTTACCCGACGCTTTTTCTCCGGCCAATCGTCCAGGAAGCCGAGCGCGAGCGTGGCCTATGCAAATCCTATAACCGCTGGATGGGCGAGCTCTGGCGCCAGGGGAAGGGTCGCCTGCGCTGGGTGGCAAAGCCGCCGCTGCGCCTGCTCGAGAAAGCGCCGGGGACGGTCCGTGATGAACTCGAATGGGCAAGGAGCAACGGCGCCTGCGGCATCTTTATGCGCGGGTTGGAATGCGAGCGGGCGCTCGGCGCTCCCTATTTTTATCCACTCTGGGAGATATCGGGGAATCTCGATCTACCGGTCTGCGTCCATTCCGCCAATGGCAGCTTCCTCCATCATGACTTCTTCGCGGACGACACGACGTTTACAAAGTTCAAGCTGGCTGTGGTCGGCGCGTGTCATACGCTGATCGAAAAAGAGATCCCGAAAAAGTTTCCGAAGGTCCGCTGGGGCTTTGTTGAAGTCAGCGCGCAGTGGGTGCCTTATGTGTTGAATGATCTGGCCGATCGCTACCGGCGCAAAGCCAGGTCGTTTCCGACGAATGCGCTAGCCACTAATAACATGTGGGTCGCGTGCGAAAACACGGACGATCTCCCCTACGTCTTGAGCCACGCAGGCGAGGATTGTCTGATGATCGGCACCGACTACGGTCACCACGATCCATCATCCGAGCTCAATGCCATTCGTCTGCTGCGCAATGACAAGCGGATCACTCCCACGGCGATCAAAAAAATTCTTGAGACGAACCCGCGAAAATTTTACGGCCTGAATTGACGCCGGAGCGTTAACAAAGACCTGCCGAATGCGTCAATAGCTCAAGACGGTGCTCGAAAACCGAACGCAGGGGTCTGCGAACTTTAATTAATATGATTTGAGCATCGCCTCCTCCTCAAGAAACAATCCATTGCGACGCGGTGGATTTTTAACTTAGTCGACTGATCAGACTCGGTTCGTCAAATTTTGACATTGACAAAAACACGCCAAAACGTACGCTATGGCTTGGAAGGGGGGTATCATGAAATCCCGATGGGGCCTGTATCTTTTGATCGGATTTTTCTCGCTGGCCGTTTTATCCGCAACGATTTCGGCTGTCACAGGAGCACAGTCCCGAGAAGCCGACGACGATGATGACGATGATGTCCTCGAACATACGCCTCCTCCCGGGGTTGAGCTACGGGTCTTTATTCACAGGCCGCGTGTGATCAAGCCAAATCACCTCGGCACCTGTACGGAAACGAGCGATGATCAAATAAACCACTTCGATGTGACTCCCTGGCATCTCTCAGGGCCAATTATCTGGAGTCTCAATCGCTCGACGGTGCCGGCCAATCTAGCCGGCAGTGTGGATGGAGTTTTAAACGCCTCGTTTAATACTTGGTTTGGGGGCGTATTCTCCCAGGGACCCGATACGAAGGCTAGAGCGGCCAGATTCGATAAGATCAACGTCATCTTGTGGAAAAGATTAGGGCGATCCACGATTGGTGTCACTTACGCCTGGTTCTCCAGGTCATCGGGCGAGGTATTGGAGGTGGATACCCTGTTCAACAAACGATATCCATGGGCGATCTTCCCTAATTCGCCTGATTGTCAGAGTTCACCCGATGCTTATGACCTTCAGAACTTTGCCACTCACGAGATCGGCCACTGGATTGGCCTGGATGATTTGTATGATGATTCGGACAAAGACTTGACCATGTATGGTTTCGGGGCCGGCGGTGAGGTGAAAAAGCGTACGTTGGGAAATGGAGATATTAGCGGTAAAAACCAGCTTGTACCCTAGCGGAGATTTTATGCGCAGTCGCCGCCGGTTTGTGGCGCGGATAGTTATTTTTTTGATTTCTAGCTGGCTAACAGTCCCGGGGTTTGTCCAGGCCACGACGCTGCAAAAACTATCTTTCGATCGACTCATCGGCGAAGCCGATCTTATTATCAAGGGCCGGGTCGAGGAACTAAAGACTCGGCAGGTTTCGGATCGACGCTCCATGACCACGATCGTTACGGTTTCTATCGAGAGGCAATTTAAAGGACCGAAGGTGTCCTCAGTCACTATCGAACAACCCGGTGGATCGGTAGGAGACATAGCCCAGGGCGTCCCGGGGTTGCCGGAATTTTCTTCAGGTGAAGAAGTAATTGTTTTTCTTAAACGGCAACGAGGAGGCGCTTTTAATATCCTCGGAGGCAAACAAGGGAAGTTCACCGCTAAAACTCAGCCCGGAGGCAGGGAAGAGGTCGTGGAAGATTTCGCTCATCGCACTGAAACTCTAGAAAGTTTTCTTGACCGTCTCACAAGCATGGTAAAGGGAGGCGGCTAAGCTCAGACTTGAATAAGAATACCAGAGAGCTTCACCTATTCCAGTCTGAACTTGTTTCCGTCCCGGTTGTATCCTCTCCCGCCAGTTTCCTACATCTATCGAAACCAAAGATCCAAATGTCGTCGCTAGCTA
>DASYUV010000055.1:0-18754 GCA_036000865.1 Binatia bacterium | reverse complement strand
GTCACATCAGAATACTCTGTTTGAATGTTTACGGTCTTGGTCGTGACGCCTGTAATCAGCATCGTTTGATTGGTCGGAAAAGTGACCACGTAGGAACTGTTATCATTTACAGCTTTCGAACGGGCCCACATGAGCTCGCTGAAAACTTGACGGGCGGCGCCGTTGAGGCGGCTTTGCGGCCGAAATGCAGTGAACTGAGGCAGCGCAATCGCCGCGAGGATCGCGAAGATACCGATCGCAACTAGGATCTCACCGAGACTGAAACCGCGACGATCTGTCAAAATCTGTCTGCAGCAACGAATTGGCTTAGTTTGATTGAATCGTCTCATCTCTGAGGCTTCCTGCAATAGCTATTAAACGGTGGACGAGGCAGAATTTAGTGCAATTCGCGCACCAAACGACCGGCCTCAAGGCGATGTCTTGAGTGTCACGATTTGACACAATCCGGGATAGAAACTTCCTAGAAGTTTGCCCGAATAAAACCGTTACCTTGCCAAAGCGCGCAAAGGTAACGAAATTTGTCGGAGATACACTAGTGTCCTTGGCATATAGTTCGTTAGATAATTCGTTCTGTTCTTTGCCGTCATATTGGCGAAAGCCGGTATCCAGAGTCTTTGAAATTCCTGGATTCCGGGTCGCGCCAGTCTGCCCGGAATGATGATCGAACTATGCAAAAAACTTCTGGGTCACTCACTAGCGGGGTCAATTGGGAGAAACGTAAAATTGAATGAGATCTTCCCCGAAGAAAATAAACAAGAGAGCCCCGGAGCAAAGGAACGGGGCGAATGGTAAAGCGAGCCTGCGGCCTGCACCAGTCGCCACCATGCACGCGATTCCGACAACTGAACCAACCAATGACGCAAAGAATAGGGTGATCGGAATCGACGGCCAACCGAGAAACGCGCCAATCATAGCCAGCAATTTGATGTCGCCCCCGCCCATTCCCTCCACGCCTGTCACTTTCTCATAGATCCACGCCGTTGCGAGCAAAAAACCGCCACCGGCAAGTATGCCGAGCAAAGAGCTTAAGGGAGAAGGTATAATGTTTGATTCGCCGCTGATCACGAAATACCCGACCACCGACAGCGCCAGCCCTAAAACGATCCCCGGCAAGCTTATGACATCGGGCACAATCCGAACATCCAGATCGACGAAAGAAATGACAATGAGCGCGCCGACGAACAGCAAGCTTACCAGAAAACTAAATCCGAAACCGAACCGGTCGAATAACGCCAGGGCCAATACGGCCGTCAACAGCTCCACAACAAAATACCGCGGTGAAATGCGCTCGCCGCAAGCACGACAACGCCCGCGCAGAACTAAATAACTGATCAGCGGAACGTTGTCATAAAATGAAATCGCCGTCTTGCAGCTTGGACAATGGGACGGCGGCGAAACGATCGAACCGCCATTGGGGATTCTTAATATACATACGTTGAGGAAACTTCCCACCAGCGCCCCCAAGACAAACGCAAAGAAATGAAGCATTGTTTTGCTATTATGACGGCATTTTTTTGAAAAGATAATACTCGAGCGCTCTCATGACTCCGAAAAACATTTGCTTTGTCCGAAACGGGTTTAATCGACAGATAAACTGGTGGTTGAAATAGAAATTCGGTTAAAGCCTAAATCTTTCGACAATGTTTGACGGCACCGTCCAAAATAGTCACCTGCCTGCCACGTTCGGTGAGGGATTGACTAAATAGGATTTCATTAACGCTTCCTCCAGCAATAGCTGAAAATCTTTTCCTCGGTCTTTCCATGCCGGGACCGAAAGATCTAAAACCTTCGGTCTGTCTAGCTGTTTCTCTAATGCATCGGCCAACGAATCCACTCTTTCAGGCTCATAAAGACAATTCTCGTAGCCAGCGAGCAACCGACGCATGACACCGACATCGGCGGCAACAAGTGGTAATCGACACGCAACCATCTCGTAAAATTTCTGCGGAAAACAAAACTCGGCAAACTGATTCCGACGATTGGAGACGACTCCGACATCGAGTGCATTGAACAAATGGCCGATGTCGCATTGCGGCAACTCGCCCATATACCGAACTTTGCCGTTTGTCGGAACGGGCAAACGCTGGTCTAACCGTCCGGCCAAGACTAAACACAGGTTATTTCTCTTACTGGACAATTTTTCAAAAGCTTGAAAAAGCGTCTTGGTTCCGCGTTCGACGCTCAATGCGCCCGCAGTACCTATTAGCAGCCCGGATTCCGGCAAGCCGAGTTTCTTCCTTGCCAGTGTTTTGTCGCCCGGCTGAAAAATCTCCGGGCAAACCGCGTTGGTAATCGCACGTACAATGCCAGGCGCACGGTACTCACTCGTGACCTTAGCCGCGAGGTTAGAAGATACGGTTGAGATCGCGGATGCGCTCAAAATCCCGCGCTTGAGTCCCGTCCTCATTCCAGGCAGCTTGGTTGCCCAATAACTTTCGAAGTCGTCATACAAATCAACCGCCAAGGGAACTTCAATTCTCGCCGATAATGAAGCAGCCAGCATGACATGTATGGCATCGGAAGTCCCGACGACGATTTCAGGCACAAAATCACTCGCTATTTCTTTCAGCCGCTGATAGTAGCCGAAAAGAGCCGCGGGCCAATTCCAACCCAGCTGGAAGGACTGCCACTCGACGTCGTCTAGGTGTTGCGGCTGCGCCGGCGAGTCAACTCCGTCATCCCAATATTTCAAGCAAACGCCACGAACATGATGACCGTGAAGTGCGAGCACTCTGGGAAATTCATAAAAGCGGCCGAATCTGTCGCGCAAAAGATCCTTGCCCATGTACTGTTGTTTCGTAAGGAATAAGACGCGCATGCTCTAGCTGTAAATGATTCGCGCAAATGGGATCGCCGTTCCCGTCAGCACGCCGAGTGCCCGGGCAACGATACAGATTAACTCCCGACCGCTAGAAGCTCCACGGAATCGCTGCCACACCACACGAAACGCGCCGCCTCTATTTTTTCTGTTTGAATGGACCCATATGCGGCTCACCAAACCAGCAGCATAACCGCCGAGGAAACAGCGCATAAGAGCGCTGACGAAACCAAGTTGCCTGCCTTTGATATTGTGACGGACAACGCTGTCTGGAACGTAAAGCCGATCGCGCGACTCGGGATGGCTCACTTGCATTAGAAATGCCCTCTCATCGCCAACCGGAATTTTTGTGCCGGGTCCCAGATTGACCGGCCAGACGAATGAACCCTGCTCGATCGACCGTCGTCGTACCGCCAGATTAGGTCCGATTGGATACTGATCGTCAGCGAACCAACGAATGTCATCGCCCAAATCCTGTTCCGATGTCAGAATTATTCTCAAATTATAGGAATTTACGATCCATTGGGGAATCCGCTCATGGTTCACCAGGATGCGGCCGCCAAAAACATTGGCGCCCGGATGCTCTATTGACGCTTGGTGCAACGCCGTCAACCAGTTTGGATCCGGCACGACATCGTCATCGGTAAAAAGTAGAATGTCGCCCCGAGCGTGCTTTAGCGCCGTATTAACCGCCCGGCCTTTGCCGGGCAGATTTTCGCTGACGATGACGATCGGCAAATCCTCCGCGGCGGTCGATAGCAGAGTTTCGGTACCATCGGCGCTGCCATTGTCGACGACGATCAATTCCCACGCGGGTTGTTCGGGCAGCGAACGCAGCCCATCGAGAAGCCGGCCTAACGATTGCCGTCTATTTCGCGTCGCGACGATGACGCTGATAATCGGTGTAACTTGCGATGTTTGTCGCACGCTTTACTCCGTCGAGATCGCGCACAGTGTAGCTTGGATGGCGTCTTTTAAGCGCTCTGACCATAGTCCTGAGACTAAGCCGAGCGAAGGTCCCGAAAAACTGGAGCGATTGGCCGAAGCGAATGGGAATGTTGCCGCGAATGGCTCGGCCGTTGCGCCAAAAGCGAGTGAACGGCGTCACCTTCACTAGGACATCAAAGAATCCGCCAACGCCCAATAGCGAAATGAATTGCTGGTTACATTCGAATAGTCGCTCGCGGATGTGGTGCAGCACCAAGCGATGCGCCGGATGATTACGCATGTCGCCGGTGGGTAGCCGGCCGCCGATCAGGGGATTATTGCTAAAGGTATTGTTCAGATGGCGCCGGTAGCAACCCAACACGCTAGGAATCAAAATGGATCCGCCCAGGAGGTTCGAAAAATGGCAGACATAGTTGTCGGCGCATTTTTTAAAAGCGTCATCCGAGTCGGATAAGACATAATCGAGGACTGGGCGCCGAAACATCATGGAACTGGTGGTCGCCCAAACCCAAAAGGATCGCCGCAGCGAGATCGTGCCCACGCTTCTATAAGTGTTTTGGGTTTCCAGATCCGGATGAACACCGCCGATCACTTGGCCCTTCGAATCAATCTGGTATTGATTGGAACTGGTGAATGCCACCGGTGGGCAATTTAGGTGCACCCGCACATGCTCACTGACAAAATCAGGTAACAAAAGATCATCCGCATCCAAAAAGGACACGAACGCACTGGCTGATTGCTGAACGCCAGTTCGAAATGCCGCGTATTGTCCCCGGGTCGACTCGTGCGTGATCAGCGTAAATCTAGTGTGGGACGTGTCACTGCGGATGAAGCGTTCTATCCGGTCGACGGAATCGTCGGAGGAGTGATCGTCAACTATGATGCACTCAACGTCCGGGTAGGTTTGCAGACTGACCGAATGAAGACAATCTTGAATATAATCGGCATAATTATAATTGGTGACGATGATCGAAACCTTCGGCGAAACCGTGTTGATCTGGCCCAGCCGCGAATCCAACGCCTCGATAAAGCTCTTTACAGAGCCCACTCAAAATCCTCTTTTTCGATGACTTTTTCCTGCTCACCGATAAAGTATTTTGGGTTGTCAACTTGTTTGCCAAGCTCGACGCCCTTAGCCTCATCGGTGCCAAATAGAGCGGCGTAATCGCCGTGGAAGCCGTCGCAGATTCGTCTGAGGTCGCAAGTATTGCAAGCGCGATCGTACTGATAGCGGCAATGTTGCGCGCTTCTGAGGCGGGCATTGTCCCGGTACAAGTTCTCCTTCGGCGAAAGTTCAGCGGAGTGATCGGACTTCGCTTGCAATAGTTTGCTGACTGACATGTGTACTTTGCGAGCCGGACCGCGTAGCCCTGGGTACTTAGTCACTAACTTTCTCGCGGCGTCAGCGATCGGCTTAGCCGCACCCTTGTACTGAATCGGCGCGTAGGTTTCTTTCGCTAGATCGGAAACAGGCGAACAGTCACCACACTTCATCCGCTGCGGTTGTTGTCCTGTCCACGACCATGACGCATAGTCCCATTCGTGAACATCGTACGGCAGTTGCTGGAAATTAAACATTGACTTGCGGTGGCGTTCCGCGACCATGCAAATTGGGAAATAGCGAACGTTACACTCGACATTTCCCTTCGCCAGAATATCCATCGCTGCGTTCAGGTAGGGCGATACTTCGCTATATCGCGGTACGTTCATCGCATTTCGTTTTCCGGCGATCTGCTGGTCTTCAAAGGGGTTGAACGCGAGAAAATTTACCACTCGGGCGTTTACGTCGACCGCTAATTGGGCGATTCTTTCCAGCTGCGGCAAAATGGGTTTAGATAAGACACTGTTAAAGCGGATGGGAATTCCTGCTTTTATGATGTTCTCAAGCCCCTGGCGCTGCTTTACCGAGGCGCCTTTCACGCCCACAATCGAGTCGTAGGTATCGTCGAGCCCCTGCACGCTGACCAAAAGATCCCGGATACCCGCGTCTTTGAGCGCAACGCACCGACGTAGATCCTGCAGTGCGATCGCGTTGGTGATCAGGGTAGGCATCAAGCCGATCGTGCGGCAATGCTCGACGAGCTCATTGATATGGCGAAACAAGGTCGGCTCGCCACCCTGGATGTCAATCGCGTTGTTGTCATAAACATCGACCAACGTCGAACAAATCCGTTTGGCCTTCTCGATGGTCATGAAAGCATGCTCGGGATGATCCGTTGAATTGATGCGATCAAGAAAGTAGCAAAAGTGGCAACGTATATTGCAGGTCTGGCCCAGCCACATCACCCCTCGGCGAGTAATCGTTCTCGTCGTCGTTTTTACAAAATCCAAGGCTGGATCGACGACAAATTTTTGGGTCAACGCTGGCTTATTCGCTGCCATTCGGATTTCCTCCGACCGAGCATACTACCGCCCTTTTGGGTCGGTTCGTCGCGGTCCAATCATAACTCATATCATTTTGTTGCGTTACGAAAATTATTCGCCGTTTCCCGACATCAGCGGGGCATCCAACGCCCTGCTATTTATCATAGAAACCGATTTTCTTGCGATCACGGTTACGAGAGCAAAAGCCACGCCACAGAACAGGGTCAATTTGTTTGCAAAAAAAGCCGCTTGCGGCAATGCTGTGACAAATATTGCCAGATATTGGACAAAAATGCACTTTCTTTTCGAAAATGGATTAGGACTATCGATCGCTATCGAATGAATGTGAAGCTATGCTGCCGAAAAAAATTTCTTCTACATACCGGCGATAAAGGTTCGGCGGGGAATGTCTGACTTAGGGCCTCGTGGTTTAGAGGGCCCGGCGCACTTATTGCTCAGAATATTCCCTTCGTTACATAATTAGTGAGGATGAAACCGCGCGCTGTGCAGATCTAATCTTCCAACAACAACACCATCTTATTGAAAAATGACTCAGCTACCTAATTCCCCCCTTTTATTGTTTTATCCCACTAGCCCGGTGCATGTGAGGGACGTACAACAAGTCATACATAATTTGTTGGGGTGGCGTTGCGTTGCAATTGTCTACCAGCCTTTAGCCCGTGTAGCACCCGGCATTGCCGCGGCGCTATCCGAACAAGGAATCGACTCGGTTGAGGTCGATCAAGAGTCGGAGTTCGAAAAGCAACTACCAAATGACACGGCAATCTTGGCGCTAGGGGCAGTATTCGAACCATTCGCTCTAGATCTTTTCGCGTCGGCCAAATTACGGCACATTCCGGTCATCGCCATCGAAGAGGTTGCCCAGCTCGCGCTCAATCAGTTCGACATCAATAATTACGACGCACCTTTCGATCGCCTTTTCGTCGCCTCGCCAGATGAGCATCGTCGGTTTGTCGATTTGGGCTATCCGAGTGAGATACTCAGCGTTAGCGGATTACTCGCCAACGACCGTTTTGGTGCGGGTGAAACCCTCTGCGGCGATAAAATGCTGATCAAACTCGGCATTTCCGACGGCAAGAAGCCCATCGTGTATACCACTTCTCCAATCCGAGGTCGACTTTCGCTTCACAACAAAGATGATCTCCATTTTCGGGAGGCCGTCCTGACTCAAATCGCGATCGCTAGTCGCAAAACGGGGCGCAAAGCCGTAATCAAGCTCCATCCCAACGAAGACATCGAAACCGCTCAAGAGCGCATCCGGAAAGTCATTCCGGACGGGATCGTGTTTGGCCGCGAAATCAATATGGACAAACTTTTCGCGGTTACCGGAGTACTTGTGAACCGAGGGAACTCGCAGACCTGCTTGGAAGCGGTATTACGCGGGATACCAACTGTTGTAGCCGCCTGTGGGTTAAAGACCCTATTTCATGACGACGGTGGCGCTCACGTCGTCGATGAATTAAGTAAAGTTTCCGAAGCGATTGAACGCGCCGACAATGAAGGACCAATCGATGCCTCACGTATCAAAGCCAAACACTTTTTTCTCCCGCCCGAAGGTGTTGCTGGTTTTATTGCAAAGGAAATATTCAATCTCGTAAGTAATCCACAGCCGGCGACCGAATACACTTGGAACTGGCTCATCAAGAGCATGCTCTTCGTCGGGCGCCACGATCGCGCCTTCGCCTTGTGTAAAACTTTGCGACCGCGTTCCCCGTGGCAGAAACTCGTGCACGATGCGTTGCAGTCACACTCCGGCGGGCACATCGAAGATTCAATTGCCTGCTGGCTCAGATGTGCGCAATTCGATCCACACTGGTATTTTCCTCAATACGAGCTGGCTCATGGTTTTCAAGCAACTAAAGAGTTCGATAAGGCAATTGAGCGCGCTCACAAAGCCATTAAGCTACATCCACCATTTCACTCTCTCTGGCACGAGATCCCCATGCGCGTGGTGATAATGGCGTCAAATAGACAAATGGGCGACATTTCGCGTGCCGCCTCAGAACTAAAGCTGATGGAAGATCGCGGCTTGGTCGACATCGTCCCCGAACTGCTCATCGAAAAAGCGGCGCAACTTTCTTCCAACAGTGAGTGGTTGGCTGAAGCTGAACACCGCCTAGATAACGCGATCAATCTTCTTAACAACTTCCCGATCAATAAAAACACAGACAGTCATCTCTTGGAGCGCGCTGTGTTTCAGTACCTTGGCGTTGCGAAACGATATGTCGCGACCGGCGATCGTTCTCGATCACTCGCCTGCTTGGAGCGGACCGCGAAAATGGGGTCGCGAATTCGAGCGATCACTGAACCGATAGTTTCGCAGTCGCTTGAACTGGGGCAACAGTCGGAAAACGACAAAGACCTTCATACTGCGGAGAAGTGTTACAATCTTGCGGCCGAGACGGATCCGACCGATTACACGTCACAATACGGCCTCGCAAGAGTCGCCTTGAAGCAGGGAAAGCTTTACAACGCCATCGGAGCGCTTTGCCTACTTATCGAAATACCGGACGGGCCGAAACAAGTCGTCGCGACAATTCTTTCGCCAGCCGCTGCGGCGCGACTTTTGGACAATTGGCCGGCAACTCCGAAAAGTATTCTAAGACCAATGAAGTTATCCGCCTACGCGTTCGCCTGGGCTGTACAGAGAATGGTGAAATCAGATTTTCACGATTTTTTTGAAGCCACTACCGCTCTGCTCATGATTTGGATGTTCGTTTCGCGACATTTTTATCGTCGATTGAGCGCGAATTTCGCCGGCATTCAGCGAGCGTGTCGCGCGTTACGATCACGCCTTTTCCGCAAATCTTCCTCTTCTACTTACCACGTCACGAATTGCCCGATCTGCGGCAGCGCTGGAAAATTTGAATACCAGAATAAGCTAACGCCTCTTTTCAGATGCCGTAAATGCGATCACGTCTACGCGCGCGAACTACCGGATGACAAAGCGTTAAGCACTCTTTACGGTGATCTTAGCTATTGGGAAAAGGACCGTTGCCATCAAGGAATCACGACGATTCAAGAAAGTAAGGGATGGGAAACCTATCTCAACGCCCGAATCGGTATCCTAGAAAGACTTAGGTTATTGGAATGTCCGTCAACTCGTACCCAATCAGTTTTTGAGATTGGTTGCGCGGAAGGAATGCTACTTCACGCGCTTGGCAAAAAAGGTATAGCGGCAATCGGTTGCGAAATGAACCGTGCCGTGGCCCGGGAAGGGATGGGGCAGCTAGGCGTCAATATTCTCACCGATCCGTTTGAAAATCTTGAACTCCCGCAAAGCCATTTCGATCTAGTGATGTCATTTCACACCCTTGAACACTTGCGCTTTCCCGCCGAGATCTTTGCGAAGGCGGCGAATATACTCCGGTCGGACGGTGCGATCCTAATCGAAGTTCCCTGTGGTGAAGAAGAGTATGACAATACGGATCATCTACATTTCTTCAGCGACAAATCGCTTCGCCTGTTGCTGAATCAGTTCTTCTACACTACCGAAATTATTGACAATGCCTACACCAACAGCGCAGGCGTTAGAATTGGTTCGATTTACGGGTTTGGCCGTGGCGTGCGATGCAAGCAAACGGAATAACGAAAAATCATAGAGAGTGGTGGCTGGATCGAAACCGAACTCACTTGAAATTGAAAAAGCATATCCGCGTTTTCGACCTAAAACTTTCACGAGCTAACCGTTTGCCTAGGATCGTGGTCATTTAGCTGAACTAAATCATATCTACCTTCATGATCAAGGAATTCATCAATCTCGGAGCGTGGTACGCAAATAAGCTATTTGATCATCCCTACTGCGCAATTCCACCGCTTATCGTATCCGGCGTGGGACGATCGGGAACCACGGCATTGCGAATGAGCCTAGGAATTCACTCGGACGTGGCCTATAACCGGGCCGAAAATAATATCGTCATGGATATTCTAGAAACTGGTTTGCACAACTGTACCTACCACAGCCGCAAAGCTTCGATGCAAATGAGCCAGCGAAAATATGATAAAGTATTTCGTAATTTAATACTCAATGTCCTCTATCCAAGACCGCCACTGACTATTTCCCTGCCGAAGCGATGGATGGCCAGTTCAGATATAAATCCGCGGCTCGTCGGTTACCTTCGGCAACTGTTTCCGAATGTTCGAATTGTCTATCTCGTCCGCAACGGCATCGAAGTCGTCTCTTCGCGAATGGTTTTTGAGGGCTTTAAAGAGCGGCCGTTTGAGTGGCAGTGCGAGGTCTGGGCCAAAGCGGAAGAGATGGTGCGTTGGGGAGTTGAACAAGACAATTTCTATTTGATTCGCCATGATTCATTGCTCGACCGAGAATCGATCTCCCACGTCTTTACCGACCTGTGGACTTGGCTGGGGTTAAAGAACGATCCGCGATGCGCCGACGCGTTGAGCACCGAAACTTATCATCCAACGAAATTCCCCAGCGAAGGATCAGACACTACGATGGACCTGCGCAGACGCAAATCGCGCTGGGAATTCTGGACCGATGAGCAACGCGACATCTTTACGAATACTTGCGCATCCGCCATGCGTTATTTCGGCTATCCAATACCCTGGCCAGTTATCGCGGGAAAAGAATCTTAATCAACAAAGGTCACTAGCGATGGTTCGCGGACGGCGAGTCACCAGCTTGAACCCAAGCGAGGTTAAAAGCAGCGTGTTTGATCGACTTGTGCGGTGCCCCTGGCGGCAAATGATTGAGAAAATAACTGTAGCTGACATGCAGTAGACCGTCACGAGTTTGTAAGATACTCGGATAGTGAAATTGGCCAGCGCCGGTAACTCGCATATCTAGTTCTAAATGGCGTATCCAGCGCCAAGATTTTCCTTCGTCATCGGAGATCGACACCGCCAAGCTATGGCGTCCTCCTTCAGTATCGTTGTAAACAAGCGCCCAGAAGCCGTTGGCAAGACGCATCACTTCTGCTGCCGAACCGGGGTTTGGCAAGCTGGTATGCGTCGCTAATGACCACGTGACACCGGCGTCATTTGAGGTGCTAGTGTAGAGGTGTTTCGGTGGCGGCCCAGCGTTTCGCATATACGCAACCAAACTACCGTCATTCTTACGCACAACGCTGGGCTGAATGTTCCCGAGACCGATGATCGGTTTGCCGGAAAACCAGCTCTTGCCACCGTCATCACTGATCAACATTAAAGAAAAGGAAAATCCATCGGAATAAATCGGTATCAGTATCCGCCCATTGGGCAAGATTAACGGTCGCGAACGTGTAATCCAACCCATGCGACTGGCCTGCTTGTCGCCGGCCAATTTCTTTAACAACTCGACGCGTTGAGACTCGGACGCAGCGGGATTGGCCTTGACATATTGATCTAAGCCGCGTCGAACCTCCTCAATAAAATCTCTCGGCACAAAAAGCAAAACGTCCCCAAACTTCCAATCCGGTAGTTGCCGTGGGCCCTGATAATGTACGGCAATCTCGTATTTCAGGAATGTGGTGCGCCAATCGTTAGCGACGATTACAGGCCACACAAGCCACAGTTGTTTTTGCCTGTCGAGAAAGATGATCGGATTGCCATCTGGAAAATTAGGCGTGTCCGCCATGACAAAGCGTCGGCTCCATGCTTTGTCCCCTCTCGCTTTGCGCGCGCCCATGATCTTCACGTCATCGGCATCGTGTTCGCCCGAGCCATGGTACCAAGTCAGGAGCAGCTCACCGTCGGGAAGCTCCACCATGCACGACGCGTGGTTGTGCCAATCTTCCAACGGAAAAACAAGCTCGGACTGGTAAAACGGCTCTGCTGCCCGGCTCGAAGAACAGGAGATGAGCAGCGCTAGAACGAGACTGATCGCCCAACGAACGTAAACCGTTGATTCCAGCATCGAACGCAACAATTTGGCGGGAAAATTACACTCAGTATAAAAATTTTGGTGAGTTAGCCGCCCGGGAGATTCGATCAATTGCAGCTCTTTTCTTCAAGCCATTGGCATTCAAAGTTCTTGCTTCAGTTCAGCAAATTGCCATCACGGTTCGCGACCGCTCGAAAATGGTTTTCGTCGGCAGACGGCGATGAAACATTCCGCGAGATGTTCATTTTCTAGCGTAGTCGCAACGATGCCTCGTGTTTGGCCATGATTGAGCGGTGTATCGGAGCCGGAATTTTGATTGTAAAATTCGAAGCAATGGAATTTGGAATCAAGTACGCGCACAAACGACTCCCGGTCGTATTCTCTTACGTGATACGGTGTATTCGCGAGGGGCCATTGGTTGGGCGTGGAAACGATGAGTTGTCCATCGGGGCGGAGTACGCGATAAAACTCATTGACAAGAAAACCATCGTCGGACACATGTTCAATCGTTTCAAATGAGGTGACAACATCGATGCTGGCATCCGCAAGCGGGAGTCGATCCCCCGAAGCACAGACATACATTGCGGAACTCACCCCATGGTGTTTCCATGCGTACTTAATCGATGCCGCCGCGATGTCGACGCCGATTACTCGTGCTGCCAAGCCTTGTTCGCGCAGAAGTCGAACGCCATACCCCGTGCCGCAGGCGCAATCGAGCACCTGTCGTCCTTGCACGCGTTCGGCAGCAAAACGATAACGGTCAAGATGAAACTCACGCCGCTTTGGGTCGAAGATCTCGACTGTAGCGTCCATACGCTCCAGGCGGTTTTGCTCCAACCATTGGGTCGTCTCCTCAGGGAGTTGAACGCGCACGCTCTTCGGCGATTGCTCGAAGCCGGTTTTTCCGACGAAATTCAACCGGCCATATTGGCGTGCCATGTTTCTGGCGAGTCGACCTAAGCGCTGTTTGAGGGAACCCATTAGTACGTTTGATGAACGACGTTCGTAACTAAGGATCGCGCGAGAACATTTTGGATGCTCGTTCTACCGCGATTGGAACACACGTAATTTAGTCTCAGTCTGAAGGTTGACCAGCTCCCAATCATGCTCAAAGTTCACCGTGTGGCAAACCCCGTAGCCAAACGTATCCACCCCTGGAGCGACGATTTTGAATGTTGCCGCGTCGGTCATGCCATGGAGGAAATCTTTGATGCCCGAACCGTACAAACTCACCATTAAGCTATAACTGCCTATCAGCAGCGGTAGTTTGGGCATACGGAAGCGCAGTGCAGTAACCGGCGGTTCAATATCGAAAGTGAATCCTTTGTGCGGTGACGCGAATGAGCCCAAAGTGCCCAACGACGGAGTGATAACATGGACGATTAGACGTGCATTCCTAACTCCTCGTTTGGCGGCCAAGGTTACCTCGGCAACTAAATCTTCCCCGGTTTGATAATCCTCACGCCGATTTCCCACAGCGTCAAATAGCTCCACGTTGTCAATCCATGCGGCAGCGTCGGACGCGCGTTGGTCCGATGCATGCCGCCGCGTCGATAAAAGATTTTCGTAGGTTGCTATTCCCGCCGATACATCGCCGTCATAGATCTTCTTTCCCCTTTCCATCACGACAACCCGGTCGCAGACCCGATTGATGTCGATCATGTTATGAGAAACCACGATAATGGTCTTGCCGGCGCGTTTGCTATCCAGCAAGTGCTTGAAACATTTCATGCGAAAGGCCACGTCGCCGACGGCAAGGATCTCATCGATTAAAAAAATATCCGGATTAAGCTGCGCCGCCACGGCGAAGCCGAGGCGAACGTACATGCCTGAGCTATACGTTTGCACCGGCGCGTCAATAGCGTCGTGAAGTTCGGCAAAGTCGACGATCTCGTCGAACTTTGCATCGATCTCTTGCTTGGAAAATCCTAGGACGGCGCCGTTGATATAAATATTTTCGCGCCCGGTGAGAACGGGGCTGAAGCCGGCGCCGAGCTCGATCAGCGCGCCGACTCGGCCGCGCATGGTGATCCGCCCTCGATCGGGGCGAATGAGCCCGTTGAGCATCTTGAGCAGCGTGCTTTTACCGGCGCCGTTGTGTCCAATCAAGCCGATGCATTCTCCAGGTCTTAACTCGAAAGAAACGTCGTCAACGGCCAAAAACTCAGCTTGGCGCAGCTGCAATTCATCTTTGCCGTTGTGCGCCGTAAGTTCCGCAGCCAGATCGGTAAGGCCATACCACAGTGAATACCGCAGGCGGCGGCAAAACTTTTTTGAAACCTGTTGGACTTCGACGACTGGGGCTTCAGCCATGTTAGGCACTCATTCGCTCGATCAGGATCGGCAGCGCGAGGCGGTACAGCAACCAACCGGCGAAAAGCGCAAGAATAGTCAAACCACAAATGGCGAAGAAGCCAGTCAGAAATTGCGGCGAACCGGAGAACAACCAATCACGCGTCGTATCCAAAACGGGGCTCACAGGGTTTAGTAAAACTAACAAGTACCCAGGCCACTTCGCGGGCGCCGGGTAAATCACGGGAGTAAGAAACATCCATAGATAAAGCACGAATGGCAGTGCTTGGCCTACGTCGTGGTAGAGAATCGCCACAGGCGTGATCAGCAATCCTAGAGCGATTCCCATTCCGATTAGAGCCAACATCCCAAACGGAAACCAAACCGCCGTCCACTGAACACCAACGCCAAACCAAAATAACGCCAATACCAGCAGAACCAGCCGTATCAGCGAAGCGAATAGCACCTCGCCCACTCCGGCTAGGATCAACGACTCGCGTGGAAAGTTTACTTTCGTGAGAATCGAATGTGACTGCTGAACTAGTCGCAACGGAGCATGAACGGCATCGGCGAACGCTTGCCACAGGATCAGACCGGTGAGGACAAAAACCGCATAGGGTACTTGGGTCTGCCCGACCGTGAAATAACCGGCCTTCTGCAAGAAAACAAAAACTCCGGCGGTCATGATCGGCGGTAAAAAAGCCCAGACATAACCGAATAGAGTGTGACGGTAACGCGAGCTGATGTTACGAACCAAGAGGCGCCAGGCAAGTTGGCGAGAAATCACCACGTCCCGCAACATTCCCCGAAACAAGCGGACCGGATCGGTCAGTTGCGACGCCGGCGTATAAATGGAAATCGGAATCGTTTTCGGGGCGGTGGTCACGTCGGTATTCCAAATACAAGATTTTAAAAAGTTATTTTACTTGCAGATATGCCATACTTCAAGATAAATTTCCGACAACGACTATGCGGCTTCCGTCGCATGGCGGCAGTTTTTGAATCATATCGCTGCGTGATAATACCATCGGCCACGTTTTGTTCCTGCTCAACATCAAGCCGCCGATTATGGGTTGCAATCCAGGTCCTTCGACATTGTTTAACCTGCAACATCGCAGACATGGCTTATCAGCCTTATTTGGGCTGAGGCAGCGCTTAGAGATCAAACCGGAACTTGACGGGGCTCCATGACCCAGCAACAAGCACTTAAAGTTCTCTTTTTAACTTCAAGCTACCCGCGTAGCCACGAAGATACGGCTTCGGTCTTTCTGCGCTACCTCGTAGAGCATCTGGCCGATCGCGGGCTCGAAATCCATGTCCTCGCCCCTGCCGATACCACCAGTGGAACGACCGTCGAAGGCAAGATCGCGGTACACCGATTTCAATATTTTTCGTCCCGTCTTCAAAGGCTCGCCTACGGATCGGGAATCATGCCGAACCTTAAACGTTCTCCGTCGCTTTGGCTTCAAGTCCCATTTTTTTTCGTTGCGATGACGGTCGCGTTATTGCGGCTGCTCATCACCGAGCGATTTGACGTGATCCACGCGCATTGGATTTTGCCACAAGGTTTAGTGGGACTCTTCGGCAGTTTCTTCTTCGGCGTGCCTTTGGTTGTTACGGCACATGGCACGGACGCATTTGCGCTGCGAAACAGAATCGCAAATTACCTAAAACGTTTAGTCATCAAGCGAAGCAAGTCTTGGACGACCAATACCTCTGTCACCGCTGACGCGGTTTTGCGAGACTCTGTCCCCTTTGAGCCACAAATAATTCCCATGGGTGTTGATATCACACGCTTTTCCAATGGGGATCCAATCTCGCTTCGCCATGAGCTGCCGGAAGGTGAATTTCTTGTTTTGTTCGTCGGGAGATTGATCGTAAACAAAGGTTGCCACAACCTACTCAAGGCGATTTCCCTTTTACCGCCGGGCGTAACATCACGGGCAACCCTGTGGATTGTGGGTGATGGCGATGAGAGATTGCTATTAGAAGAAACTGCGAAGAAATTAGAAACTCGTGACAAGATTCGTTTTTTTGGAACCGTGAGCCATCAACGCCTTGCAGATTTTTATGCTGCGGCAGACATCGTAGTCGTACCTTCGGTCCAAGGCTCTTCAGGAGAAGCGGAAGGGCAAGGAATTGTGATCTTGGAGGCGTTTGCCGCGCGGGCTTGCGTCTTAGCGACTCGTATCGGGGGGATCAGTGATGTAATAACAGATAACATTACTGGCGTGCTGGTGGAACCTAACAATTCAAGTGCCCTCGCCGGCGCGATGGAACGGCTCCTGCTTGATTCGGAATTGCGCCACCGGCTCACAAGCAATGCTTTCGCCAAAGTCAGCGATTGTTATAGTTGGGAACGAATCGCCGAGGAATTCGCAAAGCTTTATCGAGAGGTCGCATTCCCATCAGTGCCCGGCGCTGAGGTATGAGGGAAAAGCTTAGTCGTCTTTAGGAAGCAGACCGTCTTCACGGCTTCGTTGTCGTTCCATGCGCAGCAACGCGATCTGTTCGGAGATCAACCCGAGCATGAAGATAATCACTGCGGTGGTAAACATGAAAACTGACATGTTGGTGAAACGCCGTTCCGTGATGTAGGTATAAAAATAGTTGGACGCGCCCGCGAGAAAAAAGAAAATGCTCACGGGTAAAAAAATTCGGAACGGCGAAAACAACGTGGCGATTTTGGTGATAATTAGCAAAAAACGGATACCGTCGGTGATCAAGCTTATTTTGCTCTGACCGGCGCGGTACAGCGTCTGAATGGGAACATACTTGACGGTAAATCCAGAGCGCAAAAAGGCCAGAGTTAACGTCGTCGGGTAGGAGAAGGTGTTAGGCAAAAGATCGATGAACCGGAGCGCCTCGCGCCGCGTCAAGACCCGAAATCCGGAGGTGAGATCCTGTACCTTAAACTTGGTGACATAAGACGCGAGCAAATTGTACAGCAGGTTCGCGGCGTAGCGATGAAACCTCAACTTGGATCCTTTAGCGCGCGCGCCGACAACCATGTGGTAATTGGATGCTTCGGCCAGCAGTTTGGGAATATCCTCCGGCTTATGTTGGCCATCCCCATCCATCAAGACGATGAATTTTCCCCGCGCCGCGCGAATGCCGCTCTTTACGGCAGCGCCATTGCCGATGTTGTAGGGATGACGAATAACATTGACACCGACGCTTAGGGCAATCTCGGCGCTGGCATCGGTGGAACCATCGTCGACAACGATCACTTCCGCATGCGCGAGGTTGAGCGCCTGGACGTTGCCGAGCAGGACCGCCAAAATTTCCGCTTCGTTAAAAACCGGAATTATGATCGAGATTGTGCAGTGGCTAGCCATGAAGTTGATAGACGGCGTAGCCGCGATCGCGAAAATTCAATGTTAGGCGGCTCTGCGCGAACTGACTCCAAGTCACGGCTTGAGCGGGTGTCAAATTGTGCGTCAGGAAATCCACCAGGAGTTGCTCGCGGACCATGAGATGCGTAATTTGTTTTCGCTTCAAGGCTTGGTCGATTTGATCGGGGCTCTGAGCGGCGCGAATGACTCCGAGGAGATATCCCGGCAGATCGCCGCCGTCATGAAAATAATCCCGCTCGCAATAATAACCTCTCCGGCCGACAAAGAGAAGATAAATCTTCGCCGTCGGCGCCGTCGCGCTATTAATATATTTAAAGGACGCATACTCAGGCAGCATTCGCTCGAGGTAGCTGTCGCGGCTTTCCCTGCCACTCAGATACCCGAGCGGCTCTGCCGCACTAACATAGCGCCAAAGATAAACGCCATGCCATGCGGCGAAGACCATGAGACCGACAAATAGGTAGACGGGCTGCTTGATTCTCAAATAAACGTTGAAAATCCCGTAAACGGCAAGAATGACTAGCGGCGGAACGATCGACAGTATATAACGAATGCGCAGGTCCACTAAAAATATCGCGTAGGCCAAGAACAAGAGCGCGAAGCTCGTCAGTAGTTTCTTATCTTCGAGCCATTTTCCCTTAAACGTCCACGGCAAAAGGACAATGAGAATCGGCGTCAGTACGCCGTCGAAGAATTGCGGGTTATCGTCTCGACCAAAGAAAAACACGCGCAACGGTAGACCGAGTATCTGCCAAAAATTCTCGCCGTAGAACAGTTCTCTTTTTACGAATATACCGAGCCCGCCGAAGCTCGCGCCCTCCGCGACACTTGGGCCGCGTTGCAAGAAGAAATGGTCTAGCAGCGGAAAGAACGGATTGCCGGTTTGAAACCAGTTTTTCGCGAGCCATGGCAAAAACGGCAACAACATCAACCCGCCATAGAGAAGCAGCTCGCGGCCGATTTGCCCCGGACTTTTTCGCGGTGGCTTGACGATGACGAGCAAGAACAAGAACGAAATCAGCAGAGCGGCAACCAAGCCGTTGGGTTTAGTGGCGAGGGCAAATCCAAGTGACAGAGCGGCTAAACTCAGCCATCGGAGCGCCTCTCTGTTTTCGCGCCAGCGCAGGAAGCAGA
>DASYUV010000054.1:0-11776 GCA_036000865.1 Binatia bacterium | reverse complement strand
GCGCCGTAGGGACCGACGAGATCGGCGGTTTGAACGAACCACGAAAACAACACTTGTGAGTTGGCAACATGCCAGGGAAACAACAGCGGAAATAAAAACTCGAGTGGAATCCAGAATACTGCGGGAAAAATTTGTAGGGGGCCGAAGCCGATGCGCCACACGAGCAGCGTAAAGATCGCCATTTGCACGGCTTGCAACGCCGCATAGATGATAAATACGACCACGCTAATCGCATAGGGAAACTCACCGAACGCGCTGATCGTGTACACCAGCCAGTGAAAGCCCGTCAGATGCGCGACAAAGCCCATCAACCAGCCGTAAAAAAAGGCTCCGCCCAAAGTCTCCGCTTTGTTCAGAACCCAGAACAGCGGTAGGAAGGCGACCCATGCCAGTGGAAAAAAGCGCGGTTCAAGAAATGGCGCCGCCAGCAGAGCGGCTGACAACACGGGAAGAAGTAATTTTGGCAAAGTCACAGAAGCCAGTCGCAGTCGAGCGAGCCTACGGCAGATTCACGGCGTGAATATCCTTGCCGTCGAAGGCCGGCGAGTAAACCGCCAGGGCAACCGTCGGTTCGCTCGCCGTGTTAATATCGTAATGCGGCGCGGCGCGCGGAATGTGGACGACATCGCCGGCTTTGAGATTGATCCGGTTTTTACCCAAAATTAAATAACCTTGTCCTCTCAACATGGTCACGGTGGCATCATGGAGCTTGTGGAGGTGGGGAACTTCGCGATCGCGTATTTGCACGATGTGCTGACTGGCGCTTTGTGAGCGGCCTAAATTGACGACTTTAATATTTTCACCGGAAGGTAGCGGATTGTCGGCGAGAATCTTATCGAGATTGAGCTCCTGATATTCGTCTCCGTATTGCAGATACAAATGCGGTCCCGAGACGCAAGCGAACAATGACGCCAGTGAAACGATGAGCAAAAAAATCAGGCTAAGATTTGCCGACTTTAAAATCATAGACAAGCTCCAAAAACTGCACGATGATCCGCGCCGTCACGCCCCAGACGTCCCAGCCGTTGACGTAGAAGTGATAGCTCGGATGGCCGCCAGGCGACAGATCATCGTCCATGATGAAGTTGCCCGGTTCGATGAGAGCTTTGACCGGAACCGAAGCGACGGCCGCGGTCTCTGCCAGATCGATGCGAAACTCACAATGCGCTGGAATTACAGCGACCACGGGAGTCACGACAAAACCATAGCCCGCCGTCACCTGGTCCAACTGCCCGAGTATCCGCACACAATCGGGAGGAATGCCGATTTCTTCGTAGCTTTCGCGCAACGCGGCTTCCACTGCGTCGGCATCGCTTGCGTCGATGCTCCCGCCGGGAAATGCAATCTGCCCCTTGTGTGTGGGCAAATGATCGGCGCGCTTGGTCAGCACCAGAAAATCGCCGTCGCGGCGCTCTTGAATCGGCACCAATACCGCCGCCGGCTTGTAGCCGTTTCCAGCAATCGTCTGCACTTCGCGCGTCTTGAGAACAGCGGCAATTTTTTCAGCGACCATGGTGAGCAAAAATTTTGACCAGCCCGGGATCTGTGATATGAACCGAATTTAATCTAGCCAATCAGCAGGAAAAAGACCAGCACAGTGACAAACCGCGAGATTCACTCGGTCATACGGATTTTGCGCCGCGAAGTGCCTAAATGGGAGACTCCTATCGTGACATTGATGGCTGAGACTTACGAGAGCCCGTTCCGGGTTCTCATATCTTGCATTCTCAGTTTGCGCACTCAGGATTCCACCACAGCGAAGGCGTCACATCGTTTGTTCGCGGTTGCCGATTCGCCGCAAGCAATGCTCAAGCTCACGGCTAAGAAGATTGAGAAGCTGATCTATCCCGTCGGCTTTTACAAAACCAAGGCAAAAAATATTTTGGAGATTTGCCGAAGTCTGGTTAACGATTACGCGGGAAAAGTTCCCGATGAAATTGACGAGCTTTTGAAGTTCAAAGGCGTCGGAAGAAAGACAGCAAATCTGGTCGTGACGTTGGGCTACAAAAAACCCGGCATCTGCGTCGACACGCATGTCCATCGGATCTCCAATCGATGGGGCTACATCCAGACCAAGACGCCCGAAAAGACCGAAGTCGCCCTTCGCGAGAAGCTTCCTAAACAGTATTGGATCGAGTACAACGATCTTCTGGTAAGCTTCGGACAGCATCTTTGCCGTCCGATCTCGCCCCTTTGCAGCCAATGCCCGGTGGTAAAGTATTGTCCTCAAATTAATGTAACGGGGAGGCGATGATATGGCGCAAGAAACTCCCAAAGGATATTTCGCCCAGAATATCGAAGCCGTCGGCTACCACGACGTAAACAGCAAGCCGGCATTCAAGCTGGCTATGCAAGAGATGAACAGTCGCTGGTATCTTTACGTTGCCCACCTCTGGCACCGCGGTTGGAGCATACTCGACGTCACCGATCCCAGCACGCCGGAATTTTGTACCTTTGTCGCCGGACCGGAGAATACCTGGACGATTCAGGTTCAAGTCGCCGACGGCAAAATGATTACGGGGCTCGAGCGCATTGCACCCGGTTGGGGCGGCGTTGACGGTCAACCGTTTGCCGAAGGTTTTTTCATCTTTGACGTGAGCGCGCCGACTAAACCGCGGCAACTCGGCCATTTTCAAACCGGCAGTACCGGCACGCATCGCAACTTTTATGATGGTGGAACCCTTGTCCACGCGGCGGCCGGCGCGCCGGGTCTCACCGGGAAAATTTATCGCATCGTCGACATTGCCGATCCAGCAAAGCCGCGTGAAGTCGGTCGCTTCTCCTTGCCAGAGCAAGCTAATGGCGTGGCGAGCGGCGGTTTAAAATTCTCTTGCCACGGTCCGGCCCATATCGAAGGCGATCGCGCGTACCTTTCTTACGGCGACGGCGGCGGCATCATTCTCGACGTCAGTGATCTATCTGAATCGAAAGTGATCAGCCAACTCGCCTTTCGCGGCATAACCGCGACCCAGGGAATCCATACTTATTTGCCGCTGCCGCGCCGGAAAATCGCCTTGATCAACGACGAAGCGATCCGGGAAAACGGCGACGAGAATTTGAACATGGCCGGTATCGTCGATATCAGTGACGAAAAACGACCGCGCATGTTGTCGCTCTTTCCGCTGCCTGAACCGCCGCCGGAAAGTGAGCTAAAAAATTTCTACGAGAAAGCCGGCCGCTTCGGTCCTCACAACCACCATCATCCAAACCACCAGGCATGCCTCGAAGACCGCGACGACATCGCCTACTTGACTTACTTCAACGCCGGCCTGCGCGTCTACGACATTCGTGACGCGCGCCAGCCCAAGGAGATCGCCTACTTTGTGCCAGCGGATCCAAAAACGAGAAACGGCCTCAAACCGACCAAGCTCGTCGCGCAATCGGAGGACGTGATTGTCGACCGCCGCGGATTTATCTACGTGAGCGACAAGAATCATGGGATACATGTTCTGCGCTTGCAGAAAATTTGGCCGTATGAGCTACAGTAGTTGGGTAGCGTTGCTGCCTGTTCGTACGATGCAAACAACGTCGGTTCAATTAAGTGTCATCTGAGCCGCGGGCGAAGAATCTCGCCCGGGTACGAGATCCTTCGCTGACGCTCAGGATGACAGTCCCTGAATACCAGATCTCATTGACGCGGTGATTCTGCGCGACAAAACCAACAGCGTCCGAAGCAACAAACAACGGGACCAGCCTGCTTTTACGGCTTCATCGATTCCGGAAAGTACTTTGAGGGCGCCCAGACGTTAACGGTGAAGTTGCGGCAGCCGAGAATGCGCAGCTCGCGCATGATGCGGATATAGTCCTGCGAATCAACGAAGTCACGCCAGTTGTCCAGCGTTTCGAAGTCGATCGTAATCGCGACGTGGGGTGTCACCTCGAGCGGATTTCGGTAGTTACGGATCTCGATCACACCTGTGTGCGCCAACGTGGCGGGCAGCCAGTCATTCTTGGCCTTGTTGGCGTATATGGTTAGATTCGCTTTTTGGTCCGGCAGGTCCCACTGAATCACGAAGTGCACCATTATTGTATCCCCCTTATCAAACCTCCATCGATTTGAATGGTGCTGCCGGTAATATAGCTTGCCCGATCCGAGCCGAGAAAGACGATCAGGTCAGCCGCCTCTTCCGCAGTTCCGTAGCGGCCGAGGGGAACTTCCGCTGCCATCTCTTTGTTGATTTCTTCGACAGGTCGTCCGACTCGATCGGCGCGCGCTTTGTTCAACTTCTGGGCCCGCTCGGTATCGATACGGCCCGGGCAGATGTTGTTGATGAGAATGTTGTCCCGTGCCAGCTCACGCGACAGCGTTTTGGCCAGTCCGATAACGGCGCTGCGCACCGCATTGGACAAAACCAATCCCGTGATTGGTTCTTTGACTGAGTAGGAAGTAATGTTAATGACCCGCCCGCCGCCGACTTTACGCATGTGCGGCACCGCCTCGCGAGTCATGCGCATCGTGCTCATGAAGCTCAAGTTGTAGGCGTTGCTCCAATCATCGTCAGTAAACTTCATAAATTCGCCGGGAGGTGGTCCGCCGGCGTTGTTGACTATAATGTCGAGCCGGCCGAAGTGCTCAGCGCTTTTGTTAACAAATTTCTGAATATCTTCCGGCTTGCTCATATCCGCGACTACCGCCGACACTTCACCGCCGGTTTGTTTGCGAATCATCTCAGCAGCCTCGTTGAGCGCCGCTTCCCCGCGCGCGCAGATCGCGACTCTCGCGCCTTCGCGCGCGAATCCTAACGCCGTCGCACGCCCCATGCCTTGGCTGGCGCCGGCCACCAAGGCAACTTTCCCTTTCAATCCTAAATCCATTTCAGACAATCCCCCTCGGAGTTTCGCGTCTGCCGGATACTAGCAAACCACCGACGGACGGTCAAAAGAGCAGAGGTCAGAGGTCAGAAGTCAGAAGTGGGCAGAGCAGAAAAATCGGAGATCCATACTCAGCGAGTAAGAAAATGGCCAGGATTCTTGATCATGCTACCAAGCATCTTGCCAATCTGCTGCGAGAGACCACTCAATTCTGCATGGCATTCCACGCTAACGTATTTACAATCTTTTGCAAAATCCAGAGATGAATCGGTCTCGCTGTTCTCACCGTCACAATCCGTCAACTTGCTCACAAAGTGAGCCTCATATCTGCGTTTGGACCATGCTTCCCGAAGATTCAGGCAAACCGAGCGCGACGAGCGTCTAATTTGTCCGGTTAGAGCGAAGCGCTCTTCCTCGGGGAAGGTCTTGCTAACCAGGAAAATTGTCATAGCTAACTGATAAGCTTTTTTGTAAACGTCCAAGTCTTTCGCTGAATTCAGTTGCATTGTGGTTAGTTGTCATTTTGGGACTATGCCTGGTACTAGTGACCTCTGACTTCCGACTTCCAGTTTTACTTCTGCATCCAGTAAATATTTTCACGAAATTGCGGTTGGAGGCGTTTGATGTACAAGCAGAGCATACCGTGGACGCCGAGCTGGCGCAGCTTGCGCGGATCGCCGGCGCGCAGCGCGTCTTTCTCTTCGGTCGTGAGATCATAGTCGCTCATCACCTTTTCAAAATCCTGCAACGATCGTTGATAAATCGACTCGTTCATTTTTAAATCGAAGAGCAATCGGCTCAAATGATAGCAGCTCATACCGCTCCTTTAGAGTTTCCAGCTGACAAATCCCCAACCCGTCGCGACGAAATCCGGCATGTAAGCGGTGTACGTCGCCTTGGCATCGCCGATCGCCCCGATCACGACCATCCAATTGAGAAACTCTGTGTCTCCTGCCTGCAAAAGATCCTGCACGGAATAATCGACAAGGCTCTTCCCCTTCCCGTCGCGCATGACTTCGAGGAGCTTGTGATCGAAAGTTTCATCGATCTCGCCGATGCGCGGCGAACCGGGAAAATGCGATAATCCGCCCGTCGCCAGGATCGCCACACGCTCCTTCGAATCGTCAGCGACGGCGCGAATCAGCTCGCCCACCATATAGCAGCGCCGCGGCGACGGCGCCGGATCGACCCATGTGTTCACATACACCGGCAGGATGGGAATTTTTGCTTCGGGCAACAGAAAATGCAGCGGCACGTTTTGCGTGTGTTGCAACTCGATATGTTCACCATAGGAAAAATCGATTCCCTTCTCCATACCCGCGCGAACAATCTTTTGGCCGAGCTCTTTGTGATTTCGATAGTGAAAACTGTGCCGGGTAAACTGTCCCTTCACCTCATCTGCGACAGTGACAAAGAAGGTGGGAATATTGTTCCAGAAAAAATTGACGAATTGGTCATTGGCGATAACGATCAAAACATCCGGCTTGGCTCGCTCTAAATCATCGCGCAATACGGCGAATGCAGCTTCAGCATCCCGCCTGAGTTTCTTTTGTTGCTCGAGCGTCGGCCGGTTTGCTGAGCCCTGTGGCGCCATACTGTAGTGAAGATCCATGAAATCTTCCCACTCGCGACCAGGCTCGAGGAGGATATTCGGCGCGTGACTAGCCGCCAGCGCAGAAACCAAAGGCATGACTTAGCTCCTCTGTGAAGTGTCAGGAATCCTAATACCCGACCGTCGAAAATGCAAATTAGGCGTTCGTCGAGGAGTTACGTTTGCTTGGTGTGAGGCGGGTAAAAAGACGTAGGGGCAGGTTTCAAACCTGCCCCTACCGCGCCTGCGTAACGAACTTCGGAGTCAGGATATTAGACGGCATGAATGTTCCGGGCGCCAAGGGTATTTAGAGCATGCGGTACCCGCGAACGGCCCAGTAGATGAGCACGCCCACGATGACGACCGAAATCACCGGGTGGTTCAAAGTCCACTGGAGTCCCGGCTCGAAGAAATTGCGCATCACGTAGTCGATCGCTCTATCCATACCGAACCCTTTCGCTGACGTACAACGCTTATACCAGAAGGCACTCCCCCGGAAAAGACTTATTAATCTGACCTCGGGGAGGCCGGTTAAGCCCATGTCGCTCGCCGATAGCCGATAAGTGCGTGATTTCTTTGTGATTTCTCGGCCGCTGGGTATTCACTGAAATCGCCAAAAGAGAGTTGATTCGAAGATTCGCTATGTCCACGCAGGAATCAAAGTAACAACTCCGCAGTATCGTGTACAAACTTGCTCAATGCTGGACAAACCTGGTCCAAAACCCATTCTCCGAGGAAGTTTCGTTGATTTCAAACTAGCTGAAAAATGGTCACTTTTCCCGTCAGGAGCAACGTTGGTTACATGGCACCACGGTTGCTGTGTCTTTGGAACATCAAATCCATTGAAGGAGCAACAGATGAAACTATTACTCGCAACCATGTTCAGGAAAGTGCCCGTGAGAAAAACACTGCAGCGAGCCACGCTTTGCAAGCGCTGCGGCACACGAATTTATTCACTGAGCTTTTTGAAAGCTCATCTCGAAGCTCACGACAAAAAAACTCACTGACGGTAGAACACAAAAAAGGAGCAGAACAATGGATATCCCAGTAATTCCCTGGAACGTATTCCTCGACACGTTGAAGAAACAGCAACCCGGCACGCTGGAACTTTGGTTGCGGCGATGGCTGTTTACTAACGAAGGAGTGATTGTCGCCGATCAGCAAATGCTCAACGCCAATTAATTGCCGAAGTGCGTCGAGGCCCGCCGCGATCGTGTTGTTCGGTGAAAATCAGCGGCTCATCTTGACGAACGACACAGAATCGCGCGCGACGAGCATGAATCTGCTTCAGCGCAATACTCCAACTGAAAACTCATCGAAACAGCGATGCAATCACCCGCTCGCCGTGGTTGTCGATCCGACGGACGGCGAGATCCGCGAGCTCGAGGCGATGCTGGCCAAATGTCCGAACTGTAGCCGGTGGCTGCCTGGCGATGGACCGATCATGGCAGTACTCTCGAGCGACGAAAATAACATTCACCCCGGACCCAAAGAACTTGCGTGATAGCAATCCAAACCGTGATCCCTCCTCGGCGGACTTCAATCAGGCGCGCCGCGACACTTCGCGGTGGAATTTTTGGGCAAATTGCGTTCGGATCAGTCGACGGCAGGGCCTTTAGAAGCTGAGCTCCTGTTCTCGGCTTGCAGGATTTCGTAGAACCGCTCTTGAAACCGCAAAATGGACATGTCCTTGTTTCGCCTTCGGACATAACTTCCATCCGGTTTCATCCACCAGGCTTTTACTGTGTCCGTGAGTTGAAGTTCCAAAATGTCCTTCAACCTTGTTTGGATTTGGGGTTCCATGACAGGAAAAGCAATTTCGATGCGGCGATTGAAATTTCGCGGCATCCAGTCTGCGGATGCGAGCAAGAAGATCGGGATCCCGCCATTGTGGAAATAGAAGATTCGCGCGTGTTCGAGGTATCGATCGACGATCGAAACCACGCGAATGCGTTCTGAGACTTTCTCGAGCCCGGGCCGCAAACTGCACATACCGCGTACGATAAGATCGATCTGCACACCGGCCTGGCTGGCGAGGTAGAGCTGTTCGATGACGGCGGCGTCGATGAGACTATTCAGCTTCGCAATAATGCGAGCGGGTTGCCCGGCGCGCGCTTGCTCGGCTTCTTTACGAATGAGACCGATAAAGTGCTCCCGTAGATCCATCGGAGCCAAGACCAAGTGATGAAATGTTTGCGGCCGGGTATAGCCCGTGAGAAGATTAAAGAGCTCCGTTAGATCTTCGCCGAAGCTTTCTCGAGAAGTAAAAAGTCCAATGTCGCTATACACTGTGCTCGTCCGGACATTGTAGTTGCCCGTCGACAGATGACAGTAGCGCCGGATCCCGTCAACTTCCTGTCGCACGACAAGGCACACCTTGCAGTGGGTCTTGTAGCCGACCAATCCGTAGACCACGTGAGCGCCCACCTCTTCCAGCGCCCGAGCCCACGTGATATTCGCCTCTTCGTCGAACCGCGCCTGAAGCTCGACTAGGACTGAGACCTCTTTGCCGGCTTCAGCGGCGCGAGCGAGCGAATGAGCAATGGGCGAGTTCGGACTGATCCGATAAAGGGTCATTTTGATCGCCAGGACTTTCGGGTCCGCGGCCGCTTCTTCGACGAAACGCGTGACCGAGTCGAATGCCTGATAGGGATGAAAGACCATGACGTCCCCGGTGCGGATCGCATTCCAAATATCAGGTGTTCGATCAAACGACGGAACCGACAACGGGATCTGAACGCGGTCTTTGAGTCGAGGAATATTCACGGTGGTATAAAGCTGAAACAGATCCGTGAAAGCGGTGAACCCCTTGCCGGGATACAAATCCTCTCCGTTCAACTCGAGCTCTTCAACAAGTTGCGTTAACAGCTCTTTGGGAAGATCGGGATCATATTGAAGACGGACGGCATCACCCATCCGGCGTTCCCGGATTCCCTTTTCGATGGTCATCAACAGATCCTCATCACGTCGCCGCACAAGACCGAATTCAGCGTCGCGCGTAACGCGGACGGCATGCGTAGAGAGAATCTCGAAGCCATGATAGAAGCCCGGCAGATAATGATCGAGTACATCTTCCAGCAGCACGAATGCGTATTGCCCCTCCTTGGCTGGAAGCTGAATAAACCTCGGCACCACTTGAGCCGGAATATTAACGATGGAGAGCTCGGTGTGAGGCAGGGGTGAAGCGATCTTGGCCCGCAGCGATGCGACCAAACAAAGAGAACGGTTGGCCAGATACGGAAACGGATGGCCGGGATCAATGGCCAAAGGAGTCACGATCGGATAAAGTGTCCGGCGAAAGAACTCTTCCAAAAATCTCGCTTGCTCGGCGTTCATTTCTTCCGGACGAAGCAAGTGTATGCCCTCGGCTGTAAGCTGCGGCAAAACCGTCTCGAGAAAACAAAGATGCTGCTCCTCCGCAAGTTCATGAACTCTTCGAGAGATCGCCGTCAACACCGCCGCCGCTGAGGTTCCGTCAGAATCGGCACTTTGCTCACGGTTATTGACCTGGCGCTTCAGACCAGCCACTCGGACCATGAAAAATTCATCAAGATTGGAACTAAAGATGGCGAGAAATTTTACCCGCTCGAGAAGCGGAACAGTGGAGTCCTTGGCCTCTTCCAGGACGTGGCGATTGAACTCAAGCCACGAGAGGTCCCGATCAAGCAGAAAATTCTGCTTGTTGCTCATAATTCATTAGTTTAGCTCATTCTCCGGGCCGAACAATTGACTCGGACCAAATTGTTGTAAGCGCTATCTCTTCTTTCGGATCAAAGCCATTCGCAAACGCATGAACGGCGCATCATGACGGAACAATCAGACTTCGTAGAAATATAGTGGCGATAAATTTGCGGATTGTCGGGAGGCGATGCGACGATCAAAAGTCGCCCCTGCTCTTGGAGTTTCGCTTATCGACGCGGTCGGGATAGAATTCTAGACAGAGCTCCAGGGGTTCTTCGTCTTCATCTCGACGAGCCGTTCGAGATTTCTAGCTATTTTTCCGAGCACTGCAGTTTTTTTCTCTAAGTTATTTGTAGCTTCGTAATAATCCTGGGCCATGCGATGAATTTGAATTGCTTCGCGAAGTGACCGCTTGGCGGCTTCCCATGCTGCCGCGGCATTCTCCTTGGCGTTCCTTGCCTTGTCCGATTCGACTGATGTCTTAAAACTCTTTGCTGCTTTTTCCCAGTGTCTTGTTGCAGCCTCGTAGTCTTCGGCGGCCAAATACTTTTCATCACCAGCAATATCGAGTTCATCACCCGGCGCGGCCGGATCGTATGGCCCTCTCGGCCTGAATGCGGCATCTTTCCTAATATCGCTCTGTAAATCGTGCCCTCGCGCAGCCTGGAAACGAACATCAGCAATCTCGCCCCAGAGTTCCGCCTCATCACCACTGACACCCAATTTGTCAGCGCCGTAACTATGCAACACCGTCGTTGGCAATAATAAAACGACTATCGCTAGTGAGATTATGGTAATCGAAACCTTTTTTCTGCCACGCTTGTAAGTAGTAATCATAGGGCTCGTCTTAATTAATCCTTAATAGCTCCTCGTATTTTGTTAGGGCCGGCCGGATTCTGGTTCACAGTATCGATCAACCCATTCCGGCGCAGTCTCTGGAGCAAAGCATATGCCATGAGGTAATTATTTGTTTTTGCGACGAAGCATAAACGTGAACTTAACATTTTGGCGAAGGCTTCTTTACAAAAACGTACGCCCACGGCGAACCTTCTATAGCGGAGGGCACGCCTGGCACCCTGTCTCGCGATGTTTAATTTGAAACGAGAAGGTCCAGATGAGGGCGGTCTTAGAATTCGAAGCGCCCAGACTGACACAGAGCAGCGCGGGCCGAGATTATCGGCAGCGACGTGGGAGTTCCTAGTCCCCTTCGTCAGTCAATGGTAGCAAAGAGAGGGAATGTGGTCAGGGACGGAATCGAACTGCCGACAGGACGATTTTCAGTCCCGATATGGTTCCGGGACTATGTGCTACCCACGGTCGTCAACTGAATGAATTCAAGCGTCTAAAGTCGCGGCGCTGTCGCCCATTTCCGTTCAGAACACATTGTAGCAAATAGATTCTAAAATAACCCCCACCCCTGGCCCGCAGGATACAGCATACGGTATGGGCCACACTCATAACGAACCAGGGTCACAGAGCAGGGTCAGGACTCTTGATTCTTGAATTTGCGCTCCAACTCTCTCAGCGACTGCGCCATCGTGCGAGTGGGAGTGTCTGCCACCTGCTGAACGGCGTTGCCCACGGCGCTGAAATGAAGTCCCACCCTCTCCCCGATCTCTCGTAACCCCAGTAGCCCGTATCGCCTCATTAAATAACTCGCCACATACCTTGGCTCCGTATACCGCAAGCCTC
>DASYUV010000053.1:0-15854 GCA_036000865.1 Binatia bacterium | reverse complement strand
GTGGCGCGCTGGAGGCGGGGCGGGTTCCCAATATTGTTAAAATCTCAAGTCTCAACCCACGTCTTCTCGCGACTTTAGGCCCCCTCTTTCGCACGCTTATGGAGGGACCCTCGCCGTTGAGCCGGGCACAGCGGAAGATGGTGGCCATCGTAGCCTCTAAAGTGAATAATTGTTTCTACTGAACTGAGTCCAACGGAGAGTTTCTCCGTGAAGAACTGAACAACGCGAAATTGGCCGATGCGCTCATGAAAGATTACCGTACCGCTCCCGTCGATCCAGAAATGAAGCAACTCCTATCCTTTGCCGAAAAGGTGGCGCGTGATCCTAGCCAAGTCACTCCTAATGACATCGCAAATCTACGTTCGGAAGGCCTCTCTGACCGAGCGATTTTAGATGCTACTCACGTTGTTGGTTTTTTCAGCTATATGAATCGAGTGATACAGGCGCTTGGTGCCGACGGCAAAGCGTGTGTCGCCGTAACGGCGGGGGAAAAAACCTGGTCGGACATTTCATCTCTTTCTAACGCTGCTCAGCAGATCTGAGGGAAAATCGGAACACAAAAGCCTGATAACAGGCGCCGTCACAACTGAAGTTCACAGAAATGAAGGGTCAGCTGCTGGGGAAAGTTCCGGTTCCTGTCTACCTTTTGTCCGTGTGATAGAGCGGACAAGCCCCAAGAGCCTCCGACGATGGAAACCCTTGGGGATCCTCGGAATGATTGGCTTTCTTGGAAGGACGTGTACTGTCTCGACGGCCCATGGAAAACTCGAAATCAAGTGTGCCCGGAAGGGCACCGCGGGTTCAAATCCCTCTCCGCCAAATCTCTCCGCGATCTCCATAATTTCCGAGACGTGTCCACCGGCTCAGTATCCTTATCTTTTATCCGTTTTTAAGAACGTTTTCGGAAATCTTTTTTCAACGCTGTTCTACACTTTTTAAAGCCTTTCATAAGTGTATTGGGGAGAATCCAGATCTCGGGAATCCAGATCTCCATCCCCGAAGTTACATAGCCCGGACGGGCGTCGAAGGGTAAACCTACTGCCTCATTGAACGTCCAATAGTTTTAAGGAGGCCAATATGAATCGCGCAAAGAAATTAATTATGGCAGGTCTAGTTGGCGGTTCTTTGCTGGCGGTCGGCAAGCCAGCCGTGGCATGGAATTCCTCGTGGCACCCTAGATTTCGCAGCGAGATCAGGCACGACATCCGCCGAGATCGAATTGACCTATTCAGGGATCGAAGAGACCTACGCGGGGACGAGTTTGAGCTACGCCGGGATCTTCGAAGGGGCGCAAGCCCGGCCGAAATCGCCCTGGATCGGCGCGACATACTCGAGGATCGAAGGGATATCTTCGAGGATCGACGCGACCTCAGAGAGGACTTTGGCGAGCTTCGTCGGGACCGGCGTGACTTCTTCTGGTGGTGGGATCGGTAACAGCTTCTGGCACTGGTACGGCTGGTAAAGTCCGTCGGCGCGCTTAGTTCCATGGTTCTCTGCTCCCGCCGATCTTCTCCGGTGGGTCTCTGGAAAACGATCGACGACCATAGGGGAAAGCCGCGCGGTCTGGTGCGCGTTACACACGTGGACGGGGAGTGTCAAGCAAAGGTAGAAAAAATTTTCCCCAAGCCTGGCGAAGATCTGAACCCCAGTGCGAAAAATGTGAAGGAATGCGGCATGATCAGCCGGTGATCAGGATGACCATTTTATGGGGGCTGACAAAACAGAGCGATGAATATCAATGGGGAGAGATATTGGACCCGAAAATGGCAAGGTTTACCGTGCAAAGATGAAGCTTGACGGTGAAGGGATAACACTCCGCGCACGTGGCTTTATCGGATTTTCTCTTTTCAGACGCACCCAGATTTGGATTGGTGAAGAGTGATTTGTGAGAAGTGCGGGTCGTGAGGCACTGAAAATTTAGCTTTAAGCAGTAGAATTTTTAAGGGAACTAAGAAAAAAGGCCCGCCGCGATGTTTCCAACCTTTGGCGGCTTCATTTTGCTTTCTCTCAGCCTTATGGTTTCAGGGTGCGCAGGGCTCATCCCGTCAGAATTGCGGGAGAAGATCCAAAGGGATGTTAGCCTACGGAACCTCCAGCAGGACCCTGAAGCCTACAAGGGGCAACTCGTTCTCCTGGGTGGTGAGATCCTGGATGTGAAAAATAGTGAGGGTGGGGACACCGTGGAGGTGCTGCAACGGCCGCTTAATGCTTCTAGCCGTCCTAATCTCATCGGAGAATCAGAAGGGCGTTTTGTAATCAAGCTGAATAACGAGGTTTCACTTGAGAAAGGTTACCGCGAAGGGCAGCCGCTGACGGTAGTAGGAGAGGTTATGGAAGAGGCTGAGAGCCGAGCGGGCAAAGACATACCGTCACCAATTCTCTTGGCGAGATACCTTCTTCTTTGGTCCTCAGTAGATTATGCCCACAGAACGCCACCACCATATTACTATAGTGACCCCTTTTTTCATCGGCGTCTTTTCCTTCGTCCCAAGAGGTAAGAAATGCCTGCTCGTGAGATCAGAGTAAGATAGGAATTGAACTCGGGAATGTTTCTGCGGTTGCGTTGTCCTGACGGAACGAGAAAAAACCTTGTTGGCCATTTCATCTCTTTCTAACGCTGCTCAGCAGATCTGAGGGAAAATCGGAACACGCGGCCAGAATTATTTCTTTCTGGACTGATTGCTGAGGCCACGTACAAATTCACAAGATTCGCTCGGCGCGAAGAGGTTTTTGAATCGCTATGATAAACGCTCTGGCGCCAGCGCCGTCGTCGGCGCCGAGCGCCTGCGCGAGGGCCAAGACGATCAGCGTCCAGGCCAACTTGCCAGGGTCCAAGAAAAACCGCCTGCCATAATTACAAGTCAGACATATGCCCGCTCGGCTTTACGGATCGCGCGGTAGCGCTCGAAAACCTTTTTTTCGTCTTCCAGGCCAAGCAGAGACTTGATGGTGACGCCGCGAAATATATGCGCCAACATCTTTGGCGCATTGCATAGCGTGAACCAAGGACTGTGAAATAGAACCGCCGGCAGGTGACGAAGTTTCATCCATCGCTCCGCCCGCCACCTTAGAAACTCAACCTCCTCCGCCGGCAGGTGATCGGTTCGGACCACCGCGGTGGTGCCGTCGTACTCTTCAGAGTTCTCGTTGATGATCAGCCCGCGTTCATAAAAATCTTTGGTCATGGGTGTGCGAGGGTAAGGGGTGGGGTGCTGAATGTATGGCCAATCGACGTAGCGGCGCGCGAAATCCAGATTGGTCTCTATCGACTCGCGCGTGTCTCCCGGATTGCCGACAATGAGCCCGCCGACGACATACATTTTATGCTGGTGGAGGGCCTCGATGGCTTGGATTGCGGCATTGCCAAGTTTGCGCCCCTTTTCGCGCCACGCGTTTTTGGAACTGGCACGAAGAAAGTTTAGATCTTCTTCCAGGATGTTCTCGATTCCGAGAAAGACATAGCGGAAACCCGCCTTGCGCATCAGCGGCACGAGCGTCTCACCGTGGTTTGCAATGGCTGAAGTCATCGCCTGCACAATGTAGTCTAAATGGTTCAGTTGGGCGTCTATGATTCCCCGGCAAAGCGCCTCGAAGCGCGACACGTTGAGGGTAATGTTGTCATCAACGAGAAAAATAGCCTCCGCACCGTGGTTTCGAGCGTCGCGAATGTCCTCGAGTACCCGGTCGAAGGAATAAGTGTGGAATTGGCGACCGCGCATCGCGATTATCGAGCAGAAACTGCAATCAAACGTACAACCGCGAGAGGTTTCGACGACGTCGACCTGGCGCCCAAGCATGGTATAACCGCTCAGAACGCGGGCGTCGCGGTTAGGTAGCCTTATCTCACGGCTGTCAAGATCGCTGACCGGTCGATCCGGATTGTGGTGGAAACGATTCGCTTCTCGGTATGACAAGCCTAAAATGCGCTCATAGCCACGATCGGTTTCGATCGCCCGCACCAGTTCGCGAAAAGTGATCTCTCCTTCGCCGCGCACAATGAAGTCAACGTCACTACAGGTATAAGCTTCGGGAGCCATGCTCGGGTCATATCCGCCCACGATGACCCGAAGCCCCGGTCTCAGCGAACGCAGCAGCTCGATAATCTTTTTGGCGGTCTTCCGTTGGAAGGTCATTACCGAGAGTCCCACCAGCTCTGGCTGAATCTTCATGAGGTGCTCTATAGTTGCTCGGATGTGCTGCTGGACTAGAACGAGATCGGCAACGGCGATTCGATGGTGCGGGTCAATGTTCCCGGCGAGAGAAGTGAGAGCGCCGTTGGGCATGCGGATGGTAACGGTCGGCGTATGCTCGAAAGAGTCCGGCATGGAGAGAAGCAGAATGTTCATTAAAGACCCCTCTGCTTAGAGTTAGCTAGAAGTCTTCTGGCAATGATGGGGAGGTTTGTTACGAGGACGAATATCACTTGGAGAAGTGCTGTCAAGAAGATTCCATTTCTATTTTCGCCTCTTCTATTTTCGCTTCAGGATTGAATGGAGGTTTTATCCAGAATGCACTCGGCCTTCACACCTCTTGCCACACGCTTTGCGCTCGCATTAAGGATGGCGAGTAGATGATGTGAATTTACGCCACGATCTCAGTTTCCGAAAGTGTTTCTCATTAACGACCACAACAATAACGCTGTCCTCATTTCGAGACAGTTAGAAAAGCCCAATTTTCAATTAAAGGTTAACGGTTGATGTGGTCTCACACTCGATTTTTTTCTACTAGGCCGGGTTCTGCTTCGATTTGATGAAAAACTCCGAAGAAAAGTCGTCGCGCTTCCTTGATTCTTAAATTCGCTTTTCGCACCAGCTCCAGCGACTCTCTATTCCAGTGACACCCGAGTTGTTTCGCGAGCCGATGGGCCGTGCGGTCCTGAAATCGCGCAAGCCATTCGCGATCGCTTCGGCCATGCTCCAGCAGAAGAATCTTTCCCTCAGACTTACAAACTCGTCTCATCTCGCCCAGAGCGGCGAGCGGATCCGGGAATGTGCAGGTCGTAAGAGATGAAACCACTGTGTCGAAGCTGTTATCAGGAAAAGGAAGGGTTTCTGCGTTCCCTAGCAAAAAGGAAACATCCGTGGATAACTTCGCTGCGCGTCTTCTGGCGACGTTTAGCATCTCATTACTGACATCCAGGGCAGTGATCCCACAGCCAGAGGGATAGAACCGCAGGTTCTTCCCCGTTCCCACGGCAATTTCTAAAACTTTTCCGGACGCTCTCTTTAATAGTCTTCGGCGTAGCCTGCTCAATCCCAGCACGTCGGGAACGCCTTCAACCCAATCGTACCAACGCGCAAATCGGTCGTACTTCCGAGATATTTCTTTGGAGGTAAACTTTACAGCCATTTTGCCTGGTCCAATTTTTATCTCGATGGATTCCGGTGCAGCGGTGAGAATCATTTATGAGTTTGGCGGATGCCGAGCACAGCGCCAAGCGTCGCATACAACCGGCTCACAATCGACGGATCGCGGTCGATAAGTGCAGAAAAGTACTCGTGGAGCAGTCACCGGACGTATTTAGGAGAGAGCTGTGTGGTGGTGGTCGGATTCTCTTTTTCTCTATTACATTCTTGACAGGCTTCGTCGTGCTGGAGTATGGCATGTAACATGTTACGTCCTAAAGATGCAGACGATCTCACAGGTGCGATTAACCCGGTCGAGCGAGGCGCGAGCCTCAAGGAACAGGCATACAAGCAGGTTAAATCTCTCCTCCTGCGGGGCAAGCTGCCGGACGGGGCGGTCGCCTCGGTGCCATTCGTCGCCAAGAGTTTGGGCATCTCCCGCACGCCTGTCCGAGAAGCCTTTCTGGATCTCGAAAAGGATGGGCTGATAAAAATTTTGCCGAAAAAAGGCGCCGTGACCCTCCTCATTTCGCCGCAAAAAAAACGGGAGATCTTTCTCATTCGCGACGCGCTCGAAGGTATTGTCGTTACCGAGCTCGCCGGTTCGATTACCAAAGCGCAAATCGCCGATCTGGAGGGCATCTTCGAGCGACACAAAAGGACCCCTGGAGGTGAGGCCGGTTGGGATGAGTTCATTCGAATCGATCGAGAGTTTCACCTCACTATGGCGTCGTTCGCAGGCTTGGAAAAAATCAGAGACGTTCTGGCCAACATCCGCGATCTGATGGAGATGATCGGCCGTGAAGCGCTAAGCTCCCATGGCAGGCGGGAAAAAATTTTCAAAGAGCACGAAAAAATCCTCGGCGCCCTGGAAAGAAAAGATAAGCGCGCTGCTTGTGAGGCGATGCGATCTCACCTGATGGAAACCGAAAGATCGCTCCAGGCTAAGGAAAAGGCGCGTGACTAAGGATTCGAGACACATAAGGCTGGGGCTCGCAGCCGCGGCGGCAGACGCGTTACTGCCCTGCGTGCCCGTTGTGCTGGTCTGTCATTTGTTCTGGAAAAGATCGGTCATAGAGTCCTTTCAAACGGGATTCACAAGCTGAACTTTCAAAGGCTTTGGTCAAATGGAAAATACCCAGTACACCCGGGTGGGCAATCTTTTATTGGCATGTTTCGTCGCGTTTCTCACTTGGTTTTTTCTAGCGAGTTACATCCGGCACGGCAAATCGCCACAGGTTAAAGAAAAAATGCTGACGGTCCACGATGACTTCCTGGCGATCGACGGACGCCACGCCGGCAACAAGGTGGCGGTTGGTAAATTCGGACTGATCTTTCTCACGGCGGACGGCGGCAAAAGCTGGCAGCGCCGCGCGAGCGGAACCAACCGGGCGCTCTCCGCGGTATCTTTTGCCGGTCATGAGCATGGCTTTATCGCCGGCAGCGGCGGAACCTTGCTGGCCACCAATGACGGCGGCGCCACCTGGCAAGCGCAAAATTCCGGCACGAAGGACCAACTTTTAGGTATCCATGCTGCAAGTCCTGTTCGGGTATTCGCCGTAGGCGCATTTGGCACCGCGCTCTCCACCTCGGATGGAGGCCGGAGTTGGAACAAGCACGAGCTGAAATGGGACACGCTGATTGAACGGATCATCAAAGAGTCCGGCTACGTTGAGCCCAATCTAAACGCTGTTTACTTCAGCTCTCCCGAGATCGGCTGGATTGTCGGTGAATTCGGTCTGGTCTTGCACACCAAAGACGGAGGTCAGACGTGGGTCTCACAACGCCATGGCAGCGACCTCCCCCAGCTTTACGCCGTCAAGTTTCTTGATGACCGCCGTGGCTGGGCCATCGGCCAGGCGGGAAACCTCATTCAGACTATCGACGGCGGCCAGCACTGGTCGTCGGTGCAGTTAGAAACCAAGCGCGATCTTTACGACCTTTCAGTTGAGGATGATCGCGCTGTCATCGTCGGCGACGGAGTGATCCTGGCCAGCCGCGATCATGGCGCAAATTGGCAATCGATCGGCTCCAACTCAGAAGACCATTGGTTAACAGCCGTAGCTCTCAAGAGCAGCGAAGCCATCGCCGTCGGCCGGGCGGGCACGACTCGTCTGTTGGCCCTGGACAAACTCATTTCGGAAACAGGAAAGAAAACACCATGAGACTCTGGGCGGAACGGCTCTACTATTATCGGCTGGCGGCAACCATCGTTGTCGCCCTTTTAACAGTCTTTTTCGCCTGGGAGGTGAAGCATCTCGATATCTCCACACGCTTCTCCGATTTGTATCCGAGAAATCATCCCCACATCAAAGTCTTTGAAAAGTATCCCGCGTTTGGCTCGCCGTTTACCGTTTCAATTGTCATCGAGGTAAAAAAAGGCACCATCTATAACCCCAAAACGCTGCAGAAAATCCAAGAAGCCACCAGACTGATCGATTTGATTCCCGGCGTCGATCACGATCAGATCCTCTCCCTCGCTTCCCGCAAGGTCAAGCACGTGGAAGCCACCATCGGCGGCATTCAGGCCACTAACCTTTTGGTCGGCGCGGTGCCGAACACGCCGGAGGAAATTGCGACATTGCGCGAGAAGGCACGTTCCACAGGCGGTGTTGTGGGCGCCCTGGTGTCTTTTCGCGAAGACGCGGCGCTTATCCAAGCTACTTTCATCGAGCGGCTGACCGATTTCGACGTCATCTTTACCTCGGTCAATGACATCATCAAAAAGTTGCAGGACGTCGACCACGAGATCCATGCCGCCGGCCAGCCGATGCTTACCGGTTGGGTTTACCATTACCAACAAGAGATGTACGTCATCTTCGCTCTGGGGCTGCTCGCCATGGGATTTTTTCTCGTCATGCATTTTCGCAATGTCGCGGGAGTTGTGACGCCTCTGGTGGTGGGGATCGTCAGCGCCATTTGGGGTTTCGGCTTTGCGGGTCTGTTGGGCTATAACCTCGACCCACTGATTATCGTGGTGCCGGTTCTGTTGGTCGCTCGAGCGCTCAGCCACTCGGTGCAGATGTGCGAGCGCTATTTTGAAATCTACAACGAGATAGGAGACATCAGAAAGGCTAGCGTCGAGTCATTAGTGTCGCTATTTCCTCCGGGGGTCGTCGGCATCGTCTGCGATGCCGCCGGTTTATTTATAATCGCCATTGCTCCGATCCGGCTGATCGAGAAACTTGCCTACGTCTGCGGCCTCTGGTCTCTCTCCCTGGTGATTACGGCGGTCTTGCTGACGTTCCTTTTATTGTCGTATCTGCCGCCGCCGAAAAACGTCCAAAAAGTCGTTCTCAGTTCCGCGCGCAAGGACGGACTGCTCTATCGGATTTTCAGCTTTATCGCTCTTTTCTCTTCCACCCCCCGGTGGGCCATTACGACCTGCGTGTTTTTTCTCGTCGTCACCATAGGCTCAGGCTGGTGGGCCTTTAACCGGAGCGTCGGCGACGTGAATCCCGGCACGCCGCTTTTATGGCCCGATTCTCCTTACAACACGGCGATTCGAAAGATCAACGAGCGCTTCGCGGGCTTCGATGTGCTGCAAGTGGTCATTGAGGGGAAACCCGAGAGCGTCAAGACCAGCGACGGGCTCAATCTAATGCAGCGGTTTCAGCGCTACATGGAGCTTGACCCTGAGGTTGGCGCGACTTTTTCTTTCGCCGACCAGGTCTCGCAGGTCAACGCTCTTTTCCACGGCGGATTCCCGAAATGGAATGTCATCCCCGAGACCAATGCCGACTCTGCCATGATCTTCCAGTTGTCCATGACTGGCTCCAGCCCTGGGGATTTTGACCGTTTGTTTACCAGGGATTTCAGCGCGGGAAACGTGACGGTTTGGTACAAGGACCACCGCAGTGGCACCGTCGAGCGCGCGCTCAAAAGAGCTTCGAGCTTTATGGCGGACAACCGAAAGGACGGCGGAGGCGATCTCTATGTTCGCCTGGCCTCCGGGACCATTGGCCTTCTTGGCGCTCTCAACGACACTATCGGACGTTTGGAAATTGTCACTGTCATTCTGATCTCTCTGGTGATTTTTGCGATCACCACCTTCATCTATCGTTCCTTTACGGCCGGGCTGCTGCTCACGGTGATTTCGAACATGGCGTATCTCATTACCTCCGCCATCATGTATCACTTGGAAATCGGTCTGGATGTGAACACTCTTCCGATCGGCGCGGTCGGCATGGGAATCGGCATCGACTACAACATCTATCTCATGAGCCGGATGTGCGAAGAGTACCGAATTAATCCGGACTACTCCAAGCTCATTCCGGCCTCGATCTTTACCACCGGGAAGGCGATCTTCTTCACGGCGACGACAATGGTGGTGGGCATCATCCTCTGGTATTTCATGTCGAGCCTTCGCTTCCAGGCCGAGATGGGGCTGCTGCTTTCAGCGGTCATGTTGGCCCACGTCATCTTGGCCCTGTTCTTCCAGTCGGCCTTCATGCTCATCTTGCAACCGAAATTTATTCAGAAGGGACTATTTTTCCATCACTGAGACTGAACGACGCAACGACGAGAATAAATCATTGAAAGAATCAATTACGGCGATATCACCTATTTAGAGGAGGTAAAACATGCAGCAGGCTAAATTTGTAAGATGGGGGTTGCTAATTTTGCTCGCGGTGACGATCCCATCGACTGCTTGGAGTCAGTACCGGATCGGCGATTTTGAAATTACCGGCTTTTATCAGTACACGGTAGTCACTCCCACCGAGCATGCCAACCCAAATAACTTCGCATGCGTTCCCGGCCTCATCGGCTTTTGTTCGCCCGGATTGCAGAAAAGAGGCGGTAAGCCGGATCTTCTCTTGATGCGGCAGCTTCTCGATTTGAACATCTTTGGCAAGTTCAACGAGAACTGGAGCATCACACTTGAGCCACGCCTCTTCTTCGACATGACAAAAATTGCCGACAACCATTTTCGACAGTATGAGTCCTTGCCGAACCGGTTTGCCGGCAACGGCTCGATGCTTCGCGGCGGCGGCAATGATTTCAAAGCCGAGATGTGGCAAGCCTACGCCGATTACCGCAGCGGCGGCTTGTGGCTCCGCATGGGCAAACAACAGATCGCTTGGGGTGAGGCTCTCGGCCTGCGAGTACTCGACACGGTCAATCCGCTGGAGCTCAGCCAGAATTTGTCCACCGATCGAATTTTTGAAGAGTTCGACCGGGTGCGCATTCCCCAATGGTTTCTGCGGGCGAACTATACAATACCAAATAACACGATTCCGGATCTCACCGCGGAGTTCATCTTAAATCCCGGGATTGTGACGCCCACTCTGCTTCCGCCGCAAGGATCACCGTTCAACGTCGTGCCGGCCTTCTTGAAGATCAAGAACAACGTGAATCAAGGGGAACCGACAGTGGGCGGACGGATCACCGGCTCGGTCGAACCTGTGCAATTTTCACTCAATGTTTTGAGCAAGCCCAACGACGACGCGATCGGAGTATTCCGAAACTTCGATGCGAGGTGCTTTGTGACCGGTGATCCGACAGATTGCAGAGTGGTTTTGAACGGGCATCATCCCCGGATCAATGTCTTCGGTGGCTCAGCCAATTACAATTGGAATTGGGCAGGAGCCGTCCTGCGGGCCGAAACCACGGTCACACCGAGTTCACCATTCTTGAGGACCATTGCCGCCACTCCTACGCGCATCGTTGACCGGCCGGTTTGGAAAACCGTTCTGGCCGTAGATCGCCCAACCTATGTCATTCCAGGTTTGGACTCGATGACCATTGGCTTTCAGTTTTTTGAAACTTATACGGGCGGCAGGAAGGCCGGTTTGACGGACGCCACTGGAGCAAAAGTCGACAGCAACACGCATGTCTTTACGGTCTTCTTTCAGCAGCCTCTATTTGAAAAACGCGTTTCATTGGAATTCTTCGGTCTCTTCGACACTGATGATGCCCATTGGCTGCAACCTGGGGTCCACTGGGAAGTGGGCAATCACGTGCGATTGGATCTCTTCTATAATAAATTCGGCGGCGCCGAAAAAAGAGGTTCCCGCTTCGGCAGCAACTTGAATTTTGTTAACGGGCCGTTTTTCCGCTTTACGTGGGGCTTCTAGATCGTCTGCAAGATTTAACGAGGGAGGACACATGAAAGAACGAAGCTACAAAGAATTTAACTATTTCGATCATTGGACCAGACGAGACTTTCTGAAAAAGGCGGGAGCTTGGGCCGGGGCAGGTCTGCTGCAACCGGTGTTGCCGCTGATCGGGCAGGGCAAAAGCATCGCGGCGGCCTATCCCGAAGAGGTCCTGTCGATCGAGAAATATACCAAGGGCCGCATCAAACCTGGCATGATTATCTCAAAGGATAACGCTCAGCTCATCAAAGACATCGCCCCTGAAGGTTTAGTGGTAGAACTTGAGCGGGGAGCTCAGATCAAGATCGCTGAGACAACGACGAGACCGGAATCCAAAGTGCCCAGGTTTTGGTTGGAGGCTACCTTGCGTAATAAGGGCCAGGCGGTTGTTGATGGCAAAGGACAGCTCTGGCACAAGGGCGGCGGGCCGTGGACAGGCGGTTTCCCTTTTCCAGAGCCCAAGACTGCTCTTGAAGCCATCTGGGATTTTAGTTTTAGTCCGCGTCGCTATGACAACCTCAGGGTGGTCTATACGGAGAACCATATAGACACTAATGGCACCCTGGTCAGGCACGATTCGGGCCTCTTCGGGCAGATCCAAAGTGTGGGACGCCTGGTGGTCGATCCGAAACCAGTCGTACCAAAATACAAAGACGAGCTGCACCGGGTTATCTTATCCTTGAACGAACCCTTCGATTCTTACGGTCTCGGGATTCTAACTACGGTCTACTACGATGGCTCGCGGCTCCCGGACACAGACCTCTACATCCCCGCCCTCAGGCGAACCCGCCGGGTTCCTTCCACCCAACGATTTGAGCCTTCATCGCCCTACAGCGTGTCCTACGCCACAGACTTTGACATCCAGGGTGACCCGGTCCTCACCTGGTCATGGAAGCTTGCGGGCCGCAAGCCTATGCTCGGTCCCTCGCCAAGTAATCTGGGAGCGAGGGCGAAGGGGGCCACAAAGGAAGATTTTGTTTTTCCTAATTTTCCGGATAAATTTCCCCGTTCCACCTGGGAGCTACGGCCTGAAATGATTTTGTTGGACGGGGTTCCTCACCTCCCCGGAGCCAACTACAGCAGGAAGCGGGTATACATTGATGCTATCTACCTCATAACTGAACTGGCCGATATTTGGGATATGGCAGGGAAGCTGTGGAAGTTTCTATTTTTTATCTGGGGGGATACGGGAGTCCCTGACACTCCTGATCTGACGGGGATTGTCTTCGCAGACTTACAGAGGGACTTTCACTCCAATGTCAGTTTTCACAACAGGATCGGGGATTATACCTTTCTGGTCAACTCCCCGGAGCTCGAAACAGACAACTGGGCTACACCCAGTGCAATGCTTCGAAGGGCGCGGCACTAGGGGTCAACCGCAAAGGGAGGACTTATGGATCACAACCGCTTCGATTACTCGCCGATCATTAAGAGAAAGCCGCTCAAATGGCCCAATGGGGCCAGGGTAGCGGTGTGGGTGATCCCCAATATCGAGTACTATGAATTCGAAATTCCCTCAACGTCGCTCTACCCCTCTAATCTCGTTCCCGACGTACTCAATTACGGCTGGCGCGATTACGCGCCGCGAGTCGGCGTGTGGCGGCTCATGGAGGTGATGGACAAATACAAAATCCGCGGCACAGTCGCGCTCAATTCCGACGTCTGCAATCACTATCCGGTGATCATTGAAGAGGCAAAAAAACGGAAATGGGAGTTCATGGGTCACGCGATCACCAATTCCAAGTTTTTGACCGGTCTCAGCGATGAAGATGAAAGAAAGGTCATCCGCGAAACCGTTCAGACGATTACCAAGTCCACCGGGAAAGCGCCCGAAGGCTGGCTCGGGCCTGCGCTGGCCGAGACGTTCAGCACGCCCGATATTTTGGCGGAGCACGGCATCCGTTATCTCTGCGACTGGTGCAACGACGACCAGCCTTATCCGATGAAAGTCAAAAAAGGGCAGATGATCTCGGTACCCTATGCCATCGAGCTGAACGATATTCCGTTCTTCCTCGGTAAGGGCAACAGCGGCGCCGACTTCATGCAGGCGATCAAAGACCAGTTCGACGTGCTCTACGACGAGGGAAAAACCCACGGCCGCGTCATGGCCATCGCGCTCCATCCCTTCATCATCGGTGCGCCATTCCGCATGAAATATTTCGCCAAGGCGCTGGAATATATCGCAAAACGTAAAAAGGTATGGATCACCACCGGAGGAGAAATCGCCGACTGGTATTATAAAAACTATTTAAACGCATAGCGGAGGACGTTATGAGCAAAGATGTCTTTGAAAGGGACCGCAAGTTTTACCAGGAACACGGCATGGGCGGCCGCATGGGGTTCGGCAAAAAGCCGGCGATCATCGTCATCGATCTGCAACTGGGATTTACGGACGCGACGTGCCCGCTGGGCGGCGATCTGGACCGCGTGGTGGCATCGTGCAAAGATCTCATCGCCGCCGCCCATCAAAAACAAATCCCGGTCTTTTTCACCGCCTGCGCTTATGAAGAGCATCTCAAAGATGCCGGCGTGTGGGGACGAAAAGTGCCGGCTCTAAGCTGGCTCAAGGCCGGCACCAAATGGGTGGAGATCGATCCGCGCCTGGGGAAAACGGCGGAGGACATCATGGTCATCAAAAAATATCCTTCGAGCTTTTTCGGCACGCATTTGCAGGCGACTCTAACGAGCATGGGAATCGACACTCTGATCATCACCGGCTGCACGACCAGCGGCTGCGTTCGCGCCACTTGCATCGATGCGTTGCAGTACGGCTACCACGGTATCGTGCCCGAAGAATGCGTCGGCGACCGCGCTGAAGCGCCGCACCTCGCCAATCTCTTCGACATCGGCCAGAAATACAGCGACGTCGTGCAACTTCCTGAAGTTTTGGCCTGGATCAAAGAATACCAGCCGGCAGTGGCTTAAGCGGCTATGGCCTTCGATCTCAAGCTCCTGGATGCCTTGGGCGCGGTCATTGACCGGCTTGTAACCGTGCAAATATATCTCTCGGGCGGCGGGTCGGCTTTTGCTTCGGCGCCGATTACGCATTTACTTTACGACGCCGCGAGAAAAAAATTCACCGGCCCGCTGATCTGGCTTGCCGCGCGAGCGCTTCTGGAAAAACTCGAGCCCGGCGACCGGGTCATGCTCGTCTCAGGCTTTACCGTGCCTCCATGGATGGTTCCGGAGGCTGATGGCCCGATCGGCATCATGGCGCTGGCGCTGGTCCGAGCGGCGCGCGGAAACTGACGCGCTCATTCAGCGTTGGGCGGAGGAGCACAAGCGGAGATCAACGGAAACTTAGTCCTGTTTATCTCCAGACTGGATTAGCGAGTTTGAACCATCCGAGGTTAACAGGATTCTCATTCGTTCTACCCGACTCACCGAGTGCCTATGATTACCGCTCAAGAAGCAACTCTTCCCATAGATCGATTGACAAGACCAGGGCTCGCGGTTTTCGGCATGCTTTTTCTCGTGGGGTTTACCTTCGGCATGATGTTCGTTTTCAACCGGCTGGCGACGACCCATGGGGTTCCGTTCATTCCCTACGTCTTCTTGGAGGCGGTGGGCGCAGCCTTAATCTTGCTCATTGTCGCCGGCGCGCAGAACCATCTTCCGGAGCTTTCGACGAAATCGCTCCGGTTTTATCTCGTCACCGGCGTCTTTAACTTCTCGCTGCCTTTTTCCATCCTGGCCCTCGTCGCGCCCAAAGTACCCTCCGGGATTTTGAGCCTGGGCCTGATGCTGATTCCGTTGATGATCTACGCCCTCGCGCTTGCTCTGGGTATGGACTGCTTTCGCTGGGTTCGTCTCGCCGGCCTGCTGCTTGGCTTCATCGGTGTCTTGTTGGTGCTGCTTCCTCAAACGAGCCTGCCGTCCCCCGAGCTCGCCGCCTGGGTAGCGCTGGGAATGCTCGCGCCGCTCTGTTACGCGCTGGGAACTATCCTCATGGCGTGGCTTCATCCGCCGTCGGCAAAATCGCTGACCCTCGCTTGCGGTCTGTTGATCGCATCCGCCATCACCATGGTGCCGGTCATGGCCGTCGCCGGCAGTTGGTGGTTTTTCAACGGCCCGTCGGACATCGGCCACTGGGCCGTCATCGGCGCAGTCGTCAATACCGCGGCCATTTACGTGTTGGTATTCGAGATCATCAAGCGGGCCGGGCCGGTGTTCTTTTCAACCTCGAACTATATCGCCACTCTACTCGGCGTCGGATTCGGTATGCTGTTTTTTGGCGATAGCCACAGCCTTTGGATATGGGCAGCGCTCGTGCTGATGTTCACCGGGCTGTTTTGCGTCAATTTGACGGGATCGTCGCAACACGAGCGGAAATGAGGACGCTCAAACTGTTCGGAAGGAGATTGTCATGCTGGACCTACTGATCAAGGGCGGAACCGTTGTATCACCGGAT